>NZ_BOPZ01000031.1:0-40577 GCF_018332455.1 Clostridium polyendosporum
TTATAAAATATATCCTCAAATATTCTATAATCACGCGATGCGTTTTTACGCGAGAATTGAGATACACTTGGAACATTGATTAAACTTCTTAGCTTTTTATTACAATTTACTTCAGCTTGTATTTCCCTTAAACTCTTGCAGTTCTTTAAATTAGAATAAAGTAAAGAATACAAATGAGATTTTGAATCAAAATGTTGACTTCTATAGTCTCCGCCATACTTTTGTATGATTCGGTTTAGAAATGTTCCTTCAATTTCCGCTATTAATTTATGAAAAACTAATTTATTATTATTATTGAACATGAATGATAAACCTCCTTGTGATTGGTTTCTGGACAAAACCATTAAAACACAAGGAGGTTTATTTTTTTACTATTAATTTTTACCAATAACTGCTACGCGCCGTGTCAACAAGTAAGTTTTACTTTGATGCAACAGCAGAACCAAACTGGCCCTTAATTATTTCTCAGTTTGCTGCTTTAATTTTATTTACTTTTGTAAAAAGCAATAGTTTCATCTAATCCTTCTTTTAATGAATACTCAGGCTTCCATCCACATGCCTTACTAATCTTTTCATAAGTCATATAGCTATATTTAATATCGCCTGCTCTTTCTTCTTTATAAACTGGTTCCAGGTTAGAACTTGTTAATTCGTTAAATATGTTGAAAAGATCATTTACCGAAACCTCAACATTAGTTGATACATTAAAGATTTCATTATCAAGACCTTCTAAAGCTTCAGCATTGGCCTTAGCTACATCCTTAACATAAACAAAGTCTCTCGTTTGTTCTCCATCACCAAAAATATATGGTGCTTCATTTGCTAAAAATTTCTCACTAAAGATTGCTACAACTCCACCTTCTCCAGTAGCATCCTGTCTAGGACCATAAACATTAGCATATCTAAACACAGTATACTTTATTCCAAATAACTTGTAATAAACATCAAGATAATGTTCCACAGTGTGCTTTGTTACACCATAACCACACTGCATATTAAGTGGATGCTTCTCATCTACAGGAAGATATTGAGGCTCTCCAAAGATAGCTGCTGATGCAGGATATATTACTTTTTTAACTCCGTATTTTTTACAACATTCTAAAATATTAAGAGTTCCCATGACATTGATATCTGCATCTAAAAATGGGTCATCTATAGAGTGCGGAACACTTATTTGAGCTGCTTGATGACAAACTACATCAAACTTTTCCTCCTGAAAAATCTTATAAAGCTCTTTATCTCTTATATCAAGTTTATATAATTTTGCATTTGAATTTACATTCTCCTCTTTGCCATGAGACATATCATCCACTATGCACACCTCATGACCAAGGCCTATATATAAATCAACAATATGTGAACCTATAAAACCAGCTCCACCTGTCACTAATATCTTCATAACTAAACTCTCCTTCTTGCAATACATTAATATATTTAAATTATACTTAATAATATAATTATATACAATAAAGTTTAATAGGCATAGAGCTTACTCAGTTTAAACAATCTTTAATGCACATCACCCTATTAAATATGAGCGAGATTTCACTTTGTGAAATGAAAGCAAATCGGACTTCACTTTATTAATAAAAGCAAATAAAGTTAAATAGGTATTAAACCCCTTCACCCTTGTAAGACTTCACCAAGTGAAATCACAATAAGTAAACATAAAAGGAACTGCACTGTAGCATACAGTACAATTCCTTTAATTAAATTTCTGCAAATTATTTTATGTTTTCCCAAGGTTTTGAGCTTAAATATTCAATAAAGTTGCTTCTTAAATCATCTCTTCTTAATGCATATTCAACTGTAGCTTGAAGGAATCCAAGCTTATCTCCAACATCATATCTTTGACCTTCAAAGCTGTAAGCATACATTGCTTCATCTTTGATTAAAGTAGTTAAAGCATCTGTAAGTTGAATTTCTCCACCCTTTCCAGGCTTAGTGTTTTCTAAAACTTCAAATATCTTTGGAGTGATAATATATCTACCTAATATAGCAACATTACTTGGAGCTTCTTCTACTGATGGCTTTTCTACAAGGTCCTTTACCTTATATACTTTGTCTTCAATATGTATACCATTTACGATTCCATATTTGTTTACATTTTCTTGAGCAACTTCCTGAACACCAAGAATAGTAGTCTTATATTCGTTATAGCAGTCAATAAGCTGCTTTAAACACGGCTGCTCATTATTATAAACTACATCATCACCAAGTAGAACAGCAAAAGGTTCATTACCTACGAAAGTCTTCGCACAGTAAATTGCGTGTCCTAATCCCTTTGGTTCCTTTTGTCTTATATAATGAATATCCACCAATCCGGATATATCCCTAACAATCTCTAAAAGTTCACTTTTTCCTGACTTTTCAAGTTCCATTTCTAATTCTACTGATTTATCAAAATGGTCTTCGATACACTTTTTGTTTCTTCCTGTTATTATTAAGATTTCTTCAATTCCTGAAGCTACTGCTTCTTCAATTATGTACTGGATTGTAGGCTTATCCACTATAGGAAGCATTTCCTTTGGTTGAGCTTTTGTTGCTGGTAAAAATCTTGTTCCTAATCCAGCAGCAGGAATTATAGCCTTTTTTACTTTCATAGTTAAATCCCCCATTCTTAATCATTCCCTCTATTTCTAATAATTAACTTTTAAAACTACATCATTAACACTATTCTATCATATTGTGACAAGTTAAACAATTTTTTTTTAGCAATTGTTAACGTTTTAACCTAAAAATTTACATTATTCAACTATTTATTAATAATTTGTTTTAATTAGATTTATATATAGATTAAACACGATCAAATATATAAGGCTCTTCACAATGTACTCTTGCAACACTAAAATATATTGTGAAGAAAGATAGAACTATTTATGTTAACCTTTATCTTGGCAAAAATTTAATTAAATATTGAATCAGCAGGTTATATATGATTAAAACAGGTAAAAGAAAGTAGCATTAAGCTACTTTAATAAATCTTATTAGGAATATATATTTAGTTAAACATTATTATCAACAAATTACGATATTAAAATACTATAAAATCTGTTCACCTTTAAACAGTTGACGTTATATTTCTAAGCTTTTCTATTATTTTTTTATCTATTGTATTGTCTATTGTATTATTATTTTTCTTACAAGCAATTTTTTCGTATTCGGCAGAAGTAATTGGATGGAGTACTTCTTTTTTAAACAGAATTCCCTCTCTTACTACTTTTGCATAAAAAGAATCATTTGTACCCACTTTATATTTTTTTGTAGCTTCATTTTTAGCTATATAAAACTTATTTTTAAAAACATCTTCCCCAAGGAAATATTTGGAATTATTTTCAATAATAGTACATCTATATAGTTTCAAATCATCCATTCAACATCCACCTTTCATAAAAACAATATATCAATTTTTAAATAATTAACCATAAAACAATAAGTTGTTAACAAATCCTTAATAACATTTTATCACCTTTATTAGTATTTTCAACATATAGAAAACGTTTACGTAAAAGTTTTCCTGTTTTTTGTAATATTATTGTATACTTTAATTTTGCTTTTAATCCAATTAAATAATTAAAAAAGATAAAATCAGTTATATTCCAAAAACATCCATTTTTTTCACCAAACGATTATCATCACATACTGACAATCATTTAAATCTTTAGCAAATTACACTTTATATTTTTATTATTTTATACTTTTGCATCCTCCCCCTTCTTTATTTCTGATAATGGATACTATTTACCCTAATAAAATAAACCTAATTAGGCATAGAAACTATTGAATTTTAGTTAGATTGGCTTTGTGAAATCACAGCAAATAAAAAAAGCTAGTTTTAACACTAGCTTTCCTCATACCTTAATAAGCCCTTTTTATCCTTTGAAAACTCAACAAAAAAGACTACATTCTTTTCATTAGTAGCTTTCTTATTATTCTTATCAACCACAGTTTGTTTTAAATTGACTTTTACTTCATATATATCTTGATCTATTTTTTTTATTTCTGTAATTAAATAGTTATCAAAATGTATGGTTTTACCTTGGGCTCTATATGTACTAATATTATTTTCAAATAAGTTTTCTGCCTCACTATTTTTGATAACAACATCATTTAAGAAACTTATGTCCGCGCTACTATTGTTTACTAAATCGGAATAAATACCAATAAAGCTAGCTACTAATTCTTCAACATATGCTTCATTATTCTTAGCATGCGCTTCTTCAACAAATTCACTACCCTTAACTGGTTCCCCAGTAACTCTTGTAACTTGTTCATTTTTAATAAATACGTAAGTTGAAAAGCCAACAATTACTGTAATAAAAACTAATATAATCAAAATTCTTTTTACTCCCATATTATCACCTTAATAACTTATCTCCCTTTGATAAGTTCTAATTATTTCTGCACTCTCTTCATCAAATCTTTCTTTAACACCATTATATATGGCTACTACCCCTGGATCTGAACTATCTGGAGGATAACTAGCTGCTATTATTACAAATCTAGCTTCATATACTTTTCTAATATAATCTTCCATAGGTAAATTAGAATCTATATTAGAAAAAATCCTATATGCTCCTGTTGGTCCGTGCTGTATTGCAGTAGACCATATCATATTCCTAGTAGAACTATGATTTAAAAGCCTTCCTGGTTCATATCCATTTGTTCTAGCAATTTGAATAAATTCATCATAAAATAAGTTTTCAGCAAATTCCTGCTGTATATTAAAGAACTCATCATAATAATTATTTGCTATAGATATCCATGCAGCTTTGAAATTATCCTTATAACTATTATCATCTTTAACTCTTGCATCATTTAATACTGTATAAAATTCTGGTTTACGAGATTGAAGCCACATCATGAATCTTCCTAAAGATCCTGCATTACTAGAAAATTGCCAAACTCCACAGGATACTCCTCCTAAATCACTAGGCTTGTCCAATATAGCTGCCGGATTAAAATCTGATTCTTCTTTCCCTGATATGTATCCAAGCATAGAATTGTTTTTATCATCTTGAATAAAATCAAGATAATAAGGAACATATCCTGTTAAAACAGTGCTTTCATCCTTATGCCACTTAACCTCATAGAAACTATTAGTTCTCCTTACGACTTCTACCAGTGCAGCACTAGGAACATCTACATCTGATTTTGGAGACCAACTCGGTTGTTGTCTAAGATTTACTGCACACTGTGCTACTGCTAAAACGCCTTTATAACCTGTAGTATTATTCAAAAGCTCTGTACCAAACTTTGTTATAACCTTACCATTTCTTATACTTGAAGTATTTTGGACAGCATCATAATAATTAGGGAATTTTGTTATTAGTGTCTCTCCATTATATGTCCAATATCCAGTACTATCCCATATAATCTTATCTTCATTTTTTACTACTGCATCTTTGTATCTAGATGCAGTTTTTATAGCTTCTATTAATTTTCCATTAGAAAACCCTTGTATAAACTTTCCACTTGAATCGAAAACCTTAAAAGCAGATTCATTAATATTTTTTGATATTTTAGCAATATCAAAAATATCAACAATTCCATCTTGATTTAAATCATATTTGGAGTTATTTGTATTATAATTAATTTCAGCTTCAATTATATCTCTTATATCTATTATACCATCACCATTCACATCTGCATTTGCTGTTAAAGCACTAACATTTTTTCCTGGTGTACTATATATAAACATGCAGAGTAAAGTAAGAAATAAACACTTTTTTTTAAACTTCATTATATCACCCTAAACTTAATTTTATTTCTAAGAAAAACGGCAAGTAAAAACCTGCCTAGTTTACCTTATAATATATTTCTCTAAACTTATCTACCCCGTTACCAGAATATCTATTCTTAACATCAACCCATATTCTATAATTTCCTGCTTTTGCTGGAGTAAAGTAATAAATATTATTCGCTGAATAACTTTGTACTATATTCCACGTATAGCCATCAAAAATTGTAAATCTATATAGCAGATCTGGTCCACCAGATGTATTTGCTGTTACTTTAATTTTATTTCCTACAGTTTGAGGAGATGGTTTATCCGTCGTTATGGAATAAAAATCAAAATTATTTATTATTTTATAACTTATTTCTCTAAACTTATCTACAGTGTTATTTGAATATCTATTTTTAACATCAACCCATATTCGATAATCTCCTGCTTTTGTTGGAGTAAAGTAATAAACATTATTCGCCGAATAACTTTGTACTGTCTTCCACGTATAACCATCAAAAATTGTAAATCTATATAGTAGATCTGATCCACCGGATGTATTGGCTGTTACTTTAATTTTGTTTCCTACAGTTTGAGCAGATGGTTTATCCGTCGTTATAGAAGAAAAATCAAAATTCTTTATTGTATAATTTATCTCTCTAAACTTATCAACAGCATTATTTGAATATCTATTCTTAACATCTACCCATATTCGATAATTTCCTTCTTTTGCAGGACTAAAGTAATAAATATTATTCTCAGAATAGTCTTGTACCATTTTCCATGTATAACCATCAAAAATTGTAAATCTATATAACCAATCTTGTCCTCCAGATGTATTTGCTGTTACTTTGATTTTATTTCCTAAAGTCTGAGGAGATGGTTTATCTGTTGTTATGGAATAAAATTCAAAATCCTTTATCGTATAATTTATCTCTCTAAACGAATCAACCCTATTAGGTGAACTCTTATCTTTTACATCAACCCACAGCCTATAGCTTCCAACACTTGCTGGTTTCCATAGATAAGTATCTGAGGCAGAGTAATCTTGAACTACTTTCCAAGTCTTTCCGTCAAAGATTGTGAACTTATATAATATGTCTTTTCCTCCAGCTACATTTGCTTTTAACCTAACATCTTGGCCTATACCTTGTGGTGTAGGCTTATCAGTAGTTATACTTTGTATAAATACCTTTTCATACAAAGGAAAGCTTAAGTTTTTATAATTAAAATTTATAGCATTAGCACTAGAATCAGCTAATTTAATCTTAAAATTATTAAGAAAGTTAAAATCTAATTGACCCTTTCCAAGTGTTTTTATTCTGATTTTAAACAACGTGCTTTCATTTGTTATATTTAAACTGTTGCTTTGACCTAACATAGTTATAGCAAGATCAAGCTTTCCTGTACTAGTATCATTTTTTTGTATTTTATAGATCTTATTATCTGGAAACAATCCAATACTATAATTTTCAATGCTTACTAGACTTTTATTATAAGTCCATTCCAATGATGCTCCATATAAATTACTAACATTTGATACATTTATGGATATATCATATGCTTGTCCTTCAATACCGTATAAACTTGAAGGTTTAATTGAAACATCAGCAGCCATAGCTGATTTATCGTAAACAAAAAATAGTATAAAAGTTAAAACAAAGATCTTAAATAGATTTTTGCAATTGTTCAACTTTCTCCCCCTTTCTGAGCATACATTAATATTATACGTTTTTTTCCTACATTTTTCGAGGTTATATAATAAATTTTAACTTAAAGTTTAAAAATATGCAGTTATTATATAATAAAATAGCAAAATCAGTCAAATTTTTCTCTATAAATGGGATCAAATAAAAAGGAATAGGTATCAAACCTATTCTCTCTTTTATCTAAATTCACTTTATAAAGTTACATAAAATAGGAACAATAGTAGATATTGAATACACTAACTATCTATTATTCATTTCAATATATAAATTCTCTGTCTTCTTAACCATATCTACATGCCTAAAATCATTTAAAAATATTTCATATCCTTCATTTCCCATAGAAATTCTTAGAGCTTCATTGGAAGAAAGTTCTTCAATAGCTTTCTTTAATTCTTTTGTAGATTTTGGTTTTACTAACAACCCATTATTTCCATGCGATATTATCTCAGATACACCTCCAACATTAGATGCAATACAAGGTTTTTTATGACTCATAGCTTCTAATAAAACAAGAGGTAGACACTCTCTATAAGAAGTTAACACTAAGATATCTATAGCTTCATACACAGATTGAACATCATTTGTAAAACCAAACATAATTACTCTATCATTTATATTCAGTTCAGAGATCTTATCTGTAATGTCATCCTTAAGTTCTCCATCACCTACAATAATTAACTTTACATTCTTATTATCTATTTTGCTAAATGCCTCTAATAATAATAAATGACCTTTTTCGTAACTAAGTCTTCCTACAATCCCTAATAAAACATCCTCTTCTTTTATATTAAGCTCTTCTCTTAAGTTAGTATTTTTTTCTTCAACACATTCATCACCAATACAATTATGTATTACGACAATCTTATTTTCATCAAAATATGCATTATCTACTAAAAAGCTTTTTACAGCATTAGCTACAGCTATTATCTTTGTAATAAATAGCGATAGCAATCTGTGTATAAAAAGATGTATTTTATTAGATATCATAGACATTTCTTCATTAAAGGAACTCCAAAGATGTTCTGTAGTAATTATCGTCTTAACTCCTGCTAATCTAGCTGCAATTGTTCCCATAAGAGTACTTATACTTAAGTGGTTGTGAACTATATCATAATTTTCTTTTTTTATCAGCTTATACAAATCAATTATTGCACGTAAATCCTTATTACCCTTTACTTGAATTGTATGTACCTTAACACCCATACTTTTAAACTTTTCTTCCAGTGTTCCCCCACAACATATTACATCTACTTGGAACTTTGATTTATCAAGCTTTCTTACCAAATCAATAATATGCTTTTCAGTTCCTGCAATATGTGAGGATAAAATCACTTGTAATATCCTTATCAAGTTTCCTTCTTTTAAGTTTCTATAATATATAACACCAGCTAAATAAAACCAAAATATTTCTTGATAGAAGATATTACTTAAAGTTAAACTAGAAAAAATACTACAAATCATTATTGGCAATAAGGACGCTACTATCCAATATTCTTCAAAGTTTTCTTTAATCTTTATTACATTTACTACTGACATCTTTAAAAATTTCACTATTAAAATCACCATTACTATAAGAGCAAAAATACCAGTCTCAGCAGTTATTTCAAGTAATGAATTATGTGCAACAAAAGGTGGAATTTTAGCATTATACTTTGAAAATATATGCACAAAATTACCAGCACCTATACCAAGTAAAGGATGATCCTTAATCATAGCAAAAGCTACATTCCATATCTTAAATCTTACATTTACATCTCCTCTACTAAAGTTGAACGCACTAAGCAACCTCTTAACAAAAAGCGAATCTTTAAAAACAATGATAGCAATTATAAATATTAATACCATACTTAATAAAACATAATAGAAGGCTTTTCTTCTCTTTTTGTCTTTCAATAAGTAGATAGATATAGAAATCACAAAGCCTATAACTATACTTAGTGTAGCACCTCTAGATAGAGAAACAAAGGTAGCTGCTACCGAACTCAACATAGTAACTAAATAAATAATAGTACTTAAGTTTACTTTAAGCTTATACTGATATATCCACTTATTTAATGCCAACAGAAATATAGGAACTAAATAAGCACCTAGGTAATTTGCATCTGTAAAAGTTCCATCCGCTCTAATAACACCTTGGTAATTTCCTTCAATATTAAATAAAAAGTTACTTAAACCAAAATACGCAAAGCCCCACTCTATAATAGTATATATGCTGATAAATAAACCTATATATATCATATAATTAAAGAAGTCTTTTCTTTTATTTGCTGTCATTTCACGAAGTGAAATCTGACTCAAGCTGAGTAGGCTCGATGCCTGATCAGCTTTATTTCTTATAAAAAGGTTATATACAGTAAAATACACTGTAATATCTAATAAAATTTTTAATAGCTTTTTAAAAACCCCAATATAATTTACGGCATTTATGAGAGATAGTAAATTTATCGATACTAATAACAGGACAAAAAGCATACCATAAGGTATCTCTAAATTTTTTTTAAACACTCCATATATGCATAATAGAGTAAGAATTATTAAAAAGAACTGATTTAAAAGCAATCCTATACCAAACAAATTTATTGCAAAATTCTGCAAAGGAAAAGTTATTAAAAAAATTAATAAAAGTTTATCTAGTAGAAAATCAAAGGTTAATCTATTCTTAAATGTAATCATAATTGCCCCCGCTAAGCTAAAGAAGCTCAGTTATATCTCCTTGTAAATTTCATAGGTTAAATCAAATGTATTTTGCCAATCATATCTATTCATCCAATCCTTTAATTCCTTCTCATTATAAAGTAATGGACTTTCAATACACTGGTTTATCTTATTAGATAGGTTAATATGATCTTTAGCATCAAACTTTAATCCATAATTTCCAACAACTTCTGGTAATGATGAAGTATCGGAAACTATTACTTGGCAACCACACGCCATTGCTTCAAGTGGTGGAAGACCAAACCCTTCATAAAGTGAAGGAAATACAAATACCTTTGCTTCACTATAAAGTACTGGCAGATCCTCATCATCAACAAAACCAATAAACTTTATTCTATCATTCACATCATATTCTTTTATAACTTCTCTAAGTTTATCATTTAACTTACCATTCATCACTAGAAAATAATTTTTATCTTTAACAGTCTTCATAGCCTTAACCAATGTCTCAACATTCTTATGAGGCTTCAAGTTACCTATATATAAGATAAATTTATCTGGCAAATCATATTTATACTTAACTTTTTTAAGCGTTGTTTCATCAGATATATGTTTGAAATCCGAATCAATACCATTGTATGTAACAACAACTCTGCTATCTTCACACTTTAACCATCCAAGTAATTCGCTTTTCGCAAAATTAGAAACAGTAAGTACTTTCTTACTGTTTAAAGCTGATGGCTTTACAATGTATTTATAATAATATTTATGAAAAGGTGTATAAAATTGAGGATATCTGATATGATTTAAGTCATGAATAGTCATAACTGTATCAATTTTAATAAATGGACTGCTAACAAAAGATGGTGAATGGAATATAGCTTTCCCTTTATACTTATTTAAAATCCTAGGGAGTTCTATCTGCTCTTTTAAAGACAAGAACTTTGAATTCATTTTAATAAATTCCAAATTATCGACTTTATTAAATATAACTTTTGCTTTCCTTACATCGTTAACTAAAAGCGTATATTTAACCTTACCGCTAGCAGCACCTTTTTTAATAAGTTCATAAGTATATCTTGCTATTCCATGTAGATGCTCATCAACCATTCTAGCATCAATTATTACGTGCACTTTATCCTTCATTACTTCAGCACCTTCCAATGCTTTGTTGTATTAAACTCTTCATATTTTTCATTTATAAAACTTTCTATCTTTTTCTTAAAAATCTCTTCATCGAAAGTCTCTGCATGTTTTCTTATTTCAAGCTTATCAAAACTCATTTTTTCAAATTCTTTTACTGCATCAACCAATGAAGTAACCGTTTGATCATTAAAGAAAATCCCTGTTTTTCCTTCAATAACAGTTTCTAATGCTCCACCTTTTCCGTAAGCTATAACAGGTCTTCCACTTGCCTGTGCTTCTAAAGGAGTTATTCCAAAGTCTTCTTCACCAGGAAAAACAAATGCTCTACATTTTGAATAATATTCTTTTATAACCTCATCCGGCTGTCTGCCTAAAAATATTATATTTCCTTTTGCCATTGATTGAAGCTTTTCTCTTTCTTCACCATCTCCAATGATAACTAAAGGTAATCCTAACTCATTAAACGCTTCAACAGCCAAGTCTAGTCTCTTATATGCAACTAATCTTGAAAGGATTAAGAAAAAATCCCCATCTTCTTTGCCAATATTAAACAACTTACATCTTACAGGCGGATGTATAACAACAGACTCTTTTCTATAATGTTTCCATATCCTACGTGCTACATTTTCTGAATTTGCGATGAAATAGTCTACTCTATCAGCAGCTAATCTATCCCACATTCTCATATAATTCATAAAGTACTTTAAGAATAACTTTTTAAATTTTCCTATGTCTGTTTTATCTGCATACTCATAATAAAACTCCCATGCATATCTCATAGGAGTATGACAGTAGCACACATGCATTGTACTTGGATTAGTGACTACCCCTTTAGCACAGGATGAACTACTACTAAGCACTACATCATATCCATTTAAGTCAAAGCTTTCAAAGGCCATTGGCATAAAAGGTAGATATCTTTGATGACCCTTTTTTACTTTCTTTTGTAAAAAGGATGTACGTACATCAATATCTTGTAACTCTTTATCAAGCTTTTCTGGATTATACATTGTTGTATATATTGGTGCTTCCTTATATAATTCTTTAAAATTAATTACAACTCTCTCTGAACCTGCCATGTTAGTTAACCATTCATGAACTAATGCTACTTTCATTTAACCACCTCATAATCATAAGTGCTCTTTTGCAACTTTAATATCCTGCTCATGTATTTTTGATGAAATCATAATATAATCATCTGTTTCTACTATAATCAAATCATTTATATTATTTAATAGTATTTTCTTATTGGTCAAAACTATATTATTATTAGATTTAAAAAGATATCCTTGTGCATTAAAAACATTTCCCATAGAATCTTTATCAGAATATCTTTCTATACTAGTCCAGTTACCCACATCATCCCATCCAAAATCACAAGGTATAACATAAATACTTTCTGCTCTTTCCATAATTCCATAATCTACAGAAATATTATCAACTTTTTCATAATTTTTATCAATAAGATCCTGAAGTTCGTCTTCACTTACATCATCTATGAATTTTAAGGCCTTATATGTAAAGGACAGATACTCTTTAGTAAGGTTTATAATATTATTTGCCTTCCAAATAAACATTCCACCATTCCATAAGTAATTTCCAGACATTAGATATTCTTCTGCTTTTTCATAGTTAGGCTTCTCAACAAACCTATCTACCTTCATTATTGAATTTGTTTTTCCGCAAACTTCCTTGTTTCCAATCTTAATATATCCATAACCTGTTTCCGGTCTGTTTGGTTTCATTCCTAATGTAACTATTGCATCCGTATAATCATTTATAAATTCATTTCCACACTGTAAAACTTGTAAAAATTCTTCTTCATCTCTAATAAGATGATCAGAGGGTAATACCGCAATTGCTGCATTTTCATAATACCTTTTAATTATAAAAGCTGATAAAGCTATACAAGGTGCTGTATTTCTCCCCTCCGGTTCAACAATAATATTTCTTTCAGGAAGATATGGAAGTTGTTCCCTAACTAAATCAACATACCCTTTTCCAGTACAAACGAATATTCTATCCATAGGAATAAGTTTTTCAATTCTTTTAACAGTCATCTGAATCATTGTATCATCGCTTAAAAGTTTTAAGAATTGTTTTGGCTTATCCTCTGTAGATAAAGGCCAGAATCTAGTGCCTTTTCCTCCAGCCATTATTAAAGCACAAAGCATTTTATCCCTCCTTTTCTCTACATTGCTCCTTCTTTTCTGATTACAGAAATAAATGTTTTTGCAATGATTTTTATGTCTAACCATAAAGATCTATTATCAATGTAATACATATCCATCTGAACTCTTTCTTCATAAGTTGTATCGCTTCTTCCATGTGCTTGCCAGTAACCTGTTAACCCCGGTTTCACACTAACTAGCTTATTTGCATACTCTTCATATTTTTCGATCTCTTTTTCAACCACAGGTCTTGGTCCTACTATACTCATGTCACCGATAATTATATTCCAAAGTTGTGGCAACTCATCTAAACTAGTTTTTCTTAAGAAATTTCCTACTTTTGTGATTCTAGGATCATCTTCAAGCTTGAAATTTATCTCAAATTCTTTTTTCTGATCAGGTGTAAAGTTTCTAAACACTTCTTCTGAATTCACAACCATTGACCTAAATTTGTACACCTTTATAATTTTACCATCTTTACCTATTCTATTATGTCCATAAATTATAGGCCCTTTGGAATCAATTTTAACACAAATACATAGTATTATATAAACTGGCAGCAGCAAAATAAATCCAACTACACTAAGAGTAAAGTCAAATATTCTTTTTATAAAATTGTACGAACTATATTGCTGTTCTGTACTTTGAATATTATAAACTTTATTATATTCTGTCATGAAATACCTCCACTACTATAATTTTAATTTTTATAAACGAACTTCTTAACCAGTATATAGATTACTTTTAAAATCTTATATTTTATATCATCCACTTTATTAACTACGCCATTAACATTATATGAAAGGTCTTCCATATTGTGATTTGTATCTTTATTAATTAATCCATTCTTATACATATATTTAACATGGCTTGTCATTAACTTTTGCTTTGTTAAATTACTTTGAGAAATCCCATTATTTCTTATTCTGTAACTAATTAATGGTTTATCAATATTTGAAACCTTGTACCCACTTTTAATAATTCTGCATATCAAATCATAATCTTCTGCTAGAGGTATATCCCTATAACAGCCAATACTTTTTATAATATCGGTTCTATACATTAAGGAAGGGTGAAAAAAAATATTTCTATAATTTAATGCTTTGCTTATAAAAAAATCTTCTTCCATTAAATACTTCTTATAGTAAAGAAACTCATCATTCTCCCCAATTCTATATGCATTACTACCCACAAGTACTATATCTATATTGTTTTCTAAAAAATCATATTGTTCTTTCAATCTATTTGAAGCCGCAATATCATCTGCATCTATTCTCGCAATATATTTACCTTTTGCTAAACTAATACCTTTGTTTAATGATTTAACTAAACCTAAATTCTTTTCATTTTTAACAAAGATAATCCTTTTATCTTTATAACTTAAAATAAAATCCTCTAACTCTTTATTATCAGGCTTGTCTAATATAATTATAAATTCAAAGTTACTAAAAGTTTGAATTAAGATAGAATCTATTGTCTTTTTAATCCATTCAATTCTTTCATTATAAGTAGACATTACAACGGAAATTACTGGTATATACTTCATTTTTCCTCCATACTTTCAAAATTTTATGAATTATCAAAACATCAATATCATACAAGAATGATATCATAAACTTAAAATATATACTAATCTCAATGCTTTTCTATGGTTTTAATATTATGTTACAGTAGGCTATTATAAGTGATATAGTATATAACTTTATCAATAAACGTTAAAAACTACACTAATATTAAGATTTAGCGTAGTAAAGATAAACAACTTCAATCTTTAAACAATTCCTGAAAATAGCCTCGACATTCAATGCTTTTTCAGGAATTATAAGTTAAATTATGAAGTTGTATATCTATAACATCTTATTTCCTTTATTCCCTAACTTGTATCCTTTAGATATACAACTTTCAGTTGATATTAAACTAATGAAAAATTGATTCCTTTACTTAGGAATTTTCGTTATAAACTTTGCAACTATTGAACTTTTGTAAAATCTCCATAGAAGAATAATCTTGTATTTGTATTACATTCTCTTCTAATCCAAGCAATTTATAAAATCCAACATTTTTTATATAATAATACTTATCAGAATATAAGCCTAAAGTTGGTTTAGCTAATGAATTTGAAAAAACATTGAAATGATATGATAAGCCCATACACATATCCATTTTGCTTATTATCCACTTTATATTTTGTGGATTGATCTTTTTTACATCTATAAAATCTTCAACAAAAAATATACCTTCACGGTTATGTAATTCTTTCTTTAAAAATCCATTATCTATATATTCTTCACTTCCACCATAAGCTATAGGTATAAAATAAACATCATATTTATTTTCCTTCATTAAATACTCAACAAATTCTATAATATGCTGTTTGAAATTCTCAATATTATTCCATGGTCTAATGCTTATACCAACTTTGATTTTATCTCTATTTAAAATCTTTAATAGAGAATTATCCTCGATTGGCGCTACCTTTAGATCCCAGGCCTCATCAATATCCACTTTAATCTTATCTTTTAGTCCCATTTTCACTGCTAAGTTATAACTTTCATGCTCTCTAACTAAAAATTCATCAGACATTTTAATTATCTTTTTTAGCATGTATTTGCAAACAGCACCTTTTATTCCTTTAAATGGTCCTAAACTTTGAGGTCTAAAATATACCTTTTTACCGTTACTCTTAAACAGTTTAGTTATAGTATATATATCAAACATGGTACCTAAATATATTGAGTTTAGGTTACCTCCACCACACATAGTAAACTTAGAATATTCTTCAATAGGACTTTTTAATCTTAACTTAACATGTTGTTTACTACTATCAAAAATTGAGCCAAGAAAAACCTTAAGTTTTACAAATTTATTTGTGTTTACGCCTTCAAAAGGATTATAAAAGCAATGCTGTGGGTACTGCTCAGCAGCTCTTTTATAAAACGTAGACATAACTTCAACATTTTTAGAATGTAATAATGAACTTTTATCCAAGTAATTTATAAACATACTCTCATCGCCATAGTTATCATTTCCTACAGTTGAAAAAATTAATTCCTTACCATTCTTCAAAACTTTCACCTCTCCTTAATTAATTGCCTTACTCTTTAGTTTCCTCTTACCAAAATAACTTCCAAACTTCTTAATAAATTCTAGGTTCAGGTACCCGAATACTAATACCCCTCCTACAATCAATATAACTGATAGAATGAAATTTTCAATATATGATAAATAAATATATATACCCATTAAGAAATTTAATAATAGGAACTTTTTAGTATCTATATCAACATTTACAAACTCCTTAGTATGAACAGCTCTCATTATGAAAATAACTATATATGAAATCATGGTAGATAATGATGCACCTTGTATTCCAATAACAGGTATAAGAACTACATTTAAAACTATATTTATTAATGCACCAATCACTGAAGTATAGAAATTTCCTTTTGTATTCTTAACACTTAAATAAAACACACCATAAAATGAAGAAAACACCGAGAAAACCACTCCAACATAAAGGAAAGGTGTATACTTCCATGCTTCATAAAAGTCAGGACTAACTAAAAACTTCATTAAATACTTATTAATAGATATCAACCCTATTGCTGCAGTACATTGTAAGACCATTAATAAAGAAAACATTTTAGAATAATCTTTTTTATTTGAATCATGTTCTGAAATAACAGTATCCTGCCAAGCTAAATAAAAAATAGTATTAATAGTAATCAATATGCTTGGCAATTTATTTGCAATAGCATATATCCCTGTTGATTCAATTCCTTTATAGTAAAGTAATAAATATCTATCTGATAGATTAGTAACCCACCAACTTAGCGCATTAGGGATTAGTGGTAAAGAAAACTTCAATAATTCATTTCTTATTTTTCCGTTAACCATTGAAAAATTAATATACTGAAATAAATCTATTGTTTTTGCTATGTATAATATACTCACTACACTAGACAAAATAATTGATATTAAGAGTGCTTCAACTTTTAACCCTAGAAAAACAATTAATATAATATTACTAATTAAGTTTACAAGGGTATTTAACATACCAGCATATGAGTATTCCTTATTTTTTTCTAAACCTCTAGCAACCTGAAGAGTTATATCTTGAGTGCACATAAAAATAACCTGGAATAATACTAAATATACAAACTGAAATTTATAGAATAATTGTATAAGTAAAACTAATAATATAAAAATAATCAAATTCTTTATCACTATAAAATAAGAGTTTGTTATTATTCTTGATTTTTCTTTTTCATCATTAGTATCTAATATATATCTATATAATCCTTGGTTAATTTGACATGATACAATTGGTGCAATAAACCCTATCAAGGTCATAATAATATCATAACTACCAAACTCACTTTGAGTTAAGTAATATGAATATAAGGGTAATAATAAAAACACTAATAACTTAGATCCTAAGTTTCCTATTGCATAAATAATAAAATTATTTACTAATTTACTCTTCTTCTGCATTCTCTCTTCTCCCTTTAAAATACCTTAAACCCGAAAAATATCACACCAAATTATATCATAGTCAATTATTAAAAAGCAAAGTGGAATAATAATACAAGGATTGAAGTTGTGTATCTCTACCACAATGGATAATTTCTTTTATAATCTCCGTGTGAAAATATCTGCCACTCATCTGTTCTACGTCTCCATAATCCTAAAAGTCTTGTTTTATTACTGTAACTCCAAGCTTGAAAATCACCTTTTATCTTATTACTTGTTATATTACCGCTCTTAACATCCTTTAAGAGAGTTGAACTTGATAAACCGCCCGAACCACAATTGAATGCAAAGCTAACTAATGCATCAAATTGTTGTTGAGTTAAATGAACGCCTGAAACCAATCTATTAACCTCATTAACTGTTCTTTGCAAATCCTCTTTTAATAACTCTTTTCCTTTTTGTCGTGTGATTCCATTACTAAAATTTTCACCTGAACGTATTACGTGACCATATCCAATTGTTGCGTGTTGTTCCCCAAATCCACTATAAGGTTTTGAGGAAAACCATTCATACTGAGCGATAAAGTTAACCAAATTATCACTAACTTGCATAGACTTTGCAGTAGAATTCTTGGAATAATTTTTAGTAGTAGTTAAAACTGTTTGTCCTGCATTTACTTTTGAATATGAAGATGTAGTTGTAGTATTATTGGTCAAATAAATATATCCTTTTAAATACAAAGTTCCTCTTTTTATCATTTTATCTTTAGGTAAGCTTTCTAACGCACCATCATAAGCTCTATATCTATCCAAATTAGCTTCATTAAAATATACAGTATTACCTTCAACCTTCTCTACAAAGGCTACATGTCCATAATTGCCATTACCGCCTCCCCAAACTGCTATAGAGTTTGCTCTCGGCTCATTTCCGTAATTATATTTTTTTGATTTTGCATTATTATCCCACCAACTTGATGCATGTCCCCAAAATTCACTTGATAATTTTATATTTAGTTTTTCTGATACCCTTCCCCAACAAAACCAAGTACCTCGTCCTTTATAATTCTCACCAAAAATATTTTGACTACCATAACTGCTACTACTTAAATTAGGTGTATTAGAAATAGTAGCCGCGTAAGCTTTAATTGTAACAATGAATAAATCATCTGATAAGTTTAATAAAGGACAAAAATTAAGGATACCTACAACCATAATAACTATGTGTATGGTTCTAAAAATATTTTTTTTCAAATTACCATCCCTCCAGTACATTATCTGTATGTCTTAAAAGATTATTTATTTAAAAAAGCACTGCTTTATTTAGCAGTGCTTTGTTCTTGTATAATACCATCTTTTTTTGGTATAATTTACATATATTTCAAATTAAGTCTTATTCTCTCATTGCACTGCAAGATAATATTAATAATGCTATTTATGTAATAATTATTACATATTTTTGCAGGAATTAAAACCACTTTTTTGTAAAAATTTAATATTTTCTTTATTTTAATTAAATTTTTAATTAAAGTTATTTCTGATGCCGGTAATTACATATAACTTTATAACTAAATAACAGCAATATAAAAAGGCAGCATATGGATTCCCCCCTATACTACCTTAATTTTTTCAATTTAAACTGAAGTTTAACCTTATCAAACCTAAATTAGTTTTAAAGTTCCGATAATCAACAAATTGCCTAATAAGTAAGACTGTGATTATTTAATCGATGGATTTTTCATAATAATTCTAATATTCTACGAGAAGCAGCATTCTTTATCCACTCTTGATTATCTAAATACCATTGAATTGTCTTCTTTATTCCAACCTCAAATGTTGTTTCTGGATACCACCCTAACTCTTCTTTTATCTTAGTTGGATCAATTCCATATCTTCTATCATGACCTTTTCTATCCTCAACATATTTAATTAAACTCTCAGTTATTTCTCTATCTAAATGCTTATTTAAATAAGCTATTACTGTCTTAACTATTTGTATATTAGTTCTTTCATTATGACCACCTATATTATAAACCTCACCAAACCTTCCATTGTTTATAACCATATCAATTGCCCTACAGTGATCTTCAACATATAGCCAGTCTCTTATATTTAATCCATCTCCGTAAACTGGAAGATCTTTATGCTGTAAGCAGTTATTGATTAATAGTGGTATAAGCTTTTCTGGAAACTGGTATGGTCCGTAATTATTTGAGCATCTTGTTATGTTTATTGGCATCTTATATGTATCACGATACGCCTTAACCATTAAGTCCCCACTAGCCTTACTTGATGAATATGGACTATGTGGATCAAGTGGGGTTGTTTCCGTGAAGTATCCCATTTCCCCTAACGAACCGTAAACCTCATCTGTTGAGACTTGAAGAAATTTAATACCGTCCTTCCATTTACCTTCAGTTTCCCATGCCTTCTTAGCACAGTTTAATAGATTTACAGTTCCTAAAACGTTTGTTTGAACAAACATTTCGGGATTTCTTATACTTCTATCAACGTGGGATTCTGCAGCAAAGTTAGCAACATAATCTATTTGATACTTTTCAAACAATCCTTCAATTAGTTCTTTATCACAAATATCTCCTTGAACAAATATATGCTTTGAATTATTTTCTACTTCTTTTAGATTTTCTAAGTTTCCCGCATAAGTTAGCTTATCTAAGTTTATTATTTTAATGTTATTATATTTCTTTAACATGTAGAGTATAAAATTTGAGCCTATAAATCCCGCTCCTCCTGTTACTAAATACGTCTTCATTTCATTATTTCCCCTTAGATACAAATGATATATATATTATACAATCTCTTTTCAGTTATTTTCATATTCTCATATTATTCGATATAAATTATAATCTCCTATAATTCATACCTGCCAGCAAAATCTTTAATGCTACTTTTATTTTACCAAAAACAGCATATTACATGTATTTTTAGTTAATACTAAATATTAAGTTATTATGCATCTAATGAGGTATTTCTATGAAACATAAAAAAAATGTAGTATTTATAATAATTATCTTGTTACTAATTGCTTTATACTATTGCGTATTAACTATAGCTAATACTCCAAATTCTGTAGTAACTAATAAAACACTTAATGAAAATAATCCTATAGAAAAAAGAGGAAATCCAACCTACGATTATATAATAGGTAAATATGGCTTACCTCATTATCGTGTATTCTTTTGGGTTCCAAAAAACTCTACTAAGTACATACCTTATGCTGATAATGGTATAAATACCAACGTGTCAAATCATGGTTCTGTTGAAAAATGGACTGTTGTTGAAACAAAAGAAATAACAGAAAATGAAAAATTAGTTTTTATATACGTTCCTAAGACTTTTGTTTTTCTACATGGAAAAGATTTTGAAAAGGTAATTCATTTATACTATAAAAACATCTCTGAGATTAGTCCATAATTTATTGGCTTGTCTCAGAGATGTTTTTATAATTTGTTAATTTCCCCGTAAATTATTTAATCTAAACTAATATACCAAGAATAAAGCACCACTAAATTTAGCAGTGCTCTATTCTTGTATAACATCAACTTTATTAGATATTACTTCTCTATTGCTTAAGCAAATATACATAGCTAGTAATGTAATACCTAATGCAATAAACAAAAGACCAATAAATAGTAAAAAATATGCATACTCCAGCATAAATTTAGTTAGCCCTTCTTTGATATATGGTGTAGCAACTGAAATTCTATAGGGTAACTTATAAACTAAAGCAATTGTCGCTGGAATTAGTGTCATTAAACCTGCTGGTATAAAACTACTACCAACCCACATAAATGTATTCCAAGGCCTTCTTCTGTTTAATAATCTTAATATTAACATCAAAATTACTGAGGATATAATATATAATAAACTATAATTGCCCAGGAAATAGCATATCTTTCGAAATTTTTGAAATTCCCCAAATTTCGCAACCGCTCCAAGATTAAAAAGATTAGTATAATCATTAATACGATCACTAGTATTTATAGCTACTTCCTTAAGTTGTTTTTTTACTGCATTATTTATTTCTATATTTTTTTCCTTAGCATAATCTTCAAGATTCTTATTTATTGATTGTTCAATAACTTGAATATCCACTCTAGCTGCCAATAAATTACTTTTATATTTCATATACTGAGATGTATTATCAAGATTTTTAAAGGTTTGTTCCTTTATAAAATCTTGATTAACTGAACCTAAAAGCATGTCTTTAGGAATAGCTGTCATTATACTTAAATTATTAAAAGTTTTATCTACTTCCTCATATAAAAGAGTAAAATAATCAGACTTTTCAATCGTTTCCTTATAGAAATTACTATTTAGCAGTTTAAAATTTATAAAAATACTTACCTGTACTATAAATAAAAAGAACATCAATAAGAGACTTATAATAAACTTTAAAGCATCCTTTAATCTCATTACTGGCTTCCCCCTTCCCTTAATAACATTGCACCTTCTATCAATTCACCTATAACAATATATCTCTGAGGAGGAATGCCTATAGTATTAAAGGGATAACAAGTATATATGGTCAACTTTTCTTTATCACTAGGAATAGTGACAGTTCTATCATTAGCCTCAACAATTTTTATTTCAGAAACCTTGTAGACATATTTCCCATAAGAAGTATTAAATATTATGCTATCATCTTTTTTAACCTTACCAAGGTTTTTAAATACAGTTTCACTATGACCAGCTAAAACCACATTTCCATTTTCCCCCGGAAACCTGGAGCTATCAGAATGAGCTATACCATTTAAAAGATCCACATCTCTATCACCCTGTATAACAGGATAATGAATAGATGCACTTTCTATAATTAACTCTCCAAACTCTTGTCCAAGATAAGGAAATTTAATATTATTATCGTCAACTTTAACCGTTGCAACATTTTCAATATTATATTCATCTCGAATAAAAAGCCTGGATAGAAAATAAGCCTGTTTCATATAATTCCATCCACCAACAGATATCAACCCAATCCCGCATACAAATAACAAAATGGGAATTCCTAAAAGAATTCCCACTCTTGCTCTTTTGCGGGACTTATGTATTAAAGTTTTTTCTTTTTTCATATGTCCCTCCAGCTTGTTACAACTATGCAGTTGCTACTCTCTTAACAAACATAAGTGAACCAGCAGCAGCTATTATCATCATTGAACCAAGTACTAATACAAAACTTCCACTTCCAGCTTTCTTCATAATAATATCATCTGCAGTTGCAGAAACAACTGCCTTTCCATTACCATCGAATAAAGTAAGTACATATGTACCCAACACATTCTTTGAAAGTGAAGCAGTAAGACCTGCAGCATTAGCAGCTTGTTCTATAGCAGCTAAAACCTGAGCTTTGGATTCTTTACTTAATTGTGAAATACCTGATACCTTTTCTGCTTTTACTATGTCACGGATCTTATCAATCTGGGACACAACTTCCTTTGTTTGTGCTTCTGTCAACGTGTTAGTCTTTAGATAGTTTTCAGTCTTAATGATATAAACATCAGGTGCTTTTGCTTGCTTTAAGGCTTTAACAACATCATCCTTTGGTTTTGCAAAAGCTGTTACTGATGTTCCTACCACTAGAGTTGCAACTGCTAGTGTGCTTACTAGTAATCTTAATTTTTTCATATTTCCACCCCCGAACAATATTAGCAATGTTATACATTACATAATAATTATTACATATTTTTGTATAATTTCAAATAGTTTTTTCGATATTTTTAACATTTTATTTATTTTCATTAAAATTTAAATTAAAGTCTCCCCCTTTTTTATTAAATTAATTCAAAATTGATTTAATAAAAAAGCTGAACTACACTAATCATAAATTAGCGTAGTTCAGCTTTTTTATATCTTTATATTCCTCTATTAAACTTATAATTTTAATTAGATGATCCATGAAGAGTATGCTTTAAAAGAAAAAGTTATCATTAATACAAATAAAACAACAAATATTGCATCAATATGATATAATTTATCTAATAATTTAAGGAGGTATGATAATAAATGAATCAAACAGTAAAACTTGATAGAAAAGGTTACATAGACATTGCTAAAGGACTTTTAATAATTTTAGTTGTTGTTGGGCACTCAAAAATTGAAAATTTT
Organism: Clostridium polyendosporum; assembly: GCF_018332455.1. Lineage (GTDB taxonomy): Bacteria > Bacillota > Clostridia > Clostridiales > Clostridiaceae > Clostridium_AY > Clostridium_AY polyendosporum. The sequence continues at coordinate 24,002 of NZ_BOPZ01000031.1, forward strand.
GATTATATTTACTGGTTTCATATGCCAGCATTTTTTATAATTAGTGGATTCCTTTTTAAACCATTCCAACTAACAGAAATTAAAGCATGGTTAAACAAAACCTTTAGTAGATTTCTTATACCATATATAGCATTCTATATAATTAGTTGGCTATTACTTACTATGCTTAACTATGATAAAATAACCTTTAAAAGTATAATAAAGGATTTCATTATGTTTGTTTATGGTGGACGTGCTATTGGTGGTGTTTATTGGTATGTGACATGTTTAATCGTAACTCAGTTAATTTTTTCAATTTTACAAGTTAAACTCAAAAAGAAATATGTATTAATTTGTCTTGTTACTGCATATATTATAGGCCATTTGGAGTCTATATATATATTACCAAGTAGTGATTATTATAATATGCCTATGAGATTTAAGTTCCCTTGGAATATTGATGTTTCATTAGTAGCATTAATTTATTTTGGAATAGGATTCTATTGTAAAGATTTAATAAATTCAATTTATACAAAACCAAAAGTTTTAATGACAACATTAACAGGATTAGGTTGTAGCGTTTTAATTATCATATCTGAGTTAGGTATATTAAAATATAGCTTAGATATGAAATATAGTCAGTATAGACACTTACTATTAGATTTATGTATTCCTGTGTTATTTACAGTTTTTGTTTTATTAATAAGTATGCTAATGGATAAAAGAAGTAACCTTGTTGGATATATTGGTAAGCAATCTTTAATTATAATGTACCTTCATTTACCTATAAATACAGTTTTACAATCTATTTTTCATTATAATAGTTATATGTTTATCTTAGTTGGCATTGTATTTCCTTTAATATGTTCGATAATATTTGAAAAGAATCCTATAACTGAAAACATTCTATTAGGAAAAGTTACTATAGTTAAGGCACAATAGAAGATGTGTAATAGAATATGTCAATGATTCTTCCGATTCAACTACAGTTTAAATTAATAATAAACAATATAACATCCTAAGTACTTAGAAAATAAAATCCTAATTCTCTCTAGAGCCTTTTAATTCTGTAGTAATAGATTGTTGGTTATAAATCATAAAATCCACCTTAACTTAGTATAGTTGGACTTAAACTTCAGTTTTATACTACTAAGTAAGGTGGCTTTTTACTTTTTCAGAATAATAAATTTACAACATTGACTTCCCTAATTATATACATCCTTACTATTCGTAAATCAACATACTGAGAAACATAATGAAAAACCTCTTTATTGTTAGTTTGTGGACAAAACCATTAAGACATAAGGATGTTTTTTCGATGTTAATTTTATCAATAATTACTGCGTTCATATCAACAAATAATACTTTCTTTCATAAAAATACGATGATGAGTTCTTTAATACTTTAGAAACTTCAATTTAAACTTTCAGTAGTATTATTTATAAAATTATTATAATATAGTTATGTACTAAAGGAGATATAGCAATGGGAACCTTAGGAGGATTAATGTGAAAAAAATATCAACTAAATTTTTCCTATTATTTTTATGTCTTAGTATTATACTTTTTTTGTTATCGTACTATATATCAACCTATATTAATAAAACCTTGCCACAAAAAAAATACAATGCTGAAGCATCAGATATAATTAAACTTTTAAAAGACAAGAATAAAAATAACAGCCACCCTAGATTAATGGCTACATATACTGATTTTAAAAGAATCAAATCTCAAATATCACAAAATAAACTTATAAAAGAACAATATAAATATATTAAGTCTAGGGCGGATCTAATGCTACATGAAAAACCTGTTAAATATGAGCTATCTGATAATACACGTCTCTTATTTGTAAGTAGAAAGGTACTTGATAGAATACAAACATTATCTTTTGTCTATAGAATAAGCGGGGAAAAAAAATATGCAGATCGCGCTTGGCTTGAATTACAAACTATTTCAGATGCAAATCCTGACCGTAAAAACTTTTCTTTTCCAGATTGGCATCCATCACATTTCCTTGATACTGCAGAAATGACTAATGCTGCAGCAATAGGTTATGACTGGCTTTATGATTATTTATCTAGTGAACAAAAATCTATAGTCAGAAGTGCCATTCTTACCAAAGGACTTAATCAAGCATTAAACTTCTATCACAATCAAAAAGAATGGGTAGTTAACTCTAGTAATTGGAATGGAGTTTGTAACAGCGGAATTGGTTTAGGCGCTCTTGCAATAGCAGATGAAAGTAAAGAATATGAGTTAGTTTCAGGCGAAATACTTGAAAATGCTATTAAGTCTTTACCAACCATGTTGACTCAGTATAATCCTAACGGTGGCTGGTATGAAGGTCCAAATTACTGGGATTATGGTATAACATATTCTGCTTATTTTATTTCTGCATTAGACTCAGCTTTAGGGACAGACTACGAATTGTCTAAATCATCCGGATTCTCTTCTGCCGGTGATTTCCCAATTTTTATGACAGGTACAAACGGAACTTTCAATTTTGCTGATGCTGAAAGTCCCAAACTAAAATCACCAGTAATGCTATGGTTAGCAAATAAATTTAAAAATAGTAATTATGTATGGTACTACAACAAAGAGGCATCTGTAAAAAATAGCAGTATTATGTCTCTTATCTGGTATGATAAAAGAATAAAAGAATCTAAACCAAAGATACAGGATAAATACTTTAGAGAAATAGAAGTTGCTACACTGCATAGCTCTTTACTTGAAAGTAATGACTCATTTGTTGGCTTTAAGGCAGGAAAAAATAATTTAGCGCATAGTGATCTAGATATTGGAACTTTTGTATATGATTCTTTAGGCGTAAGATGGTTCTGTGACCTCGGAAGTGAAAATTATAATGTTCCAGGATACTGGAATATGGGAATAAACGGACGACGTTGGCAATATTATCGAAAAAGAGCTGAGGGTCATAATACTTTAGTTATAAATCCTGGATTAAAACCTGATCAGAATGTATATGCTAATACAAAAATCGAATTATTTAAATCAGATACAAAAAGATCTTTCGCTATCGCTGACATAACAGATGCCTATAAAAAGGATGCATTATCTGTAAAACGAGGTGTGATTCTGTTTAAGAATTCTGGACAAATGCTGGTTCAGGATGAAATTTCTACCAATAAACCATCTGATATTTGGTGGTTTGCTCATACCCCAGCAATTATTAAAATAAGTAGTGATAAAAAAAGTGCTCTTCTCTTAAAGGATGGAAAAACATTAAAAATTTCTATTTTATCACCAGTGGAAGCTAATTTTAATAAAATGGAGGCTAAATCGTTACCTAGTTCACCTACACCTGCAAATCAAACATATAATGCTGTTCAAAAGTTATACATTCATTTAAATAATGCACAAAACACAACAATTAGTATTATAATGTCACCAATAACACCTAGTAAAACTGAACCCTTAAGATTACCTAAAGTTATAAAACTGAAAGATTGGAACATCATTAACTAAACTCTTTTATAAATTTAACATCCTTACTTCATTAAGACTAGAGATAATTTTGATATTAAGTTAAAACGAGGGTGTCCCAAAAGTATAACTTTTGGGACACCCTCGTTTTACAATAATATACTTAAAGATGTCTTTTTATTTATTAAAATGGAAACTTTAGTATAGAACTTAATTTTTATTCTAATTTATATACATTTGTTATTAATGCCATTACTATTATAAAAAGCAAGTTGGCATTTATATCTATCAAATAAGGATAATAAAACATTAATAGTACCAAAGCTATTAGTAAAGATATACTTGCATTCGATAAACATTTATAATTAATTTTATTAGTTTTCTTTAAAATTTTAAAAGATCTAAGAAATTGAATACTAATAATTAAGTAGAAAGTTATTAAACCTATAATACCACCTTCTAGATAAATAATATTCATACTAGAAAAATGATAGCCAAAATACAGACCATATTCTTGATATAATTTAGTTTCATATAGGTTAATAATACTTCTACCTCTAGGTACAAAATCCGCTGTATAATACCAATTTTCATCTGGCATTGCATATCCAATACCTAACCCTGTAATTTTATCTTTTTGTGATGTTAAAATATAGTTATTAGTATATGCTATATTTTCAATTCTTCCCAAATAAAACCTCTCATCATTAGTTCTCATAGTATAGTTGTAAATATTTTGTCCTATATAATCATAACTAAAAAAACTCTTAAAATTTGGGCTAATTTGAACTAATATATTAAAACCAATAATAATCATAAATACTATAGGAATGCCTATTTTAAATAACTTTATATAATTTCTTTGATTCAATACTATCCCTATTATTGAAATAACAGGAATAATAATAAATGCTACTTTTATTTCTCCTATTCCACTTATAATAAATATAACCAACGAAATAATGGAAAACAACATTAAATTTATTTTATTATAAAGATAACGTGTTAATCCAATACAATAAATTATTAAAAGAAATAAGAAAAATCCTTGTACATTAGAAATACCAAAGACTCCAGATACATCATCTCTCCAACCAAGTCTTGACTGAATAATTACTAATATTAGATTTAATCCACATAAAAAATAAAAATCATGCTTTTTATAATCATTTTTAGAAATAGACAAAATAATGTACATCGGCAAAAACCTAATATAAATTCTTAATGACATAATATAATCTATAAAATCCACTTTATTAAAGAAAGAGATTATTGGAGAAAACACTATTAGCAACAAACTTATTATTACAATCTTATCTTTTAAACACCTAGAATATTTTTTAAATCGAAACAATATCTTTAATGTTAAAATAATACTTATAACATCAATTAAATACTTAATTTCCATAGGAATATTTAAGTATGTCCATCGCCATAAATTAGTATAAATAACACTAAATGAGATTGACAGAATTATTTGATTAGTCACACCATCGTTCTCATTTATATAAAAAATAAATATTATATATATAACTATTGATATAGTTAAAGCAATATGATTTTTTTGAGTATTCTGTATTAAGCATATAAATAAAAACAAAAAATTTATTATATAATAAATTAACGATTTCTTAAAAGAATTTATCACTTGAATATCTCTCCAATCATCTAATAATGTTCTCTAAACATTAGATACGAAAACTATCATCTACTCATCAAAGTATATAGTTAAGGTGTTACCCATAAGCAACTTAGAAAGTTTCCTTTGAAAATATCATTTTTTACTTTTAGCATCTTATATCCTAATAATGAATGATCTATTATAAAAAACAGGAACAGTCTTTCTAACCTCATGTTAATATTAAAATAAATGCTTGCATACTAATGTAGTACATTTAACCTTACATTATTAAGCTTCTCTTCCCTTTAAGCTTGCCTAATATAATTCACAACATACTTATAGAATCATTAATGTATAAACAATGAAAGAAAATAGACTTTAAAACTCTTATTTACATTATATTACATATGGCATTTTTATATCACAAACCAAGTTCTTAATTATCTTTTAAGAAGTACGCTTATAAATAACTTGTACTCTTTTGTAATAAATAAACCTATTGAATATGTTAAAATCCCTACAATAAGTTTTATAACAATACTTAAGTAAAGATTTGATATATTTAGAGGAGAAATTATTACGTATCCTATTACCATACAAATGGTAATAACTATTATACTTTTTAATTGCAAAAGAAACTTTATAAAATCTCTATTAAAAACATTTTTGATTAATACATAAAAACATTGGATAAAATTAAAAATGAAAGAAATTACAATTCCAATAGATAAATATACTATACTTCCTTTTAAAACACCTATTAATATCGCCGTTACAGTGAAAATCGAAGATATAATACCTGTTGAAAAGAGCTTGTTTACATATCCTGTAGCCTGAAATATAGATCCAATACTTGATAATATCATTTGAACAACTATTGAAATTGATAATATTTTAAATATTACAATACTATCTCCCCATTGTGGTCCATACATTATGTAAATTATTTCTTTAGCAGAAAAAAGACAAAATACAGAAACGAACACACCTGCAACTGCTAAAAATTTTACTATTTTCAAATATGTTGCATATATTACTTCTTTATCATTTTGATAATCTGAAAGAACTGGATGTAACACAGGAGTTATTACATATGTTAAGTTCTGTACTGGATATAACATAAGTTTATAAGCTTTATCATAATAAGCCAAACTATTAACACCTAAAAACTTACCCACTAATATATTATCTAAATTTCTAGTAAAATAATTTATAAAATTAAATAAAAATTGATAACTAGAATATCCTCTAATTTTTTTAACAGAATTTAAATTAAAACTTTTATAAAGTCTAATTTTACTATTAATAAAGCACATACAGAACATAGATAAACTTTTTAAAATAGAATCGAGTATTAACGCATAATATGACCAACCTTTAATTGCTAAACCTATAGTTATACATCCTACTATTACATTCGTACCAACATTTATTATTCCTACTAACTTAAAGTTTTTATCTTTATATATTAATGCATTAGGAACAACATTAATTATACTAAAAAAAATAGAAATTGATAACATAGCTCCTAACGTTATGTATATTTTATTCTCATAAAAATAAGATATAAAATATGAGAAGAAATAGAATCCAATGGCTATAATCACTGCTGCAAACACAGAGAAAATAAATATATCTGAAATTTCTTTTTTACTTAGAGTTTTATCTTGAATTATAGCAGGGCCTATTCCCATATCTCCTAAAACTGTAAAAAACGATATAAAAACCATCACAATAGCTACTAATCCAAATTCAGAAGGAGCTAACAATCTTGCTAATATAGAATTTATTAAAAGTTGTAGTATTATATTACTGTATTTAGAAACAACATTTATTAGTATTCCTTGTTTTAATGTAGTTGTTTTATTCATTCACTTCCTCCAAGTAATCTAATTATATAACTATATTTTATAAATTATATAAATTAGTATATTATCTATAAGTATCTTTATATTTTGTTTATCATTTTTATTTTTTTCCTAAAATATCCTTATAGACTTGTTCAAACTGTGTAATAACTGCTTTCTCTGAAAATCTCTTAATACAATCAGTTCTTATTAATTCAGCGTCATAACAAGAGATATTATCAATGATTTTTTTCATTGCTATTGAAAGCCCCTCTATATCTTCTACTTCTACTAAGAAGCCATTTCCTTTATTAACAATTCCATCCGGTCCCCCAGTTTTTGTTGCAATAATTGGCTTGCCACATGCTAATGCTTCAATAAATACAACTCCAAAAGTCTCGAATCTACTTGGGAGAACAAATGCATTACAACTCTGCATATTTTCTATTACTTCATCTCGATTTAATGCTCCTAAAAACTTAACTTGACTTGAGATACCTAATTCATTTGTTAACCTAAGGAGATTATCTTTTTCTTCACCATCGCCACCTATTATTAATTCAACATCTTCATAACCCTTAAAACTCTTTGCAAAAGCTTTAAGTAATATATCTAATCCTTTTTTCTGCATTAAATAACAAACACTCAAAAACTTAAACTTGTCATTTTGTGATTTTTGTTCTCTCAATGCAAATTTATTTACATCAACCATATTACTTATAACTAGAATCTCTTTACCTAATGAGTATTCCTCTAAATCATTTTTTAACCCTTCACTTACAGCTATAACTTTACTTGCATATTTAATTTGCTTTTTTATTAAAGGTTTTTCATGGCTTTTTATTAATCCCCTTGAATACTTTGTGAAATGTTCAGTTATTAAATATGGTATATTTTTTTTACTTGATAATTTCATTGCACTATATCCTGCCCACAGACATGAGTGAGCATGTATTATATCAGGAGTACCTACTTGTTTAACCGCTTCATTATACAGGTCATTAATTCCTTTATAAAAAGACACATTAAAACCAAAGCATCCTGTTTTAGGGATCATATACTGTTTCTTTGTATAAGTTGATACACCTTCATCATCAAAAATAGATATTTTTGTATTAAAAATATCTTTAGTGTCATATGATATTTCTGGAAAAAGCAGAGTAACTTTATGGCCTGCCCTTACTAACGCCTGAGCTTGTTCTCTAAAAAAACTTCCTAAAGTAGGATTAGATTCTGTCTTATACCAAGAAGGAATTATTAATATGTGCATAATATTACTCCTTTTAATATTAAAATAAAATTAAGATTTACTATTTTCAATAATTATTTTATCTATGTTTAAAAATAAAAAAGTAATAAAACAAAATTGTGCCATGAAATCCCCTGGATTTGTTAGACCATTATAAGAATTTACATCTGCTAATAAAATAATATACATAAAACAAAGATAAAAATTTCTATGGTATATTAGTAAAATAATTGGATAAACTGTAATTAACCCATACATGAATATAGTTGATATAATTCCTAAATCATAAGCAAACATTATAAATGGATATTCAAAACTAGTTGCTCCACTTCCTGTAGCTAATCTAACATAATAAGAATAGTATAATCCATCACCTAATAACCCTGGTTTACTTACAAAACCATCTAGCATAGCACTCATAATCTCATTTCTTCCACTCGTTAAATCAGAACTAGAAGACAGTCTTTCAATAACAGTAGAATAAAACAGATTAGAATTCACAAATATAATTATCATTATTATACTTACTATCCAATATAAATATTTCTTTTTAGAATTGTTTGTATTGCATACTAATATTAATATTAATGCTAATAACACCCCTAATTTACTATTAGAAATAGTTACACCTATAAGTGTACTAATAGAAATAACCACAGAATTAATCTTTGTATAAAAATACTTATTAAAAATATTATTACATATAAAAAATATTAAAAACAATTGAGCATTTCTAAGAGGATGTCCAAAAAAAGAAAAATATCTATATATACCATTTAAATTCATATATACTAATTCTTTATATCGATCATCAAAATATGCAATGTTAGCTAAAAATAATTGAGTCATTCCCTTTGTTAAGTAATCAATTATTCCCAAAAATAGGACAACAAAAGTTAAAATATTTAAGATATTTAAAGCACAGTTAAAGAACTTACTTGTTATGTAATTATCTAATCTCCCCCCTAAAAGTAAGATAGGTATCATATAGCAACCTATTACAATTATATAATCATTTATTGTTGAAGATTTCATAAACAATGAAATCATAGAAAAACCTATAGAAATTATTAGCAAGTACAATACTTTCATATCATACTTCTTTTGTCTTACATTAGTAAAAAAAAACAAAATGGTACACACTATAAAAAAGTAATTTACACGTGCAATTACAATAAAATCTACATTAAATAACTTAAGCATTATGGCTGATCGAATGTTATCAAAAATTACAAATATACTTATAAATATACTTATTAATAAACCATAATTATTTATTTTATAATTTTCTTTATTCATACAACTCCTTTTTTACCTATATAATAATATTAATGATATCTAAATATCATATATTTTTTAATTTTCGTTTTTCACCTTTTTTTCATCGCATTTATTAGACCTAAATCCAGGTTAATATCAAACAGCTTCTTTCATTTCTATTAGCTAGCTTTTTTCAATAAAAGCAGTTGTTACATTAAATTACCTACACCAAATTACCTACACCATCTAGAGCTATTCATTATTACTTTTTCATATGTTTAAACCATACTTTTATATATATAACTAACTTATCAATAGCATTTAATCTTTCAAACTTGTATTTTGTATTTTCTAATGATATATTATTAAGCTTTGCATTAACAAAAAAGTAATATCGTTGCATTTGAATTTCTTTCATCAATAAACTATTATTAAATATTCCATTTTCTATATTATGATTACATAATTTCTCCAATAATGCATATATATTTTCTAAATCAGTTATATTATTAACATCTTTATTCTTTAACATAATAGTAGTAAGTGCATTAATATCATCTTCATTGTAACTTAAATTTATATTTTCAAACAATTGTTTACTTAATATTTTATGGATAGCTTCTCTTTTAGATTTACTCTTCTGAGTAACATTACCATGTCCAAACCTATATTTAAGTAACTTTTTACTTATTATATGAAAATTTGTTTTAGTAAGTAGATCTATCCATAAACCATAATCTTGACCACTTGAATATTCAGCTCTATATTTTATATTATTTTCAATCAATACTGATTTTCTTATCATTGCAGAAGGATTGGATATAAAATTAGAAAAAATGAGTTTAGCTTTAATTTCTTCTGAGTTTAATTTCTTATTAAAAAACGCATGGAGCCTAATATTGTCTTTAATACTCATTTTCCCGAATACTTTAACATGTGTTGATACAACACCAACGTTATCATTATTATCTAAAAAATCCACTTGTGTTTTTATTCTGTCTTTATAACAAATATCATCAGCATCAATTAATGCAAAATATTCTCCCCTTGATAATTGAAGACCTAAATTTCGAGTATATGGCAATCCCATATTTTTTTCATTTTTAACAACTTTTATTCTTGGGTCATTATAACGCTCTATTATATCTAATGTTTTATCAGTGGAACCATCATCTACAATTAAAAATTCATAATCTGTAAAAGTTTGAGAAAGTATACTCTCAACAGTTTCGCTTATAAACTCTTCTGAATTATAAACTGGCATAAATATAGTAACCTTAGGCTTGTTCATTTTTTTCTCCTTAAATATATTCCATATAATATTTCTTATAATTTTCTATCATTCGTTCTAAAGTAAATTTATTTAAGTAAGTATTAAACCCATTTACTCCATATTCAGAAATTAAATCGTTATTATTATACAAATTGACAATAGATTTACAAATATCATCTGAATTTTTAGGATTAACTAAAATCCCATTATACCCATCAGCTACGATTTCTGGAGTACCATCGACATTAGTTGCAATTATAGTTTTACCTTGTGAAAAAACTTCTATAGGAGTTAAAGGTAATCCTTCCCATAATGAACTTAGTACTACTATATCTAACTGATTTATAATGTTTAATACATCCTTTCTAAAACCAAGGAACTTAACATACTTGTCAACATTTAATTGTCTGCATTGATTAACCAGTTCATCTTTTAACTCTCCATCGCCTACAATTATAAATCTTATTTTATCATTTACTTTCGCTACTTCACTAATTGCATCAATAAAGTATTTAAATCCTTTTTGTTCAGATAATCTTCCTATGTTACCAACTATGAAATATCCTTGTTCTTTTAATTCAGCTATTTCTTTAACCTCATTAGGTTCAAACTTTTCTTTAGCTATTCCATTGTATATAACCTGTACTTTACTTTTATCTAAATTAAAATAATCAACTAAATTTTTCTTAACATTTGCTCCCACTGCTATAATATCTACATTTGAGAGTGCAAATTTAGTAAAAAGCTTCTTATCTGTAAATGTATTATGCGCTGTATGTACAACTTTACAGCCGGTAAATGCAGAAATAATCTTTGCATAAAAGGTTCCCATCCTATGGTGACTGTGAATAATATTTATACTCTCTTCTTTTACAATACGACGTATCTCAATAACTGTCTTGAATATATTGCTTAAACTTTTATTATCAAAATCACCTATTTTATAATGCTTAATACCTAACTGGTTCAGTTTATCTTCATGTACTCCACCTGTAGAACAAACTACTATATTATTAAAATTATCTGTTAAATTTTCACAAAGTTGCATAATAACTTTTTCTGTTCCACCATAATTCATAGTCTTCGTTAAGTATAATATATTCGTATTATTTATACCTCTATCCATTATGCCACCACTTTTTTCCTATATTTTATCACAACTCTCAATATTGCTAAGTCATCAACAAGATATCTTTTAAACATACGTTTAGGCTCCTTTATCAGCCTATAAAACCATTCTAATCCTAAACTTTGCATTAATTTAGGTGCTCTCTTTATATTACCTGCCTCAAAATCTATAGTCGCACCAATACCTAAAGAAACTGGAACTTTCAACTCAGATAAATATTTATAAATAAACTTCTCTTGTTTAGGAGCACCTAATCCTACTGCAAGTATATCAGGCTTTGCTCTATTTACAATTTGTATTATTTCTTTAACTTCATCTTCTTTTTTTTCAAATCCATAACTTGGTGAATAAGTCCCTACAATCTCTAATCCTGGATATTTACTTTTTAAGTTTTTAGCTGCTATATCAGCAACACCTTCTCCAGCCCCTAATAAAAAGATTTTGTACCTCTTTTCAGCTGCAACTTTGCAGACTTCCGGGAAAAAATCAGAACCTGAAATTTTTTCTTTAATAGGAGTTTTACTTAGCTTTGATATCCAAACTAATGGCATTCCATCTGTTAAAATTAAGTCTGCTTTATCATAAATCTCCTTAAATTCTTTATCATGTTCTAACTTTACTATATGATCAACATTTGGTGTTACTACATAATGGTACTTTCCATCATGTAGTAAGCCTTCTAATTTATCTACTGCTTCTTTCATAGTTAAATTATCAACCTGTGTATTCAAGAAATTCATTCTATTCATAACTTTTCTCCTAAAACATAGATTATGTATTTTATAATTATAACAGTATCTTTATAATTATAGCTGAAAGTTAATACAAAATGCTGTATTTAGTACCTTCAGCTATAATATTATATTTCTGTATGAATCTTTTTAGCAAATTATCTTTTTATCATTGAATAAGACAGACTTAATTCTATTATCCATCTTTTTTATTATTGTTATATTAATACTAGATTTTATATTTATACGATAGGACGTCCCACAGAATGATACTCAACTCCTGATAATTTAGCTTCATCTAACTCGTAACAATTACGTCCATCAAATACTACAGGCTTCTTCATTAATTCTTTATATCTATCTAAGCTTATTTCTCTTATTTCTTTCCACTCAGTAAATATAAATGCTAAATCTGCATCTCTTAAAGCATCTTCAGGCTGAGATACATATGATATTTGTGTTGGGAATAACTTCTTAAAGTTTTCAGTTCCAACTGGATCATATGCTACTACCTCTGCACCTTCTTCTAATAACAGTTTAACATTTGGAATTGATGCAGCTTCTCTTAAATCATCAGTACCCGGTTTAAAAGTTAATCCTAAAACAGCTACCTTTAATCCTCTAAGTATCTTAAATCTTTGTTTAGCTTTCTTCATTAATCTAAACTTTTGATTTTCGTTAACGTCTATAGTTGCTTTAACAGTTTTTAATTCATATCCGTGACCATCTGCTAGCCAGTGAAGTGCTTTTGTATCTTTAGGGAAGCATGAACCACCATAACCTATTCCTGCTTTTAAGAACTTATCCCCAATACGTGAATCATAGGACATTCCATGAGCAACATCTTCAATATTAGCTCCAACTAATTCACATAAGTTTGCTATTTCGTTGATAAATGAAATTTTTAAAGCTAAGAAATCATTTGAAGCATACTTTATCATTTCACAACTTCTTCTATTAGTTACAACTATTGGTTGATTAAATCTTTCATAAACTTCTCTTAATATTTCTTCTGCTCTCTTAGATTCTACTCCTATTGCAATACGGCTAGCATGAAGCGTATCCTTAACAGCTGTTCCTTGTGCTAAAAACTCTGGATTTGATGCTACATCTATTCTTACATCATTCTTTAAGTTTTCTTTAATGAAACTTTCAACTTCATCATTAGTACCTATTGGAACTGTTGATTTAACTACAACTAGACAGTCTTTTTCTATATTTTCAGCAATTTGCTTTGCTACTATATAAACATAATCTAAATTAGCTGAACCATCTTCTTTTTCTGGAGTACCTACGCCTATAAAAATAACATCTGCATCTTTATATGCATTCTTATAATCCGTTGTAAAATCTAATCTTCCTATATCATGATTCTTCTTTAATAATTCGTCTAATCCTGGTTCATATATTGGTGAAATTCCATTTTTCATCATTTCAACTTTTCTTTCATCAATATCTACACAAGTTACACTATGTCCTACTTCAGATAAACATGCTCCTGTTACTAATCCAACATATCCAGTACCGGCTACTACAATTTTCATAAAAATATCCCCTTCCGCCCCTATTATGTCATTATTAAAAACTCTCAATCACTTACTCTCTATTTTACTTAACTAAACTACAATACTATATCTTTTAATGATTTAATTCTATCTACATTCTCTTTTTTACCTATAATTATTTTTCCATTATTCTCTATAACATATATATCACTTAGCTCATCAATAATGATATTATTACTTGATGCTACAACCAAGTTATTAGTACCATTAAAAATATTCACTTCACCTATATGTATATTAGAGTTTTCATCTTTTTTTCTGTATCTTTCTACAGCATTCCAAGTCCCTATATCATCCCATCCAATATCAGTTGGAATAACATGTATACTCTCTGCTTTTTCCATAATACCATAGTCAACAGATATACTATCTGTTTTACCATAGTTATTATTAACCTCATCTTGAAGTTGATCTTCTTTTACAAGCTCTATATTCTTTAAAGCTTCATATGTATTAGGTAAATGTGCATCTATAAGTTTTAGTACATTATCTACCTTCCAAAGAAACATTCCACCATTCCATAAGTAATTACCTTCGCGTAGGTACTCCTCTGCCTTTTCCTTATTTGGCTTTTCAACAAAACTTTCAACAGTTATAACTTTATTATTATTTATTTTAATGTGTTCATTACCAGACTTTATATAACCATATCCAGTTTCAGGTCTATCTGGAGTCATACCTAAAGTGATAATAGCATCTTGATAATCACTCAAAAGTTCCCCAGCATCTTTTATAATATTTAGGAATTTTTCTTCTTCCTTTATTAAATGATCTGAAGGAAGTACTACCATTGTAGCATCCTTATAATATCTTCTTATTACAAAAGCTGAAAGAGCTATACAAGGTGCTGTATTTCTACCTTCTGGTTCTACTATTATATTTTTCTCGGGAAGCTCTGGAAGCTGTTCCTTAACTAAAGAAACATACTGCTCACCTGTGCAAATAAATATTCTCTCAATAGGAATAAGTGGTTTCACTCTATTAACAGTCATTTGAATCATTGTCTCATTTCCAATTAAATTTAAAAACTGCTTTGGTTTTTCTTCTGTTGACAATGGCCAAAATCTAGTTCCCTTTCCCCCAGCCATTATTAATGCACATAACATTTGTCTTCCTCCTATCTTGCATGCTCGTCCCCGAACAATACTCCTACTGTCTTAAAAACAAGCTTTATATCAGTCCAAATACTTCTTTCATTTACATACTTAATATCAAGCTTCATCCAATCAATAAAACCTATGTCATTTCTACCCATAACTTGCCAATAGCATGTAAGTCCTGGTTTAACCTCTAATCTTTTCAGCATCCAAGGTTCAAAATAAGCTACTTCCTTAGGAAGACTTGGCCTTGGTCCCACTAAGCTCATATCACCTTTTAAAACATTTATAAGCTGTGGCAGTTCATCTAAACTTGTTTTCCTTATAAACTTTCCAACCTTTGTTATTCTAGGGTCATCTTTCATTTTAAACATAGGACCTGACATTTCATTTTGTCCCTTTAGCTTTTCTTTTAGCTCTTCGGCATTAACAATCATAGATCTAAATTTATACATTTTAAATCTTCTGCCTCTAAAACCAACTCTCTCCTGAGAGAAAATAACAGGGCCCTTTGAATCAAGTTTAATTAAAATGGTAATAACCAAAAATATTGGACTTGCAATAATAAGCCCCACTGCTACTCCTATGATATCCAAGATTCTTTTAATAACATTGTATAAGATCTCTTTATAATTTTTTTGTCCTTCGTATTCATTAAAAATTTCTTCTGTCTCTAAATCATCAGTCAATTCTCTCTTTAAAATATTTTCAGACATCTTTTCTCCCCCTCCCCATATTATTTAACTAGATTATTATAGGAAAATTTTTAATAATTTTAATTGTACAATTAAATTTATTAATAATAACTGATTCGTAACTTGTAACATATTATAATTATAAATACTATTTTGTAAATTGTCCAACTAAATTGCATCATTTGGATATATTTTCCTTGTCAGTTTTTAATTTATTTTTTAATTTTATTAAAGGAAACTTTAGAAAAATTAATCTATTTTTTTAAAAACCTCCCTGAAAATGTTTACTTGTTAATTTGCGCAAAATTTGGAGTAATTGGAAGAATAATTTGTCAATACTTTTGTAATTTTATACAATTAATAAATACATTTTTTGTGACATATTACTAATAATCAGCATACACTTTAAATTTAATTAACATTTGTTAAGATATTTAAAATCCAACTCATTTGTTCTAACAATCGTATTATTAAACTATACATCTAGTCTATTATCTATAACTTAACGATTTTATAATTTGCTATAGAGTAAAAAAATAAAACACTGCTATTTAACAGTGTTTTATATCAGTTTGCTGAAAAACCCCCTGTTTAAAAAACAGAGGGGTTTTCTAGCAAACTTGTGGATAAATTTTAAAAGAGAGCTTTTCTATTAATTTGAATAAAATTTTATATAAATCTATA
>NZ_BOPZ01000031.1:40792-41093 GCF_018332455.1 Clostridium polyendosporum
AGAAGATAGTCTCATTGCTATCTTCTTCATATTCTGAACTGCTGCTGTTAATAAGCATTGTTCAGAAACTTTGTTGAGTCCGCGCATACGCGCATAGCGAAGCCCGTGGAGATTTTTCGAATCTGCAAAGCTTCGCTCAACTGTTTCTTTCCTTCTATTGTATATACCTTTTCCCTTTTCAGTCTTAAGAAAATTTTTATTGTCGTCTTTATAATCTTCCCAAACATGTCTTCTGACAGTTTTATATTTAGCTTTCTCACTAAAACACTTATTTTTATGTGGACAGTGAAAGCAAATTTCC
>NZ_BOPZ01000031.1:41175-41559 GCF_018332455.1 Clostridium polyendosporum
TCAAAACATCTATATTCCCTATATCCATCTCTAGTTGTTGTTTTATAAATTAAGGCTACATTATTAGGACAAATGTAAATATCCTTATCAAAGTCATAGATAAACTTACTTTTACTAAACATTCCTTTTTTATGAGGAGACCTTCTATAAGCAATAACAGCATTTATTTTTCTATTTGCTAATGCTTTAAATATAGGGTTAGTAAAATAGCCTGCATCTAAACCATGATATTTTGGTTTAATCTTAAAAGTTTCATTTATTCTATCTAATGTTTTTAGTATTGGCTCGCTATCGCTTACGTTACCAGGGGTAACATGTACATCTACTATAATATTATTTTTACTATCTACAGTTCTATGGTCTAAGTAGAAAAAACCTTCTGGC
>NZ_BOPZ01000032.1 GCF_018332455.1 Clostridium polyendosporum
AACGCTGAAAGCATCTAAGCGTGAAGCCCACCTCAAGATTAGATTTCCCATAGCATAAGCTAGTAAGACCCCTTGAAGAACACAAGGTTGATAGGTCAGAGGTGTAAGCATGGCAACATGTTGAGCTGACTGATACTAATAGGTCGAGGGCTTGACCAATAAAAAAGGCTAAAATTTATGTGCAATTTTGATGGAATAAAATTTCATCAACAATCTGGTGATGATGCTTTTAGAGGATATACCCGTTCCCATATCGAACACGATGGTTAAGCTCTAAGAGGCCGATGGTACTGCATGGGCGACTGTGTGGGAGAGTAGGAGGTTGCCAGGTATCCTTTGAAAATCAAAGGACATAATGTTCCGCGGTAGCTCAATGGTGGAGCACTCGGCTGTTAACCGATAGGTTGGAGGTTCGAGCCCTCTCCGCGGAGCCATTTTATAAAAGAAGTATTGATGCAATAGTGCCAATATAATAAATAAATGTAATTTTAATCTGGTGATGATGCTTTTAGAGGATACACCCGTTCCCATACCGAACACGATGGTTAAGCTCTAAGAGGCCGATGGTACTGCACGGGCGACTGTGTGGGAGAGTAGGAGGTTGCCAGGTAAAAAGCTTCACAGCGTAGCTGTGAGGCTTTTTTTGTTTTATCTAGAAAAGTATAGATTTTCGGACTAGAAGAGATAAGTAATAATCCTTTTATTTTTCCAATTATAGGTTGTGTATAGGTTTTGGTGTCGTTAAACGTTTCCTTATATAGGTTATAACAGATAATTCGTAAATTCATAGATAAACTTACTTTGATTGTAATTAATGTGAATAATATAATTATAATACGAGAAATATTTTAATAATACAATTGTCTGGAAAACAAGTTTTGCTACATTAATAAACACTCAAACGGCAATTGCCACTGAAAAAATTGTATAATTAAACAATAGTTAACTTAAAATAGAATACAAAATCCTCTTATAATCAATGATGATACAGAGCTTTCTCTACTATAGAGAAAATTCTGTATCATTTTTCTATCATAACATATGTGGAGACGGTGGTTAAGATAGAGAAGAAATAGTCGGATATCAAAGACTTCAGAGGATTTTAAGCAAATATTGAAATGTAGTATAATATTCCTAATCCTATCCAGCAATTATAAACTATGTAATTTATTTATAATGTAGAGCTAAGGTTAAAGAAAAGAACAAGAATGAACTTGAAAAAATGAATATACAGGATGGGAAATTCATAGAAAGGAGTGCGAATATGAAGTTTTGTTGGTGTACAATCAGAGTAAGGAACATGGAAGAGTCGTTGAATTTTTACAGGGAAGCTGTAGGGCTTTCTCTTAATAAAAGATACACCTCCCAGTCTGGAAAAGATATTTCTTTTTTAGGGGATGGAGAAACTAAGTTGGAACTTATTAGTGATCCTAATTTCAGGGCATTCAGTGAATGTGAGAGCATTTCATTTGGATTTGAGGTAGAGTCGATAGAAGAGAAGATAAAGTTAATAAAAGAAAAAGGACTTGAAGTTCACAAAGGGCCGATTCAGCCAAATGAAAAAATCAAATATTTCTATGTAAAAGATCCTGATGGCATTAACATACAATTTGTTGAAAATAAGTAATAACTTTAGGCATGTTTTATATTTGGGAAGAACACTTAGGGTGATACATAGTTTATACCGAGTATATTATTTTAGAAAAAAGTATAATAACATCCTACCATAGGTACTTTGAAAGTCTAGTGGCATAGAGTTTAATCTCCTAACTATATTGTGGAGGTGAATAGTTTGAAATCATTGGAAGCGTTAAAAAAGTTGCAGAAAGATTTTCAAGAAGATTTAGAAGAATTAGAAAAAAGAATTCTAGTCTGTGGAGGAACAGGTTGTATTTCCTCCGGATGCAGAGAAGTTCGAGATGCATTGAAAGAAGAACTTATTAATAACAATTTAGAAAGTGAAGTTAAGATAGTAGAAACAGGTTGTCATGGCTTTTGTGAAAAAGGACCAATTGTAATTGTCTATCCAGAAAGAATATTTTATTGTGAAGTAAGTGCTGAAGATGTAAAAGAGTTAGTAGAGAAACAGTTTTTACAAGGGGAAATAGTAGAAAGATTATTATATCAAGATCCGGTTAGTGGAGAAAATATTTTCTCTTATGATGATATTGATTTTTATAGCAAACAGCAGAAACTTGTATTGAATAATTGTGGCGAAATCAATCCAGAAAATATTAAAGATTATCTAGCAAGAGGTGGCTATCAAGCATTAGGAAAAGCTTTAACTGAAATGAAGCCACAGGAAGTAATTGATGAAGTTAAGCAATCTGGTCTTCGGGGACGAGGAGGAGGAGGATTTCCAACTGGACTTAAGTGGCAGTTTGCTCGAGACAGTAAAGGGAGCAAAAAATATGTTATTTGCAATGCTGATGAAGGTGATCCAGGTGCTTTTATGGATGAAAGTATACTGGTAGGAGATCCCCATAAGGTTCTTGAAGGGATGATTATTGCTGCTTATGCTATTGGTTCTGATGAAGGATATATTTATGTTAGAGCCGAGTATCCACTAGCTATTAAACGCTTAGAAAAGGCTATTGTTCAAGCACGAGAGTATGGTTTTTTGGGAAAAGAATTATTTGGTACAGAGTTTAATTTTGATATAGAGATTAAAGCCGGTGCTGGAGCTTTTGTCTGTGGTGAAGAGACGGCTTTGATAGCATCTATTGAAGGAAAACGGGGGATGCCTAGAGCTAGACCACCATTTCCAGCTCAGAAAGGATTATGGGGTCAGCCCACAAACATTAATAATGTAGAAACCTATGCTAATATTGCAGGGATTATCAATAATGGGGCCAAAGTCTTTAGTAAAATAGGCACTGAAGGCAGCAGAGGAACTAAGGTCTTTTCTTTGACAGGTAAGATTAAAAATACTGGTTTAGTGGAAGTACCAATGGGAATTTCAATGAAAGAAATTATTTATGATATAGGTGGGGGAGTTCCTAATGGCAGAGACTTTAAAGCAGTCCAGATTGGTGGTCCTTCTGGAGGTTGCCTGCCGGAAGATAAGTTAGATTTACCAGTTGATTATGACTCATTATTGGAAGTGGGAGCTATGATGGGTTCTGGTGGATTGGTTGTGATGGATGAAGATAACTGTATGGTAGATATAGCTCGGTTCTTTTTAAACTTTATAGTAGGGGAGTCTTGTGGTAAGTGTGCTCCCTGCAGTGAAGGTACTAAAAGAATGTTAGAGATATTAGAAAAGATTACAGAAGGTAAGGCTAAAGTTGAAGATTTAGAGCAATTAGAGACTTTGGGAAAAATGATAAAAGATACTGCCTTATGTGGCTTAGGACAAGCTGCACCTAATCCTGTATTGTCAACATTAAATTATTTTAGAGCTGAATATGAAGCTCATGTAAAAGATAAAAAATGTCCATCTGGGGTATGTCAGTCATTATTAGAATACTATATTGCTGATGATTGTAGAGGATGTACTAAATGTGTAAAGGAATGTCCTGCAGGTGCTATCAGTGGACAAGTTAAAAAGCAGCATATTATAGATAAAGATAAATGTATTAAGTGTGGAGCTTGTATTGAAGTTTGTCCTTTTGATGCGATAGTTAAAGAATAAAAAATACTAAGATCTATTTTAAGTATTGATAATTTATATAAAAGAGGGGAGTGTAAAGATTTTGAGTGAGAAAAAGTCATATGATAAAGCAACAGAGGAAGGAATTAAAAAAGCACATTCTGATGGAGTGGAGACTATTTGGGATAGACTTGAAGCACAACAGCCTCAGTGTGGTTTTGGTCAACTTGGTTTATGTTGTAGGAATTGTAATATGGGTCCATGTAGAATCGATCCCTTTGGAGAAGGACCTTCGAAGGGGGTCTGTGGTGCGACAGCTGGTACAATAGTTTCTAGAAACTTAGTTAGAATGATTGCGGCTGGAGCGGCTGCCCATGGCGATCATGGTAGAGAGGTAGCATTGGTCTTTAAAGAGATGGTTGAAGGAGAATTACCAGGGTATGAGATAAAGGATCAAGCTAAGTTAAAAGCAATAGCGTCTAAATTAGGAATTGATATACATAGAGAAATTAAAGAAATTGCTGAAGATGTTGCTAGAATAGCTCTTTTAGATTTTGGAAAACAGGATGAAAAGATGCTTGCATTTGCCAATGCTTATGCACCTGAAAGTTTAAAGGAGCTTTGGAAGAATATAAATGTTGCTCCTAGAAATATAGATAGGGAAATTACAGAAAGTATGCACCGCACAAATATGGGAGTTGATGCTGATCCTATTAGCTTAAGTCTACAGGGAATTAGAACAGCTCTTGGAGATGGTTGGGGTGGTTCCTTAATTGGTAGTGAATTTTCAGATGTGATGTTTGGTACTCCTTATCCTGTTGAATCTACCGCTAACTTAGGTGTGTTAGAAGAAGACAAGGTAAATGTAATTGTTCATGGCCATGTTCCAATCTTGTCTGAAAAAATTGTTGAAGCTGCTGAAGATGAAGACATGATAGAATTGGCTAAAAGCAAAGGAGCAGCAGGAATTGTGGTAGCTGGTATGTGCTGTACAGGAAATGAAATTACAATGAGACATGGGATACCAACAGCTGGTAACTTTCTACAACAAGAATTAGCAATAACTACCGGTGCTGTAGATGCTATGGTAGTAGATTACCAATGTATTATGCCTTCGCTGGTAGATGTAGCTGATTGTTATCATACTAAAGTGATTACTACTTCTGAAAAAGCAAAGATACCAGGAGCAGAACATATTGAGTTCTATCCACAACAGGCAGATGAAATTGCTAGGAAAATTATTAAAAGAGCCATTGAGAATTACCCTGCCAGAGCAAAAGATAAGATTAAAATACCTTCAGAAAAGATGGATGGGATTGTAGGCTTTTCTGTTGAATCAATAGTAGAAGCCTTAGGTGGTTCCTTAAATCCACTTCTTGATGCAATTAAAGAAGGTACAATCAAAGGGATAGCAGGTATAGTAGGATGTAATAATCCTAAATTAGAACATGATAAAGGACATATTGAAGTTGCTAAAGAATTAATTGCTAATGATATCTTGGTAGTGGGAACAGGTTGCTGGTCAATTGCTGCTATGAAAGCTGGTCTTTTTAAAGTAGAAGGTGCTAAATTAGCTGGAGATGGTCTGAAGGCAGTTTGTGAACAGCTTGGTATTCCTCCTTGTTTACACATGGGAAGCTGTGTAGATAATACCAGAATTCTTGTTGCTATATCAGCAATAGCAGAAGCTTTAGGTGTTAAGACTTCTGACTTACCTGTTGCAGGGGCAGCTCCTGAATGGATGAGTGAAAAGGCAGTATCTATAGGTACTTATTTTATAGCTTCGGGAGTCTTTACTGTTTTAGGAACTACACCTCCTATTTTGGGAAGTAGTGAGGTAGTTAAGTTATTAACTGAAGATGTAGAAGAAGTGACTGGAGGTAAATTTGCTGTGGAAAGTAATCCTCATAAAATAGCAGGCCTAATGCTTAGGCATATTGAAAGCAAGCGGGCACAACTGTTAGGAAAGAGGGGATAAATATGAAAAAGATAATAGATATTGATCTACATAAATGTTTAGGCTGTCATACCTGTGAGTTGGAATGTGCTATTGAACATTCTAATTCTAAGGATTTATTTGGAGCTATTCAGGAGGATCCCCTACCCCAATATAGGATGAGTGTAGAATCTGTAAATGGAAGGAATATT
Source organism: Clostridium polyendosporum (assembly GCF_018332455.1). Lineage (GTDB taxonomy): Bacteria > Bacillota > Clostridia > Clostridiales > Clostridiaceae > Clostridium_AY > Clostridium_AY polyendosporum. The sequence continues at coordinate 5,741 of NZ_BOPZ01000032.1, forward strand.
CCCTGGCAATGTCGGCACTGTGACGATGCTCCTTGTGAAAATGTCTGCCCTACAGCTGCTATAGGTAGAAAAAATGATGAAGCTCCAGTTGTGATAAAGAAGAATAAATGTATAGGATGTAATATGTGTGTTCAAGTTTGCCCATTTGGAGTATTAAAGAGAAGTAAAGCAGACAATATTGTAATCAAATGTGATTTCTGTATAGAGAGGCTAGAAGAAGGAAAAGAGCCAGCATGTGTGAAAGGATGTCCTACAAAGGCCTTGAAGCTGATAACTTTAGAAGAGTTATCTAATAAGAAAAAAGAAGAAGCAGCACAAAGATTTTTAACTGCTTTTCAACAAGGTGAGAATAGAGTAGAGATGGGGCAGGAGTGATACAATGAAAGTAACTATTGATGGTCAAGAAGCTGAAGTACAGGAAGAAAAAACTATTCTTGAATTGGCAATAGAGTTGAATATTGAGATTCCAACTTTATGCCATCATGATGGTTTAGAACCTTACGGTGCTTGTAGATTATGTATCGTCGAGATAGAGAAGAATGGGAATAAAGTACTAGATGCTTCTTGTACTAGATATGTAGAAGATGGTATGATAATCAAAACAGCAACTGAAGAACTAGTGGAAAAAAGAAAATTAATAGCTGAACTGTTGCTGGCTCGAACGTCAGGCTCAAAAGAATTGAAAGAAAGATTTGAGAAACTAGGAGTTACAAAAAGCAGATTTGAAAGCAAGGACTATGATTGTTTGTTATATTGTGGTAGATGTGTTAGAGTATGTAAGGAAAAAGTAGGGATTGAAGCGATAAGTTTTGTAGGAAGAGGTCATGATACTAAGGTTGGCACTCCTTTTTCTATTGATTCTGATGTTTGCATAGGGTGTGGGGCTTGTGCTGAAATTTGTCCTACTGGAACTATAAAAGTTAAAGATGAAGGTTCGACTAGATATATTCAATATTTTAATACAAAACTTAAGCTCAAGGAATGTCAGGAATGTGGAAAATTTTTTAGTACTGAAAAAATGATTGGAAAATTAAAAGAGGATTTTCCAAGCTTTCCAGAAGGGTACTTCGATCTATGTGAAACTTGTAAAAAAATTAAGGAGATAAAGAAATTTTTGGGGGTGAAACAATGAAGATAGCTGTTTCAGGAAAAGGTGGAGTAGGTAAAACTACTATTTCTGCTGGACTTGCTAGAATATTTTCTCGAGAAGGAGAAAAAGTAATTGCTTTAGATACCGACTCTTCTCCAAATCTGATAACTGTGTTAGGAGGGGGACAAGCTTCTAATATCACACCATTGTCAGAGATGGATGATTTGATAGCAGAAAAGACAGGAGTAAAACCGGGAAGCGGATATGGTCAAATGTTTAAATTGAATTTTACAGTAGATGATATTTTAGATAGATTTGGAATCGAATGTAATGACGGCGTGCGGTTATTGGTAGCTGGATCTATTAAGCAAGGAGGGGGCGGATGTTTTTGTCCCGAGAATGCACTTGTAAAAAAGTTACTGGAACATTACTTAAACAAATGTGATCATACCCTGATAATGGATATGGAAGCGGGAATTGAACATTTAGGAAGAGGGACTACAAAAAATATAGATGTTTTAATAACAGTTGTAGAACCGAATCTGCGTTCAGTTGAAACGGCAGAAAGAATAAGTAGATTAGCTAAGGATATAGGAATAAAAAATAATGTAGCTGTTTTAAATAAAGTGAAGAATGCAAGAGAGAAAAAAATTATTCAGGATAAATTAAGTATACCTATTATATATACTATTCCGTATAGTGATAGAGTTACTGAAGCTGATCTTAAAGGAACTTCTGTATTTGATGAAGATGAATATCTAATAAATATAATGTCAGAATTGAAGCAGAAATTATAAGTTTAAATTGTTAATTGCACCACAAATAGAGGTCTGCCTAGCAGATCTCTATTTCCATTTATGGAGTTGTTAGTGATTAAGTTTTAGGAACAGAATCCTTCCTGCAAATTACTGTTCATCTTTCAGTTCTTTCAAAAGTTCAGCGGCCTTATTTGGTGTCATGTCAGGATATACCTTATCATTTACGGTCAATACGGGAGCTAGTCCACATGCACCAAGACAGGATACAGTTTCTACAGTAAAGATTAGATCATCGGTTGTAGCTTTTGATTCCGATAGACCTAATTCTTTACGTAGTCTATCAAGTATAGGAATTGATTTTTTAACATAGCAGGCAGTACCGTCACAAACTTTTATAACATACTTACCTTTTGGTTCCAGTGAAAAGTTCTTATAAAATGTGGCTACACTATAGATATTAGCTTCACTGATGTTAAGTTTTTTTGAGAGATATGGAAAAGTCTCTTTAGGCAGGTAACTATAATGCTCCTGTATACTCTGCAATATAGCAATAATTGCACTTTCCTTATATCCAAGCTTATCAATAATACTATCAACAACCTTGAAATCAAATGTTTCGTTCATATATATCCTCCATTCAAAATAACTACATTAATTTTCTTTCCCATCTGCTTTATACAAATAGATAATTATACAGCATTCAGTTTTAATCCATCAGCAATTGCTGTAGCTGAGATATTTGAAGCGTGATCAGAATTACCTATTCTTTGCGCACCGGTACAGCATCCTTAACATTATGATACCACAAAATATTCCATGTTAAATAACAAATCTTTTATCTCATACGTGATTTCTTTAAGTTAGTAACTAGAATACAGTGTATTAAATTACATGTTCCTTTTCTGCCTTAATATCTTCTGGTGTGTTTCCACTTTGGAAAGCCACCAATAAACATCTATTATACTCATTAATTCCTTTTATTTTTCCAATTATAGGTTGTGTATAAGCGTTGGTGTAGTTAAACGTTTCCTAATATAGATTATAGTAGATAATCTGTAAATACATAGATAAACTTCCTTTGATTGTAATAAAAGTAAATAATATAATTATAATACGACAAATATTTGATAATACAATTGTCTGGAAAACAAGTTTTGCTACATTAAACAATAGCTAACTTAAAAATGAAAAAAATCTAAAGTAATGAAGATATTTAAGTTGGTTTATGCAAAGTAATTTAAATATCTTCATTAACACTAAAATATTTTGTTTAATAGGGGGAAAAATGGATGGAAAGAAAATTATTTTGTGAGATAAGTCCTTTATCCTACAAAATATCCGTAAAAAAAGAAAGGTTCAAAAGATATGCTAAATGGATATTAGACAATAACAAATATGCATCAGAAAGAAGTGAAGAAAAGTTACCAGTACTTTTATATTCTCATAACTCCCTTATAAGAAGAAAACTTGGTAATGTAGATATTCAACTTCAAGAAAACAAGGCCACTAATCTTAAATTATCGGCACCAAAAATTACAGGTATATTAATTAAACCTGGACAAACATTTTCTTTTTGGAAAACGGTAGGAGATTGTTCGGAAGAGAATGGGTACTTAGAGGGGATGACTATAAAAAATGGATCACCTTCCAAAGGGATTGGAGGAGGGATGTGCCAGTTCACAAATCTTATACACTGGATGATTCTCCACAGTCCATTAGATATAATAGAACATCATCACCACAACCAATTTGACTTATTTCCAGACTTTAATAGAGTAATCCCTTTTGGAACAGGAACATCTATATCTTATAATTATTTAGATTATTGCTTTAAAAATAATACAGAAAATATATATCAATTAATAACATACACTACAGACACACATCTTTGCGGAGAACTAAGAGCTTTAAATCAAGAAGATAAGGCGTATCATATAATAGAAAAAGACTTATATTTCAACGAAGAAAATGGAAAGTATTATAGAAATAATAAAATATATAGAAAAGTAGTTGATAAAGCTAACGGAAATACGGTAAAAGAAGAATTGATAATGTATAACCACTCAGAAGTACTATATGATAGTAAATTTATAAAACCTGAGTTGATTAGAGAGCGTAGTAATTGGAAAACTACAACTAAAGGGATGCAAGGTATATAAAAAAGACCTCCCTAGATTAGATTAAAACAAAAGAAAAAATAGACTTATAAAAAGGTGTGGGTTAGGTTTTATGCCTAATTCGCAGCTCTTTTATTTATACTAGGCTGTGTTAGTGAGTAGTGTTGATTTTTGCACTACTCTTTTTTTATGCTATAAGTAATCCCAACATACGTTTGAATAGAGGTTAGGAGTATGATGTTAAGAAACTTTTAGAGCTATTTAAAACATTGTCAAAAGCACAATTGTAAGAGATCTATGAGAAGTCTCGTGATTTAGTACATTTATGTATGCGATGTATGCGTGATAATAGTATTCCATTTATTATTATCCTTTTAATATAGTTTCATGTATTTTTCTAATAAAATATAAATTGCAAAATTTCCCTGAAGGATATGGAAGATTTACAGGGCGTCATCTTTGCGTGGAAGGGTATAATAAACTAGCATAAGCAGACACTAAAAGGGGCTGCGTTGTGTTGATATAGAAAGTAGATAACTAAAAATATCATAGAATACTATGATTTTTGTTTTATGTAGAGAAAAAATCTAGAATACAAAAAGATAGAAGAAAAGGAGATATGATGACAGGGACAAAAGCAATAATAGAAACAGGATGGAAATTAGACAACAGTTATGCTCGTCTGCCGAAATCATTTTTTACCAGACTCAACCCAACCCCTGTACGCTCACCGAAGTTGATCATTCTCAATTATCCGTTGGCAACATCCCTTGGGTTGAACGTCCAGGCGCTGCAAAGCAATGATGGCGTAGCGGTGCTTGCTGGCAATCAGATTCCTGAAGGCGCATTGCCTCTTGCTCAAGCTTACGCAGCGCATCAATTCGGGCACTTTACCATGTTAGGGGACGGTCGTGCTCTGCTGCTTGGTGAACAGATCACTCCCTCAGGTGAACGGGTTGATATTCAGCTCAAGGGTTCAGGTAGAACACCATACTCCCGTCGGGGCGATGGTCGAGCGGCACTTGGACCGATGCTGCGCGAATATATCATCAGCGAAGCAATGCATGCGCTTGGTATTGCTACCACCCGCAGCCTAGCGGTGGTGACAACCGGTGAGTCAATAATCCGCGAAACTGAGCAACCTGGTGCAATACTGACCCGCGTGGCTACCAGTCATTTGCGCATCGGCACCTTTCAATACGCTTCAGAATGGGGCACTGTTGAAGATCTCAGGGCCCTGGCTGATTACACATTACAAAGACATTTTCCAGACGTTGACACTGATGAGAACCGCTATCTTTTCCTACTTCAGGAAGTGATCAAGCGTCAGGCCGTGCTGATTGCTAAATGGCAACTGGTTGGCTTTATTCATGGGGTGATGAACACCGACAACATGGCCCTAAGTGGAGAAACCATTGATTATGGTCCTTGCGCCTTCATGGATGCCTATGACCCGGCAACGGTATTCAGTTCCATTGACATTTATGGCCGCTATGCATATGGCAATCAGCCGCATATTGCTGCGTGGAATCTCGCTAGATTTGCTGAAACCCTATTGCCGCTGCTTCATGTCAACCAGGATCAGGCTGTCAAACTGGCTCAGGATGCGATTTCAGATTTTACTGAATTGTATCACTCCAATTGGCTTGCGGGAATGAGAGCAAAACTGGGAATATTTAATGAAGAGCCACAGGATAAATCCCTTATTGAAAGTCTCCTCAGTATGATGCAGAAGTATCATGCGGACTATACCAATACCTTCCGTGCATTAACTTTTGATAAGCCGGAGGATACGGTCCTATTTGGCACCACCGAATTTGCTCAGTGGCATGAGCTGTGGCAGGTGAGACTAGGCAGGCAGCAGGAATCAAAAGCCTCCTCGCATCAGTTGATGCGGAACAGCAATCCTGCGATAATCCCTCGCAACCACCGGGTAGAAGAGGCACTAGAAGCGGCGGTGAAAGAAGAAGACTACAGCGTGATGGAGCGGCTTCTTGATGTTCTTTCGAGGCCCTACGCACACTCCCCAGAACAGGCCGATTACTCCACACTGCCTGCGCCATCAACCTGTCGTTACCGAACATTTTGCGGTACCTGATATAGAAGCATTAGACCAGCTAGCTGATGTCAAGTAAGAATTAAAAATAACTGTTATATGAAAAAGGGCATAATTAATTTAGCCCTTTTTCTATTCCGTAATTATTTTTCATAATTATACTAAAAAATCTTTGGGATTAAAGACCGATTATAAATTAGACTTCTGATCCAAAAATAGCTACATATTGATTATCTAAAGCAAATTTTATGCTATTCCATTTTAAGATTGTTTGAACATACCCTAAAGCATCAGCGGCAAACCTACCTGAAATCCTTTGATATGTCAATAATTCATACACACCATCAGAGTTAAAATCAATAGGATAGAGACCACTTAATGGACTTACAAATCCTTCTATTGGGGCTTTAAGCTTACCCTCTGTATCGTATATTTCCTTTAGGTAGTCCTGATCTTTATAGGAAATATCAATTACGTATTTAGTACCCTCTATAATGTTTATTACGTCTACCTTATAATAATCCTTGTAAATAACTTGATATTGATAAGCTTCATTAAACACATTATAGTCAAATAATAATTTCGATATATTCCCTACATCAGAATAGATGTAGTAGTACATAATTCCGCCACTTCCTCCTGATACAATACTGATCAATATGTCTTTAACCCCATCTCCAGTAAAATCTCCTAGAAACAGGGTGGGGTTATATCCAGCGTCAGATTCAAGAGGAACACAATTTACTATACCTGTTCTACCATCCTGAATTACAAGAGTAATCTTTTGTATAAATGGACTATCTATGGTATTCACACCTGTAAGATAGACATTATCCGGTATCCCGTCACCATTTACATCCCCCCCTGTCAAGGAGACGATAATAGGATTCATTTGGTCTAAGCTATAATAGGGATTATATAACATGGATTGCTCTCCAAACTAATTTAGCTTTTATATTATTGTATGTTTATGGAAAGGGACTGTGCTGAACTTTATTAATCTTGGTACTTATTTAAGTTAGTCACCTCAATACTCTAATAGAATACAATGGATTAAAAGATAGATTTTTTTTGTAAGAAATAAAGTAATTTAAGATATAAGGTGATTACAATAGAGCAACTACCTAGAAGCCTATGTGAGTAATGAATGCAATAAACCAATATTATAGTCAATACAATTCTAATATTCATCGAGGTTCTCATACATTGATAAAGCTTTCTATGCAGATGCTTATAGGCTTAGGTTTAGCTACTGATTATATACAAAAGATAAGAATGGATAGTATTGAAAGGCATGAAAGGAATTAATAGTGAGGTGTGACATGGAAAGGCTAAATCCTGAAAAACTTTATGTGGAATTCAGACCTGGTGTAACGCCGACTGAACCAATAATAGAGCGAAAATATACATTGACACATTCTGACATAACTGCCGAGCTATTTCTAACAATAGGTCTTGAGTATGCATATGACAAGATTAATAAAATGAGAGATGAAGTACTTGCTGAATGGCGAACTTATGATGGATATCTCTTTCTGTATGTATATGTTTATGTAGATGGCCAGTTTGGACCGGCTATACGTAATGCTATTTTCAGGCGTGAGTTACCACTGGCATTAGAGGCTATTAGGTACGGGGATAGAAGATTCTTTATAGCACACCCCGAATTGGATAATGTACCGATCTGGATACATTTTGACTCAACAAATCCGTATTATAATCGGCTTGAGAACTGGGGTACTCCTAAGGATTATAAATAAGACGTTCCTCATGCAAGCAGATTGAAGCATGCAAAATGAGATACAATACTATTTGTGTTAAAGTATAAATCAAAAGGACTTCATGACCCCCTTAATTTTAGAGGGGGCTAGCTCCAATAATATATGCGTATCAGTATCACCATTCTATCAAAACACACGTGGAGTGTATGGCAAAGATAGAGAAGAAATTTTTTAGTACTAAAATCTTATTAGGCCTGTACCAGGTATGAGAGTGAATAAACGACTGCGCAGCTCAACTAACGAAAAACGTTAGTAAAATAAGAAACGATAGTATGGTAATAAAATCTATATTTGAAAATGAAGATCTTAACAAAATGATTGGTTTGGAAATAACAGAAGCTATGTAACAAACGATGAGGTACCACTTTGATAAATTTGGCCATACACAGAACGTATGTCAGATAATTTCATTGAATATTTATCAGTTGAACTTTTATTTAAAATAAAATTAGATGATTATAAACAATACGCAAGGTCTTTGAAACAGAAAGCTCCCACTTTTAAAGTGGGAGTAGTTCACTAATAGTCTTAATTATTTATTAAATATGAACATATATAAGGATGCAATAAATATAATAATATATCCTATAATACTTAAATAGTCTGGAAGTATTCCAAATAAAAATAAACTTATTATTGCTGAAAAAATTATATTTGTATAATCAAATATTGATATTTCTTTAGCTGGTGCATATTTATAAGCAAAAGTTATTCCAAATTGTCCGAGACTTGCAAAAACTCCTGCTAAAATTAAATAAGTAAATTGCGTTATATTCATAGGCTTATAAGATAGTAACATTAATGGCAATGTAACAACACTTGAGAAAAAGGAGAAATAAAATACAATTGTATCTGGTGCTTCCTTTTTACCTAAAGATCTAACACAGGTATATGCTGCTGCTGCGGTCACCGCTCCTAAAACTCCAATAATTGCTGGAATTATTTCGGAATTAAAAGACGGTTTAATTATAAATAATGCACCTATAAAAGCAACTACTATTGCTAAAATTTGCTTTAAATTTATATTTTCTTTTAAAAATAGCCATGAAAAAATAATCACAAAAAATGGGCTAAGTTTATTTAACATATTAGCATCTGATAGCACCAATCTATCTATCGAATAATAATTAAAAATTATTCCTAATGTTCCAAATACAGATCTAAATATTAATATTTTTTGATTTTCTCTTTTCCCAAAAAAAATTCCTTTGTGATTTAATATAAGTGTAAAAGCTACGGCAACGGATACTATATTTCTAAAAAATGTTTTTTGAAAAGATGGTAAATCTCCTGATAGTTTAACAAATGCTGACATCATAGCAAATCCGAAAGCTGACATTATTATGAATATTATCCCTTTGGATCTATTGCTTAATTTACTAAAGTTCATATTAAGCTCCTTTCTTATAAATTTTAAAGTAAATATGCTATTTCAACTTTACAAAATTCGTTGAAGCTTCGGGATTTTGTGAAATAAACTATTTATTATTATAACTTATAGTGGTGCAAATTAGTTTAAATAATTAAAATATTAATAGTAAAGTAAGCATTATATAGGAAAAACACAGAATATGAATGGTTAGAAGCCCTCCAATGTAATAAATACACTTGAGGGCTTTTGTGTGCGGTAACATATTAGAGGATGTGGAAACATAAGAATATACAGAAAAAGGAATCGGGGTTTTCTGATATAGTTGCTATCAGGTAACAGGTGGAGTGTGTAGTTTGACGTACAAGATGTTAAGGTGTAATACAAAATTAAAATAAGATGAAGTTATTTCAATTAATTTACAACTTATTCAAATTAATGTTATTATTAAACAAGAGTTAAATGGATAAATTTGGAGATGATATTCGAGATAATAAAGAACTTTATGCTAGATATAAATATACAACTTCATAATTCAATTGTAGTTCATGCTATGCAAGTTTATATTAAATTAAGAATTTTAGAAAAAGCATTACATGTCGAAGTTATTTGTTACAAATTTCACAAAGTAAGATTTTATTTAATGTGAATTGTTTAAGAATTAAAGTTGTTTATCTTTAATTAAAGAAGGATAAGAAATACGTAAAATTGTACTAAGTAAATCATTAGAACCTGTAAGCTTTTATTAATGTGATACACATATGTTTACACAAATATTTTAATTCATAGAGATGCTTTTAAGACACCGATAGCTAAGCAGTTTTGTAGAGTATTAATAAAGTAAAGGGGTAAGATTATGAAGAAAATAATTATAGTCGGAGCTGGTATTGGGGGGTTATCTGCAGGTATATATGGATTAAAGGCAGGCTTTGATGCAGAAATTTATGAGATGCACACCATTCCTGGGGGAGAATGCACGGGATGGAATAGGGGTGGTTACCATTTTGACAGCTGTATACACTGGCTAACAGGTACAAAAAAAGATACACAGCTTTATAAAATGTGGTGTGAAGTTGGTGCTCTTGATAACGTAGAGATATATAATCATGATTATTTTACTTGTTATGAAAAAGAGGGAAAAAAGGTATATATATATCGTGATATTGAAAAGCTTCGCACTCATCTTTTAGATATTTCACCGGAAGATAAAAATCAAATTGAAGAACTTTGTAATTACATTAAAAGATTTCAAACCTGTTATATGCCCGCAGATAAGCCTCAGGATATGATGAGTTTTTTTGACCTTTTTAAGATGATAAAGAGTATGAAGTCTGTTCTCCCACTTATGTCCAAATTAAACAAGATTACCGTAAAAGAATATTTAAGCCGATTTAAAAGTTCACTTATTCGTGGTGCGTTAAGCTCTACAATAATTGATTACTATTCATCTACAGCTTTATTTTTTACCTTAAGTACATTCACAGCTGATAATGGGGGATGGCCAAGAGGGGGATCTCTTGCTATGTCAAAAAGAATGTCAAAAAGATTTGAAGATTTAGGTGGGAAGATTACCTATGGAGCAAAGGTAAGGAGAATAATTGTTGAGAATAATACGGCAACAGGTATTGAACTTTTAGATGGTAGGATAGTAAAAGGTGATTATATAATTTCTGCTACCGATGCAGATGTTACATTAAGTAAATTGCTGCAAAACAAATACAAAGATAAGAAGTTTGAAACTATGTACTCCAACTCTGAAGATTATCCAATACCTAATTGCGTGCAGGTTTCTCTTGGTGTTAACGAGGATTTGTCACATATACCTCATTGTATAAGCTTCTCTACAACTCCTTTTGATATAGGTGGGAAAGTAATCGATAGTTTAGGAATAAAACATTATTGTTATGAGCCAGATTTTGCTCCAAATGGTAAGTCTGTTATAAATTGCGTTCTTACGAATTGTGATTATGACTTTTGGAAGAAAAAACGTGAGAATATATCAGAATACAAAGCCGCAAAGGCAGAGGTTGCAGAAGAAGTTATGATTAGAATTGTAGAGCGCTTTCCTGAACTATTAGGGAAATTTGAGGTTATAGATGTAACAACACCTGTTACCTATGAACGCTACTGCGGAGCATATAGAGGTGCTTGGATGTCTTTTGCCATTACTCCAAAGGGAAAATTTATTTCTCACAGTGGCATTTTAAAGGGATTAAATAATTTTTACATGGCTGGTCAATGGACCTTACTTCCAGGTGGACTACCAAGTGCTTTGGTAAGTGGCAAATTTGCTGTTCAACGTATATGTAAATAAAGTAAAGAGGTGCCAGCCTCTTTACATTTACATTTAATACTTCAAGATTTAATGTCTATTCATTTTTAGTATCATAGGTTCAGATTAAATCTAAATTTTTTATAGAGTTTATATGACTTTGATATTCAACTTATTAATATACACTATGTACTTGAATGTGGCTGGTTATCTTAAAGAAGTTGCTCGTAAATGAGAAAAGGATTATCAGATAATATTTAATCATAATTCCTTATGGTAAGTTTGTTTTTTATTGTTGGTATAGAGATAATGCAGGTGATATTGAGACTCGTATTAATGGCTAATATATTAGATTGCTGAATATGACAAATACAGCTCCAGTTAAAAGAAGAGATTAAAGTTTGGTATTTAAGAAATTGTGGAGAAATTTAAATTATAGAGAGGAATGTAATATAATAGAATATGCAAAAGAAGTATGTAAAGATAATAGAGTATTAGGAATTATAGGAGGATTTCATTTATTTGAAATAACTGAACAGGTTAATAAAACTATCAATTATCTGAAACAGAACAACTTAAAGGAATTATATCCTTGCCATTGTACTTCATTTGCTGTTAGAGCAGAAATACATAAAGTTTTGCCCGTGAAAGAAGTTGGAGTAGGGTTAGAAATAAACTGGTAAAAGCATGAGAAATCAGCATGTGTTATAGTTATAGTAATACACATTATTAGAATTTTGTGACAGAACATTCGTATTAGACAAACTAAATAGACAGCACATGTTTATAATAAGCTTCTCTAATCATAACACATAAACACACATGAATTTTAAGAATTTATGTGTGTTCTTTTTTTATTGTAAAATAAGTAAAAACCTGTTTACAAATAAAAGATAAAATCATATAATAACATTAGATTTTAAATGAACACTAGTTCATAAAGAAAGGTGATATTATGCCAAAGATAATAAATGATGTTGATAAAACTATAAAAAATTGTGCTGTAGAATTATTTGCTGAGCTTAGCTATACCGATGTTGATATGAGAATGATATCTAAAAAATCCGGAGTAGCTGTTGGAACTCTATATAATTACTATAAAAATAAGAAACAACTTTATCTAAGCATACTTAAAGAAAGCTGGCAAAATACATTTAATAAGCTTGATGCTATAAGTGAACTTACTATTTCTTCAAAAGAAAAGCTTAGAAAATTCATAAGTATACTGTATGAAGACGTTGAAGCAAGAAATGGTTTAGGGAAAGCTTTGATAAATACTTCAGTAGTTGAGCTCAAAGATGATAAAGAGGTTAATGATTTAAAAAACGGCTTGATTTCAAGAGTAGAAAATCTCTTTAATTGTTATGCTAAGGCAGGAACTCTTAATAAATGTTCCAGCATTGATACTAGATTAGCAGAATCTTTATTAGTATCCACATTAATAATGTTAGAATTCCATCCAAATGAAAAAGAATGTAACATCAATTTTTTAGTTGAATTTATAAGTTTATCTATAGAATAGAACAGCAGAGGAGATGTATTTTTATGAATTTAGTATTTTATTTATTAGCTATAGCTATAGGTGTTATCACTGGTGGTATAACAAGCTTTATAGGCGCTAGCGGAGTTATGATTATAGTTCCTATTTTAACTATGCTCTTTAAATTGAGTGTTCATACCGCAATAGGTACAAGTCTTTTTGTGGATGTTATAGCTTCTTTAACTGTAGCCTATTCTTATTACAAAAGTGGAAATATGGAGCTTAAATCAGGTATTTGGATAGCTTTAACTTCTATTATTGGAGCTCAATTAGGTGCATTTTTTGCAAGCAAAATGGGAGAAGGTAACCTTTCCACTAGTTTTGGAATTGTGTTAGTGATTGCAGGTTTATCAATGCTCCGTAAGAGTTATAAAGAGAAGAGTGATTCATCAGATACTATAAGTGGCTTTCTTCATTTTAAAACAGAATGGCAAAAAATATTAGCAGCTTTAATTATTGGATTAGGTATAGGAATATTAAGTGGAATATTTGGAGCTGGTGGTGGAGTTATGATACTTTTAGCTTTAATAGTATTAATGTCATTCCCACTTCATAAGGCTATAGGTACTTCTACTCTTATAATGACTATAACAGCTCTCTCCTCTGCTGTGGGTTATGCTGCTAGAGGTAACATAGACCTTGTATTAGGCAGTTTAATAGCTGTGGGGGCAGTCCTTGGTGGAGTTCTAGGTTCTCGTTATGCTAATAAGGTTAATGAAAAGACATTACAAAGGGCTGTGGGTATATGTTTTGCGGCTATGGGGGTAGTTATGACTGCAATAGCAATAATAAAATAAACTTATTATACACATATAATTTATTTTATTTTTTATTTGAAGCTAATGCGGAATCCATTACTTTTTATAATGTAATAAGTGGATTTAAAAAAAAGATAATTAGGAATTAACTAGCTTTGAAGTTTCATTTAAGTAATAGTCTCTAGTACTATTACTTAAAACTCCCTTAATGGCTTCGGCTACATCAAAGACATTTTGAGGTGCAGCATCAATTTTTACACCAGAAAAATTCTTTTTCCTGTAAACTTTAGCGCCAGTCTTATTAGTTCTATTTTCAACTTCTATGCTTAGAGAAACAGAATTTAAAACTTTACTAATAGCTATAGTTAAGACCTCCTTTCTAAATGTATTTCAAGAATATATGTGTGGTTTTTGAGAAGTTTACAGAATTTTTGATTTATGAGTATAAGTAGATATTATGCGGCACTATTATCATTACCACTATCGATAACAATCCCTTGCTTAGTAGAAATTATTGTATTGAGTTTGTTAATAAGCGTTCTAATTCTCTTGATAAAAGAGATTAATAAATTTATTGTAGTTTGATAAAATGAAAAGTGTTTTAGATGATACAAGCGTTTGCATATTTATTGTGAAAAATATAGTGGAATATATTGACAAGGATATGGGAGCGAATTACAATGGAAATGTGACATTAACAATCTTTAGGAAAGGGTGATTAAAATGGAAGTTAAATTATCAGAGGTGATTTGTATATAACTTAATATTTTATGCAAACGGAAGAAGTTAAACTTGCCTTTTGCACCAGAAAAAGCCTAAAGACTGCAAATATAGTTGTAAAGCAGCACGATGGTTGTCGTGTTTTTTTATGTCCTATAGAAGCATTTAGCTTTTGTAGGTTTTTTTTATCCCAAAAATACAAACGTTTGCATTGTGTTGCAGTTAGGGTGCAGTAGGTTATATAAAGTCATCCTTTAAGAGTGACAATTGTATTGTAGATTTAATCCAGGAGGGGATAGCGTGATCATTTTAGAAAACGTTTGTAAAGAATTTAAAACTGTAAAGAAACAGGAAGGACTTAAAGGAGCTTTTAAAGGCTTATTTTCAAGAGAATTTACTGTTAAAAAGGCAGTAGACAATATGACTTTTTCAATCAATAAGGGTGAAATTGTCGGGTATATTGGTGCTAATGGTGCAGGAAAGTCTACGACTATAAAAATGATGACAGGAATATTAACACCTTCTAGTGGAAAAGTTATCGTTGATGGAATTATTCCTTACGAAAATAGAACAGAGAACGCTAAGAAAATAGGTGTTGTTTTTGGACAAAGAACTCAGCTTTGGTGGGACTTAGCTCTAAGAGAAACATTCACCGTATTAAAAGAAATATATCAGATTTCAAAAGAGGATTTTCAGTATAGAATGAAGTTTTTAGACGAGGTTTTAGGTCTTGATGAGTTCATGGCAACTCCTGTAAGAAGCCTCTCATTGGGACAAAGAATGAGAGCAGACCTTGCAGCATCACTTCTCCATAATCCTCAAATATTATATCTTGATGAGCCAACTATTGGTCTTGATGTTATGGTTAAGGAAAAGGTAAGAAAGGCCATAAAAGAGATCAACAAGGAGTTTGGTACAACTGTTATCCTGACTACCCACGATTTAAATGATATCGAAGAGCTTTGTAACAGGATAATAATTATTGACAATGGTAGGAAGATGTATGATGGAAGTATCGAGGACATAAAGAGCTCTTTTGGATATATGAGTCAAGTAGAAATAAAGGTAAAAAATAATGATAAGCTAAAGAGTTTTAATATTAATGAGCTGCTGAATTTCTCAAAGGAGAATGTGTTCTCTGAAGAGGGAGAGGGGGCAATAATAGTAACCTTTAATAAGAATAAAATACCTGTATCAGATATAATTCATGTTGTAATGAAAAAATGTCATGTTCTTGATGTATCAATAAAAGAGACAAGCATAGAAGAAATCGTTAAAAAGATATATAGGAACGAGGTGAATGTATGATGAAAAGATTAGCAAACACATACGTACCCTTTGCAAAATGTTCCTTACAAAGATTCATAACCTATAGAGCTAATGTTTTTATGTTCATATTAGGTAATATTATTGCAACCTTTGTAGTGTATTACCTTTGGAAAGCTATATTTGATAACTCTCCAGAAGGCGTTATGTATGGCTTTACAGCTACGGAAATGGCTTTGTATGTGTTTATGAGCAGGATAACTGCTGGTCTTATTGATAATAATGCTGTCTACTTTGTTGGAGGCGAGGTGAGGGATGGATCTATAGCGATGTCCCTAATTAAGCCAATAAACTTTAAGGGCAGAGTGCTATTTCAATGTCTTGGGGGAACTGCTGCCTTTGGTATATTTGCAGCTTTACCATTGTGGATAATACTAGTAGTTGTAAGATATTTTACAATTAAGGAACTGCCGCCAAGTATACCAACTTTATTACTATATTTAGTTAGCTGCATATTAGCTTATTTTGTATTGTTTTTCTTTAACTACTGTGTGGGATTATTAGCTTTTTCTTTCACAAATCTTTGGGGAATTTCTCAAATACAAGGAGCCGTAATTGAGTTTTGCTCAGGTACTTTAATACCTTTAGTATTTTTTCCACATTGGTTTCAGAGTGCATTAAAATTTGTACCATTTTCGTCGATGAACTACACTCCCATAATGATATATTTAGGAAAACTAAAAGGTTGTGAGTTAATAAATAGTTTGTTAGTTCAAGTTGTATGGATAATTCTGCTTGCTTTGTTAAGCAAATGGATGTGGAATAGGTCAATGAAGAGATTGACTATACTTGGAGGTTGATATTATGAGATATGTTAAGCTTTATGGAAGATTTTTAACTCAATATTTAAAAGGATTAATGGAGTACAAGATTGATTTCTTCTTTGGGCTAGTAGGATTCTTTTTAATTCAAGCCTCTGGTATAGCATTTATTTACTTAGTATTTAACAATATACCAAACCTTAATGGGTGGAACTATTATGATATTTTGTTTGTTTATGGCTTCTCGTTATTACCAAGAGGACTAGATCACTTAATTATGGATAATATATGGATTTTTGCAAGGGACATGGTTATACAAGGAACCTTTGACAGATATCTTGTCAGACCGATAAATCCATTCTTTCAGGTTATATCAGAGAGATTCCAGCCAGATGCTTTTGGAGAAATTATTGTAGGAATAATACTTTTAGCAACGGCGATTCCTAACTTAAATGTTTCTATATCCATATTAAATATTGTTATGTTTATAATACTTGTTTTAGCAGGAGCAGTTATTTATACCTCAATAAAATTATTCTTTGCTGCCTTTGCATTTTGGATTAAGAACTCAATAAGCCTTGTTTTTATGGTTTATAACATTAGTACTTTTGCAAAATATCCAATCAGTATTTACCCAAAAGCTATAAGCGTAGTTGTGCAGTTTATAATTCCCTTTGCCTTCACTGCTTTTATTCCAGCAGGATATATTTTAGGTAAGGTTAATTTTGCTTATGGTGTAGGAGGTACTATACTTTGTGCAGCGATAACATGGGTACTAGCATATGGTTTGTGGCTAAGAGGAATAAAAAACTATGAGAGCTCAGGAAGTTAGTATTTTTTAAAATTCTATAAAAGCTATATTAAAAAAAATAGAATAAAAATACTACTGATGTTTACAGAAGCGCAGAGATTCATTAAACTTATTGAAGATTAGATTATTTATTTGAACTTTACTTCTAGGAGGGCGATAAATATGGACAAAAATATTGCATGGTATACTGAGAAACAAATTGAGAGGACTATAAAAAATCTAAATAGCCACAATATGGAAGGGTATTATGTTAATAATAGGGAACAGCTATTTCAAAAATTAAAGGAGTTAATAACTGAAGGTTCTACTGTTGGTATAGGAGATTCCATGACTCTTTTTGAAACAGGAGTAATAGATTTTTTAAAAAGTGGAAAGTTTAATTTTTTAGATAAATATGCGGATGGATTAACAAGTGATGATAAAAGAGAGATATATATTAAGAATTTTTCTGCAGACACTTTTATTTGCAGCACAAATGCCATAACCGAAAGCGGAGAATTATATAATATAGATGGCAACGGAAGTAGAGTGGCTCCAATGATATATGGGCCTAAGCAGGTTATACTAGTAACTGGTATAAATAAAATTGTTAAAAATTTAGAAGAAGCAGAGATAAGGGTAAGACAATATGCTGCCCCAATTGATGCAAAAAGATTAAATAAAGATACACCTTGTACAAAGCTTGGATATTGTGTTGATTGCAAAAGTCCAAATAGAATTTGTAATGATTTTGTAGTAATTAGAGGACAGTTTATTAAGGGAAGAATAAAGGTATTAATCGTTGGAGAGATTTTAGGTTATTAAAAGGTTAATTGATAAATTTAAGTATGTTGCCTTTGAAATATTAATATGCCGATATTTTTTTAAAAAGCTATGTTTTAAATACTGTTGAAACATTATATTAAATTAGAGGGAGAATTTTATTCTCCCTCTAATTCATAATTAAATAAAAATATGACTAATGATTATCCTTGCTTGTCCAACACATTGTATATTCAATAAATCCTGAATCTTCATTAGGCTGCTCTGTTTTAACAACAAAACCACAATGCTTATAAAAGTTAACTGCATTTATGTTTTCTGTATAAACCCCCAGTTCTAAACTTGAATATAAAGATTTAGAATACTCAAGTAGTTTTCTACCTATACCTTGCCCTTGATAATCATCTAAAACAAATAATGCACCAATAAATAAATTGTTGATAATGCTTATAAATGCTTTAATTCTATTATCTTCTTTGTAAACAAAGGTTGTAGAAATAGGAATGTACATTTCTTTAACAACATTATAATTGTCAATCCAATATTTTTCTGTTATGAAACTATGAGCAGTAATATTAGTCTTTAACCATATATCCATAACTTCTTCTATTTCAAAAGTTTCTAATTGTTTAATCATGTTTTTTCTCCTTTTCTGTTTCCATAAATTATTTATGTAAATTAGATTTATACATTAAGTTCACTCGTTTTCGCTATATAAATAATCTTGGTAATCTTCATAATGTTATACAATTATTTATTAAATTATAACTATATTATATAGTAATTATAACATCATAATATTAATAATATATTATGATGCAAGTATTGGTTCTCTTTCTTTGAAGTCAGTTATATAGTAAAATGAAGGAATTAAAGTTAAGACGAGCACTCGATATAAATGGATGTAATCTCACCATGGGGAGGGGAAGAAAATGATAGAGTTAAAAGGTAAATATAACATTGCCAAGGTTTATACTGATAAACTAGAGCCTTAGGTCATTTCACAGATAATTGAATTATGTAATCAAGAATTCTGAAAGGATAGTAAGATTGCAATAATGCCTGACATTCATATATGATATATTTAGGATATGTGTAACAATAAGTATAGGATATTCCTTATTTATTACACACTTAATAGAGAACAGAGAGATAGAGTTATTTAGAATAGTATAGATGTAAAGGTATTGGAGAGTGTAGGTAGGATAGAGGGCAGAGGTAACAAGAAAATATGTATGATAGGATAGGTGTTAGTATTAATAGGGTAAACGAATATAGAAGTTTTCAGTAATGTATAATATATGACAAGGACGCATTAGACAAAGATAAAGCCATACAATGCACTAATAATTAGGTGTTGACCAATAAATATAATAATGTTAAAATATAGCAAAGATTATGAGGTAAGTATATGTTTATAAATTATTGTTTAATCAAAAAACTTCATCACCATCACAGGAAGCACTTGTAACCTTGAATGTAATTCACAGGTACAAGTGCTATTGGTGCTTGTACCTGTGGTGTTATCTATATAAGTAGAACTCTACAGGTATTTAATAGATACTGTGTAGAGTTCTTTTGTTTTTTGTAATTAATAATTTTAAAAAATAAAGGAGAGATTTATATGTCAGTAGAGTTAAGAAATTTAAAAGGAACAAGGGACTTTATTAAAGGTGAGCAAAGAATTAGAAATGAGATTATTAGAAAACTTCAACAAATATTTGAAAACTATGGGTATCAGCCAATTGAAACACCAATAATCTGTAAGTATGATATATTGGCTTCAAAATATGCAGGTGGTGATGAAATACTGAAAGAAGTATATAAATTTAAAGACCAAGGACAGAGAGATATTGGATTAAGGTATGACCTAACAGTTCCGTTTGCCAGAGTAGTAGGAATGAACCCAAATATAAAAATGCCCTTTAAAAGATATGAAATAGGAAAAGTTTTTCGTAATGGTCCTGTTAAAACTGGAAGGAGCAGAGAATTTATTCAATGTGATGTAGATATGGTAGGGGTAAAGTCAATGTTAGCAGAAACAGAACTAATGATAATGGCAAGTGATATATATAAAACGCTTGGTCTTGACGTTTATATATCTTTTAATAATAGAAAGCTTTTATCAGGAATAATAAAAACTATAGGAGTAAGGGAAGAACTTGAAGGAAGTGTGATATTAAGTTTGGATAAGCTTGAAAAAATCGGGAAAGATGGTGTCAGAAATGAACTTATTGAAAAAGGATTAATGGATGAAGATATAGAAAAATTATTTTCGCTTTTAACGATGAACGAGAGTGATTTACTTGAAAAATTACGAAGCAATCCACTTAACGAACTCATAGAACAGGGAATAAAGGAGTTAGATGAACTGCTATACTATGTAGAATCATTGGGAATAAAAGATATTTGTAGATTTACACCTTGTCTTGCAAGGGGGCTTGAAATATATACTGGTACGGTTTTTGAGATATTTCTCTCTGACGGAAGCATTAGTTCAAGTTTAAGTGGTGGAGGAAGATATGATAAGATAATAGGAGCATTTTTAAACAATGGGAATGAGTATCCAGCAGTTGGAATAACTTTTGGTCTTGATGTAATATATTCAGCTTTAGAGGCTAAGGGCATAGAAATTGATAGTTCACCAGTACAAGTGTATATAATTCCGCTTGGAACAGAGATTGAATCACTCGGATTATTAACAAGGTTAAGAAGACAAGGAATTTCAGCGGATATTGAAATGGATAAAAGAAAGTTAAGAAAAAGTCTTGAATATGCAGGAAAACAAGAAATTCCTTTTGTAATAGTTATTGGTGAAGATGAAATAAAAAATGGAAAAGTTAGAATCAAAAATATGAAAGAAAGTACCGATGAAGAAATTGATATAGATAAGATTGAATTTTTCTTTAAGTGATTTATTATTGATTTGTAAAGAATAAATAATTTTCCTGTTTTATCAACAAAGTTATAAACAACTATGCCCACAGGTTATCCACAATGGAAATGAATTAATGCTACTGCTGTCAACATAATACCATAACTTGCGAATTTACAAATTTAGTAAATACACAAAATCCATTAATATTTTCAATGTCAAAGGCGAAAAAAAGCTTATATTTATGATGAGGCATTATATATGCTTTTTTTCGCTTTGTTATTATGATGTGTTATTAGTTTTACTGCCGATTTAAGAGATAGATTATTACAATAAGGAGTTCAGTTATAAATATCTTAAATATTAATTTCCTTAGAATCTGTAACTAATATATTAAAATACAAAAACTTAAAACATAGGACAAACTAGAGTATAATTAATAAGAAAAATAAATAAAGGGAGATGGATTTATGCCTATATTAATACTACTAATAATAATCATAGTATTTTTAGCTACTAGTCTGAAAGCTGTAACAACTGGTTATGTTTTTATTGTTGAGAGGTTTGGTAAATATCATAGAACTCTTGAGCCAGGCTGGCATATAGTAATACCTGTAATCGACTATGTCAGAGCAAAGGTAAGCTTAAAACAACAAATCGTGGAAATTGAACCTCAATCTGTTATAACTAAAGATAATGTAAGTGTTTCTATTGATAATGTTGTCTTTTTTCAAGTAGTGAATGCAAGAGATGCAATCTATAACATAGAAAATTATAAATCAGGGGTAATTTATAGCGCAGCAATCAACATGAGAGACTGTGTTGGGGCTCTTCAATTAGATGAAATTTTATCTGAAAGAGCTAAATTAAATGCACAAATTCTAAGTAATATTGAAAGTATTACTAGAAAATATGGGGTAGAAATTTTATCTGTCGAGATAAAAAATATTATCCCTCCTGTTGAAATAACTGCAAGCATGGAGCAGGTTATGACAAGCGAAAGAAAGAAAAGGGCAGCAATTCTTCAGGCAGAAGGAGAAAAACAAGCTGCAATCTCTATAGCTGAAGGACAAAAACAAGCGAAGATACTTCAAGCTGAAGCTGAGAAGGAAGCAAATATTAGAAGAGCAGAAGGTTTAAAACAATCACAATTATTGGAGGCTCAAGGTAAAGCTATGGCCATAGAAGCTGTAGCAAAAGCAGAGGCTGAAGCTACGAGACTTGTAAATGAAGCCATAATTAAATCAGGTACAAATGAACAAGTAATAGCGCTTAAACAAGTTGAGGCTATGAAGGAAATGGCTAAGAATCCAGCTAATAAACTTATACTTCCTCAAGAATCTTTAGGAACGTTTGGAATGTTAAAAGCTTTTAAAGAAGTTTTTAATGATGAAAATTCAATAGATGACAATAGGATAAATGAGAAGGAAATAAAATAACTACATTTATCTTTTAATTAAAACAAGGAAGCCTGCTTTTAGGCTTCCTTGTGTCGTTAGTATTTACAGGCTGTTTATGACTGTTAATTTAGAAGAAATTTAGAGGAGAAGAAAATGAAAAGAAACATTAAAGTAGTAGCTATAGTAATTTTAATTACTGTAACTTTGTTTTCATATCTGTTTATAAGTGGATATAGGGTAACAGCTCTTGGTGCTATTAAAGCACAGTTTGATTTAGGACAAGATTTAAAAGTGTTTGAAGAAGTTGAAAGAGATTGGGCAACAGTATACTTGTTAGAGACACCAGATGGTATTAAAACAGCTTTAGCGTCAAAAGAAGGGGTTTTGTGGCGTTGTTCTTCCATTACCTATTTCTTTGATGAAATAATAAAAAATGATGATATTAAAACTGTAGGATAGCAAAGCTATGTGCAAGGTAATAAACAAATAACTGTTATATCAGTTCAAACCACAGATCCAAATGTTAAATTAATTGAGGCCGGTTCTGGTCCAGATAAGCAAAGAAAGCCTATAGACGTAAATGAAACTGTTATATTTTCATGGGACAAAGTAATTCCTTTTAATGAGATTAATGCAGTAGCCTATAATAAAAACAATGTAAAGGTATATGAATATAGATACCCTAAGAATACAACTATCATCCGCACGGAAGATTTAAGATGGTATGGTATGTTGCAGCAGATAACAGTGGTCCGTAGAAGCCACAGTAGTATTTTATTAGGTATTAATATTGTAATAAATTTAATGGAGGTATTATGAGTAAAAAATTTACAATTTATTTTATTCTTGTAATTATCGTAATAGGCTTGTTGCAGGGATGTAAAAAAGAAGGTATTTTAACTAATAGTTTTGGCGAGGTTAATAGATTACAGGTAAACTACAAAGATTTTAATAAGATTTATACTATTGGCAAGGACACAGATTTAATTAAAGGAATTTATTATAGCATATTAAATACTAAAACCGTTGTACATAAAAATCCTAGTGAAATGGATTCACAAAATAGCGATCCTGTTTGTATAATCACAATCTATTATAAAAATGGTAAGGAAGATATTATAAAGTCTACGGAAGGTGCAGAATTTATTTATAGAAATTTTGATAGTAAAGGCAGTTGGATAGGTGGAAAGAATACAGATTTAATAGGTTTAATTAAGACTACCAATTAGTAGGGTAGAATATTCAAATTTTAAGCAGTAATACTTATAAAAAGCGTAATATATAGGAGTTTTTATGAAAAATAGAATTGGTAGTATCATTATAATTTTATTAAGTCTCTTTATAATAAGTTGTGGAAATAATTATGTGGAACCACAAAAGAAGTTACCCAAAACAGATGATAAACTTCTTTATATTATGATATCTAAATATTCAACTGATGGAAATAAGACAATTGGAGTAAATGATACCTTAGACTTTAAAGCTAAAGAAGAGCGTGTAATTGTTGAAGATATTCTTAAAGTATTTAAAAATAAAGAACATATAGGGAATGAAATAATGGAAAATCCTCAATATAGAATTATATTTTTATATAATTTAGACCCTGAACAATCTAAAGTTCGTGAAGAATTTATGGAAAGTGATAGATTTGAAATTGTAGATAAAGAGGGGTTATTAATTGAAAATGAAGAAACAAAGGAAACCTTTAAAATACAAGGAGATAATTACAAGAAATTATCAAAATACTTAAAGTTGTTGGATTAGAAAGAGGTGCCAGCCTCTTTACATTTGAGAGGATGACAGTTCATGATGATACTAGACTTGTCGTCAGACTGCTTGATGGATCTGAAATAGAGTGTGAAATAGAATGAGTTAGGTGACTAGCCGACTGGGGTGATTTTTCACCTTAGTCGGCTTTTTTTGATGAAGAGACTGATGTGATATTCAATAAAATTATAGTGGCCTCCAAGGATAATTTTGAAAAGGAAAATGTCTATAGATTTATTGTAAGTTTTGATGTGAATCTATTATCTGATTCAAGATTTTAATGTTCCAGTTCGAAGTAAGATAAGTACAGGTACAGAAAAAGATAATATTTATGATGTAATGAGTTTTCACTTGAATAGACTAAAAAAAGTCCTTATATCCCGTTTGTTTTTTATTTCATTTTAATTATTGGTTATGTGAAATATAGCTTACAAATTCAAAGTGAATATCATACATTATTAGTAATTTAGAAAGTATACGTAGAAGGAGAAGTTATATTGAGAAGATCGTTACTTGACTTACTTAGAGATGGAGGGTATGTACTATATACTAGGCACGGGGAAGCAACAGTTGGAGAAGATCAACCTAATTTAAATTTTCAGTACTGTTTTACCCAAAGAAATCTTTCTGAAGTTGGAAGAAGACAAGCGATTTACTATGGAGAAATTCTTCGTAGCTTGCAAATTCCTATTAGTTATCCCATCCTAACTAGCCCTTTTTGTAGAACTATAGAAACGGCACAATTGGCTTTCAGAAGGGCAATTGTTCAAATCGATCCATTTTGGGTTGAAATTTATAAGTTAAGTGGAAATTTATCTGCTTCAGAACAAAAAAGAATATTAGACTCTCTTCAGTCAGAGTTAGAAATCAAACCACCTCAGGGAAGTAATAAGGTTATTATTGCTCACGGTTTTCCAAAAGGGATTGGTTTGGGTCAAATTCCAAACATGGGAACAGTTATTGTTAAGCCGCGGGGACAGGGAAAGGGTTATGAAATCATCAATAAATTATCCTTAGTAGATTTAGTGGATTTGTTAAGGGAGTTTAAAGAGGGATACGATCGAAAAATGTTTACTTTACTATAAATGCAAGGGTGAACCGTACCGCATATTACACAGCTTATATTGAAAATCACCCAGATTACGAGTGTGCAGGGAATTATGATGATAAGGGGATTTCAAGAACTAACACTAATAAAAATGGTCAGTGCAGGCAATTCGCAACAATATTATAGATATGCAGAACTAGAATACTTTCATAAATCTAGGGCATTGCATTAAAAAGGATTTTTTAAGGCAGAGTCCACTTTAGATAGATATTATTGATAAAAAATAGCGCCCATACGTTAGGGCAGAAATCTAACATATGGGCATTATACATATGATTTTGTATAAATCATTATCTAATCACCACTGATTAATTGATCGTAATCGTTAAAGAAAGTTTTATAATTCAATTGAACAAATAGTATAACCGTCAAGGCAACACTTTCAAGAATACCAAGCATAATTGCAATTTGGTACTCAATAGCGGTTACTTGGTACTCAATAGCGGTTACAGGAGATGTGCCAGAAAGAATTTGTCCTGTCATCATCCCTGGTAAAAATACGATGCCCATTCCAACCATAGAGTTAATAGGATGAAATAAGGAAAATGACTGCCTCTATAGAGTTGGAGTGCTTTTTAGTAGTATAATTTATATAGAAGTAATTAATCTAGCGGAATTAAATTTATATTAATAGAAAAAACTCTTCTCTATTAATTTTTTATCAGGTTATATCATAAATTAGTTGTAAGAAACTTTAGTTGTCGTATCTAATAACTAAGATATGAACTATTGTTTATACTTGTTATACATAGAAAAGCAAAAAATAAAGGGGATGAGATGTTTAAAAAAGGATAGGGAATTTCACAAGGTTCTAGGGTATCAAGTATTGAATGTTGAGAATAAACTATTAACTTTAAGTATGGAAGAAGAATATGTACGTATTAACCAATTAGTGGATAAATTAAATGTTCGTCCATCATCAACGACTAAGGTGGTTAAGAAATTAAATGAACTAGGGTTGGTAGACTATCAAAGGTATGGAATTATCCAACTTATGGGAGAGGGGAAGAGCATAGGGGATTTTCTTTTGAAAAGATAGTTAATTAAATTATATATGAAGGAGGAGTATTTATGGACATAAGTATGAATAGATTATTATTTGCTTTTGGACTCACACTATTTGCAGGTTTATCTACGGGCATTGGAAGTGCATTGGCTTTTTATACAAAGCAAACAAATAAGAAGTTCTTATCTGGAACATTGGGTTTTTCTGCGGGTGTAATGATCTATGTTTCCATGATAGAAATATTCGTAAAGGCAAGAGGGTCCTTGGAAATTGTTTATGGTTCAACAAAAGGATATTGGGTTACTACTATCGCTTTCTTTGGAGGAATTGCCTTAATTGCAATAATTGATAAATTTGTTCCAAGTGCAGAAAATCCTCATGAAATGCGTGATGTTAAAGATATGAAAAAAGAGAAAGTAAATAATTCTGCTTTGTTAAGAATGGGAATGTTTTCAGCTTTAGCTATAGCAATTCATAATTTCCCTGAGGGACTAGCTACTTTTACTGGCGCTATACAAGATTCAACAGTAGGAATTAGCATAGCAGTGGCTATAGCAATTCATAATATCCCTGAAGGTATTGCAGTTTCTGTTCCAGTTTATTTTGCTACTAATGATAGGAAAAAAGCATTTTTATATTCTTTTCTCTCAGGACTATCTGAACCTGTAGGAGCAATAGTAGGGTATTTTCTTTTGATGAGATTTTTTAATGAGGCAATGTTTGGGATTATCTTTGCTAGTGTTGCAGGCATTATGGTTTATATCTCCTTAGATGAATTACTTCCAACTGCTGAGAAATATGGAGAACACCATATTGCCATTTATGGTCTAATTTTTGGAATGGTTGTTATGGCGTTAAGTCTATTATTGTTTGCATAATGGTATTTATAACTACTGTGGATATAATAATCATCTGATTTTAGCTCTGAATATATATTCAAAACATCCTAAGAGTACCATAAAACTTGCGTAAAAGTTTGAAATCTATATAATTATATATGCCCTGTAGCTTTAGGATGTTCATCTTTACGTAAAACACCTATTTCTGCGTATCAGTATCATTTTTCTATCAAATCACACGTTGGGTGCGTTGCCTTAATAGAGAAAAATAGCCTTGTTTCACAGGTTTAGTTGGATTTAGTGTGTAATTAATTAAATAGTATAATGATAAGCCGGTTGTGATGATTCTTAATCATCTTGACAGGCTTATCATTTTTATATACGAAATTTAAGCAAACTAATGCTAAATATTGTATTTAAAGGTACAAGTAGTATAATTAAACCATAAACAATATTCAGAAAATTATGAAAAGTACAGTTGGTTATTTGTTTTGTTTTAGTGCTTTTGAGTTCTAACCAAGTATTTGTTAAGTAATTTAACAGAGTGAAAGATTATGAAATGCTGCAATCAACATCCAAAAAGAAGAATAGGAGTTTTCATACACTTATTTTGTAAAAATATAATGTAAGGATGTGTTCTGAGATGGAAGAACTTAGAGAAATTATTGCTAGGCAAAAATCTCTTTTAACGGATCTGGAATCCTTATCTAAACAGTATGACGTAAAGGAACTGCTTTCACGAAATAAAACACTGTCAGGAGAAGTAGAAAACTGCAGAAAAGAGCTTAATATTCTGACAGAGAAATGTAAAAATCTTACTATGAAAAATGAAGATTTAAATTTGAAATTAACTGAACAGATTTTAGATGAAAAACGAAATATCTTAAAAATCTCAAAAGAAAAAATGGAGGTTTATTTTCAAAAAAGTTCTGAATCTGTACACAACAGACTTAATTCTCTAGAGCAAAATTACATTGATGAAATTAATAAGATGAAATCTATTTCTGAAGATGAATTAGGTAAGGAGAATACGGAAACTCTTAAGGAACTAGAGGACACTTTGCAGAAAATCAGAATTAAAATAGAAAACAGACGTCAGCAAATTAAGGGTACTGAGGATATTATTAATGAAAAAATGAAAAATGATTATAAGGTTATGGAAACTGAAGGTCTTAGTAAAGAGCAGATTCAAGAGAGGATTAAACAGAATAACTTTGAAATTAAAATTGGTCTGGATATTATAAACAAGATAGGAATCTTTCTTATTATACTTGGTGCTGCAACTGCTTTGAGATATACTTATTCAAAATCGTTTAACAACACTGCAAGAGCTGTTTTTATCTTTGTTCTTGGAGCTGTTTTTATAGCTGCAGGAGAATGGTTTATAAGAAAAAAGAAGACAACCTTTGCTTTAGGTTTAAATGGCGGTGGTACCGCTATTTTATACTATGCAGTATTTAGCAGCTATTTCTTTCTTAAAGTAATTAACATGAATGCTGCTCTTATAGTTTCTGTTCTTATAACCGCTTTAACTGTATTCTTTGCACTACGGTATAATTCTAAGACTACAGTATCCTTTGCACTGATTGGGGGTTATCTTCCTTTTTTCTCCTATGTTTTTGCATTTGGATTAGATACTATAAGTATTTATGGTGCCATGATTTATCTCTTTCTTCTAAATGCCTCATTAATATATATATCCTTCTATAAAAGATGGGTCTTTACAAATTACTTAAGCTTTATTTTAAATATACCAGTTCTTATCTATCTTATCTCAATCTGCAGAAATGAATTGGTAAGTATTATATACTGCATGAGTACATTCTTTCTTTATCTTTCTGTAACGCTTATTTATCCTTTATCCTATAAAATCAAACTTAAGAAAGCAGATATTGTAATGCTGGCTATTAACACCTCTGGCAGCTGCCTTCTGGTATACGGGCTTTTTAACAGAGCACACTTGAATGATTTAAGAGGAATGCTTGCACTGATATTCTGTCTTGTATACTTTGCTTTAGGAAGCTTCACAAGTAAATATATGAAAACAGAAAAGGAAACAACCTTGCTGTTTCGCTTGACCTCTATAACATTTGCAGTCCTGGTGGTACCATTTCAATTCGATACGACATGGTTTACTCTAGGCTGGCTTATCGAAGGTTTATTGATGATATCATATGGATATTTAAGAAAAAGCCATCTCATTGAAAAATCAGGTTGGGTGATTTTTGCAATATGTTGTGTTTCCTTCTATCTCATAGACTTTCCTTTATCATCAATAATTCATGGCTCCAAGTATTTTCACTGGAAATTTGCCTCAATAACATTCAGCTCTTTAGGAATCTTATACATTTATTTAAAAGATAATTTAAGTAATGTCCTTTTTAAATATACACCAACAGGAAGAGTTGTTACAGGCTTTAAGTATTTTACTATAATCAATGCATGGATATACCTTGTATTTGAAAGTAATACGCTTTATAAGAATTTCTTTATGGAATATGATTTTAGAGGTTTTTACTACATTATTAAATTTATACTTATAAATATATTACTGGTGCTATTACTGGAAAAAGTCAAGGTAATCAAGGATGAGATAACAGATCATTTTGCTGTAGCTTTAGACGTTATTGTTGTTATTTTATGTAGTTTAATTAATATCAATATTCCAATTCTCTATGAAAACATTGGTGATTTTAAAAAGCTCGTATCTTTCGTGATTCTCCTTTTATTTAATGCATATGTCTATTATGCCTTAAGAAAATTACTTATAAGATTATTCTCAGTAAAGAGAATGAATTTTGAGTTTTATCCCGTTTTTATGGTTTTTTATATTTTCATTACCTTTAATATATTTATGCTCTGGCAATTTCAACAGGATTATTCCTCACTGTTTATAAGCTTCGGTTATATGGTTCTGGCTTTTTTTTCAATAATCTTTGGTTTTAAAAAGAAGTATATTTATGTACGAAGAATGGGGCTTTTCCTTTCGATGCTGGCCAATGTAAAACTTTTTATTTATGACCTCAGCTATCTGGACATGGTTTTTAAAATCGTTGCCTATTTCAGCTTCGGATTGGTTATGCTTGCCATATCCTATATTTATCAGCAACTGAAAAAGAAGCTGGGAGGGGAATAAGAAAATTTCGTAATTATAAAAGTATGAATGAGGGAGGGAAGAATCATGAATCATGAAAGATATCAGGAACTGATGAGCAGGGATATGGACAATGACTTGAGTGAAGAGGAGAAAAAAGAACTTCTAAAACACCTGGAAGAATGCGAAAGTTGCAGGAATAAACAGGAAGAACTGAAAAAGATAAATAAAGCAATGACAAATATTGAGGAAGTAAATCCTGGTGTTGCATGGAAAGAACAAACTGCAATAGAGCTGAGGAGAGAGAAAATAAAAAAGTTCCGCTTTGGAAAATATATTCCCTATGCTGCAGGCATTGTTATTCTGTTTATTATAGCCGGATTAATCATAACAAATGTATTCTTTCGCATTGAAGGAAGAGGAGCAACATCTACAAATAACAGTACCGTGTATGACTATGATAAAGGGGTATCCGGCGAATCTTCTTCCGGAACAGTAAATAAAAATGAAAGCAGTACCGGAACAACTGCAGGAGTGATGGGTTCGGATGTAGAATTTGACATTACAAAAATAATATATTCAGGAAATATCAGTCTCTACAGCGATGATTACAAGAGCACTTTTGCAAAAATCGGGGAATATGCAGTTAATATCGGTGGATTTGTGCAGAATTCAAGCTCATCATATGCAGACAAAGTTCAAAATACCGTTGTTAACTCAGGTTATATTACCATTAGAGTGCCGGCAGTGAAATTTGAGGAAGCCATGAAGGAAATCCAGAAATACGGCAGCCCGATCAGCACCAGCACACAGAGTACGAATATTTCCCAGCAGTATCAGGACATAAAAGGACAGCTGGATAATCTGAAAATACAGGAAGAACGGCTTCTGGAGTATTTGAAGAAAGCTGAAAAGATTCAGGATATGCTATCAATTGAAAGTGAACTTAACAGAGTAAGAACAGAAATCGACTATAGGACGACGATGATCAAAAACTGGGATAAAGAAGTAGTCTATTCAACAATTTATGTTTCTGTAACTGAGAAAAAATTGGCAACAAGCACTGTGAAATCACCTTTTTCAGATATACTACCAAAAATAAAAAAAGGTTTCATCGCTTCAATCAATTGCCTCTTAAATATATTTGCAGAGCTGATTGTCTGGATCTTCAGACTCATTCCTTTCGCAGCAGTACTTGGTGCAGCATACTTCATCTATACCAGGTCCAGAAAGAAAAAACAATGATTCAATGGGAAGAACCCTTTCAAGTTTAGGGGGGATACCTTTACGCAAAACAATAATTTGCGCATCAGTATCATCTTTCTATCAAAACTCACGTGGAGACAGTAGTGAAGATAGAGAAGAAATAGCCTGATATCAAAGGCTTTGAAGGATTTCAAGTAAAAATTGGAGTGTGTTTCATGTTCCCTCAGACTGATGTTTGGGGGATTTTGTTTCAATTAAGAGGTGCCAGCCTCTTTACATTTACATTTGAAACAACTGGTTCCACAGGACCAATGGGTAACTGCTTAAGGTATGAAAATGGATGTTCAATGTACATATTAATATTAAGGTGCCCATCATGTGGTTCAAGAATAAGAATTAGAGAAAGAACAGGAGTTCAAGATTTTCAAGGGGAAAGAAAGGAAGATTAGTTAGGTGCTTTCAGTGGATCATGCAAGTTTGAAAGACACATACTGTCTGAAGACATAATAAAGAACTTGATGAAAAAAGGTGTTGTTGCTTTAAGAATTCCAACTGAAGAAGTTAACTATACTAAGTTGAGCAGCAAGGTATATCAACAATACGCATTAAAAGAGTTGGCAGAAAATATAATTCTTTTAGATAGTGGGCATGCAAAGCTTATGGTTACTTCAATAATTCATACTAAGTCTAGTTATAGTAACCATATTCTTCGTATAAATCTACCTGGTGTATCAATAATAGGATAGTTGACAATAAACGAGAAAAAGAGATAAATATTGAGGTATTTTGACAATATGATATAAAAGCATTTTTTTGCTGTTAGTTTATGTGATAAGATAGTTTGTGTCGCTGCGGTGAGCAAGCGGCAGAGAAGTCAACAAAAAAGTGTTGATAAGAACTTTAAATGTGATAGTATATCACTTGTCGGTTTAACCCGATAAACTAAAAATAGTTTTTCTATAGATGTTAATTAAACTTTAAAAATTACAAAAAAGTTGTTGACAGAGAAATGAAAAGCTGATAAGATAGTCAAGCGGTCAGTTGATGAGGTCAGTTGATGACACGCAAAAACAACTTGGTCTTTGAAAATTAAACAGAGGAAATTAAGTACAGCAATTCTTTTGAGAGCATAGAGATTAAACTTTTAAATTGAGAGTTTGA
>NZ_BOPZ01000033.1:0-28539 GCF_018332455.1 Clostridium polyendosporum
CATCACTTAAATGTTAACGTGTTTAACAGAGAAACATTAATGGATGCTATGGAAAATCCAGAAAAGTATCCAACTCTTACAATAAGAGTATCAGGTTATGCTGTTAACTTTACTAGATTAACAAAGAATCAACAGCTTGAAGTAATAAGCAGAACATTCCACGAAACATTATAATATAGAAGGGAGCTCTTAAGAGCTTCCTTTATTTCTTATATTTATAAAGAATTCAATAAGCACATAGTATTTGTGAAATATAGATAAACAACTTCAATTCTTAAACAGTTCAATATGCACTTATATATCATGAATTATAAATTCATTTACGAAGTTGTATATCAATATAATAAAGAAGCTAATAATTAAATATAACATTTTAGAAAAAGCATGAGTATTTAGTTAGTTTTATAATATTTATAATAATAAAATTTTCTTGATTTATGGGGATTTATTTGTACAATAAGATATACTATGAAATGACTGAGATAACTTTTTCTTTAGATATGCTAATATTATGATAAAGGAGCTATATTTATGAATATAGGTAAAATACACTCAATTGAATCCATGGGATTAGTGGATGGACCTGGTATAAGAGTAGTAGTTTTTTTTCAAGGATGTAATTTAAGATGTTCATATTGTCATAATCCTGACACATGGGTATGTGCAGGAGGGGAAGAAATCACGCCTCAAGAGTTAATTAAAAAAATAGTAAGATTTAAGCCTTACTTTACAAAGGCTGGTGGTGGAGTAACTTTTTCTGGAGGAGACCCTTTACTTCAGCCAGATTTTTTAATAGAGATATCAAAACTTTGCAAAGATAATGGAATTCATACAACTTTAGATACATCAGGATTTGGAATAGGAAGATATGAAGAGATACTTCAATATACTGATTTGATTCTTTTTGATATTAAGCATATAGATAGAGAGAAATATAGGGAACTTACTGCAAGAGATATTGATGAGTCTTTAAAGTTTTTAGAAACTGCTCAAAAAATGAATAAGAAGATGTGGATAAGACATGTGGTTGTACCTGGTATAACTGATTCTGAAGAACATATTCAAGCTTTAACAGAGATGATAAAAGGATTGAAGAATGTAGAAAAGGTAGAGTTATTACCTTATCATCTCCTAGGAGTAAATAAATACGAAACCATGGGTATGAAATATAGGCTTGAGGGAGTACCACCAATGGACAAAAAGCTTGTTAAAGAGTGGGAAAATAAAATTAATGAAGAAATAAAACTTACTAGGCATTAAACCTAGTAAGTTTTATTTCTTCTATTTAACAAAGTAAAATCTGGCTCAAATAGATACATAACTTCATAACTGAATATAATTCCTGAAAAAGCATTGCATGTCGAGGCTATTTTCAGGAATTTATTAAGGATTGAAGTTATGTATCTTAAATAGGCTCGATGCATGTTCTGTTTTATTAATAGTAAATAAGAAAGAAGCTCTAGTAAGTACTAGAGCTTCTTTACTTTATAGGAGTTTTATAAACTTACTAAAGTACAGACAATTTTTTATTCAACAACTGAGAATTGATCTTTACCTACTCCACAAAGTGGACAAACCCAATCTTCTGGAATATCTTCAAAAGAAGTGCCAGGACTAATTCCATTATCTTCATCACCTACAGCGGGATCATAAACATAACCACATACATCACAAATGTAACTTTTCAAAATAACTACCTCCCAACTAATTATTATTTATTATTAACAAATAATAAATATATATTACTTAAATTATAACATACTATTTATATTAATCAATAATTTTATCTCATATTTGGAAAAATTTATACTATAATTATTAAAGAAAGGAGTGAATTTATGAAAAAGTTCTTTATAAATTCAATGATATTATTTGTTTTTCTATCGCTTTTTATTTATATAATTACATTAACTATTCAATATACTGAAACAAATAAGTTAAAAAGTAATTCTAAAATTGAATTAAGCATAAAAGAACAAACAGTTACTATGCCTAAGCCCTTACCAAAGGCAGAAGCCAACTATAGTTTTTCAAAAGTATTTTTTGTAATTAGATTAGTTTTATCAGTAACTATCCCTTTAATATTTATAGCTTTTGGTGGAATTGCTATCATAAATTCTTTTAGAGGCAATGAATTAATAAGACTATTAAAATTTATTTTTATTTATCTAATTTTTGATTTTCTTTTAACGCTTCCAGTAACCTTTTTTAGTTCCTTTTATAGACTTAAATTAGTAGGTCTTTCTAATGCCACATTAAGTCTTTGGAGCGAAAATCTTTTTAAAGAGTTAATAATTACTTTGATTATAGTTACGGCATTAGGATGGATACCATATATTATATTTTTAAAATATAAACATTGGTATATTATTTTTGCGTTGCTCACAATCCCTATTGGGATATTAACAAGTATTATTTCTCCATTATATATCGATCCTGTTTTTAATGAGATTAAGCCGCTTGAAGATAAGCAACTTGAAGATAAAATAGTTAAAATGACAAATAAAGTAGGTATAGAGGATGTAAAACTGTATGAGGTAGATAAGAGTAAGGAAACTAAAGCTTTAAATGCTTACATGACAGGCATTTTTAATGTAAAAAGAATAGTTATATGGGATAATACTTTAAAAGCATTAAATGAAAAAGAACTGTTGTCAATAGTTGCACATGAGGTAGGACACTATAAATTAAGACATATTCCCAAAGCGATTGCTCTTTCTTCAATTTTTAGCTTGCTTATCCTTACATTAGTTAATTATATATATAAAGGGTTATATTTTAAGTATGGCAAAGGATGGGCGGTTACAGGATATAAGAGCTTATCAGCGATTCCTATAATCTTAGTTATATTTACTTTATTATCAATTCTTCTTCAACCACTATCTAATACTTATTCAAGAAAGGTGGAAATGGATGCTGATAAATTTGCAATTGAGTTAAGCCACGATAATTTAACCAATGGTGTTTTAGAAGTTAGGTTTATGGAAAGCAACCTTTCAATGGACGATGTCAATTGGATTTTTAAGTTATGGGTTTATGATCATCCTACACCTAAAGAAAGAATTGAAATGTCTAATAGCTACAAACCTTGGGAAAATGATACTTATCAGTTTAAAAGGTATATAAAATAGGAAAGATAAAAGCAGGGCACTCCCTGTTTTTATTTTTTCTATTTTATATATTATGAGATAAAATTCTTCATCTACTTTTTGTAGTCATATTTTTTATATCATATGTATTCTAAAGGTTAATTGGAAAAAATATGATTTTTTTTGATAAAAAAATATCTATGAGGATTTATATCATATTGTAAAAAAATAGTTGATAATTACTATTATATAATATAAAATATTATCAAGGGGAGCGCAATGATTTATAAAAGGAGGATAACATATGTTTAAGCAATGGGAAGGATTTAAAGGTGGTCTTTGGCAAGAAAGAATTGATCTAAGAAACTTTATACAAAAGAACTATACAGTATACGAGGGTGATAAGAGTTTTTTAGCTGGAACATCAGAGAAAACAAAGAAGGTTTGGGAAAAAGCAAGCGCTCTTATAGTTGAAGAAATAAAAAAAGGAATTATAGATGTTGCAACTGATAGAATATCAGGCATTGATAACTATGAGCCAGGATATATAGATAAAGAAAATGAAGTAATTGTAGGACTTCAAACAGATGCCCCATTAAAGAGAATAGTTAATCCATTTGGTGGATGGAGAATGGTTCAATCAGCTCTTGAAGCTTACGGATACAAAGCAGATGAAAATATTGAAAAATATTTTCCACAATACAGAAAAACTCATAACCAAGGAGTTTTTGATGCTTACACTCCAGAAACAAGAGCCGCAAGATCAGCTGGTCTTTTAACTGGTCTTCCAGATGCTTACGGTAGAGGAAGAATCATAGGTGACTACAGAAGAGTAGCACTTTACGGAATTGATTTTCTAATTGAACAAAAGAAAAAGGATCTAAATGAACTTACAGGGGATATGCTTGATGATCTTATAAGAAGCAGAGAAGAAGTTTCAGAACAAATCAGAGCACTTCAAGCTATAAAGTCAATGGCAGCTAAATATGGTATTGATATATCAGGACCAGCTCAAACTGCGCAAGAAGCTATTCAGGCTGTATATATGGGATACCTTGCAGCTGTTAAAGAAAATAATGGTGCTGCAATGTCACTTGGAAGAACAAGTACATTCTTAGATATATATATTGAAAGAGATTTAAAGAACGGTTTAATAACTGAAGAACAGGCTCAAGAGCTTATTGATCAGTTCGTAATTAAGTTAAGATTAGTAAGACATTTAAGAACACCTGAGTATAACGAGTTATTTGCTGGAGATCCAACTTGGGTAACTGAATCAATAGGTGGAGTCTCAGTAAATAGTAAACCTCTTGTTACAAAGAACTCATTCAGATTTTTACACACACTAATTAACTTAGGATCAGCTCCAGAACCAAATATGACTGTTCTTTGGTCAGAAAAATTACCAGAAAACTTCAAAAAGTTTTGTGCTGAAATGTCTATATTAACTGACTCAGTTCAATATGAAAATGATGATGTTATGAGACCAGTTTATGGCGATGATTATGCTATCGCTTGCTGTGTATCTGCAATGCAGGTTGGTAAGCAAATGCAGTTCTTCGGAGCAAGATGTAACTTAGCTAAAGCTCTTCTTTACGCTATAAATGGTGGAGTAGATGAAAAGACAGGTAAAAAGGTTATTGATGGTATAGCAAAAATTGAAGATGAAGTTCTTGATTATGAAAAGGTAAGATCAAACTACTACAAGGTGCTTCATTATATAGCTAAACTTTACGTTGATACAATGAATGTAATTCACTACATGCATGATAGATATGCATATGAAGCAGGACAAATGGCACTTCATGATACTAACGTAGGTAGATTAATGGCATTCGGTATGGCTGGCCTTTCAGTTGTTACTGACTCATTAAGTGCAATTAAATATGCTAAGGTTAAACCAAAAAGAGAAAATGGTATAACTGTTGACTTCGAAATTGAAGGAGAATTCCCTAAGTATGGTAACGATGAAGAGAAAGCAGACGATATCGCTGTAGAAGTTACAGAAAAGTTCTCAAACGAACTTAAGAAACATCCTTTATACAGAGATGCAAAGCATACACTTTCAGTATTAACAATTACATCAAATGTTGTTTACGGTAAGAAAACTGGATCAACACCAGATGGAAGAAAAGCTGGAGAAGCTTTTGCACCAGGAGCAAACCCAATGCATGGAAGAGATTGCTGCGGAGCTTTAGCATCACTTAACTCTGTTGCTAAGGTACCATACAACTTATGTTGTGAAGATGGAGTATCAAATACATTCTCAATAGTTCCAGATGCTCTTGGAAAAGAATATGATCAAAGAATTGATAACTTAGTATCAATAATGGATGGATACTTCGCACAAGGAGCACATCACTTAAATGTTAACGTGTTTAACAGAGAAACATTAATGGATGCTATGGAAAATCCAGAAAAGTATCCAACTCTTACAATAAGAGTATCAGGTTATGCTGTTAACTTTACAAGATTAACAAAGAATCAACAGCTTGAAGTAATAAGCAGAACATTCCACGAAACATTATAATATAGAAGGAAGCTCTTATGAGCTTCCTTTATTTGTTGCCATTTAGTAAATTGAAATTTACACTAAAGGTGAATAGGTTCGATACCTATTCACTCTTAGTCTGGTTTATTTAGCAGGGTTAAGTTTAATATATGACTATGACTTAAGTCGTGGGTTGTTCATTCTCTTTTAGAATATTTGAGAAGTAGCGAGGAGGAATATATCCCTTTTTTATTCCTTCTACTACTATCAGGTATGTAGCAGCTGTGTCAAATCTTGCATCATGATAATTTCCACTACCCTGGAAAAGAGAATCAGCAGTTTTAGCAATTTTCTCTTTAGTAATATTTAAAAATTTAACAACTTCTTCAAGTTTAGGGTTTTTATATTCCCCATTTGGTTTCAGTAACTTACAAATATTCCTATAGTAGTTCATAGTACAAAATGTATTTTGGGCTTGCCAATCTTCTCCCATTCCTAGAAGTTCATGGGTTAAAAATTTAATATCGAAAAAAACATTATGACCTATAACAAAGTCTGCAGATATAAAGTCCTGATAGAATTCTTCAACTAAGTCTTCAAAGTAAAGTCCTTTACTAAGCTCATAAAGTTTTTCCACAGAAAAACCATGTATTTCTTCAGCGGAAGGTTCTACATAATCAACCGTGAAAAAGTAATTTTTACCCTCAGTGTACTGAGGTTTTTTTGAAGAATCTACAATAACATAACTTAATTGGCATATGCTTCCTGGTTTTATACCAGTAGTTTCTGTATCAAAAAATAGTAGCTTCATTTTTGTCCTCCTAAAATATTGTTACAATAATAATCATAATATAATTTTTCAAATTGTAATAGATTAAAATTAAAAATCTCGGATTTCTCCGAGATTAAAGATATATAGCAATAGTGTTTAAAATTTCAATACAGTTATTAAGTGTTTGATTATTTTTATCAATAACAGGGTTAAACTCAACAAAATCCATTGATTTTATTTTTCTACTTTCAAAAACTGCTCTTAAAAGCTGCTGTGCTTCTTCCAGATTCATTCCTTGATTAACGGGTGTTCCGGTTCCTGGAACTAATTCTGAATCTAAGCAATCTATATCGAAGCTTAAGTGTATATTATTTATCTCCTCTCTATCTATTATTGAATAAAAATCTTCAGCTACTTTTTGTAATCCTATTTTTTTTATATCGGATGTAGTCCAAACATTTAATCCTAAATTACTTATGAGTTTATGTTCTCCTTCATCTAAATCTCTTGCACAAAATATAAAAGTTTTTTTAGGATTAACCTTTTTACCGGAAAAATAAAGGTTTGTTAAATCTTCATATCCAAATCCCATACTTGCGGCTAATGGCATTCCATGAACATTACCAGTTGGAGAAGTTTCATGAGTATTTATGTCACCATGTGCATCTATCCATATTACTCCTAAATCATCACCAAAAAACTTACTTGCACCTGAAATTGAACCTAACCCTAGGGAGTGATCTCCACCTACTACAAAAGGAAAACAGTCGGATTTTAATGAATTATAAACAAAATGAGCCAAGTTAGTATTTACTTCTCTTATTGGAGATAAATACTTTAGTTTGCAATGATTGCTATACTTTCTATCTTCCTCTACTGTTTCAACAAATAAGTTTCCTAAATCATAAACATTATGTTTGTCCCCATGTTTTAAAATATCTAATAAACCGTTGTTCCTAAGAGTAAATGGTCCTAATTCAACGCCTGGTCTGTCACATCCATAAAACATTGGAACACCTATCAAGTTAATATTCATATGAAGCACCTCCAATAAGCTTTTTTATAAATAAAATTATTATATATGAAATTGGTAAAAGATCTAAGTCTTTCTTGATTGGTAAGTATATATATGGATATTATGTATTGATATTCCATAACAATACTTGATAATAAATATTAAATAATATATAATATTAATATAAGAAGGCAGTGTAATAATTTATGAATACTATATATTTATAAATATAATAATAGTATGTGAAATAGGAGTGGTTTATATGATAAAAGAAAGACCAAATAAAATTTCAATAATTGGAGCTGGATTTGTAGGTTCAACTACCGCATATGCTTTAATGATTGAAGGATTAGCTTCTGAGATAGTAATAGTGGATATTAATAAAGAAAAAGCTGAAGCAGAAGCAATGGATTTAGCTCATGGAGCTGCCTTTGTTACACCTGTAAATGTGATATCTGGAGATTATCCTGATACAAAAGACTCTGATATTGTAATAATAACTGCTGGTATAGGACCTAAACCAGGAGAAACAAGGTTAGATATTATAAATAAGAATTTAGCTATATTTAAACAGATAGTACCAGAAGTTGTAAAGTATAGTCCTGATGCTATATTATTGGTAGTCTCAAACCCTGTAGATATTTTAACTTATATCACATATAAGCTATCAGGATTGCCAGCTCATAGAGTTATTGGGTCAGGGACTGTATTAGATACTTCAAGATTTAAGTATATGTTGAGTGAACATTTCGAGATAGATGCAAGAAATATTCATACCTATATAATCGGTGAGCATGGTGACTCAGAAATTGCAGCATGGAGTTTAACTAATATTGCAGGTATGAATGCTGAAGAATATTGTGATAAAATGTGCAATCAATGTGATAGAACCTTGAAGTATACAATACCAGATAAAGTAAAAAATGCTGCTTATGAAATTATAAATAGAAAAGGATATACAAATTATGCTGTAGCTTTAGCAGTAAGAAGAATTGTTGAGGCTATTTTAAGAG
The DNA here is from genome assembly GCF_018332455.1 of Clostridium polyendosporum. Classification (GTDB taxonomy): domain Bacteria; phylum Bacillota; class Clostridia; order Clostridiales; family Clostridiaceae; genus Clostridium_AY; species Clostridium_AY polyendosporum. Next base: position 8,381 of record NZ_BOPZ01000033.1, read on the forward strand.
ATGAAGATGCAATTTTAACAGTATCATCATTGTTTCAAGGTGAATATGGAATAACAGATGTTTATTTAGCTATACCAACTATAGTGAATAGAAGCGGATCTAGAAAAATTTTAGAGGTTCCACTTTCAGATCAAGAAAAAGATAAACTTAAAGAATCAGCAGATTTAATTAAGTCTCACCTTGAAAAGGCAAAGTTTAAAATGTGAATGCTAAAAATAAAAAACAGCTTGTAAGAGTATTACAAGTTGTTTTTTTATTTGATGTTATTTGGAAAGTAAAATGTAGCTTGAACAGGATTGATTTTTTCTCAGCTCCATTTGTTGTTATTTTACGAAGTGAAATATTTCTAAACATTATACATTTTAGATTATTATAATAATAATGATAATAATTACTATAAAATTAAATCTTATTTTGGGAGAAAATAATTTTGTTTAATAAGTGTTGAAGGTGATAATATGAATAACAATATTAAGCAAAGAATTAAAATTAGTATTATTTCAGTAATAACATTATTGATTCTTATTATATCAGGATTAATAGGTGGATATACATATATAAAAAGTAAGATATTTTCAGAAGCTAAAGTGCAATTTGAGGAAAAATCAGACCTTTTTGAAGAAGAAAAAATAGAACAGAAAATAGAAGCGGAAATAGAAGATGAAATAGAAGAGAAAATACCTTATGAGCAACAAAAAGGTATTATAAATATATTGCTCATAGGAACTGATGCAAGAAGTTTAAATGAAAAAGCACGTTCTGATACTATAATGATTGCTACTATTGATTCTAATCATAAAAAGGTGAAAGTTTCATCCATAATGAGAGATTCTTATGTTGAGATTAAGGGTTGTGGAGAAAATAAAATTAATAGTGCTTATGCTTTTGGAGGACCTGAACTTTTGCTAGATACGATTTATAGAAACTTCAATATTAAAATTGATAAATATATAGTAGTTAATTTTTGGGGCTTTGAGGATATTATTGATGAAATTGGTGGGATAGATATTGATATAAAGTCTTATGAGATATCAGAAATTAATAAATATACTGGTGAGTTACGAGATGTAAAATCTCCTAAGTTAATAAAAGAAGGTTTTCAACATGTTGATGGTCAACAGGCTCTTGCTTATAGCAGAATAAGGAAAGTAGGTAATGGAAGTTTTGAAAGAAGTGAAAGACAAAGAATTATAGTAACTGAAATAACTAAGAAAATTTTAGCATTAAACCCGATACAATATCCATTAATTATGAACAAAATACTGCCTTATGTTAAAACTAACATAGAACCTATTATGATTATGAACTATGGATATACAGTATATAAGTTAGATGAAATAAAATTTGAGCAGTTACAAATTCCAGTAACAGAACTTTGTGAGGGTAGGATTTATAATGGCGCATGGGTGTTTCTTATGGACAGAAAACAAAATTCTAAAGTTTTAAATGATTTTATTTATATTGATAAGCCTGTAGATACTCAAGAGTTTGATTATAATAATTTTAGGGCAGTAATAAATCAATATTTATCAAAGGAGAAACACTTAAAGATAAGTAAGCATAAATCACTTAAATAATTAATGAAACTGAGCAGATATAGACCTAGTTAGCTTTAGTCAGATTTCATTTTGTAAAATAGAAACAACCTTAAGAAAGAATTCTTTTTGTAATATTAGACAAAAAAAGATATAGTTCAGTACTATAAAAGTAAAAACTATATCAGAATTAAACTCTAAGAGGGCAAATTAAAGTCCGTTCATATATACATATTCTATCAATTATAAAAAAATCCTTCTAAATATATAATAAAAAAATATAAAAATATATAAAAAATTAATAATTAGGAATGCAATCTCCCTTTTTTTTAATAATTACTAAATATATTAAAGAAATTAAGCTAAGTGGAAGATATGTATCATATATATAAGTAAAGGGAGCTAAATAGCTTGTACGTTTATTATGTAGTATAGCAAGGGAGGTTGTGTACTTGAAAAAAACATATGTACTTGATACAAATGTTTTGTTATACTCACCAGGAGCTATTTTAACTTTTGGAGATAACGATGTAGTTATTCCTGAAGTCGTGTTAGAAGAGCTAGATAATCTTAAGAAAATTAACGGTGATTTAGGACTTAATGCACGTCACGCAGCCAGGCTTATTGACAAACTTAGAAAAGATGGAAAGCTTAGTGAAGGAATAACTCTTCCTGGTGGTGGAAAGCTTCGAGTTGAAGTAAACCATTATGATACTAAGATACCTCCTACCTGGGATATATTAAAGCCAGATAATAGAATTATTCAGGTATGTAAGGCACTAAAGGAAAATGGAGAAGATGTTTATTTAATTACAAAAGATACTTTTGAAAGAATAAAAGCCGATACTATTGATATTAAGGTTGATGATTTTTACGAAGAGGTAGTTCCTGAGTTTGATAACCAATATACAGGTAGAATAGATGTATATGCATCTAATGAAAGCATAGAAAAGTTATTTAAAGAAAAAAAACTTCCTAAAAACGAATTAACTTATTATGATATAGCGAAACAGAAGTACGAAATACCGGAGTTAGTTGTTAATCAGTTCTTAATAATACATTCTTCAGTTAATAATAAACAAACTGCATTGGGAAGATTTGATGGAAAAAATATCGTACCTTTGCTGTATAAAGATAGCAAGCTGTTAGGTGTTTCCCCTAGAAATGTTGGACAAAAATTTATGATGGAGTGCCTTTGTACTGAGGCAGATAAGGCTCCTTTAGTAGTAATAAAAGGCCCAGCAGGAACAGCTAAAACTTTATTTTCATTAGCAGCAGGTCTCCAGAAAATTATAGAAGATCAAACAGGGCAATATAGAAGAATACTTGTTTGTAGACCTAATGTTACAATGGATGAAGAAATAGGCTTTTTGCCAGGATCAGAACAAGAAAAGATAGCACCTTTTATGAGACCAGTATTTGATAATTTAGAAATTCTTATAGATTCTGATGAAAAAGAAAGATATAAAAATGAAAAGGAGCTTAATGATAAAATACAAGAGTTGTTTGATAGAAGAATCATAACGACAGAAGCTGTAGCATATTTAAGAGGCCGTTCTATAGTTAAGAACTGGGTTATTATTGATGAAGCACAAAATCTTACGCCTAAGCAAGTTAAAGCAATCATTACAAGAGTTGGAGAAGGAACTAAACTTATTCTTATTGGAGATCCAGAGCAGATAGATCAAGCCTTTTTAGATTCTAGATCAAATGGCTTATGTTATGCATCTGAGAAAATGAAAGGAAGTGCATTGTGTTTCCAAGTTACGTTAAAATATGATGAATGCGAAAGAAGTCCACTTGCTTTTGAAGGTGCTAAAAGATTGTGAACATGGGATTAATTTCATTGAATTATATAATATTACCATATATAATAAAGCAGATAAGAAAAAACTTATCTGTTTTTCTTTGCTTTGCTGTCATTTCACAAAGTAAACTACCTAACTAAAGCTGAATAGGATTGATGCATATTAAATGTTGTTAATAGTATTTGGTAACTTTACAAGAGAAAAAAAGTTTATTTAAATTAATAATTATAGTAAAATAAAAAGGATACTTTAAATATTAACGAAAAAGAAGGGGAAAAAGGTTAATGACTGTAGAGAGAGTTATTAAAAATAAAAGAAATATCAGAAAAAAGAAAAAATCTAAATTAAGGACATTTTTAATATTTTTAATTTTTGAGTTTGTTTTTACAATAGTAACAGCTCCGTTTCTTGTTTATTATGGGCCTTTTAATAATGTGAAAAGGACTGTAGTAGGTGCTGCTATGACATCTCTAAGTCATCAGTATTTAGCAACTACGTTTCTTTCAATGGATAAAATCAATGAAATATCAAAGCAAAATGATATAGAGAATATTGAGCAAGATACTGAATCTTTCGAAGTAACTATACCTAAGCAACATAATGATACCATAGAAGTTTTTGAAATCGAAGGGAAAAAGTTTAAAGGATATATGCTGGTAGTTAATGATCCAACACGAGTAAAAGTAGGATACTCATCAAAACTTGGAAGAGAAGGACAAACTACATCTCAAATAGCTAAGAATTTTAATGCAGTAGCAGCTATAAATGGCGGTGGATTCTCAGATAAATCTGCAAATTCAACATGGACAGGCAATGGTGGAACTCCGACTGGTGTGATAATATCAGAAGGAAAAACTGTTTTTAATGAATTAGCACCTGATGATGAAGTAGATATGATGGGTATTACAGAAGAGGGAAAACTTATAGTTGGAAAGCACTCTCTAAATGAATTGAAAAATCTTGGAGTTACAGATGCGATTAGCTTTGGTCCTGCCTTAGTAGTCAATGGTCAACCGACTATTAAGAATGGCGATGGTGGTTGGGGGATTGCTCCTAGAACTGTAATAGGCCAGCGAAAAGATGGAGCTATGCTTTTACTGGTAATTGATGGAAGGCAAATCCTAAATAGTATAGGTGCTACTTTAAAGGAAGCTCAGGACATCATGCTTCAGTACGGTGCAGTGAATTCTATAAATCTTGATGGTGGAAAATCAACAACCATGTATTATGATGGAGATATTATAAATAGTCCATCAGATAGTTTAGGAGAGAGGTCTGTACCATCAGCAGTTATTGTAAAATAACTTTAGGGGGAAGAATATGAGAAAACTAAATAGTATTATTTTATGGATAGGTATTTCATTAATTCTTCAATTAGGAGGATTAGTTTTTCTTGATAAATATTACTTGACGAGTGATGCTACGATTAAAAGTATAAAGATTGATGCAAAAAAAGATCAGAAAAAAAGGGACAATCCTATTAATATTGATGAATCAGCAACAGATAGGAAGTTCTCCTTTGATGGGAGATATCTTGCTTATTTTAATGGAAATGATCTTGAGGTGTTAAATACCTCAGATGGTAAAATAAAGAACGTAGATAAAAATCCTAAAATTAAGATTTTATATTACAATTGGTTAAATGACAGAAATAGAATGCTAGTAGCTGAAAGACAAAAAAGTGATGATGAACAAGTTATACAGCTAAGCTACTACGACGTAAATAAGGATGAAAAACAAAAAATAGTTGACTTAGATGGTGTTAGTCTAAGTGCAAATATAGAACAGGTTAAGGCATCAACTTTAACTAATGTAATCTACGTTAAGGTTTCAAATAACGGAAGAAATTCAATATATAGAATCGATATCAATCACAATCTTACTAAAGTAGCCAAAGTTACTACAAAAGTAGGGAACATAGAAGTTGTTCCTCACGAGGACAGGCTTGTTTACGATGATGAGATAACAGGATCTATTTTTGCTACGTCTCCTAATATAAGATTAAATTTTAGCAATAAAAATACGTTGTTAGCTGTTGACAGCGAAGATATAGTTTATGTTGGAGAAGTAAATAACGAAAAGATTACAAAAATATGTTATGGTAGGCTTGATGAACCAACGCCTACATGGAAGGTTGTAGAGCTTGGTGAATCTGTCGACAAAAACAGCATACACATAACCCAAAACGGTAATATATTTGTTAATAATAATTTTAAGGGTGAAGTAAGAGATGTGCTTTCAGGGAAAATATTTAAGTATAACGGACATTTTCTTGAAATATATGATGAAGGCATAGGAAGCACACTTGATGGGAAACTATATAAGACTCTTTTTCAGTAATACTCAATATAAAATTATTACTCAGGTAAAGACTTATAATTATATAAAAAATATAGTATAATTTGCTAGACCGTAATTAGTTTAAAGGGAAGTGAAATAAAATGAGAGATAGAATACTTGAGATTATTCTTATAATACCTGCGATACTTGTAGCATTTACTTTTCATGAATATGCTCATGCTAGAGTAGCAGATGCGTTGGGAGATAAAACTCCTAGATTTCAAGGAAGATTAACATTAAATCCTTTTGCTCATATAGATACTTTTGGATTTTTAATGATACTTTTATTTAAGTTTGGATGGGCAAAGCCTGTTCAGGTAAATAAAAAAGCTTTTAAAAATTACTATAAAGATGATTTGAAGGTTTCTATCGCAGGACCAATAGCAAATCTTTTAGTAGGGTTTGTGTTTTCTATAATTTATGGGTTGTTTTTTAAATTTTATGCTATTAATAACATAAATTTAGTTACACAAATAGTAGCTACAATATTAAATTTTATAATTTTAATTAATGTAAATTTATTTATATTTAATCTTTTACCGTTACCAGGACTTGATGGATTTCATATAATGGAAGATTTATTTCCTAAGAGCTTTTATAAATTTGCAGATCAAATATATAGATATCAATTTTTGATTTTTATTATAGTAATATACGTTGGTTCAGCTTTTATTAGAATACCATCTTCATTTATATACGGATTGTTTATGAAGATTGCGCAAAGCATAATTATGATGTAGCAGTGGAGGATAAAAATGAGACTAAGGAAAAAATGGTGGGCAAGACCAGAATTAGAAGAGAGTAAAAATGTTGTTATACGTCCGAGTGAGAAAAAAGGTTTATGGAAAGAGGAGTTTAAAAACTCAAATCCAATTCATTTAGAATTAGGCTGTGGTAGAGGACAGTTTGTTAGTTCTAAGGCTAAAGAAAATCCTGATGTTAACTACGTAGCTGTGGATTTAAAAGATGAGGTTTTAATATATGCTTTAAGAAAAGTCAATGAAGCTGAAGTAGAAAATGTTAGAATAATACCAATGAATATTAGTTTTATTAGCGACGTTTTTGATAAGGATGAGGTAAGTAAGATTTATATAAACTTTTGCAATCCATGGCCAAAAGATAGACATAAAAAAAGGAGATTAACTCATACAAAATTCTTAACTGAATATAAGAAGTTTTTAAAGCCAGAAAGTGAAATATGGTTTAAAACTGATGATACAGAACTTTTTGATGAGTCCCAGCAGTATTTCAAGGACAATGGATTTGATCTTAAATATGTAACTTATGATTTACATAAATCTGATTTTCAGCAAAACATAATGACTGAATATGAAGCTAAATTTACTAGTTTAGGAATGAAGACAATGTTTTTAATTGCTAAATTAAAATAGAAAAAGAGGCATACCAAGGTTAAACTTTGGTATGCTTTTTTACTCTAGTCGCCTTGGCGATTTTTTTACTTTGGAGATATATTCTTCTAGTATACGATTAATTGGGTAAAACTATTATCTGAATAGTTTTATCTCAGGTGCAAATAATAAAAATAAACTTAAAATAAAGGAGTGCAGACAGTATGGATAATTGTGGTGAATATACAGTAGTTGCAGTTAAAAAAGGTAGTAATGATGAGATAATAGGATATGAACTAGAAACAGGTGAGGTTATTTCAAAAGATGACGCAGTTTATCTAGCCAAAGAAGGAAGACTTTTAGGAGCTCAGGTCTCAAGGTCAGAAAAGAGTGGAGAATACATAATAAGTCTTCATGAGGATGTTAAGTATGATACTATAGATAATCTTCCAAGAAAATAATAGTCAGCGATGCTGACTATTTTTATGTGTTTTATAGAACGCTATATCAAAAAAACTACTGATAAGTTTGTAAGCGTAACTTAATCAATAGGCTATAAATCAAGTATAGAATTACAACTTCTTATTAACAATTAGTTCTTTATTATAAACTTCCTTAAACTTATACTTAGCTCTAAGGGCTTGAGCAATTTCTAGTGCCATATCGTTATCAGAAAAAAGATTAAGTTCAACAGCATTTTCTAATATATTAACTTGAAAGTCTTTTACTGCTCCTACAAGACCTCTGTCTAAACCTTCTGCAATTTTTAGTAGTACTCCTATACGTTCTACTACATTAACATCACTTCTGTTTATGATATTCGAGTACTTAGCTAGTGGGATTTGATATTCATTATTTCTATGCATAGCTGCGATAAGTGCACTTAATAATAGCTCTTTATGAGATAAGCCACTTATAGGAGAATTTAATATTATATACAAGGAATGCAAGTGATGATCATAATACCTTATACTTATGCCGCAGTCATGAAGCAAAGAGGCTGTTTTTATTAGATTATTATACTCATCGCTAAGGTGATGAAGTGGTTTAAGAGCTTGGAATAACTTATAGGTAATATTATAAACATTATCAGCATGTGGTTTATTTATATTTAAAGTTTCGATTATTCCATGTATGCTATAATCTAATATATCCTCTTGAGAAGATGCATAATTGTTATTTAAGTATTCATGAATAATACCTTCTCTTAATCCTCTTCCGCATACTTTAATCTCATTTATAGATAACAATTCAACGATCTTGTGTATTATTATAGTTCCTCCAACTATAACATCAGCTCTGTCTATAGATAATCCATTAATTTTTAATCTGCCTTTTAAATTTTTACATTTTAATAAGTTATAAGATTCATTTAAATCATAATCGTTAAATATATAGTTATGAAGAGTGTCAATTGGATAACGTTTTTTTCTTTGATCAATTTTCGCTAGATTTCTAATAGTTCCCCCAATGCCTATTATATTATCGAACTTTGTTTCAAAAAGCCACGTGTTTTTCTTAAGTAAATCCTCTACATAATCATTTGCACTTTCACTGCTTAAGAAGTGGACTGTATCTTCTAGTTTAAACATTTTAGATATATTTATACATCCAACAGGCATAGTGAATTTTTTATATAAATCTTTACCTTTAAGCCAAGCCACATGAGTATGAGATCCTCTTATATCTACCATAAGAGAGTTATCACTGTATATGCTATTTTTTATTCCTAAATGGTTGTAGTATATTTCTTCATCAAAGGAAAGAATACGAATTTTGAGAGAAAGTTCTTTTAGTACCCTTTCTTTAAGTTCTGATTTGTTTTCTGCTGCATTTAAAGCTTCTGTAGCTATTGTTATAATTTGTGAGGCACCAGACACAGTACAAAGTGATTTAAAAGACTTTAATGTTGCAATAGTCTTATCAATCTTTTCCTTAGAGATATAAGAGTTTTCAATTAGATCTAAACCTATTCTTACAGATTCCTGCAACTCATCGATGATTTTAAAATATCCTGAATCTTCAATTTCTGCAAGCATTACTCTTATAGAGTTTGAATCTAAACCTATAACACCAATTCTTTCCATAAAGTTCTCCTTTTTGTAGTATATAAGAAAATGTTATACAATATTTAATTAACTTTCAATGGCTAATTAACAATATTATATAAAAATAGTACAATTATCATTCTTTAAGATGCTGTAAACTTACTCTATATTTATATTTTTTAGTAAGAGAAATATATGCATCAAATATGTAATATGTAAGTAAATATTGACAACATTTTTATGTTAATCATATAATATAAATAATGTCATATAAAAAGTCAAAGAAAAGGAGAGTACTTTAATTGATTTCTTTAGCGAGTGAGGGATGGTGTAAGCCTCATAGATATAGATTAAAGGAAGAGAGCCTTGGAGACGCTGCCTGAATGTTTAAGAGTAGGGTAAGCCGCCTATCAGCGTTAATGTGTTAAGTGGATAAGTGTTTTTTCTTATCAATAGGAGTGGTACCGCGGTATATCCGTCTCTTTTTAAGAGGCGGTTTTTTACTTTGTAGCAATTTAGGCTGAGTAAAGATAAACAAACTTCAATGTTTAAACAATTCATGAAAATAGCCTCAACATGCAATGCTTTTTCATGAATTATAAGTTCAGTTATGAAGTTGTATATCTATATATTTTTTTATTTGTATTTAATTACAAAACAATGGAAAAAATAGTTCATAGGAGGAGATATTATGGATTATAAAAAGTTAGTTGCAGAGAGGATTAAGGAGCACTTAGAGCTTGATATAGAAACTATAGAAAAGCTAATTGAAATACCACCAAGACCAGATATGGGAGATTACGCATTCCCATGCTTCCAACTAGCAAAATCCTTAAGAAAGGCACCAGTTATGATTGCGTCAGAACTTAAGGAACAGATAAATAATGAAGGTTTTGAAAAGATAGACAGCCTTGGGCCTTATTTAAACTTTTTTGTTGATAAAGGAACTTTTGTCAAGAATACTATTGAAAAAATACTTGCTGAGAAGGAATCTTTTGGTTCTTCAACAATTGGAAATGGAAAAAATGTAGTTGTAGAGTATTCTTCACCTAATATAGCGAAGCCATTCCATGTAGGACACTTATTCACAACTGCTATTGGACATTCTTTATATAGAATACTTAGTTTTGAAGGATATAATTGTACTAGAATAAACCACCTAGGGGACTGGGGAACACAGTTTGGTAAACTTATCTCAGCTTATAAGAGATGGGTAGATGAAGAAGCTTTAGAAAAGGATGCTATAGCTGAATTATTAAGAATATATGTTAAATTCCATGATGAGGCAGAAAAGAATCCAGAGCTTGAGGATGAGGGCAGAATGTACTTTAAGAAGCTTGAAGATGGCGATAGTGAAGCTGTTGAATTGTGGAAGAGATTTAGAGAGCTATCCTTAAAGGAATTTAATAATATATACGACCTTTTAGGAGTAGATTTTGATTCATGGGCAGGAGAAAGCTTCTATAATGATAAAATGGATGCTGTAGTTAAAGAGCTTGAGGATAAGGGTATCTTAACTGAAAGCAACGGAGCAAAAGTTGTAATGCTAGATGAATATAATATGCCTCCGTGTATAGTATTAAAGTCTGATGGTGCTTCTATATATGCTACAAGAGATTTAACAGCAGCTAAGTATAGAAAAGACACTTATGATTTTTCAAAGTGTATATATGTTGTTGGTAAGGATCAAGCTCTTCATTTCAATCAGGTATTTAAGGTATTAGAACTTGCAGGACATGAATGGGCAAAAGAGTGTGTTCATATTCCTTTCGGTATTGTAAAGTTTGCTGATAAAAAGCTTTCAACAAGAAAGGGAGATGTAGTACTTCTTGAAGAACTTTTAAGTGAAGCGGTAGCAAAAACTTTAGAGATAATAAATGAAAAAAATCCAGAGCTTGAAAACAAAGAAGAGGTAGCAAAAAAAGTTGGAATTGGTGCAATAGTATTTACTTACTTAAAAAATAGTAGGGAAAGAGATATAGTATTTGATTGGAAAGAAATGCTTAGTTTTGAAGGAGAAACAGGACCTTATGTTCAATATACTTATGCAAGAGCAAAAAGTATATTAAGAAAGGTTGGAGAAGGTTCAAGTGAATCTGATTTTTCAAAACTTTCTTCTAGAGAGGAATTTGAGCTTGTTAAGACTCTTGAAAGCTTCCAAAAAAGCATACTTTTTGCCATCGAAAAACTAGAACCATCAGTAGTCACAAGATATGTTGTTGATGTTGCTAAGGCATTTAACAAGTTCTACAATGCTCATACAGTTGCTAATCTTGAAGATGAGGCTTTAAAGAATGCTAGAATAAAGCTTGTTCAAGCAACCTGTCAGGTTATCAAGAATGGCTTATACCTTATAGGAATTGAAGCGGTAGAGAAGATGTAAGGATGCATATCTTAAAAAGAGTTAGAGAAAAGACTATATCGAAGAGTCTTATTAAAAAGTATAAACTAGAGGAAGTAGCTTTCTTGGATATTGAAGCCACAGGTTTTAATAAAGAGAAAGATAAAATTTTCTCAATTTCTATAGGAACTTATGGAGTTAATGGATATACAGCTTATGTGATTTTTGGTGATGAAGATGAAGAAGGAGATATTTTAAAAGAGCTATTTAGATTATTAGAAGATAGAACAACTTGGTGCTCGTTTAATGGTATTGCTTTTGATGAACCCTTCCTTTTACGAAGAGCAGAATTAAATTTTCTTAAAAAGCCTAAAATAGAAAAGCATATTGATTTTTATAGGCGTATAAGACCATATGAAAGAGCTCTACAACTTGAAGGTTGTTCTCTAAAAGATTTAGAAAAGCACCTAGGTATTATAAGAACAGATACGATTAAAGGAAAAGATTGTAGGGAAATTTTTCTTAAGTATATGTGTACAAGAGAAGAGGAATTAAAGAATAAAATAATACTTCATAATCTTGAAGATGTACTTTATTTACCTGATATTTTCCTAATATTAGAAGAAATAAATGAAAAAAAGCTTGTACGAGATGATATATTAACCAATAGTCAAAAAGGATATATAAAATATCTTATTAAGAAAAGAGAACTAAAAATAAAAAAAATAGAGTTTTCAAATATATCTAAAAAGGACGCTTCAAGAATAATATATTATCTAATACAGAGAGAAGTAGATGAAGATAAAATTAACGATATAATAAAAAAGAATGAATAAAGAGTGTGCTGCATAAATGCAGCACACTCTTTATTAATCTGATTATTTAATGTAAATGTAAAGAGGCAGGCACATTATTTTTTGTTTTTATTTTTTCTCATCATATTTTGGGCAGTGGGAGGAGCAGCTTCCGCAGCTGCAATCACCCTTTGAAGATTTGATAAAACCTCTGATAAGAAAAAATGCTGCTAAACCAACTATAGCTATAGTAACAATTATTTCCATACAATCACCTTCCTATTGTAAAAATAGACTTCCAATACTGAACACTAAGAAAGAACCAATCCAAGCTAACACCAGTTGATAAAACACTGAAAAAATAGTTAACTTAGTACCATATTCCTTTTTCATTGCACCAATTGCTGATGTACATGGAGTATATAAAAGTACAAACACCATAAATGAGTAAGCTGAAAGGGCTGTAAAGTGTAATGGGAGTATATTAGTTAAGTCGCCAGCATAAATAACTTCCATTGATGCTAATACTGTTTCTTTTGCCATAATACCTGTTAGTAAAGAAACTGCAGCTTCCCAATTTCCAAAACCTACTGGTTCAAAAACAGGTGCTAAAAAGCTACCAATATTGTAAAGTAAGCTCTCGGAAACATTGTCCACTTGACCTGAGAAGTTATAATTTTGAAGTAACCAAATTACTACGCTCATCGCAAAGATTATTGTTCCAGCCTTTTTTAAGAATTCCCTACCTTTATCCCATGTATTCTTTATTATATTTTTAAGTTCTGGCCTTTTATATTGTGGTAGTTCGATAATAAAAGGCTCTTCATCTTTTTTAAATATAGTATTTTTAAATAATAATCCTAAAATAAATGCTACAGCTATTCCTAAGAAGTATAGTGAAGCAACTACTAGTCCTTTATGTGATGCAAAAAATATTGAAGCAAAAACTGCATAAACTGGCAATCTTGCATTACATGACATAAGTGGAACTAAAAGTGCTGTAAGTTTTCTATCTTTTTCACTTTCTAAAGTTCTAGCTGACATTATTGCTGGTACAGAGCATCCAAAGCCCACAATCATAGGAATAAATGCCTTACCAGATAAGCCTAATTTTCTCATCAGCTTATCCATAATAAATGCAACTCTTGACATGTATCCACTATCCTCAAGTATAGAAATACCAATAAATAAAGCTAAAATAATAGGTAGTAGTACCATGATTCCACCGACACCAGCTAAAATTCCATCTACTATTAGTGATTGGAACCAAGGTGAAGTATTTGATAATAGATTAGATACAAATGGCATCAAAGAGTCATTTAAGTATCCATCCATCAGATCCGATAATGGCTGCCCAACCCAACTAAAAGTAAACTGAAAAATAAACATCATAATTCCTATAAATAGTGGGTATGCTAATATCGGATGAAGCAGAAGTCTATCTATTTTATCTGTTACAGTAGATGTATCATCTGACTTGCTTATTCTACATTTGTTAATAATATGTTCGATATATGAATAGGTTTCTTTTTCATTATTAAAATAATAATCATTATCATCTATGTTGCATATAAAATCATCCTTAGAGAGGATGTCTTTAACTTCATCTATTCCTTTATTTTTTGAAGCTATAATAGGTATAACTGAAACCTTTAACAGTTTTCCAAGTTTATCATAGTCTATTTTAAAGCCTTTTTTTTCAGCTACATCCATCATGTTTAATACTAAGACTATAGGTTTTTTAAACTGTTTAAGCTGCATAGTAAGATATAGATTTCTATCTAAATTGGAAGCATCCACAATATTAACTATTAAATCTACATCATCATTTTCTAGAAAGTCTTTTGCCACCTTTTCTTCATGAGAGAAAGTGTCCATAGCATAGATACCAGGTAAATCAATAATTTTAATGTTATTAAACCTACCTTCTTTTTTCTCTACAGTAACTCCTGGCCAATTTCCTACGTATTGATTTGAACCAGTGAGGGCGTTAAAAAGTGTTGTTTTACCTACGTTTGGATTACCCAATAATGCAATAGTTGTCATTTGTTAATTTCCCCCCTTTATTTTTTTATAAAAATATTCTTTGCATCTTTTTTTCTTATAGCTATGTCAAATCCTCTTAAATTAACTATTACAGGATCTCCTAGTGGTGCTGTTCTTTTTAATTGTACTTCAGTACCTTCTATACATCCTAATGCTAGTAATCTTTTAGTTAATTTATCATTCCCTAAAATTTTATCTATTGTTCCAAGTTGTCCTGGTTTTAAATCGCAAATACACATGCTAAAATCCCCCCGTTTAAATATTGAAAATCATTCTCAAATAAATAATACCATTTTTATAGTAAAAAGTCAAGCAGTGTATAAAAACATAAATATTAAAAAGATGATAGAGGAAATATTACATTTAGTTATAAGTGACTTATAAAACAAAGGTAGAGAATTAATTTTTATCTAATGGATAAGCTAAAATAAATAGAAGTTATAAACCTGTCTAAAGAAATAATTTGAACATAAGTATAATATTTACAATTGGTTATTTGTCGTTTATAATATTTTGTAAAACATAAATAGGAGGATGACAAAATGAAAAAAGTAGCAGCATTTTTTGATATTGATGGAACACTATATAGAGAAGGGTTAATTACAGAAATGTTTAAAAAGATGATAAAATACGAGATTATTCAATCAGAAAAATGGTATAATGTAGTTAGACCAGAATTTCTAAGATGGGATAAAAGGCAAGGGGATTATGATAGTTATCTTTTAAAAATGATAGATATATATATAGAAGGAATAAGAGGGCTTTATAAGGATCAGATAAATCTTATAGCTAAAAAGGTTATTGAACAAAAAGGAGAAAGAGTATATACTTTTTCAAGAGAAAGAATAAAATGGCATAAAGAACAAGGTCATGTGTTGATAACTATTTCTGGAAGTCCATCTGAATTAGTAAAGGAAATGGCTGAAAAACATGGATTTGATGATTATAAGGGTGCTATATATGAAGTGGACCAGGAAGAAAAATATACAGGTGAAGTAATACCAATGTGGGATAGCAAAAGTAAAGAAAAAGCAATTCAAGATTTTACTGATAAATATAATATAGATTTAGATCAAAGTTTTGCTTATGGTGATACTGCTGGTGACATGACTATGTTTAAGCTTGTTAAAAATCCCTATTGCATAAATCCAACAAGAGAACTATTAAATAAGGTTAACAATAATAAGGAGGTAAAAGAGAAAATAAATATTATAGTTGAGCGAAAAGATGTCATCTATAATTTAAGGAAGGATGGTTTCGACATTATATAGGAAAGAGTGATATAGTGATAATAAGGGAGAAGGAAGTTGAGATTTCTTCAATAAACAAAGAAACGGTGCTTGGTGTACAAGATTACAATCATAGCTATGCTGATGCGATTTTTTTTGACTTAGAACATTATGTTTATAAAAAGCCAAAGTGTGTCGGTGTATTTGGAGCATGTTATTATGAAGAATCCTCTTCAAAGCTTATAGTAACTCAATACATGATAGAAAATAGAGATGAAATATTTGATATTTTAGTTTTAGCTAAAAAGTATTTTCTCAGGATGAATAGTGAGAAAAAGAAGAAGTATATAATTACCTTCTCAGGAAATAACGATTTCACTGTAATAAATTATCTCTTTAATAAGTATGGAATAGACTTTAAGTTTGACCAATATTTTAAATCTATAGATATACAGCGGGAATACGAAAAACAAATCAAGCAAGGTATTGGATTAAAGGCATTAGAAAAAAAGTTTGAAATAATAAGAGAAGGAGAAGTTTTGAGTGGATCAAATATAGCCAAAACTTTTCATAAAGTTATAAAAGATAAAGAGTATATTTTTAGAATGCCTAAAGAAAAGATTGGGAAAATACTTCAATATAACGAACAGGACGTAGTCAATCTATTCCACATTTACGTAAATTGGAGCAAATATATTAAAATTGAAGATGGAGATAATAACAGCACCTGTATTGAAAACTAATACAGGTGCTGTTATTTATGATATATTTTTATTTATTTTCTAATAATTCTATACCTTTTTTAATTCTGCTTAAAGATTCTTCCTTACCAAGAATATCAGCAAGTTCAAAGGCTCCACCAGGAGTAAATTGTTTTCCAGATACGGCAGTTCTTATTGGCCATAATACTTGACCGTTCTTAACTCCAAGTTCAGCTATAACTTTAAATACTTCATCATGAAGTACATCAAAAGTCCAAGTTTCTATTCCTTCAAGTATAGGAAGAAGATGTTTTAAATTTTGAAGAGATGTTTCTTCTGTAGATTTCATTTTTTTATGAACATATAAATCTGTTGAATATTCAGGAAGAGTATCAAAGAAATCTACTTGTTCAGGAATTTCTCCTAACACTTCTGTTCTATTATGAAGAAGTGCTGATAGTTTTTTTAGATCAAAATCTTTTTTAATTACTTGCTTATAATATGGAAGTGCAAGTTCATGGAATTCATCAAGAGTTAATTTCTTTATGTACTCACCATTCATCCATCTAAGCTTAACAGGATCAAAAATTGCAGGTGATTTATTTATGTTCTTATAATCAAATACATTAATTAATTCTTCAAGAGAGAATATTTCATCGTTTGTACCTGGATTCCATCCTAATAATGCTATATAGTTTAGTATCGCATCTTTTAAGTATCCTTTGCCTAGAAGATCTTCAAAGGATGCATCACCATTTCTTTTTGATAGCTTTTGATGAGCATCTTTCATAATTGGAGGACAATGAACATAAACAGGTACTTCCCAACCGAAGGCTTCATATAATCTATTATACTTTGGTGAAGATGAAAGGTATTCGCTTCCTCTTACAACGTGAGTAATTCCCATTAAATGATCATCAACAACGTTAGCAAAGTTATAGGTTGGTAATCCATCTGATTTAATTAATACCATATCCTCTAATTCAGAATTATCAACAGATATTTTTCCGTATATAACATCATCAAAAGCAGTAGTACCTTCTGTTGGGTTATTCTGTCTTATTACATAAGGTATTTCAGCCTTTAACTTTTCTTCTATTTCTTCTTTTGAAAGATGAAGACAGTGTTTGTCATACTTGAATGGTCTTTTTAATGCTTCTGAATTTTCTCTAAGAATATCAAGTCTTTCTTTAGAGCAGAAACAATAGTAAGCTTCGCCCTTTTCTACAAGGTTTTTAGCATATTCAAGATAAATGCCTCTTCTTTCACTTTGAACGTAAGGGCCAACAGGACCGCCCATATCTGGACCTTCATCATGCTTTAAACCTGTCATCTCAAGAGTTTTGTAAATTACATCAACTGCGCCTTCTACAAGTCTTTCTTGATCAGTATCCTCTATTCTTAAAAGGAAATCTCCTCCCTCGTGCTTTGTAATTAAATAAGCGTAAAGAGCAGTTCTTAAATTACCAACGTGCATATAGCCTGTTGGACTAGGTGCAAATCTTGTTCTTATCTTTTTTACTGACATCTATTTCACTCCTATAGTTTATTTATAAATAAAGCTTCTCGCTTTTGGGCGAGAAGTTTTGATT
Organism: Clostridium polyendosporum; assembly: GCF_018332455.1. Classification (GTDB taxonomy): domain Bacteria; phylum Bacillota; class Clostridia; order Clostridiales; family Clostridiaceae; genus Clostridium_AY; species Clostridium_AY polyendosporum. The sequence goes on from NZ_BOPZ01000033.1 coordinate 26,164, forward strand.
TGCTGCCATTCTACAAAGTAAAATCTGGCTAAAATTTCATTAATTGAAATTTGATTACACTAGATGCATGGTCAGTTTGATTTGTTGCTATGTCACCTAACCATACTATTATTATGATATATCAATGAAAAATTTATGTCAATATTTGCATAGGTCCTTATTTATTTGTAATATTCACTCCATTGGAAGATAACACAACAGTACCGTCTTTGTCAGTTCTATAAATCTTTATGTTAGCCTGTTGTAATGATTGTAAAGTCTCCTTATGAGGATGACCATAGTCATTGTTCGCTCCTACAGAAATTACTCCAATTTTAGGATTTACCTTACTTAAAAACTCCTTTCCAGTTGAGGTAGTGCTTCCATGGTGACCAAGCTTTAATACATCAGCTTTAACATCATGGCCTTTTTGGAGGACTTCTTTTTCCACAAGTTTCTCAGCATCTCCTGTAAATAGGAATGAAGTCTTTCCATAAGTTATTTTCATTATTGGAGAGTAATCATTTAAATCATTATATTTTTCACTTACTGGTGAATATACTTCAACTTTTGTATTTTCACCAAGATTTATATCATTTCCCATGCCAGCTTTTATAACTGTTACCTTTAAGCTTTTATTCTTTAATTGGCTCATCATATTTTGAAAGGTCTTAGTAGTAGATGTAACCTTTGGAGCATAAAATTTGCCTATGTTAAAGTTCTTTATAATTTGAGCCATACCACCTATATGATCTTCATGAGGATGAGTGGCTACAACATAATCTAGATTCTGTATTCCTCGAGATTTAAGATAATCCATAAGTTTATCTTGGCTATCTTTAGAGCCTGCATCTATCAATAAATTTTTATCATTAACTTGAATTAAAATGGAATCACCTTGGCCAACATCGATGTAGTGAACTAATAAATTATCTCGTGAGGCTGTAGTATTAGTAGGCTTTTCTAAACTATAGCTATTAGAGCATCCGTAAAATAAAGTGGTTACGAAAAGTATTAATATAGATAAAAGTACACTAAGCTTTTTCTTCAATACGTATCCTTCCTTTCCAATATGTATGTGTTATTAATATAGTGTGTAAAAATAAAATATCTATAGATAGTTTATTCGTTAACTATACTGTTGTCAAAGTAAAGATACACAACTTCAATCTAACAATTCATGTTAAATAAAATTTAATAGGCATCGATCCTATTAAATTTGAGTCAGATTTCACTTTGTGAAATGGTAGCAAATAGCCTAGACATGCAATGCTTTTTCTAAGGATATATAAGTTCAGTTATTCCTTGATAAATATTCCATAGCCAAGTATAATAGAGAAGATAAGTTGCTGAAGATAAACAAAGTTTAATAACTGTAAATTTGTTTATTAATAAAACAATTAAATTAGGGGTGTTATATATGAGAACTTTTTTTCGAGGAATAGCTTATTTATCTTATATGATTCTTCAAATGATCAGAGGTTGGATCTTATTCGCTATTTTAAAGTTAAGAGGACAAAAAGCTGCGGATATTTATGGAGCTAAAAGGTACATAGCATGGGCTAGGGCAACATTAAAGATTGCAGGTATTAAGGTTAATATTGTAGGAAAAGAAAGAATACCAGAAAGATCTTGTGTATTTGTAGGCAATCATCAAAGTAATTTTGATATACCAGTTTTGGTTGCTTCTTCTGAAAGATCTATAGGTTTTATAGCTAAAAAAGAATTATTAAAAGTTCCAGTAATAGGTTTTTGGTTGAAGCAGATTCACAGTGTAACAATTGATAGAGAAAATGTAAGAGAAGCAATTAATGTTATCAATTTAGGTGTAGAAAATATTAAAAAGGGATATTCAATGGGGATTTTTCCTGAAGGAACAAGAGCAAAGGATGGAAAGATTAAGGAGTTTAAAAAAGGAAGTTTAAAGCTTGCTACTAAAGCTAATGCTCCAATAGTTCCTGTTACTATTGATGGAACATATAAGGGTTACGAGGAGGAAAAAAAGTTTAAGGCAGCAGAGGTGACTATAACTTTTGGAGAACCTATTTACCCAGAGAAACTTTCTAAGGAAGAACAGAAAGAATTAGCAAATATTGTTCATGACATAATTGCAAGTAATTTAGGACAACTTTAATAATAAAATAAACATTGATTTTTAATAGATGCAGGAAAACTTTAGCGGATTTAATTAGTATAAAAAATGTAACTCAGTAATGGTTGGGTTATATTTTTTTATTTGCAACTATTTTATAAAGTTAAACATCACTAAAGCGGCTATCGCAAAATGAATAGGTATTCAATAAATTTTAAGAAAGCTTCAAATTTATTCTAAAAGCTATAAATTTTTAGGCTATTTTTAAGAAATAAAATAATAATTCTGATTATACAAAACAAAGG
>NZ_BOPZ01000033.1:28575-37763 GCF_018332455.1 Clostridium polyendosporum
CCCCTTTGTTTTTCATCAATTGTTTAAGGATTGAAGTTATTTATCTTTAATACATTCTACGACTATTCAATTTTATTTTCAAAATTAAGTACTATTGCTTTTGGTCTACTCATTGCTTTTATGCTATAACTGATTCCTTGAGTTCCGAGGCCAGAGGATTTTACACCAAGGAAAGGAAAATGATCAGGACCTCGTTCAGTTCTATTATTTATTTGTACAGTTCCTACATCTAATTTTGATGCTATATAAAAGGCTTTATCTATATTTTTAGTAAAAACAGACGACTGAAGTCCATACTCGGAGCGATTAGCGATATCTATAGCTTCTTGAATAGTTTTTACTCTCATAATGGGAAGGACTGGTCCAAAGGGTTCTTCCCATGCTAGTCTCATATCTTTTGTCACATAATCAAAAAGGGTTGGATATATTAAATTACCTTCTCTTTTATTACCAATTAACAGCTTTCCACCTTTTTGTACTGCATCATCTATTAACTCTTGAACAAAGTCTGCAGCTTTATTATCTATAAGAGGGGTTATTTGTACATCTTCAAATGGACTACCAACCTTTAGCTCTTCAACTTTCTTTCTAATCATTTCAGATAAAGCATCTGCAACTGTTTCCATAACAAGTACTCTTTTTACTGCCGTGCAGCGCTGACCAGAATAGCTGAAGGCTCCAGAAACTATATCTGAAGATGCATCTTCTAAGTCGGCATCCTCAAGTACAATAGCTGCATCCTTACCTCCTAACTCCATTAATAATGGAACCATCTCAGCAATTTTGGCAATATGCCTTCCTATTTTAGTACTTCCTGTAAAGTTAATAAAATTTATTGAAGGATGTGTGACTAGGTAATCGCCAATTTCTGAAGAACTTCCTGTTATAGTATTAAGTATTCCAGGAGGAATTCCAGCTTCATTGAATATCTGAGCAAGATGGAGGGCAGATATTGAACCTTGTGTAGGTGGTTTAAACACAACGCTATTTCCAGCAATTAAAGCAGGCGCAATCTTTGAAGCCGAGAGATTTATAGGATAATTAAAAGGTGAAATAGCAAGAACAACCCCTAAAGGAACGTAAGTTGCAAAAGAAAGTTTGTCTTTTTTATACCCAGGGAAGCTGTCACTTGAAATAGCTGTACCATATAGATGTTTACCTTCATCAGCTGTAAAGCGGATAAAATCAGCAGTTCTCTGTATTTCTGAAAGCGAAGATTTTTTATCTTTGCATATTTCTTTACAAAGAAGTTCTGCGAGATATTCCTTATGATCTTCTAAAATTGTAGCCGCTTTATGAAGAATAGCTGCTCTTTCATTTATTGGTGTCTCACTCCAGGCAACTTGTGTTTTTTTAGAATTATCTATAGTTCTATCAACATCATTTTTAGAATATTTTTGAATATAGCCTATAAAAGAATTATCTAATGGAGCATATATAGGAATATTTTCATCCGTTTTTATACCGCCCCAAATACCATTATATACATTTTGATATAACTCATCTTTTTTTATTTTTGAAAACAAGATATTCACCTCATTTCTCTTTCATATATATTATTTGAATTAAATATTATTTTACTCTTTAGCAAATTATAAAATTCAAGAATTGTGGATAACTTGAAAATGTAATTTAGGACCGCCAGTTTAATTACGACACCTAAAGAGTAAAAAATAAAATATAGTTCGCCTGCCAATTTTTCCTCACATGTGTTCGGAAAGGCAGATGCGTAAAAAAATCGACAGCTCCACAGTCGCCTTGGCGATTTTTTTATTTAAAAATAGTGTTGCAATAATTGAAATAGATAAAAGATTGTTGGTAATAATTTTAAATATTTTAAAAGTTATGGTATAATTGTAGTTGTTTTACAAAATATTCAAAAAATTCAATTTTTAAATAAATAATTCATGGGGGGCAAAATCATGCGCAAGGAATTTTCAATGAGCAATGATAAGATCACAATTAACTTTACAGCTAAGTATTGTGATAGCTTTGAAAGTTTATTAGAAAGTGAAGGATTTAGAAGGGTAGTTGATTCTTATTTAAGTAGAGCTAAACAAAGAAAAACCCATAACTTTAAGATGTTAGTAGAAGCTTTAGAAACTTCTAATAGAGAAGAGATCAGAACAATCCTTATCAGATCCTTTCAAATGTTAACAATAATGAATGTAAATGACATAGTAGGATATAATGAAAATTTTAGTAAGCTTTTTAAAGATAAGGATGCATTCATATCTCTTGTAGAAGATATATATTCTTATTGGAGAAAGCTTGAAAGATATACAGTAATTCATAATAACACAGTTAAGAGGGGGATTGCAGCAGTAAGCTTTACTGAAGCTAATTCTCAATTTTCTAAGCTTATATTAAGGTTATATAGAATCATAGAAAAGAATGTTATAGGTCATATGCCAAATGTATTTAGACAACTTCCAGCTGGAGGAAATGCTTGTATAATGCTAAATAATGTTAATTGGCCTATACCTAAGGGATATGAAATGTTAGAAGATATTCCGTTTATAGATGCAATTTCATTAGAACCGCCTTTTATAACATATCCTAAAAGAAACACGAGAGATGGTATGTTTACTGAAACATTTGCGAATCCACTTTCAAATGCCAAAATAAATATAGACCATTGGTTTTGTTATCCAGCAAAGATTGGAGAATTAATTGCATTCCTGTATTTTCATAGAGATTTTATGGATCATGGTATAACCTTATGTAATCTTTTTGAAATGGCAAGAGCAGAGGAGTACAGAGGAAAAAAACCAGATGTAGTTTATTTATTTGGGGCTAGAGAAGAAGGGGATACTTTAAAAACTGTATTCTTTGATGACAAAGAAAATGATATTATGCTAGGATATGTAAATCACAACGAAGCTGTAGATTACTTTGGATATATGAAGAAAATGTCATTAACACTTCATAATCTCATTATGATAAAAAGAGGATATCTGCCAATCCATGGTGCTATGGTAAATATAGTACTTAAGAATGGAAAAACTGCAAATGTAGTAATTGTAGGAGATAGTGGAGCAGGTAAGTCAGAGAGTCTTGAAGCATTTAGAGCATTAAGTGAAGAATATGTAAGTGACATGACAATAGTTTTTGATGATATGGGATCACTAAAGGAAAAGGGTGGAAAGATACTTGGATACGGTACTGAAATTGGTGCTTTTGTAAGGTTAGATGATCTTGATCAAGGATATGCATTTAAAGAGATAGATAGAAGTATATTTATGAATCCAGATAAAACTAATGCAAGATTAGTTATGCCTGTTTCTAGCTACAAAGAAATAGTAAAAGGATATGCGGTAGATATATTCCTATATGCTAATAACTACGAAAAAGTTGAAGCTGGTGTAAAAGCGATAGAATATTTTGAAACTTCAGAAGCTGCTATAGAGGTATTTAAGGCAGGAGCTAGAATGGCTAAAGGAACTACAACAGAAACGGGACTTGTAAAATCGTACTTTGCTAATCCTTTCGGACCAGCTCAAAAGCAAAATGAAACAGATATTTTATTAGATCAGTATTTTGGTAAGCTATTTGAAACAGGTGTTAAAGTTGGACAAATTAAAACTTGTTTAGCAATTCCAGGTCTGGAGAAGGATGGCCCAAGAAATGCTGCACTAGAATTGTTCGAAGTTATAAGAAGTCTAGAAAAATAATAACCAAATTTAGTTTTAGTTAATTTCTAAAAGAATAAAATTTCCTATTGTGAAATAACAGCAAATAGAAAAATCCTCTCTATGATAGAGAGGATTTTTTATTATTCTACATCGGTATATTTATCTTTTGCAAAGAATGAAATAGCATAAAGACCAGCTATTCCAACAAGTGCATAAACAACTCTACTTACAGCTGACATTGATCCAAAAAGAGCTGCAACTAAATCAAATTGAAAGAAACCGATAAGTCCCCAGTTAATTGCACCAATAATTACTAAAACAAGTGCTATAATGTCTAAAGTCTTCATAACAACACACTCCTTTATTTGCTGTCATTTCACGAAGTGAAATCTGACTCAATCTGATTAGGCTCGATGCCTGCTCAGATTTATTTGACTTTATGCACTTATTTTTACCGACAAAATGAAAAATATGTATTATTTTTATTTAATTTCTCCATGTTTTTCATAATGAAATATTTCAGTTGCTTTATTTTCATCATCTACTAAAACCACTACTGGTTTATGACCTTCAATCTCTTCTTTGTCTAAAGTACAGTAACACATAATTATAATTTTATCACCAGGTTGTACAAGTCTAGCAGTAGCACCATTTAGACACATAACACCACTATTTTCTTCACCTGGTATAACATAGGTTTCAAACCTTTGGCCATTATTTATATCAACGATTTGTACTTGTTCATATTCATTAATTCCAGCAGCCTTCATTAGTGCTGTATCAATTGTTATGCTTCCAACATAGTTTAAATTAGCTTCTGTAATTGTTGCTCTGTGAATTTTAGATTTTAACATTGTAAGTTGCATTTATAAATCCCCCTCAAATTATATATATATATTGTTTGTTTATATAAAATTTAGAATTTCAGAAAACAGAATGAACAGACTGTTTTCTGAAATTAACTAAGAATTAAATTTCATCTTTATAGATAACAACTTCATAACTCAATTGTTTAAGGAGTGAAATTGTATATCATTAGTTTGACCAAGTAAAGTTATCAATTAATCTTGTTTTACCAATAAATACTGCTATTGCAATAAGTACAGGTTTTTCTATTTTATCTACTGATTTTAAAGTTTCTGAATCTACTATTTGAACATAATCAATTTTAGCTAATGGTTCTGAAATAATAAATGATTTAATTGATTCAATAATTTTCTCTGTATTTTTTTCTCCCTCAAGAAGAAGTTCGTTAGCGTGTTTTAAGCTTTTATTTAAAATTAAAGCAGCCTTTCTTTCTTCATCTGAGAGATATGTGTTTCTTGAGCTTTTTGCAAGTCCATCATTCTCTCTAATGATTGGACAACCTATTATTTTTACATCCATGTTTAAATCTTTGACCATTTGTCTAATTACAGCAAGCTGTTGAGCATCTTTTTCTCCAAAATATGCTCTGTTAGGAGTAATAATATTAAAGAGTTTTGTTACAACAGAACATACTCCTTGAAAATGACCAGGTCTTTTTTCTCCACAAAGACCTTCGGTAAGTATATTTACATTAACAAAAGTAAGAGGAGTGGTAGGGTACATCTCATCCGCTGAAGGAACAAACATTATATGAGCCCCAGCTTTTTCACAAAGATTAGTATCTCTCTCAAGATCTCTTGGATATTTATTTAAATCTTCATTAGCACCAAATTGAGTAGGGTTTACAAAAGTACTAACTACAACTCTTTGATTTTCTGATGAAGCTTTTTCAATAAGACTTTTATGTCCTTCATGTAGATATCCCATAGTTGGAACAAAACCTACAGAAAATCCTTCTTTTTTCCATTCTCTTATGATTTCTCTTATTTCACTTATTGTACATATAACTCTCATATTTTCCTCCCTATTAATAAAGCTTTGTTAATATATCTTGATCTATTTTAAAGGTATATTTTTCATCTGGAAAAATACCATCCTTAACTTCTCTATCATATTTAATAAAGGCATCTTTCATCAACTCTCCCAAATTTGCATATTCCTTTACAAATTTTGGTTTGAATCCTGAAAACATCGAAAGCATATCTTGATATACTAGTACTTGGCCATCGCAGTGAGAACCAGCTCCTATGCCTATTGTAGGTATTGTTACAGATTCTGTAATTAATTTTGCAAGTTCAGCAGGAATACATTCAAGTACAATAGAAAAAGCTCCAGCTTCCTCAAGAATCTTTGCATCTTCTATTAATTTTTTTGCTGCATCTGTAGTCTTACCTTGAACCTTAAAGCCCCCAAACATATTTATAGATTGAGGTGTTAAACCTATGTGTCCCATTACTGGAATTTGAGCTTTAACTATAGCTTTTACTTGAGCTGCAACAGAAGCACCACCTTCGAGTTTTACAGCTTGTGCTTGGCCTTCCTTAATAAGTCTACCAGCATTTTTAACTGCATCAACTTCATTGGTATAGGACATAAAAGGCATATCCGCAACTACTAGTGCATTTTCAACTCCTTTTGTTACAGCTTTTGTATGATGAAGCATATCGCTCATTGTAACACTTAATGTATCTTTATAACCAAGACACACCATTCCAAGTGAATCGCCTATAAGAATACTATTGATTCCGCAGGAATCAATAAGTTTTGCAGTGGAGTAGTCGTAAGCAGTAAGCATTGAAATTTTATTGCCTTTTTGTTTAGCTTCTAAAAAAGTTGCTACGGTATTTTTCACTTTAATTTCCTCCTCCCAATATATCAATAACGTTTTTATAATTTTTTTCAGGATAAGCTTCAGTAGAAAGGGATAAAAGTTGTCTACATAAATCTAAATATAAAGATTTATGTTCATCACAAATAACAGACAAATGTTTTCTTAAAGTAGTTTCATCTCCTCTAGGAATAGGTCCAGTTAATGACCTGTTAAATCCTTTAGCATTTATACTTTCAATATTAGAAGTAATTAACGGATAAAGGGCGGAGAAAGCCTCACTTTCATTAAAACCTATGTCTTTTAAATATTGACAACTTATGCTTGTTAAAGCTAAAACAAGATTAGAACTCATTACACAAGCTAAGTGATATAGTGCTTTTTTATCACTATCAATTTGTATAGTTTTATTTCCGCAGACCTTAAGAATGCTTTGGGCAGCATCAAGGGCTGTTTTATTGCCTTCTATTGTAAAAAAAGCTTTGTTTAGATTTTTATAACAATTATACTTATCTGAAAATGGGAAAATTGGGTGTATAGATAAAGGAAATGCACCTGATTCTTTAGCTTCATTAAAGATATGTGAGGAAAGAGAGCCACTAGCGTGAGCTATAATTTTTCCATCAATATTGTAGTTTTTCGTTCTCTGCCAGGCTTCATTAATAACGTCATCAGGAGTTGTAATAAAAATAAAATCGCTTTCTATTATTAAATCTTCTAAATTAATATATGCATTAGAAGATGTAAACTCCGAAGCGTCTATAGTAGAATTATAATTTTGAGAATAATATCCACTTAAAGGTATATTTTTCATTTTAAAATACTTACCTAAGGAAAAGGCAACTTTGCCTGCCCCGTAAAAACCTATTTTCACTTAATTATCACCTCATCAGGATTTGTTCCCCATGGTGACTTTAAAACGAAAAGCAGAGAAATAATCAAGTGTAGTTCCTAAAAGATACTACCCACAAAAAATGTTATCATATATTTTAAAATATATCAATAAGTACAAATAGGTATATATACATAAGTTGATAACTAAGCTTAGAATTTGGAAGAAAATAAATATAAATGGCTTCAATTTTTAATAAAGCTGAGTAAGCTCAATGCCTACTCAGCTTTATTTACTGTCATTTTACAAAGTAAAATCTGACCGAGAATGAAAGGACATCGATTCCTTTCATTCTTGCTTATTAAGGTTTTAATTTATGAAATGGCCACAAGCAAAAAGAGAGCAATTTTGCTCTCTTAAAGTTGAATATTTCTGTCTATTGGTTGAGATAATGATATAAATGTATCTGTTCTCTCAATTCCAATAATATTATTGATTTTGTTTGTTAGAGTGTCCTGAAGATCTGCTATACTTTTGCAGATAACCTTTGCAAAAATAGAGTAGTTACCAGTAATCAGGTGTAATTCAACAACTTCTTTAATTTTTGCTAGTTCTTCAGTAACTGCAGAAAATGAAGAAGTCTTATCAATATAAATACCTACAAAACAACATACATCATATCCTAATTTTGGAAGGTTTAAAAGAATTCTAGACCCTTTTATTATACCTAAATCTTCCATTTTTTTCATTCTTACATGAATAGTTCCACCACTTACATGGCACATTCTTGCTATTTCAAGATATGGTGTTCTACAATCTTTAATAAGAATATCCAAAATTTGTAAATCTAATTCGTCTAAATGAGCATTTTGCATAAGCCAAAACTCACCTCTTCTGTTCTAGTTTATAACCTTATTTTGTAAATTTGTTATAGTACTTTTATATTTTATCAAAATAAATAAATTATTTCCACAAAAAAATAAAAAATTTAAAAATTTTTTTTTATTAATTGACATTTTACTAAAAATAAAATATTTTCTTACTAATCAATTTTAGAATTAAAACTAGTTTTAATAATTTATTTATTTTTAAAATATATGTATCTTTAATTGAAAAAATATTGAAAATTAATTCTTTTGTGGAAATATATTGAACAATTGAAAAAAATTTAATTTTAATTTAATATTATAGATATACAACTTCATAATTGAACTTAAAATTCAAGCTATACAAGTTCATATTGAATTAAGAATTTTAGGAAAAGTATTGAATGCCGAGACTATATGCTGTTATTTCACGAAGTGAAATCTGACTAAGGCTAAAAGGGCTCGATGCCTATTAAATTTTATTTAACATGAATTGTTTAAAGATTGAAGTTGTTTATCTTTATTAAGAAATATTTTTAAAGGGGGAGAATTTATATGAATAATTTTTTAAGTATTCTTTTATTCATAGGATTTTCAATTATTGTGCTAGTAGTTTTTAATTTATTGAAGCATTTTATACTTAGTAAGCTCAAGGTTAATAAGTGGATAGTATTGGGTGCTGCTATAGTATTTTTCTTTCTTCCAGCATTTTTAACACAATTTCAAGGATATATTATTAGGCTAGTAATGTCCTCAATATTTGTAATCCTTTTCCTATGGTTTATAGATTTAGCTGGATATGGGATTAAGAAAAAAGAGAAAAAGATTAAAATAAAGCCAAAAGCAAAACCTAATAGAGTAAAATATATAAAAGAAATAGAAGATAAAAATAAAAAACTCCGCTAGGAGTTTTTTATTTTTATCAGACTGCTGACAAAGTGTCATCAGTCTTTGTTTTTACTGAATTATGAAGTAAAATTAAAAGTATATAATTTTATTTCATAGGAGTTACTCAAATGATACGAGAAAGAAAAGAAGCACAATGTAAGATTGAAGTGGTTATGCTTGATCAATTAGTTCCTCAAGATCACTTATTAAGAAAAATTGATAAATATATAGATTTTTCATTTATAAGAGAATTAACTAAAGATTTATATTGT
>NZ_BOPZ01000034.1 GCF_018332455.1 Clostridium polyendosporum
TTACGGGTGGTCCTGACTTTGTCTAGAAAAGTATAGATTTTGAGACTAGAAGAGACAAGTGGTAATTTATTAATTCAATTTTGGAGCTAGTGATTGTCTCCCAAATCGAGCAAGTGTTGGAATTGCCAATCACGTTCCTTAGCGGTGTTGGCGTCGGCATCAGTGGGGTCGGCGGCGTAGGTGATAGATTTGGCAGCATAGGTAGCGGCGTGAACATTTAGCATTATACAAAGTACTAAAACTCTCTAAACCAGCATTTTTTCTATATGTTTTTATATTTTTTTCTTTTTAAGAAGACAAAAATATTACAATATTTATTTTTATCTTTAAAAAAACATGAGATAAGCATATATGATTATTAGCAGACCACTGATATTGAGACTATGGCTGAGAATAAGGAATGAGGTGTTATAAGTGATTAATGATAGAATTATTGTATCATCTGATGCAAACCAAGCCTTTGATAAAATGCAGATAGCTTTAGCTATTAGGAATTCTACCTATGAAGATAGCTTGAGCTGTTCTTTGTTGGAGAATGGTGTACTTAAAAATTGTGAAAATTGTACTTTAAACTATTTTTGTAAAAGAATAGATGAAGTTGCTCAGAATTATCTAGATAAGACTACTACTGTTTTGAATACATTTAGCTTTTTGTAAAAAGAGTGTAGGTGATGTGAAATAGCGTCTATTTTTTGAAAAAAATCACCTTAAAGCATATATCATACGTAAAGATTGAAAGGACAGATGATCAATAGCATTAGTAATAGATAATTGTCAGAATGCACCAGGGATTTACACAGGGTGGTACTGCAATAAGGCATCCAGGAAACTAGGTGTCTTTTAAACTTAACAAATTCTTTATATTGTTACAACAGTTCTATAATAAATCTGATGTATGATAAAGATACCCTATCTTTATTAACAAAATAAAAAAATAAAAAGCACTTGGACAAGATTTTAAAGCTTGGAATCAGGTGTTTTTTATTTTAAATGAAATGAAGTGAGAGTGTGAAACTAAAGAAGTATAAGCTGATGACCTACTGGAAAAATCGAGAACTAGAGTGTTGTTGCCCTGTGAACTACGCCCACTTTAGAAGTAAAAGCTTCCTGTTTCAAAGACCTCGCAACCTACTATCTCCACAGGCTTAAAATCGGATTGTACCAACCTTACTCTTTTTATATTTATAGCTGAATTTATATCTCTATGGTGCTTAGGTTAGGATCATTGAGCCCTGGAGCCAGGGTAAATTGCTGCACGACAATTTTGACATGAAGATCCTCAGTCATATTGGATTAGATAATGGAGTTACTATCCGCCTATAGTATACATTTAACTGCAATTATTTATCTTAAATAAGTTTATCGTAAATAAGGAGAAACCCTTAAAACTTATAGTTACACCGTTATTAATGCACAATTAAAAACATTGAACTAGCAATATATTAGTATTTGTTAAAATGTAATAACCATAGATTTATATTAATATAAATATTTATGAAAAGATTTATAGAAATTTTAAGACCCCAATAGTAGACTCTTTTTAAGAGCACTTCAAATTCAGTTTCACAATGCTCTAATAATCCAGATGTAATAATAGTATTAATCTATTTGTTTATTGCTTCTATTTTCTATACTGTATAAAAGTATTTTATAACTTCACAATATAATATCCATTTTAACTACATTCATGATTTATTACTTTTTACTTAGAATTTATTTATTTTAATTTTAGGGGGAACTGATAATGATAAAGTGTGAGAAATGTGGTATCAGCAATGAGGATAATTCACCTTTTTGTTCAGAGTGTGGTGATAAGTTAAGTAGAATGGCGTTAAATTATTCTGAAAAGGAAAAATTTCAAAATGGATCTTTTGTGGCATTAGGTGACAATGAAATAAGAGTTAAAACTTATCACTGTACAACAATGAAAAAGCCACAGGGAGAGGGGTATTTAACAGTTACAAATAAAAGAGTTATATTCCATGGGTATGGTAAATTCGGTGGGGGACGCAGCAGAATAGTAAGTGAGGTTCCAATTGAGTCAGTAAGTGGTATCGGATTTTATTATGGTAAAGGTCTTAATATACCATTTATAATTTTAGGAGTAATACTTAGTTTTTTGTCGCTATATATGCTTCTTTCACTAGATAAAGCAGAGGAAATATCTACATTTATAGAATTACTAATAGGGCTATTGCTAGCTTGTTTATGCCTTAGGAATTCTAGAAAATGTTTTTATAATATATGGGTGTATTCATCTGGAGCAAGTAGTACGCCTATAGATTTTGGTAATAGTACTTTTAGTAGTAAAATTACAGGCCAAGCAGGACTTATGTCAATAGTCGCAGATGTAAGTGAAGATACAGAATTATTAATGAAAGAGCTAGGAGCACTAGTATTGGATTTAAAAACTATGGGAGATTATGCAATAAGTAAATGGCTTCCTTCATATGAGGAGCAAAAGTCAGAAAATAGTGAATAGGTCTAATATCCTATGTTAAAATATTCTTACTATTTTAACATAATATACTAACATTGACACAATATGGATGTGAGGGTATAATATATATTATAGGACATAGGGGTCATGTAATTCAGTTTACATGGCCCTTTTTGTATTTTAAATAATACACATCAGGGAATATTGCATACAAGGAATAATTTCTTATTTTTTACATTATATTTTATATAAAAATATAATAATGATGCACTTATTTGTTATTTAAGTTTCATAATGAAGGAGGAATATTATATGGAACAAGTAATTAACACCGTATAGACATTTGTAGTAACGATTTTTGTATTTTTTATGCAAACGACCTTTGCAAAGGCAGAAACAGGTTTTACAAGAGCTAAAAACGCAGGAAATATTGTAATGAAAAATACCAAGAGAAATGCTTTTTGTGTTAAATGCAGTAAATTTCGGCTTTCGTCTCTATTTTTATTGTGCGAAAGTTGAGTAAATAAATAATGAAAGAGGGTATTGAAATGGAAAATCAAGTTTTATTAGATACATTCTGGGTTCTCTTGTGTGCAATGCTTGTATTCTTTATGAATCTTGGCTTTGCATCTGTAGAAAGCGGATTTGCACGTTCAAAAAACACTGTCAACATCTTATCTAAAAACTTTATTGTGTTTGCAGTATCATCATTAGGTTTTTATGTTTTAGGTTGGGGTTTGATGTTTGGCGATGGTAATGGCTTTATTGGTACACAAGGTTTATTCTTTACCAGTGGAGTTGATAATTCTCCGGCAATAGGAGATGCATACGAAGGAGTATATTCTGCAATATCATGGGCAGGCGTTCCATTCTGGGCTAAGTTCTTCTTCCAATTGGTATTCTGCGGTACTGCAGCAACTATCGTTTCTGGTGCTGTAGCAGAAAGAATTAAATACGTTTCCTTCATTATTTTCTCATTTATTTTGACTTTATTGATTTATCCTATCGTCGGTCACTGGATCTGGGGTGGAGGCTGGTTGGCTCAAAAGGGCTTCCTGGACTTTGCCGGGGGTACAGTAGTTCACTCTATAGGCGGTTGGGCTGCACTAACTGGCGTAATCATTTTAGGACCTAGGGTAGGCAAGTATACGAAAGATGGAAAAATTAATCCTATACCTGGTCACAATATGGGTCTTGCAACCATTGGCGCATTTGTCTTATGGCTTGGCTGGTTTGGATTTAATCCTGGCTCAACAATGGCTTTAAATCCTGAAGCAATCTCTCATATTCTCGTATCTACCAATAGTGCTGGTATAATGGGCATACTAGTAGCTACTGCAGTAACATGGAAAGTAACAGGAAAACCGGATTTAGGCATGTCCATCAACGGCTTGTTAGCTGGCTTGGTAGCGATCACTCCAGCTTGTGCTTATGTCAGCATCCCAGCTTCATATTTAATTGGTGCAATTTCAGGTATTATTGTAGTATTTGCAGTTATTAAGTTTGACAATCTGAAATTAGATGATCCTGTTGGTGCTTTGGCTGTCCATCTTGCAAACGGAGTTTTTGGTACCCTTTCAGTTGGCTTGTTTGCACAGGATGGAATAACAGGTATCACTACAATGAATGGTCTATTCTATGGTGGTGGCTTTAAACTTTTAGGAGTTCAAGCTTTAGGTGTAGTGTGTGTAGCAGCATTTGTTTTAGCTACATCAGCAATTACTTGGATAGTCATTAAAAATACCATTGGTCTTCGCGTATCTCTTAGAGAAGAAATTGAAGGTTTAGATATAGGAGAACACGGAAACCAAGCTTATCCTGAATTTGTTATTCGTAAGCCGTCTTATATTCACGTATCGGAGGATATACATGCTGTTTCAACGGGAAATATTACTCCTAAAAAGGCTAAAATTAAATAAAGTGAAAAGTGAGGTTGTGATATCATGAAACATATTAAAGCAGTCATTCGACCAGAAAAATTAAGTGATGTTCGCGAGGCTCTGGATGAAGCTGGATGTTCAGGTGGAATAATGGTTAGTGAAATCATGGGGCAAGGAAATCAAAAGGGAATTATACAAGCATGGCGTGGGGAAAAATACCAAGTTGATTTGCTTCCAAAAGTTATGTTAGATTTAGTAGTGAAGGATGAAGACCTAGAGACTGTGAAAAAAATCATAATCGATAACGCTCGTGTTGGTGAAATTGGAGACGGAAAAATCTTTGTTTACAATGTTGAAAGTGTTACTAGAATTAGAACCGGTGAAGAGGATAATGATGCAATATAATGATTTCTAGTTTTTACTATGTATGAAAATATGAAAAACCTTCGTTAGTGTTGTTGCGGTGAGCCGTAGCATAAGTAACGGAGGTTTTTTTTGTTAAATTATAGTTCACTGGTGTTAGAAAACTTTTAGTGCATGTAAAATTGTTTAACCTAATGGGCGGAATTCTCCCATCTCTAAGGTAGGAGATGGATAGACCTTGACGATAGTCAACAAAAGTATAGCATCTAAAATCAGTGGTTATAATATTAAAAGAGGTGTAGCAATGATTTTAGATACGAATAACCATTCAGTATTCAAACTTAATTACCATTTAGTTTTAGTCATAAAATATAGAAAGAAAGTTATAGATGATGATATTTCTAATAGGTTGCGAGAAATATTTGAATATATTTCTCCTAAATATAATGTGAATTTGGAAGAATGGAATCATGACAAAGACCACATTCATTTGTTGTTTAGAGGTGCTCCGAATACAGATATATCTAAATTTATAAATGCTTATAAGAGTGCTAGTAGTAGGCTTATAAAAAAAGAATATCAAAGTATAAGAAAGCAATTATGGAAAGAGTATTTTTGGAGTAGAAGCTATTGTTTGATAACAACAGGAGGTACTCCAATAGATGTAATTAGAAAGTATATAGAAAATCAAGGCATAAAGTGAGGTGAAGGGAAGTGTTAAAAGCTTATAAATATAGAATATTTCCAAATAGTGAACAAAAGACATACTTAGCTAAAACATTTGGGTGTACTAGGTTCATCTATAATAAAATGTTAGCTGATAAGATAGAGCATTACAATGCTAGTGGAGAAATGCTTAAAAATACTCCAGCACAATACAAGACAGAGTTTGAATGGCTAAAAGAAGTTGATAGTTTAGCATTAGCTAACGCCCAAGTGAATTTAGAAAAAGCATATAAAAACTTTTTTAGAGATAAATCTGTAGGGTTTCCTAAATTCAAAAGTAAGAGAACTAATTATCAAAGTTTTACCACAAATAATCAGAAAGGTACTGTATTTATTCAAAATGGGTATATCAAGATACCTAAGTTAAAATCAAGAATTAAAATTAAAAAGCATAGGAACTTCAATGGAATTATCAAAAGCTGTACTATCTCTAAAACTTCAAGTGATAAGTACTATAGTTCTATTTTGGTTGATACAGAGAGTATTAAATTACCGAAAGTGGATAAAAAAATAGGCATAGATGTTGGATTAAAGGAGTTTGCAGTATGCTCAGATGGGTATAGAAAAGATAATCCAAAATGGTTTAGAAAATCAGAAAAAAGACTAGCTAAACTTCAAAAAGATTTATCGAGAAAGCAAAAAGATAGCAACAATAGAAGGAGAGCCAGAATAAAGGTAGCTAAGTTATACGAGAAAATAGCTAATCAAAGACGAGATTTTCTACATAAGTTATCAACTAAACTAATAAACGAAAACCAAGTTATAGTTATTGAAGACTTAAAAGTGAAGGATATGATGAAGAATCAAAAATTAGCTAAGGTAATTGGAGAAGTAAGCTGGAGTGAATTTAGAACAATGTTAGAGTATAAAGCAAAATGGTATGGAAGAGATATAATAGTAGCTCCTTCTAATTATGCTAGTAGTCAGTTATGTTCAAATTGTAGTTACAAAAATGTAGAAGTGAAAAATCTAGCATTGAGAGAATGAACTTGTCCGAAATGTGGGACACAACACGATAGAGATATCAATGCAAGTAAGAATTTGCTGAAATTAGCGATATAATTTTGGTAGTTATCGAGGTTGGAACGACCTTGTTAGCGTGGGTAAACTTATAGCACTAGCTATATTGACCACGAAGCCACCAACTTCTAGAAGTGGTGGTAGTTCACAAACATAAGACATACCACTACTTCAAATAGGTGATGACATGTCTTTTATTATGTGGCAAGCACCACCTTTACTACAACTAATTCACTAATGTAATAACTTTTAATCTATACAAACTATGAATATATACTAAATATTAATTAATATTCATAGGAGGATCTAATTATGACAAATAGAAGTAATCAAATATTAGTGCCAGAAGCAAGAGCAGGGCTTGATAGACTTAAAATGGAATCAGCAGCTGAAGTTGGAGTTAACTTAAAAAATGGATACAATGGAGATTTAACAGAAAGAGAAGCTAGTTCAGTAGGCGAAAACATGGCTAAGAAAATAGTAGAATCTGGTTCAGTAGGCGGAAACATGGTTAAGAAAATGGTAGAAGCTTATGAACAAGGGTTAAAATAATATATAAACAAGAAAAGTTCTAGAATTAATCTAGGGCTTTTTCTTTTATGGCATTAATTATTAGTAATAGAAATTAGTACAGAAACCTTGATTTTTATGGAGTAAGTAAAGCGATTTTTACAGGCAAACAGAAGATTAAAAAGAATAAATTACAATAAATAGTAACAATAAAGCTTGTCTCAAAAATCATTTTGAGACAAGCTTTATTAATCATAATAAAATCAAATTAATATAATTTTATCTATGGGGTTTTATTAATTTACCATATGTTGTGCTTTCAAGTATATTTCCATTTTCAGCAATTACTTTTCCGCGAAGTATTGTTAAAACAGGAGCTCCTTTTCCTTTTAAACCTACAAATGCAGATTGTTTATTCAGATATTTGAGACTCTCATTTGTAATTTCCCATTCTTTATTTGGATCAATAACAGTGAAATCTGCATCGAAACCCACGGAAATATCACCTTTTATACCGTATATACCAAATATCTCAGCCGGACGTTTACTTAGAACACTGGCCATTATTGTAGGGCTTAATTTATGATTATTTACTAATTGGTCAAAAAATACTTGTACAGTGGTTTGAACTCCGCTTAATCCTCCCCATGCACCAAAAGCACCAAGTTTCTTTTCTGTCTTTTCTTCAGGGGTAGCTGGTGAATGATCAGAACATAAGCAATCTAAAGTTCCATTACAAATATATTCCCATAAGCCTGCACAAGATTCTGCTGTTCTTAGAGGGGGAGAACATTTAAAAAGCATACCGTTCTTTATTAGATCATTACCTGTAAACATTAGATAATGCATACAAGTTTCTCCGGTAACATTAATGCCATTTGCTTTTGCTTTTCTTATTTCTTCTGCAACCAGTGGATGAGAAACATGACATATATGAATTCTGCTGCCAGTCTTTTCTGCAATAGAGATTACATTTTTAGTAGCGATTAATTCTGCTTCTACAGGTCTGGAATCTAAGTAATCCTGTGCAGAAAGTGTGCCTTGAGCAAGTTTGTCTTTCTCCAATTTTTCAATAATATCATAGTCTTCGCAATGAAATCCTGCAATCCCATTAAACTTTTTTAATATTAACAAAGCTTTTTCTATTTCATCGAAGCTCAGAGAAGTATAATCTTTTCCAGCACTGCAAATAAAACTTTTAAAGGCTAAAGCACCTGCTTCATTTAATTCACTAAGATCATTCATATTATAATTAACAAGAGCACCCCAGAGTCCATAGTCTGTAAATGCTTTTTCTTTTACTAAGTTGTGCTTAGCTTCAAAAATATTTTTATTAGATACTGCTGGTTTGTTATTCATAGGCATATCAATAATTGTTGAGATGCCACCTATTGCTGCTGCAGCTGTTCCATGTTGAAAATCTTCCCGCCAAGTATAACCTGGTTCATTAAAATGTACGTGACAGTCGATGAATCCTGGAAATATATATTTCCCATCCAAATCTAATATTTCTTTAGCAACAACTGATTTATCATTTGAAAAAATATCCTGGATTTTTCCATTGGTAACAGCAATGCCACCTAAGACAATATTATTACAAGTTACAATATTTGCATTTTTTATAAATAAATCATACATAATAAACATCCCTTATTGTTAAATTTTATATTTATTTAATCTACTGTTACAAGTTCTGGAAGAGCATTCTTTAAAGGAGTATAATCTGCATAAGAATCAAACTTAGGAACAGACTTAATATTTCCCGTTTCATTCATAAATTGTGCCATTACATTTGAAGAGTCTACAAATGACTTATCAAATTTCATAGTATAAACATTTTTAGCCATAATCTTTTGTACTTTATTGGAATCAAGATTAAGTTCAGTAGCAATTATTTTTGCAGATTCTTCAGGATTTTTATTTATATAATCAGTTGCTTTTGCAAGAGCTTTAAGTAAGGCTTCTGCTTGTTTAGGATTATTTTTAAGAAAATCTCCTGTAACCTGTAAAGTAGTATGGAAGTTTAGCCAATCAACAGAACCGGTTTTCTCAGGTAAATAAGAATGTAATCCGCTGAATAATAATTTACCGCCTGTATCTAATGCATTAGTAACCCATGGTTCCCAACAAGCCATAATATCGATATCACCACGTTCAAGTGCAGAAATTTGTTCAGATGGTGATAAGATAACAAATTGTATTTTATTTATATCCACGCCTAAATCTTTACACATATTACGTATTGCTATAAGTACTCCAGCACCTGAAGCAATACCGATTTTTTTACCTTCAATATCTTTTGCACTGTTAATAGTTACATTTTTACCTGCAACTACACATTGAGTATCTCCTATATTAGCCATAGTTGCTAATATCTTAACATCAACATTGTTGGCAGCAAGTGCAATATCTGTATAAGTACTCTCAAAAGATACCTTAGCTGTGTTACCAGAAATTAAAGGTGAAATGTCACCGCCAGATTGTAATAATTTATTTGTAACTTTTAATCCTTCTTCTTTAAAAAATCCTTTTTTATCAGCTATAATTTGCTGTGCTGATATTTGAGGATCTACCACACCGTATGCCTCGATTTCAAATAAATTACCTCCATTATCTGAAGCAGTGGATGCCTTGTTGGCAGAAGAACTGCAGCCATAAAGTGAAACTGTAAGTACTGCAAGAGTGCTGAATACAGCTAATAATTTTTTGAGTTTAGTATTTTTCATAGTTAATTCCCCCTAAAATATGTTATTAATTTCTTAAATTGTACAAATAAAAAAGACGTAAATATAATTTCATTTATATTTATATCTTTGTAAAAATCACCTGATTATTTAATTATAATAAAATCAAATTAATATAACTTTATTTATTGCGTTTTATTAATTTGCCATATGGTGTGCTTTCAAGTATATTCCCATTTTCAGCAATTACTTTTCCGCGAAGTATTGTTAAAACAGGAGTTCCTTTTCCTTTTAAACCTACAAATGCAGATTGTTTATTCAGATATTTCAGACTCTCATTTGTAATTTCCCATTCTTTATTTGGATCTAGAAGAACCATATCGGCATCATATCCTATTTTTAAATGTCCTTTATTATTTATTCCAAAAGTTTTTGCAGGATTAGAAGACATTATTTTAGCTATTAATGAAGGTGAAAAACCTTTTTTAACAACAAGATGATCATAAATAATTTGTAATCCATTTTGAATTCCACTAATACCGCCCCAAGCATTAAAAATACCAGAATCCTCCGACTTTTCTTCTGGAGCACAAGGAGAGTGATCACTTACAATAATATCAAGAGTTCCATCAACAACATAATCCATTAATTTTTCTTTGTCATTTGGAGTACGAAGCGGTGGAGCACATTTAAAAATTGCACCTGTATTTAAAAAGTCATTTTTATCAAAAACTAAATAGTGAGGACAAGTTTCAGCAGTAATTTTTACACCAGCTATTTTAGCTTTTTTTATTTCTTCTGCAACAGCAGGATGACTTACATGACATATGTGAACACGGCAATTTTGTTCTTTTGCCAATTCTATGATGTTTTTTACTGCTATTAGTTCAGCGATTACCGGACGAGAATTAAGAAAATCTATACGGGTTAATCGTTCTTCTTTTATAGCTTTATTTTGCTCATAAGTAACAATGCTGTAATCTTCGCAATGAAAGCTGGCCATACCGTCAAATTTTTTAATAATGGATAAAGCATCTCTTATTTGTCCAGCTGTTAAAGTTGTATAGTCTGGACTAACTGGCGCAAAAAAACTTTTAAAAGCAACAACTCCACAGGAGTTTAATTCATCAAGGCTATTTATATTATAGTTTACAAGAGCTCCATAAAAAGCATAATCAACATGTGCTTTAGAAGAGACACAATTTTCTTTTGAAATAAAAATATCCTTATTTGATAATGCTGGTTCATTTTGCATTGGCATATCTATAATAGTTGTTACACCACCTAAAGCCGCAGCTTGTGTTCCGTGCTGAAAATCTTCACGCCAAGTAAAACCAGGTTCGTTTAAGTGCACATGACCATCAATTATTCCAGGGAAAAGGTATTTACCAGTACCATCAATAGTTATTTTTGAAGTTTCTTTACAATCATTAAATATAATGTCTGCTATTTTCCCATCCTTTATTGCAATACTGCCATGTTCAATTTTTTCACAAGTTACTAAATTTACATTTTTAATAATTATATCGTACATATAAATCATCCCATCATTTATTGTTAATTTATTTAGCAGTTACTAATGAAGAATCTACAGAAGATAAAATTTTAGTATCTGTGTATTGAGAAATGTCAGGTACTTTACTTATATTTTTCATATCTAACATGAAATTTGCCATGGTGTTTGTACCAGAAACAAATTGATCATCAAATTTCATTGAATAAACATTATTTTTCATAATTCTTAAACAATCTTTAGGGTCAATATTAATTTCAGCTGCAACTATTTTAGCTGCTTCTTCTGGATTATTATTAATATAATCAGTTGCTTTCTTTAAAGCTGTTAAGAATTTTTTAAGTTCTTCAGGATGTTTATTATAAAAGCTTTCAGTTGCTTGTACTGTCATATAGAAATCAATCCAATGTACACTTCCTTGTTTTTCAGGTAAGTTTGAAGTTGTACCACTAAAAAGAAGGGTTCCGCCTATGTTTTGAGCCTTACCAACCCATGGCTCCCACACAGCCATAGCATCAATGTCACCTTTTTCTAGAGCTGATAGTTGTTCTGATGCTTGTAAATTTACAAATTGGATTTTATTAATATCTACTCCTAATTCGTTGCACATATTTCTTATTGCAATAAGTACTCCGGCTCCAGAAGTCATTCCAATCTTTTTCCCTTCAAGGTCTTTTGCAGAAGTAAGCTTTAGACCAGGACGAGCAATAACTGATTGAGTACCAGCAGCGTTAGCAAGTGGAGCAAGCACTTTAACTTTAATACCATTTGCAGCAACTGAAATGTTGTTGTAAACTGATCCGAAGCATACAGATGCAGTTCCGCTAGCCACAAGCGGAGCATTTTGATCTGGGCCAGTCATTAATTTATTGTTTACTTTTAAACCTTCTTCCTTAAAATAACCTAGTTTATCTGCTATGATTTGTTGAGCAGATACTTGAGGATCTAATTCGCCATATGCATCAATTTCAAATAAATTATCTCCATTATCTGAAGCAGTAGATGCCTGTTTGGCAGAAGAACCGCAGCCATAAAGTGAAGTTGTAAGTACTGCAAGAGTGCTGAATACAGCTAATAATTTTTTCAGTTTAGTATTTTTCATATTTAATTCCCCCTAAAATATGTTGTTAAATTGCTAAATTGTAAAATAAAAAAAGACGTAAATATAAATGAAATTATATTTACGTCTTTGTAAAAATCACGTGATTATTTAATTTTAATAGAAGATAAAATTTAGTATAGTAAATTTAACTATAGAATTATTATAGCAGAAATTTTCACTATGAATATAGGCAGGTTGTACAAATAGTAAATAAAATTAATACACTTTGCACAAAAAGTCTAGTGCTTAAGAATTTCATATGCACAAATTCCAAGATATACAGAAAACATTTTATCATTATCAGAAAAGTCGCCATGCAGAAGTTCTTTTATCTTATCCAATCTGTTAATCAAAGTATTTCTATGAAGAAACAGTTTTTTTGCTGTATCTGTACAATTAAATTTGCTTAGGTAGTATACCTTTAATGTATTAATTAGGTTAGTATTGTTATCTTTGTCAAATTCAATTATCGGCATTATAGTATCCTCACATAGTTTCATTAAAGAGGCTTCAGACATTTCTGAGAGAAGATGATATTCATGCTTATTAGAGTAGCAGCATATCGGCTCATTAATATTTTGATGTTTTTTTAAATTTATACAATTTAATGTATCTCTGAAAGCAGTACGAATTGATGTTATACCGGAATGACATCTGCTTATACCTATATGCAGAGTGCAGCTTATACTGTCACCTAACTTATTATAAAAATCATAGACAATATTATAAGTATTATTCACTGCCTCAATATTACTCTGTTCTAGTTTATAAAACAGGAATAAGCTCAGTATATTATTATTTGCACATAAAAATAAATTTTGGTGATCACGAAAAGTATTTGAAATTGCTTTTTGCAAAGTAGAAATTATTTTGTTCCTATGCTGATCATTTTCACAGTTCTCTAAAATGAAGGAAGCACATACACGTTTTTTAGTATAATCAAAATCATAAAAATTACATATTTCTAAAATTTCTTTTTCGCTTTTTTTATTTTCCGATATAAGAAAATCAAAAAAGAAGTTATGATATGAGTTCGATATAGTTTTTATTTTATCAGATCTAGTAATTTCTAAAGAAATTATGCTTTTAACTTTTTCTAAAAGCATTTTATGAGGTGAAGTTAGCTCAGTGTCATCTATCAATATACAAAGCATACCTGTAAAGTTTGGCAATGTTATTATATAAAAACGGAATATTTCATAATTTATTTTAAGATTGGTATAAGCAGTGTCACTTATTTCTGTATGACTTATATAAGAAGCTGTCCCTACAGAAGATACTTTAGGTAAGTCTATTCCGTTTACCAAATGCTCATATTCTGGAGTGAAGCTTGCTGAAATTACATTATATTCACAGTCCATAAGTATAATAGATTTACTTATAAAATGAGATAATTCGTTAATCATAACATCAATGCCTTTATTTTCAAAAAATATAGAAGAAAGAGTATTGATAATATTGTATTGAAGTAGATTTTCATTAAATTCTTGAGAATAAATAGCATTATAAATTGTCTTACTTATTTCAGAAAAGGAATAGTAGAATGGGACTTCTATAAGAGGAAGCCCTACTTTTTCAGCTTCTTCTATCATTATAGAAGGAATAGTTTCAAAAAATCGCTTGATTTTAATAGCTAGTGCAGAGCAGCCAGTTTCTTTTAACTCTCTGATTATATTTATTTGTGCTTCTGTATCATCCTTAAAAATATATCCGGTAGTAAGTACGAGCTCGTCCTTTTTTATCCATCGGATTACATCAGGATTATCCAATACGTTCACACTTAATATTTTATTATTAAGATTAGATTTGCCAGCAACACATTTAAAGTTATTTAATTCTGTACTATTTATTAACCAATCTAAATTCAAAAAAATCACCTCAGTTCATCTTAAATGAAAAATAATATTTAATAGGCATCTGCCTATTGAATTCGTGTAGATAGTTTGAACAAATTTCACTTTGTGAAATTGCAGCAAATAAAAAAGCAACGAAGCCATATAGATATACAACTTCATAACTAAACTTATAATTCAGAAAAAAGCATTGCATGTCGAGGCTATTTTTCTGAATTGTTTAAAGATTGAAGTTGTTTATCTTTACTAGCTTCATTGCTTGAAAAAATATTATCATATCTTAAAAGTAATGTCAAAAGAAATAATGTCATATGTGCACAGTTTAATTGATCAAAAATATGCACATTGTTATTGCGGTTATGAACTTAATGTATTAAACTAGAGATAACTTAAGGACGAAACATATTGGAAGGACAAATGTTTTTTCTGAATATAAAATTAATTTGCAAAGGCGCAAAACAATTAATTAATTATTGTTTTGTGCCTTTTTATTTTAAAGGAGGAAATATTATGGGTGTGTCATTAGTGAGAGTATCTAAAGCATTTGATGAATCAGAAGGAAATTTAAGATATATTTTAAATGATTTTTCATTGAATATAGAGGATGGAGAGTTTATATGTATTTTAGGTAAAAGTGGCTGCGGTAAATCAACGTTGCTTAATTTAATTGCAGGGTATCTTAAAGCAGATTGTGGAAATATTCTTGTAAATGGGGCAGAAGTAGATGGGCCTTCAGCAGAAAGAGGTGTTGTGTTCCAACAGCATGCACTTTTTCCTTGGTATACTGTATCACAAAACATAGAGTTTGGATTAAAAATAAAAAAGAAGAAAGAATCTAAAGAGATTGTAAAAAAATATATAGATTTGATTGGTTTACAAGGCTATGAAAATAAATATCCATCAAGCCTTTCAGGTGGTATGGCTCAAAGAGTCGGTATAGCAAGGGCTTTGGCCAATGATCCGAAAGTACTGCTTATGGATGAACCATTAGGAGCATTAGATGCAATGACAAGAGATACCATGAGAAAAGAATTAATAAAAATATGGAAAGCAACACAAAAAACAATTATATTTGTTACTCATAGTGTACCGGAAGCAGTATATTTAGCAGACAGAGTAGTTCTTTTAAAAGAAGGACGAATAGAAATGTTAGAAAATATAGATCTGCCAAGACCAAGGGATACAAGAAGTTCTGAATTTTTGAGATATGTAGAAATGTTTGAAAAAGGGCTTACAGACAACTTAGATGAAGCTGTAATTACAGAATAGAATGGAGGTATTTAAGATGAAAGATGAATTAGCATTAGAAATGAATAAAGTAATAGAAGTTAATGAACCACGCACATCAAGAAAGACAGCACAAGCAATACGTGAAAAGAGAAACAAATGGTATAAGGTACTTTCATTAATAACATTTTTTATCATATGGGAAGTTTTTAGCAGAATTAATATTTATGAAGGTTGGTTCAACCCAGTATTTTTACCGTCACCTACCTTAATCATTGAAACAGGATATGTGTATATTCAAAAAGGAATTTTGTTTAAACACATAGGAATAAGTTTATATAGAATGCTGAGCGGATTTATGATTGGAACTATTATAGCTGTTATTATAGGAGCTTTGATTGCAAACTTTAAATGGATTGAAAATACTATGATGCCTATTATTAATATGTTTGGACCAATACCAGTTCTTGCATTTTTACCAATGTTTTTAATCTGGTTTGGTATTGGAGAAAACTCTAAAATAACATTGATTACATACACAACATTTATATCAATGCTGCCATATGTAACTGATGGAATAAAAAATACAGATCCTCTTCTTATAAGATCAGCTGCCAGTTTAGGTGCATCAAAACTGCAGGTATTTACTAAAGTAATATTGAATTCTGCTATGCCAAATATTTTTACAGGAATGAAAGCTTGTCTTGGCTTAGGATTCTCTTCTTTAGTAGTAGCAGAAATGATGGGTGCATCTTCTGGATTAGGATATATAATAGTAGATGCTAAAAATTGGTTTAAAATGGCGGATATGTTTCTTGCAGCAATATTAATAGGTATATTATATACACTATTTTATGGTGTTCTTACTATTATAGAAAGTTTCTTATTCAAGTGGAAGAGAGATGGAATATCAAGTGCAGTAGAATTATAAAGACGGGTGATAAATAGTATGATGAACGAAATTAAATTAAACATAGAAAAACATCTGAAAACTTTAAGTGGATTTACATCTACTATTAATAATGGTGTTACCAGATTTCCTTTTACAAAGGAAGCAAAAGAAGCAACAGAGTATTTAAAAAGTGAAATGGAAAAGATAGGTTTAAAAACAAGGGTGGATGAGTCAGGAGCCGTTATAGGAAGATTGGAAGGAAAAGAAAAAAGGTCAATTATTATAGGCTCTCACTATGATAGTGTAAAAAATGGAGGAGAATTTGACGGTATTGCTGGAGTTGTTTGTGGAATGGAGGTAGCAAGATTACTTAAAGAAAAAGATTTTATACCTAAGTATTCATTGGAAGTAATAGGTACAAACGATGAAGAAGGTGCCAGATTTAAATCAGGATTTTTTTCAAGTAAGGCAATGCTTGGTCAGCTTTCAGTTTCTGATTTGAAAAATCTCAAAGATGCAGATAATGTAAGTATATATGATGCAATGAAAGAATATGGCTTAGATCCTGAATCAATAAATAATGCTGCAAGAAACTTAGATGATATAAAAGGTTTTATAGAAATACACGTTGAACAGGGGCCGGTTCTTGAAAAACATCAAAAAGATATAGGTATAGTAGATACCATTGTAGGAATGCAAAGATATATGGTAAATATAGATGGACGAGCAGATCATGCAGGTACAACCCCTATGGATATGAGAATAGATGCAGTAGAAGTTGCTTCCAAAATAATATCAAATATCGGAGATTTCGCTAGGCTTTACAAAGATGCAGTTGCAACAGTAGGAAGCATAAAGGTTTTACCAAATGAGATTAATACAATTGCAGAAAATGTAGCCTTCAGTATAGATATAAGAAGCACTGATCAGGAAAGTATAGATTCTATATACAAAAAAATAGTGAACTTGATAGAGCAAACAACTAGTAAATATGATTCAAAATTCTCAATTACTAATACTTTGTCTGTGAAGCCGATAAATATGAATGAAAAATTAAAAGAAAGAATTGAGGATAGCTGTAAGAAAAGAAAGTTTTCATATGAGCATATAAACAGCGGTGCAGGACATGATAGTCTTCCCATGGCAGAATCAGTAGATACAGCTATGATATTTGTTCCAAGTAAAGAAGGAAGAAGTCATTGCAAAGAAGAGTTTACCAACTATGAGCATCTGGCAAAAGCTACTTTAGTAGCACTGGATGTAATAACTGAAATATAAATAAAAGATATGTGAGGCGAGATAAAATGGGATATCCAAAAGATTTATTATCAACAAGAGCAGTAGTTAAACCAGGTTTGTGGGCTGTAATACCGAAAGAGGGACTTGTAAATAATGTAATACCTAATATTAAAGATTGTAAGGTAAGCATTGTGGCTTCACCGAAAATGGGAGCAAGTTTTGTACAGTATATTGTAGATGCACAAACAGGGGGAGGGACAACATCACCCTTTGCAAAGGAAGAAAAAGTTGAAAGTTTTATTTATGTTGTCAATGGAAGTGTAGAAGTTGTAATTGATAATGAAAAGTATATATTAAATGAAGGTGGATATGCTTTTGCACCGGAAGGGAAAGGAATTAGTTTTAAAAATATTGGTGCAGAAGTTTCCAAGCTACTTTTATACAAACAAGTATACATTAAATATGAGGGTGCAGAAGCTAGAGTTGTAGTAGGAAATGCAAATGATATTGAATATAGAATTTATGATGATATGGCAAATGTCTTTATAAAAGACTTACTGCCTACAGATATTGGATTTGATATGAATATGCATATTTTATGTTTTGAACCAGGCGGATGTCATCCATTTGTTGAAACTCATGTACAAGAACATGGAGCTTACATATTAAGCGGACAGGGAATGTATTTAATGGATGATACTTGGATGGGAATAAAGAAAGAAGACTTTATGTGGTTTGGACCATATGTGCCACAATGTTCCTACGGTGTAGGAACAGAAAATTTTGCGTATATTTATTCAAAAGACTGCAATAGAGATGTAACTTTATAATGAGTAAATAAATAAAATTTGAAAATATAAATTTAACATAAAAGGAGAAGAAAAAAATGAAATTAGTGATTTTAGAACCATTAGGAGTAAATAAGGATAAATTATTAGGTATGGCAAAGGACGCTTTAGGTAGCGATGCAGAAATCATATATTATGATACAAGGGTAGAGGATACTGAGACATTGGTGGAAAGAAGTAAAGAAGCTGATGCTGTTGCACTTTCAAATCTTCCTTATAAGAAAGAGGTAATAGAAAAATGTCCAAATTTAAAAATGATCTGCGTTGCTTTTACAGGGGTTGATCATGTTGATTTGAACTATTGTAAAGAAAGAGATATAACAGTATGTAATTGTGCTGGATATTCCACAGTTGCAGTTGCAGATTTAGTATTCGGTATGGTGATTTCTCTTTATAGAAATATTATTCCTTGCGATAAGGTAACAAGAGAAGGCGGAACAAAAAATGGTCTAGTTGGATTTGAATTAGCAGGGAAGAAGTTTGGAATCGTAGGTTCAGGTGAAATTGGCATAAGAACTGCAATGATTGCAAAAGCTTTCGGATGCGAAGTATATGCTTACAGCAGAACTAAAAAAGATATTGAAGGTATTAAATTTGTGGATCTAGATACTTTAATGTCAACTTGTGATATAGTATCACTTCATGTTCCTTTAAATGACAGCACTAAGGGACTGATAAATAAAGAAAAGCTAGCGCTAATGAAAGAAAGTGCAATTCTTATTAATACAGCAAGAGGACCTGTTGTAGACAGCAATGCATTGGCAGAAGCATTAAACAGCGGTAAAATTGCAGGCGCAGGAGTAGATGTGTTTGAAGTTGAGCCTCCAATACCAACTGAACATGTTTTATTTGGAGCAAAGAATTTAATAGTAACACCTCACGTTGCTTTTGCAACAGCAGAAGCTTTTGAGAAAAGAGCTGTTATTGTATTTGATAATATAAAGAAATGGATAATGGGAAAACCACAAAATGTAATGTAAGAGCAGGTGAATATTATGCTGAATAGAGCGAAAGCAGAAAATATACAGAATTGGATAGAAAAAATCAACACCTATAATTCTACTCCGGAGTTTGGGACAACTAGAGTACTTTTTACTGAACCCGAGATAGCAGCCAGAGAGTATGTAAAAGATGAGATGAGAAAGCTAGGACTTGCTGTTAGAGAAGATAGTATAGGTAATATATTTGGGACACTGGTAGGAAATAATCCAGAACTTGCACCGGTTTGGACAGGATCTCATATAGATACTGTGCTTAATGCAGGAATGTTTGATGGAATGGCAGGGGTCGTAGGTGGTATGGAGGCACTTAGACTTATAAAAGAGTCAGGAGTTAATTTTGACAGAAGTATTGAAGTTATTGTATATACCTCTGAAGAACCTACAAGATTTGGACTATGCTGCTTAGGAAGCCGAGCTATGGCAGGACACTTAACCTTAGAGGATACAAAAAAGTTAGAGGATAAGGATGGAAAAACTCTAGAATCAGTGCTAAAAGAATTAGGATATAATCTAAATAAGTTTGAAGATATTCCTGTGAAAAAAGGTGAAGTTTTTGCAGCTGTAGAGCTTCATGTTGAACAAAATAATAAACTCGAGAAGAAAGGCTTACCTGTTGGTATAGTAAAGACAATTTGTGCACCTACAAACTTTACAGTAGAAGTAACCGGATGTCAATCCCATGCCGGAGGCACATCCATGGAAGACAGAAGAGATGCTTATGCTGCTAGCTGTGAAATTGCTTTAATTTTAGAAGATCTTGCTCTTAAGTGTAGCAGTGAATATAATACAGCAACTGTAGGGAGAGTAGAGGTTATTCCAAACGCCGTAAATGTCATCCCAGGAAAGGTTAGATTTTCTATTGATATTCGTGATTGTGAGTTCGAGACAAAAGTCGAGCTTATAGAAGAATTAAAGAAAGAAATAAGGAAAATTGAAGATAAAAGAGGCGTTCAGGTTAAGCTTATTAACGAAAATAATGATATTCCTATGAAATGTGATGCCACTATTTTGAATATATTAAGAAATAGTTGCGAAGATAAAGGTATTCCATATGATGTTATGATAAGCGGAGCATATCATGATTCGATGTTCGTAGGAGAATTTACACCTGTAGCTATGGTATTTGTACCAAGCAAAAATGGAATCAGCCATAGCCCAGAAGAATGGACAGATTTTAAAGACATTGCATTAGGTGTAGATGTGCTGGCAAAATCTTTATTGGAATTGGCAAATAAAAAGGAATTATAGAGGTAAGCTATATGCTGCAATGGTGCAGAACTAATAAAATAGGTCTGCGCCATTTTTAGTTTTCTTTATATATGTTTTAGAAATAGTTAGGCAAACCATTTTAAATCAAATGAGGAAAGGAAGATTAAATATGAAAAAGTATAAAAAATTACTAGGAATCATATGTATGACAGTTTTTTTAGGAGCAATAACAGCAGGATGTGGACAGAAGGCTGCAGAAGAACAAGTAGGAACTAATAGTCGTATTGAACAAATTAAGAAAAATGGAAAGCTAATACTGGCAACAGGAAACTATAGACCTTTTGAATATCATGATGAAAAAACTAATGAAGTAGTAGGATATGACATCGATGTAGCAAAGAAAATTGCAGATAAAATTGGCGTACCATTAGAAGTAAGGGATATGCAGTTTACAAGTTTAATCCCTACATTACAAAATGGACAGGCAGATATTGTAATTGCTGCAATGTATATTAATGATGAAAGGAAAAAAGTTATAGATTTTGCAGAACCATACATGAAAACAGGACAAGTTGTTGTAGCGAGAAGGGACAACAACGATATTAAGAGTGTAGATGATTTAGAGGGTAAAAAAGTAGGTGCTAAGTTTGGTGCAAGCAGTGCAAAAGTGGTACAAGAAATGATAGACAAAGGAAAAAAGATAGAGCTTAAAACTTACAAGACTAATGAAGAATATCTAGCAGATTTAGAAAATGGAAGATTAGATGCTGGTGTTAGTGATCTATTATATCAGTTAGAGTACAATAAGACTCACCCTAATCTAAAAGTTATTGGAGATCCATTTACTAAAGATGAACTTGGAATTGCAGTGAAAAAAGGAGATAAAGAATTAGTAAACTTAATCAATAATGTAATAAAAGAAATGAACGAGTCTGGTGAGACAGATAAACTTTATAATAAGTGGATTTCAAATGTTAAATAAAAAAATCTACATGGAGGATAAGTAATATGAATCTAGATTATTCAATTATATTTGATAAGTATGACATTTTTCTTAAGGGAGCGTTAGTAACCTTAGAGATTTCAATAATTTCTTTAATATTAGGAACGATATTGGGAATAGTGTTTGCACTATTCCGAATATCCTCTAATCCAATTTTATCTGGATTAGCAGGAGTTTATGTATGGATTGTTCGTGGAACACCACTTTTAGTGCAATTATTTATTTTGTATTTTGGACTTCCTCAGATTGGAATTAAGTTATCACCAATGGTTTCAGGTATAGTAGGGTTATCCGTTAATACCGGAGCTTATATTGCAGAAATAATACGTTCAGGAATACAAGCTATTGATCATGGACAGATGGAAGCAGCTCAATCTTTAGGAATGAGTTATCCTAAGGCAATGATTAGAATTATTGGTCCTCAAGTAGCTAAAATATGTGTACCATCTCTTGTAAATCAATTTATTATGAGTTTAAAAAATTCATCTATGGCTTCTCTAGTAACCATTTCAGAATTGTTTCGTGCAGGAGAGCAGTTGATTGCTACAACTTTTAGAAGTTTTGAAGTATATACAACAGTTGCAGTTTTATATTTAGCTATGAATTCTGTTTTTATGGTAATTGCAAATATGTTAGAAAAAAGGATGGGTAAAATATGAAGTATATAAAAAAATATATTATAGAAATGAAAGATGTGTATAAGAAGTTTGGTAATTTAGATATATTAAATGGCTTTAATTTATCTGTTTCAGAAGGGGAAAAGGTTGTTATATTGGGACCAAGTGGATCTGGAAAAAGCACTATCTTACGTTGTATTAATCGTTTAGAAAAAATACAAGGAGGTACGATAAAATTTGAAGGTAACGAAATAAATGATAAAACTAATTTATGTGAATTAAGAACTCATATAGGTATGGTTTTTCAAAGATTTAATTTATTTCCACATAAAACGGTTCTAGAGAATGTAATTGAAGCACCTATTCATGTAAAAGGAATATCCCGTAAGGAAGCAGAAGATCTTGGTATGCATCTATTAGAAAGAGTAGGGTTAGAAAGTAAAAGAGATGCTTATCCAAAACAGCTCTCAGGAGGACAACAACAAAGGGTAGCTATCGCTAGGGCATTAGCAATGAAACCTAAAATCATGTTATTTGATGAACCTACTTCTGCATTAGATCCTGAATTAGTAGGAGAAGTGTTATCAGTTATGAAATCATTAGCGGATGAAGGAATGACTATGATAGTGGTAACTCATGAGCTAGGATTTGCACGAGAGGTAGCGGATCGAGTTATTTTCATGGATAAAGGAGTAACGGTAGAAGAGGGAAGTCCAAATCAATTCTTTGAAAATCCTAAACAAGAAAGAACGAAGATGTTTTTAAAGCGTATAAAACATTAGAATGATGCTTTTGAATTTAGAAGAATATTACTTGATACCTTTAGGTACATAAATAATAAAGCAGGAGGATCCTTAGATAATGGGGGTTCTCCTGCTTTTGTTTTGTTTACGAATATAAATGGTTGTATAATAATGTATAGAAGTTAAATTGCTATAAATATTAAGAAAAAACTTGTATATAGTAAAGGAGATGAGTTAATTGAATGATAATAGGATTAATAAATTTGAAAATCCAATAAGGATAGCGGAGCTTAATCCAAAGAATACACTAATAAAAGCAGGGTTTAAAGATAATATGGTACTATGTGATATTGGTGCTGGCACGGGTATATTTTCTTTTCCAGCCACACAAATTAGTAGCAGTAATATTTATGCTCTTGAAATATCAGATAGTATGATTGAATTACTAAAAAATAGAATGACTGAGCGAAATACTAAAAATCTTAAAATTAAGAAGGTTGATTCAGCTGCACTTCCATTAGATAATAACAGTTGTGATATGACTATAATGGTAACAGTATTACATGAGGTAGAAGATAAGGAATTTATGTTAAATGAGATAAAGCGAGTTTTAAAAGAAAAAGGAAAGCTTATGATAATAGAGTTTCATAAAAGAAAAACACCAATGGGTCCGCCAATTGATCATAGGATATCTGAAGAATTTGTAGAAGAAATATGCAATAGTAACGGACTAAAAACCATAGATAAATTTTCATTAGGAGATAATTTCTATAGCATTGTATTTGAATGCTAATTGAGTAAAAGTATAATTTTAAAACTTCCAAGCTCTCGTGATACTTATATGCAAAAGCCTTATTTATGCGTATAAGTATCAGCTCTCTATAAAAATATGTGTGGAAAAATTTGGTGATATAAATGGTTGGAAACCTTCGAGTGCAATAAATACACTTGAGGGTTTTTGTGTGCAGTAACATATTTAGAGAATGTGGAAACAACTTTAAGTTTATTATTGTAATGTAATCATTGTTACTACTGGAATATCAGTCATATCCCATGGAAGATATGGAGGAATCATAGGAACAAGCTTTATTGGGTATTCCCATAGTGATAGTAATGTTCCGAAGTATATATTTTATAAAGTTTACGATACTAAGATAAAATTTTTAGTTCTATAAAAATATTGCGAAGTAACGTATTGCTTCTACGACGTCCTTTACTCCTACCACTTTTAATCTTCCTTGTTCATTCGGTGGGGGGTAAAGGATGTGGTGAGCCTGACCAAAGAGAAATTCTTTGCAGGCTGACCCATGAGAATTACCCTGCGAACTCTTGTGGAGAAGCTTTGTTATAAGAAGTTCATCACGGAAAGTTTAAGTTCAATTCCTTGAGGATAAACAATAAATTTTTTAGTTTCCACAAATTTAATTCTGTGATAATCCTTTTCATTAACTATTTCTTTTATGTTTGACTTTCATTAAAAGCCCTTGACGTTTTTATAATAATCGGTATTAGAGTGAATATAACTGTTTGGAATAATGCCATTCTAATGAACATTCCATTGTCCAACTCTCCACCATAATTGGTATGCAGTAGATTTAGGACTGAATTAGTGATGAAATGTGAAATCCATGGTGCCCAAATAGAATCCGTGTAGTAATACATCACACCCCATACAATCCCCATGAAAATCATAGGAATAGAGTTCATAACAAGTGCCATGATGAATCCGCTCGTACCTTCCACTATTCCGCTCTGGTACCATTTAAATGCCCAAGGTATGTGCCATAGACCAAACAGCAGACCCTGTAAAAAGATGGTCATTCTAATGGAGTACTTTTTACTGAGCATAGGAATCAGAACACCTCGAAAAAGTCCTTCTTCCATAAAGCAGTTAACTACATTACCCATCAATAAGAAAAAAGCAAACCATATCCCACCCGATACACCTGTTTTTGGATCAATGGCCGCCAACTTAAGGACGGGTCCTTTATTGCTAAACATCATAATTTCGAACAAATAACAAGCTACCAACAAGAAAGCTGTGAATATACCTCCAATGATAATAATTGATTTTTTATTGATAAAGTTAAATCCGATATCTTTAAGCGACTCTCCCACAAGTTTCACAAATATTAATACAATGATGAAACCTATTATTTTTGATACGATGATCTCTCCCCATAAATCGTCTAAATTAAACACAAAAATATCCAATAGTCTAAAGATCATCGCTATCCCAATTAGTACTAATCCAGTGATTAA
Source organism: Clostridium polyendosporum (assembly GCF_018332455.1). Classification (GTDB taxonomy): domain Bacteria; phylum Bacillota; class Clostridia; order Clostridiales; family Clostridiaceae; genus Clostridium_AY; species Clostridium_AY polyendosporum. The sequence goes on from NZ_BOPZ01000034.1 coordinate 25,133, forward strand.
TGGTTTCTTCAATTTCAGTGACTTAATTAACTCCATATTATCCCCCTATCCAAAGTATCCCTATTTTAATATTAAAATCCTAAACTATTATACATCTTTTCAATCATTTTTACGTCCCATTAGTAGAAATATAACAAATAATACTACTCCTACAACTAGCATAATGAATCATTACTTTAAATCCACATAAAACACCTCCCAATCTATTTAATACTAGTGATGAATTTCTTATAACTTTGGTATTACCAACACATTTAGTTCGGTAATACTACCTAAATAGGTTATATAGGTCGGTAATTCCTTTTATATGTGTGTTCGCAAAATCAGACATAGTTGAATTAAATAAATTTTATCTTGCTTCACAATATGAGTTGGCTTGTATTTTATAATTGCGACCTAGTTCAATTATATTGAGTATATAAATAAAATATTATAATATTCGGTATAATGGAATTAAGGCGTAATTGTAGGATAGAACTAAACCGTTAAAAACGGCGGCAAGTGTAGTGGTTATAAAAAAATATAGATATAAAATAAAAGTGATATTCTCCATTTAGAGAATATCACTTTATTGTTAATAACGCTTCTTTTAATATTTATTTGAGAACTAAAATTAAAGGAGTGTTATTAATGACTGAATTAAGAATGAAAATGGAATTAGAACTAAGAGGATACAGTCAAAAGACTATAAAATATTATGTTGCTCATGTTGTTCATGTTGCTCAATTTGCAAAGTTCTATAATAAATCTCCTGAATTACTCGGTGACGATGAGATACAAAAATATCTTCATTATTGTATCACAGAAAGAAAATTAAGTGAAGGCACAGTAAATACAATTCGTGGTTCTTTAAGATTTTTTTATACCGTTACTCTTGAAAGAAGTTGGAATTCAGTAAAATTTGCTAGAATGAAGGAAAAAAGAAAGCTCCCTGCGGTACTTTCTCAATCAGAGGTACAATCAATTCTTGATTGTACTACTAACTTAAAACATAAGGCGATACTTACTACTATTTACGCGGCCGGCTTACGCGTAAGCGAAGCAGCAAAGCTAAAAATAATTGATATTGATAGTAATAACATGCAAATAGTAATCAGGAATGGTAAAGGGAAAAAAGATAGATACTGTATTTTATCTAATGCAAATTTGGAACTACTTAGAGACTATTGGCTAGAATATAAACCTAAGGACTTTTTATTTCCTGGCAAAAAGCCCAACTCTAATATTACAGAGAGAAGTATTCAAAGAGTATTTGAAAAATCAAAAAACTTAGCAAAAATAAAGAAAAAAGCAACAGTACATACCTTAAGACATAGCTTTGCTACGCACCTGCTGGAAGCAGGAACGGATATATATCATATAAAAGAACTTCTTGGACATACAAGTATACAATCAACCACAGTTTATCTCCATTTAAGAAGAGCGGACTTTTTTTATCCCAGTAAAGGTTCTTTCAAGAAAGTTCCGTGGCAAATATTTATACTATCTTAAACGAGAATATTATGATAATAAACTGAAATTCAAGGACAATCTAAAAGATTTAGGGCATCAACATATATTTCAACGTTTCATAGACAAGCTCTATGAAAAGGAATGGGTTGTTTATTGTAAGCCTCCTTTCAGGAGTGCCGAATATGTACTTCAATACTTAGGCAGATATACCCACAGAGTTGCTATCTCTAACAATAGGATTATTCATGTTGAGAATAGACTTGTTGTATTCAAGTGGAGAGATTATAGAGATGGTAATAAGCAAAAATTTAAGACTATTACCGCTGACGAATTCATTCGAAGGTTTCTAATGCATATTTTACCTCGAAAGTTTGTAAAGATAAGACATTATGGTATATTGAGCAACCGTAACAGGATAACTAAACTTAAAAGATGTAAGTCCGTTTTAGGCGTTAAAAATACTTCAGAATCATTTAAAGATATATCTAAACTAACCGCAGCAGAGCTATTATTTAAAATAACAGGAATAAATATAGCTAAATGTCCCTGTTGTAATAAAGGAAGTATGGCTAGGAAAAGAAAAGTAGACCCTAAAATATGTTCTCCACCAGTTAAAATGGTGGAAATTGAATAGAAGAATTTATTGGGGAGGGGGAAAGTTTATCCTTTTTTAGATATATAGCAAATTATAGAAGGAAAATCTTGAAATATATAGAACTTTACAATAGGTAAAGCTGGATTTTAAAGTATAACGAAAACTTTGAAATTCCATAGCTGTTTTTAACGGCTTCGTTCTATATACCGTTTCGGACATTGAGCAGTTTGAGGTATCTTAAACTGCTGATTTTTTAAGCTCAACGTCCGAATCCGATTCTATTCATATCGCAAACTTATTGTCTATTTTCTTCGTTAACTTGACCTATGAGTTTTCAAAATACAGTATGCTGCTAGTCAGAACCTACAAGCAGTTTGCAGTTTTCTAAAAAGTGTTTGGCTGCAGATGAAAGATAATGACTTTTTTTCCATACTACTGCGGTTCTTGTTATCAAACTTGGTTCTTTAATTTCAACATACTTCAAATTTGTACTTGAAATAAGACCAATCCAGTCTTTGGGTACTATTGCTACCCCCATTCCTGTATGTGCCCATAATAATATTGTCCTTGTATCATCTATTTTCCCAAGTATCCTTGGTTCAAATCCTGACTGTTGGCATGCTTCCACTATCATTTTCTCATACCTGCGGTGTATTAATAAAGGCTTATTTGCAAGGTCTTTCATATCAATATATTTTCGGTTATTCTTCCAGAACAGGTTTCTATTGGTGGCTGCTATCATAGTCTCATTGGGTAGTAATATTGAATCATAGAGTTCTGAATTCAAAGGAGTTCGAATAATTCCAATTTCTATCACACCATTATTTAATAGTTCTAATATTTCATGTGTATGACACTCTCGTATATGAAAATTTATGCCTGGATATTGCTGATGAAAGTTATAAATCCAATTTGGTAAAAGAATATCTCCAGCAGAAGATATAGCTCCAATTGACAATGTTCCTTGAAGCCCTTCATTAAAATCCTTCAACTCTTTAATTGTTCTATCCATCAGCTCTAGCACCTGTTTAGCCCTATGCATCAACATTTCCCCAGCATTTGTTAATTGAATTTTTCGAGTACTTCTTTCCACTAACTTAACACCGAGTTCATCCTCAAGGAGTTTCAGTTGATTGCTAAGATGGGGTTGTGCAATGTGTAATTTTTCGGCTGCCTTTGTTATATTACCCTCTTCGGCTATCCCAAGAAAATATGTAAGTTGTTTTATATCCATTTACAATTCCACTCCATTATTCATACATAAATATATATAAATACAATAGGTTTTAGATATTTTAATTATATATTGGTTTTTGCTACAATAATACTTGATATTTGAAGTGCAGTCAACAGAAATAAGAGAACAAGAAATTGAAAAATGATTTAAAGTACTAAGATACTATGCTGGGGGGATGTATATATGGAAATATTTTTCGGATTTTTGGTTTCATTCTGCTTGTTAATATTTAGTGTGTTAAAAGGTATATTCATTGGTTATGCATTAATTGCTTGTTGGTTACTTTTTGCATTAATTTCAATAAAAAAAGGATATACAATAAAAGAAATCGGAGAAATGTCTTACAATGGGGGAAGGCAATCTTTTGCAGTTGTGAGAATTCTTCTTCTGATTGGTGCAGTTATAGGAGTATGGATGGCTTCAGGAACAATAGCAGCCATTGTTTATTATTGTTTAAAGTTTATAACTCCTTCTTTATTTATTTTTTCATCATTTATAATCTGTTGCGGAGTATCATTTTTATTAGGTACTTCTTTAGGAAGCGTAAGCATAGTTGGCATACCTTTAATGATAATAGCAAGAAGTGGAAATATAAATTTAAATATAGTAGCAGGTACTATTATTGCCGGTGTTTACTTTGGAGACAGATGCTCTCCATTGTCTGGTAGTGCTGCTTTAGTTGCAAGCTTAACTAAAACAGACATATTTACTAATATAAAAAACATGATTTATTCTTCAATAGCTCCATTTTCACTTTCGCTAGTTTTTTATTACATTTTGTCGATTTCACAACTATTGAAAGACATGAATAATAATTTATCATATGAGCTTTTGGGAACATTCAAAATACAATTTATTATATTACTGCCAGCTATAATTATATTTTTACTTTCACTATGCAAATTTAAAATCTATTTTTCTGCTTCTATTAGCGTTTTTATAGCTTCTGTGATTGCTGTACTTTTTCAAAATCATCAGTTTAAAGAGGTAATTAATTCTATGATTTTTGGATTTCAAACAAGCGAAAATAGTCCCTTACATAATATTTTAAGGGGTGGTGGTATTATTTCAATGCTAAAACCAAGTTTGGTAATGCTTGTTTCCTGCTCCCTTTCAGGTATATTTAAAGGGATAAAAGTATTTGATAATTTTAAAAATATAGTTATGAGTAAGCAGTTAACAAGACATAAATTATTCAGTATAACCTCAATAGTGAGTATTATAACTGCAGCGTTCGGGTGTAATCAAACAATTAGTTCTGTCATGACTAATGAAATTATGAAAGACTGTTATGAAGACATTGACAAATATCAATTTGCGTTAGACCTCGAAAATTCTGGGATATTAATTGCTGCACTCATTCCATGGAATATTGCTGCACTTGTGCCTACAACAACTTTGAATGTAAGCACAATAGGATATATCCCATATGCATTTTATTTGTATATATTACCTATTGTATATTTTATTCATGATATTTCAGAACACTCAACCTTCTTCAAGGTGGAGATGGATAGCAATAAATTATAACCATTCGATATGGTTATAATTTACCTAGAGTTGGTAAATGCTATAAACGAGGTGATTAAATTGCAAATTGCTTTTAAATATAGAATATATCCTAATGAAGTTCAAGCTATAATGCTTAATAAATCCTTTGGCTGTAATAGATTCATATTTAATTATTTTTTAAACCATAAGAATGAACGATATAAAGAAACTAAAATGGTAGTTTCTTATAACGAATGTTCTAAGTTACTTACTAGTCTAAAGTTTAATTTTCAATGGCTTAAAGAAATAGATAGTATATCACTACAGCAAACTTTAAGAGATTTAGATAGAGCATTTAAGAACTTTTTTAAGGGTTATGGATTCCCTAAATTTAAAAGCAGACATAATCACTTCCATAGTTATAGAACCCAAATGGTAAATGATAATATTCAAGTTAAAAATAATAAAATTAAACTCCCTAAAATAGGTTGGGTAAAGCTTAAATATCATAGACCACATAAAGGCAAAATTTTAAATGTTACTATAAGTAAAACTAATACAGGGAAATATTATGTATCCTTATGTTGTGAAACTCCAGATACAGAAAAGCTCCAAAGACTTAATACTACTCTTGGAATAGATGTAGGAATTAAGTCCTTTTGTGTCACTTCAAATGGTGAAATAATTGATAATCCTAAGTTTCTTGAAAAGTATTATAAAAAACTTTTGAAGGCTCAGAGAAGGTTATCAAGTAAAACTAAAGGAAGTAAAAATTTTTACAAAGCTAGAATTAAACTAGCTAAGGTTCATGAAAGAATAGCTAACTGTAGGCTCGATTTTCTCCATAAGCTAAGCTCAAGATTAATCAGCGAAAACCAAGTGATTTGTCTTGAAAATCTTAAGGTAAAAAGTATGCTAAAAAACAGCAAGCTATCAAAATTAATTAGTGATGTAAGTTGGTCTAAGTTTAGGCAGTTACTAGAATATAAAGCTAAGTGGTACGGTAGGATTGTATCAATAATAGATACTTACTACCCTTCAAGTCAACTTTGCTCTAATTGTGGGTTTAAAAATGAAGAAGTTAAAAATCTAAATATTAGAACATGGGAATGTCTGAACTGTAAAACTAGACATCATAGAGATATAAATTCAGCTATAAATATAAAAAGAGTAGGGTTGGTACAATCCGATTTTAAGCCTGTGGAGATAGTAGGTTACGAGGTCTTTGAAGCAGGAAGCTCCTACTTCTAAAGTAGGAGTGGTTCACTAACTGGTTATCTAAAGACTAAATAAAAAAGGATATATTATGCATGGTATAATATATCCTTTACCCCTATCTATCAATATTTTTTTTCATCTAGGTATTGATAAAAAAATTTACATGGTTTTTGATTAAAGCTTAAAAATTTGGTTTATTGTCTAGATTATCACCTTCATCCCCATTAGGATTGCTTCTTAAGTACTCTCTACCATTTTTTGACTTTCCGACGTTTACGCCCTCTATTAAATCATCCTTTGCCATCATTATTGCTTCGTCTATTGAATATACATTCCCATTTTCAAGCATTACATCAGTTATATCTCCATGAGGATTTTTCTTTACCTTTATAACTTTAGATTTATCATTCATACTAACACCTCACCTATATTTTTTGATATCACTTCGTGAAGTTTCTTTTTAATATTATCTGTAGTAATCTTACGTACTATTCATATATTATTCAATAACAACTTAATAACTAAAGTAAAAACCTACACTAAAATATTAAATGTATAAACGAATAACTATTAATTATTTAATTGGAACGTTTTTGATAACCTATATAATGTGGGGACTTATTATTATTACATATCACAAAAAGAACAAGGGCAGACATATAGAAATTGAGGATAAACTTGATTTGTAATTATGTTATAGTATTATTAAGGATTGCAATAATCACAGGTTTGGAATTATTACAATCTTGTAAGAGGTTATGAAATAGTATAAACAAATATTTACGATATAACTGTCAGAAATATCGCAGTCTAAATGTGATATTTTTTATATTAATAAACAACATTAATTTTCAATGGGGGGATTTAATGTGTTAAAGAGAAAGGATATATTTACAGTTAACTTTGATGAAAGTGTAAAAGATTTTAAATTTAAAGATGGAATTATGTCAATAATTTATTATCTTTATTACATGATAATTATTTATTTATTTGGATTATTAATGTTTAAAACTAATATTTATGAGAATCTTGCAAGTTATTTTAATATTAATAATCAACAATTTTATATGGATATTTTCTATATACCTTTAACTATTTTACAATTAATACCGATTTTTATTTTAATTAAGATTAGAAAACAAAATATTAAAAGTGTAGGGTTAAAAACCGATAAAATTTTTAAATCAATGTTCTTGGGAATTGTGTTTTCTATACCATTTATCACTCCAACAATAATCAATGCAATAAGTCGAGGAAAAAATATAATAAGTTTAACAAATTTGATTTGGTTATTTTTATACTTTTTTATAGAAATTGCATTTGTTGAGGAACTTAGTTTCCGAGGATTTATACAAACAAGAATTCAAGGGTTAATAAAGGTAAAATGGCTAAGTATAATAGTTGTGGGAATTATGTTTAGTTTAATGCATATACCATTTCAGGTGATTAAAGCTAATATACCATTAAATGAGTTTATAATTAACGATTCGATTCATTTAATATTTACCTGTGTTATTCATATATATTTAGTTTATTTGTATACGCGAGATAATAATATTATTTCTACATCTGTATCACATACATTAATTAATTTTATACCATCAATATTTATTTAAAAGTGAAATTGAACAAATGTAAAAAAAGTACGTTGTACTTTTTTAATGAAAAATTAATTCGTATAACTTTTGAATCCTGTAAGGTTTGTTAATCTAAACATATTTAAAAACTGCTGTGGTCGTCTCCAACAGCAGTTAAATTTTTATCATAATCTAGAGTGTTTTTTTAAAACTTTGGTATATATTAACTCATTCTTTTCTTAATTTATTTTTATAGTGTTTTTGCATCATATTTTTTAGATGTAATCATATTATGAACTATTATATTTTTATATCTAAAAAATAAAAACAACAAAGAAAGGGGTTATTTGTATGAAAAAGATTTTGGTTATAAGTCTTGTTGTCTTATCAATGAGTGCTTTTTTAACTGGTTGTCAAAAAGCAAAAACAGATTCAATTAATACAAATCAAAATGCTGCTCAATCTACAACAAATAATACTATAGTTCAGAAAGAACCTAACAGTACACCACAGAAACAAACTAATAATACAGATAAAAATAATGATTCAAAAGATGAGACAAAAACTACATCACAAGATATACAATACAAAAACGATAAATTAGGATTTTCACTTACCTTTCCTAGTGATTGGAAAGGCAAATATAGAATTCAAGAAAATGATATGAGCATATTTGTATATTTTTCTCCAAAGCAAAAAACCGATAATAGTGGTTCTGGACTTCTTTTTGCAATTATTAATAAAGCATCAAAAGACTTTAATGAAAATTTCTTCGATACAATTTCAGATAAAAAATACTTTGAAGCCAAAGGAGCTATTTATTTTATAGGAGGTCCTACAGATATAGGCTTTAATGAAAATAATCCAGAATTCAGCACATATAGAAAATTAAAATCAGAAGTACCTAATGTTATAAAAACCATTAAGTAAACTAAAACAAGGAAGCCTGTTTTTAAGCTTCCTTGTGTTGTTAATGTTAGGAATCATTTTTTCATTTTAAATATAGACTAGGTTTAAGGATAATATTCATCTGTAAATAATATATTAACAAGATGAAATTTCATTAAGTTCTCTTATTTTATATACTTAAAGCATTGCCGTTTTAACACGTTATCTAAATCTTTAAGCTTGCCCAAGAACCTAATTTTGTTTTAGTTCCTCCTGTTCGTCGCCATTGTCCAGTTAGTATTTTATGTTGCATTTCGATTTTTACCCAAAGTGCTTTATTCTGTATCCATGCTGTAAATACATATCTAGTTATAAAACTTGTCGGCCATTTAACCTTTATTTTATTATTTCTTCTGTTAATAATATATTTTTCTGTCATGATTCCATTAACCGTAGGTGTAATTTCTATCTCACATTCATGAATTATATACTTGATAGATGCAACACCTACACGTGCTTCGCCTAAATCAATATATTTCCCTTTTTCACCTGTAATAGTGCAATCCTGTATTCCTTGAAAAGAACAATCCTGTGCTTCTGGACCTGCCGATAACTCCTCCAAGCCACCTATTTCTTCAAGTAGATAATTTAAATTTCCGTAATTTACACCAGTTCTATCACTAATAATATTTTTAAATTGAACTCCATTAGTATTAGCATTATATTGTCCGAACGTGGCTGTTACAGTTCCAACTATATTTGGTAAAGTTGTTCTGATTTTCTTACCTTGCAGCTGTTGGATTTCATCTGGTGTATCTTGATACTTAGCTCTATAGTAATCTGCAATATAATTAGGTTCTAATTTCCCATAGTTATATTTTTCTGCATATGGAAAATCATATTGTTGCATATAAAGTTTCTGTTGATTCATTATGCAATTTATGCAGAGCATGCAGGGCATGTACAGCATATATGCTCTGCGTGTTTTATAATTTTCATGTTCATCTGTAAATGTCTCATTATCAACAATATAGTCTTCATTAGCACTGCTACTGTTTAATTCAAGTGCCAATTAATACACCTCAAAATAATATTTATACACAATTACATACTATTCAACTTTAAAAGTATTGTTCTTTCTATTCGTTTCAGGTTTCATATTTTTACATTAGTATTGTGTCTAACATATTAAATATTTATATTTTTATAGTACCGTGCTATTTACTTTTTAAAGAACATTGTTCTTACCTTCAATTTCAATTTTAGTACCCCTTAGTTAATGTAGGCTTTAACAAGTCAAAAAAATAAAAGAAAAGGAGGAATTTAATAATGTAGTAATATGAATGGTTAGAAGCTCTCGAGTTCAATAAATACACTTGAGGGCTTTTGTATCGGGTAACATATTTAGAGAATGTGGAAATATGAGAATATACAGAAAAATGAATGGGGTTTTCTGATATATTTAAAAATAGGTCGTTTTTAGTGGATGGGTGCTTTTTCTTTTTGCTATTAATTTCATAGCATTATAATATGTATATTGAACAAAATAATAGGGTGATACTGGGAGTAAATTCTTATTTAGGAGGGATAAATGCTATGGGTGAAAAAAAATGTTCTTCTTGTGGAAGCCAACAAGAAAAGGAAAAGAAAGAAAATAATTCTGGAACTAAACATAGTAAAAAAATAAATAAAAAAGATTGATGTTAAGATTAATTTAAAGATATTATGTTTTAAGTATGTATACACCTATATAAGATCAGTTTAGTTATGAAAAATGTAATGTAGGTTGGATAACAAAAATAGTTTAGAATTTATAGTGTAAAATTGATAGAGCTAGTTTAACCTAGCTCTTTTTAATTTACAGTTATAACGAATAAACAATATAATTATTATTAGATAAGTCGTAGTAGTAATTTTATTTACATCAAAGTATAATATAAAGCATTAGTAACTTATAATGTTACTAATGCTTTATTCAGACTGCTGACAAAGTGTCAGCAGTCTTTGTTTTTACTGAATTATGAAGTAAAATTAAAAGTATAGAATTTTATTTCATAGGAGTTATTCAAATGATACGAGAAAG
>NZ_BOPZ01000035.1 GCF_018332455.1 Clostridium polyendosporum
TTCTTTCTCGTATCATTTGAATAACTCCTATGAAATAAAATTCTATACTTTTAATTTTACTTCATAATTCAGTAAAAACAAAGACTGCTGACACTTTGTCAGCAGTCTGAAAAAAGTAGCTTCAAAATGAAGCTACTTTTTTTTACTTTTATCTACTGCCATTTCATCAAGTGAAGTCTGGCTTAAATTCCATAGGCTCGATACCTACTAAATTTTATTTAGTTTCTAATACTAATTTTGCTCTGTCTTCTGCTTCTACTGGTTTTTTAAGTATTCCTAACATTAATGCTGTTACAACAGATCCTATAAGTATTGCTAAAAGATATAACCATGGATGATTAGTAATAAAAATTACGAATAATCCACCATGAGGAGCAGGTAATGTTACATTAAACGCCATAGTAAGCGCTCCTGCAACTGCTGAACCTACAATTGCTGAAGGTATTACTCTACCAGGATCCGCTGCTGCAAATGGTATAGCACCCTCTGTTATAAAGCTTGCTCCCATTATATAATTTGTTATACCTGATTCTCTTTCTTGTTTTGTGAATCTATTTCTGAATATAGTAGTTGCAATAGCAATTCCAAGTGGTGGTACCATTCCACCTGCCATGATAGCAGCATGTGGGTAGTAGTTTCCTGCACTAATCATTGCAATACCAAAAGTAAATGCAGCTTTATTTATTGGACCACCCATATCAACAGCCATCATTCCACCTAAAACTAAGCCAAGTAAAACTTTGTTAGCTGTACCCATTGAACTTAACCAATTTTGTAAACCAAGATTTATTGCTTTAACTGGATTTACTACAAGAAGGAACATTATTGCACCAGTGATCAATATTCCAAATAGAGGATATAAAAGTACTGGCTTTATACCTTCTACTGATTGAGGAAGCTTATCAAATGCCTTTTTAAGCATAACTACAACATAACCGCCAAGGAAACCTGCAATTAATCCACCTAGGAAACCTGCTCCATTATTTGCAGCTATTAAACCACCTACCATAGCTGGAGCAAAACCTGGTCTATCAGCTATACTCATTCCTATAAATCCTGCAAGAACTGGTATCATTAAGAAAAACGCATTACCACCACCGATATCCATCAATAACTTAGCTACTGGATTAAATGATGGGTCGTTTGGATCAAAAGCTTTAATTCCAAACATAAAACATATTGCTATTAATATACCTCCACCTACAACAAAAGGAAGCATATTTGAAACACCACTCATAAGATGTTTGTAAAAGCCTGTTCTTCCACCTTTATCTGTTGAATCTTTATCACTATTTCCACTGTGATGATAAACAGGTGCATCTCCCTTTACAGCTCTATTTATAAGTTCTTCAGATTTCTTTATTCCTTGAACAACAGGAACCTGAATAACCTTTTTACCTTCAAATCTAGCCATTTCAACTTGCTTATCTGCAGCAACTATTATTGCAGAAGCTTTTGCTATATCTTCATCTTTCAGTCTATTTTTTACACCTGTAGAACCACAAGTTTCTACCTTAATACCTACGCCCATTTCTTTTGCTTTATTTTTTAACGCATCTGCTGCCATATAAGTATGTGCTATACCAGTAGGGCATGCTGTTACTGCTAATACTAAACCTTTTTCTTCTTTTACTTCTTCTTTTATTTCTTCATTTTCTACTTCTTGTGCTGCTAAATAAGATTGTTCTTCCTTATCAATTAAAGTTAGAATGTCTTCTGCTGTTTTAGCATCCATAAGTTTTTTTCTAAACTCTTCATTCATAAGCATGCTAGATAATCTTGATAATGTATCTAAATGATCATTATGTGCTCCTTCACTAGCAGCTATCATAAAGAATATGTGTGCATTATTGCCATCTAAAGAATCATAATCTATTCCTGCCTTAGAACGCCCAAAAGCTAATGCTGGGATTTTAACAGCAGCAGTCTTAGCATGAGGAATTGCTATTCCATCACCTATACCTGTTGAAAACTGTTCTTCTCTCTTTAATATAGCTTTTTTATACTCTTCTTTGTCATTTAATCTGCCTGCAGTATTTAGCTTATTTACTAATTCATTAATTACCTCAGGTTTTGATTTAGACTTTAGATCTATAATTATGGTATCTTTCTTTAATAGTTCAGTAATCTTCATTTTTCTCCTCCTTATTCTTTAAAAGGTTTACATTTTTTGTATTAAATTTAGTAAATACATCTGAAGATATATTTACATAATTACTAATTGTTAGATACTAACTTTTCATATAAACTTTTTATTTTTAAGTTGAAATAAATTTATGATACCTATTATCTAATAACCGCCTAATGTTAATTTATATTTTTGTTACATTTATTTGGGATAGCAATTCTTCTACATATTCTTTTTTACATAAATCCATTGAAAAAGCTGTAGCACTTCCTGACGCCGCTCCCCATTTAAAAGCTTCAATAATATTTAGAGTCTGAGAATATTTTGCTAAAAACCCAGCTATAAGTGAATCTCCTGCTCCTACTGAATTTTTGACTGTACCCTTAGGTGCTGTTGCATGGTAAACGCCTTCATTACATATCAGTAGAGCTCCTTCACCTGCCATTGAAATGATTACGTTTTGTGCTCCCATTTCTCTTAATCTTTGTGCATAGTGAATTATTTCTTCTCTATTAGTTATTTCTACATTAAATATTTCACTTAGTTCGTGATTATTAGGTTTAATTAAAAACGGATTATACTTTAGTGTTGATGTTAAAGCTTCTCCTGTTGTATCAACTACAACTTTAACTTTTCTAGAAATACATTTTTGTTGAATTAATGAGTATATATTTGTTGGTAATGATTTTTGAACATTTCCTGCTAGTACTAGATAATCATCAGAATTTAGAATCTCTATTTTTTCAAATAGTTTATTTAAATTCTTTTCATTTATGTCAGGACCAGCCCCATTTATTTCAGTTTCTTCATTAGACTTTAATTTAACATTTATTCTTGTATCTCCACTTAGCTCTATAAAATCAGTATCAACACCTTCAGATTGTAATGAGTCTTTTATAAATTTTCCTGTAAAACCTGCAATAAATCCTAACGCTTTATTTTTTACTCCCAAATTATTTAAGACTCTAGATACATTTATACCTTTTCCTCCAGGGTATTTTTCTTCACTAACCACCCTATTAACTGTTCCTGATCTAAAATCCTCAACATTAATAACATAATCTATTGATGGATTAAAAGTTACAGTATAGATCATTCCTTTGTCACAACCTTTACTATAGTTTTTTTGCTGTATCCTTCATAATCTTCTATTTTTGAATCAGTAATGATTACAGCCTCTTTTAAATCTGCTATTTTTACAAAGCTAACTTCTCCAAACTTGCTTTCATCAGCTAAAACATAAGTTTGCCGTGAATGTTTTATGGCATTTTCTTTTAGTATTGCTTCTTCTGAATCTGGAGTAGTAAACCCAAATTCCATATGGACACCGTTTACACCAATAAAACATTTATCAAATCTAAACTTTTGGAGACTCTTCAGAGCATCTGCTCCTATAACAGTCTTTGTTGAGTTTTTGACTTTTCCTCCTAAAATATATCCATTTATATTTTGTTGCATTAAAGCATTTATATGCTTTAATCCATTTGTTACTACTACTATATTCTGTTTTTTTATATATTGAATTATTTCGAATGTAGATGTACCTCCATCTAAGTAGATACTATCTCCTTCTTCTATAAGTTCTGCTGCAAATTTAGCTATTGCTTTTTTTTCTTCTACATTCTGATCTTCTTTTTCGTTATAACTAGGCTCTGTAAACCTTCTCTTTGGTAGGGTCGCCCCACCATGTATTCTTTTTAATACATTAATACTTTCTAAGAAGGTAAGATCGCGCCTTATAGTAGATTCTGATGTACTAGTAATGTCCATAAGCTCGCTAATTTTTGCAATTCCCTTTTTTTCAAGTAACTTTAATATTAAATTGTGTCTTTCTTCTGTTAACACTCCTTAACACCTACTTAACTTACCTTATGTAAACATTATAATATTAAAACATTTAAAAAACAATCACTTTTTTTCAAAAATACGCAAATATTTTTTGGTATCAATCAAAGTCAACCATAGTTGGTTTTTATACTATTTATATAATCCTATCTAGGCTATATATAGATAAACAACTTTAATAATAAGTTACCCATACTTATAAATAAAAATATACTAAATTATCTATAGAATGAACTTAATGCAATTTTCCGTAGAATAAAAATGAATGGTTATCGAATCAACTCACTTTTACCTAGATTTCATTTCATGAAATTAAAAGCAATCATCAAGCCTGCTCAATTTTAGTCAGACTTAATTTTATGAAATCACAATAAATAAAAGACAAGCAAAGTAAGTTTTTCACCCTGCTTGTCCTTTAATTAATCATATATAAATAACTATTAAAATTAAAACTATCAAAATAAGTAATTTTTTTTATTTTACTGGTTTTTTAAGTAATCCCAATACCATTGCTGTTACAACAGCTCCAATTAATATTGATAAGATATAAAGTAGTGGATTTCCATTAACTATAGGAACTACAAATATACCACCATGAGGTGCAGGTAATCCTATATTAAATGCCATTGAAAGTGCTCCTGCAACTGCTGACCCTATAACTGCTGAAGGTATTACTCTACCAGGATCTGCTGCTGCAAATGGTATAGCTCCTTCTGTGATAAAACATAGTCCCATAATGTAACAAGTCTTACCTGTTTCCTTTGCTCTATCATCAAATTTATTTTTAAATAAAGTCGTAGCTAAAGCAATTCCTAATGGTGCAGACATTCCCCCTGCCATAACAGCTGCATGAGGTGCAAAGTTCCCTGCGTCAATCATAGCAATTCCAAATGTAAAGGCAGCTTTATTTATTGGACCACCCATATCTATAGTCATCATTCCACCTAGTAATAAACCAAGAAAAACTTTATTAGCTGTTCCCATAGAACCTAACCAATTTTGCAACCCTAAATTTAATGCACTTACAGGTCCTATAACGATAAGATACATTATTGCTCCAGTTAAGAAAATACCTAATAGTGGATATAATAGAACTGGCTTTATGCCTTCAAAAGCAGCTGGTAACTTAGCAAATGCTTTTTTCACTAATAAAACTACGTATCCACCTAGGAAACCTGCAATTAGTCCACCTAAGAATCCTGCTCCGTTATTAGCTGCAATTAGTCCACCAACCATTGCTGGTGCAAAACCTGGTCTGTCTGCTATACTCATACCTATAAATCCTGCAAGTACAGGTATCATAAGAGCAAAAGCATTTTCCTTTCCTATACTATGTAGTAATTGTGCAAATGGATTAGTAGAATTAATTCCAAACAAATATGATAGAGCTATTAATACCCCTCCACCTACAACAAAAGGAAGCATATTTGAAACACCACTCATAAGATGTTTGTAAAAACCACTTCTTTCATTTTTAGCTTCTGAAGTATTAGTATCATTTCCGCTATGATTATATACAGGAGCATCTCCATTTAATGCTCTAGTTATAAGTTCCTCAGATTTCTTTATTCCTTGAACAACAGGAACTTGAATAACCTTCTTACCTTCAAATCTAGCCATTTCAACTTGCTTATCTGCAGCAACTATTATTGCTGAAGCATTTTCTATATCTTGTTCCGTTAACTTATTCTTTACTCCTGTAGAACCATTAGTTTCTACTTTAATATTTACTCCCATTTCTTTTGCTTTATTCTTTAAAGCATCTGCTGCCATGTAAGTATGTGCTATACCTGTAGGGCATGCTGTTACTGCAAGTACTAATCCTTTAGATTCTTGTACTTCTTGTACATCTTCCTGTGCTACTTCTTCTTCTGATTCTTGTGCTTTTAAATAAGCACTTTCTTCAGCATCAATTAAGCTTAAAATTTCCTCTATTGAAGCTGCACTCATAAGTTTATTTCTAAAAGCCTCATTTATAAGCATACTAGATAATCTTGATAATGTATCTAGGTGATCATTATGAGCTCCTTCACTAGCAGCTATCATGAAGAATATATGAGCGTTATTACCATCTAGGGAATCATAATCTATTCCTTCTTTTGAACGTCCAAATGCTAAAGCTGGAGTCTTAACTGCTGCAGTTTTAGCATGAGGAATAGCTATCCCATCACCTATACCTGTAGAAAACTGTTCTTCTCTTTTTATTATGGCCTTCTTATATTCTTCTTTATCATTTAGTCTACCAGCACCATAAAGCTTGTCTACTAATTCATTAATTACTTCAGGCTTTGATTTAGATTTTAAATCTATAATTATGGTGTCTTTCTTTAAAAGTTCAGTGATTTTCATTTCCTCTCCCTCACAATAACAAATTTTTTACATCATTAGTTAAATAATCTTACTTAACTACATAAAATGAAAGATATATTTTATACTTGTTGTTATAAATTATATATTTAATTATACTTATACAATCTTAATCCCAATTAAACTAATATAGCTAATTTTATAACTTAGTTATATTTACCTGAGTTATTAGCTCTTCCACATATTCTTTTTCACATAAATCCATTGAAAAAGCTGTAGCGCTTCCTGATGCTGCTCCCCATTGAAAAGCTTCAACAATATTTGAAGTTTGAGAATACTTTGCTAAAAATCCAGCTATAAGTGAATCTCCTGCTCCTACTGAATTCTTTACTGTACCCTTAGGTGCTGATGCATGATAAACACCTTCATTACATATTAATAAAGCCCCTTCACCTGCCATTGAAATAATTACATTTTGTGCTCCCATTTCTCTTAATCTTTGTGCATAGTGAATTATTTCTTCTCTATTCGTTATTTCCACATTAAATATTTCGCTTAACTCATGGTTATTAGGCTTAATTAAAAGTGGATTGTACTTTAATGTTGAAGTTAAGGCTTCCCCTGTAGTATCAACTACAACTTTAACTTTTTTTGAAGCACATTTCTCTTGAATTAATGAATATATGTTTACTGGCAATGACTTTTGAACATTTCCTGCTAGCACTAGATAATCGTCAGAAGTTAAAGCTTCTATTTTTTCAAATAATTTGTTTAAATCTTCTTCCTTTATAGTAGGACCAGCTCCATTTATTTCTGTTTCTTCATTAGAGTTTAGTTTAACATTTATTCTTGTATCTTCACTTACCTCTATAAAGTCAGTATAAATCCCTTCACTTTGTAGTGAATCTTTTATAAATTGTCCTGTAAATCCGCCAATAAATCCTAAAGCTTTATTTTTTACTTCAAAATTATTTAGAACTCTTGATACATTTATACCTTTTCCACCAGGATACTTTTGTTCACTAACTACTCTATTTACTGCACCTGGCTTAAAATTTTCAACTTTAATAACATAATCTATTGAAGGATTAAAAGTTATAGTATAAATCATTTCTTTGTCACAACCTTTACCATATTTTTTGTCGAATTTTTAATAATTTTGTATTTCTAAATTAATAATATTATAGCCTATCTTTAATCTTTTATTTACTAAACTTCCCTTATGTAAACATTATAATATTAAAATAATCAAAAATCAATCATTTTAATTCAAAAACATTCAAAAAATTTCAAACCTCCAGTCAATTTTATTCATAAACATTCATAATGACATTAAACACGCAAGACATTTTTCAACTCAATGTGACAAAAATTCTCCAAATTTTAAAGTGGGACGTAACCATTTGACCAAATAACCTTATTAAATAACCCAGCCAAATTTCAATGTAAGATATTTAAAATAAAAAAATCATTTTCTCAACATTTTTTATTAAATATTATTGAATTATAAAAAAACGTATGATATAATTACAAATAATTTCATACGTTCGGTAGAAGATAGCGGGATGTTTAGTTTAATTAAACCGTTATTGGACGAGCCTCTGGAGAGACTCAAAAAGAGCACCGAAGGGGAAAGCCAAAAAATTGGTGAAACTCTCAGGTAAAAGGACAGGGGATTTTAAATATTAGTTCTAGAGATAAAATTACTTACTTTATTTACTTTATGGTAACCAAGTGATAACTCTTCTCTATAACTTTAAAATCCTAATCTCCAGAGACTAAATTTTAATTTAGTCTCTTTTTTCTTTTTGGGAATAATATATTTGATAAAAAAATTATTTTAAAGGAGAGATAAATAAGATGAAAGCATTTGTTACTGTAATTGGAAAAGATAAGATAGGAATTATTCAAAGGGTAACTACTATATTTAAGGAAAACAGCGTAAATATCCTAGATATAAACCAAACTCTTATTGAAGATTATTTTGTTATGATTATGTTTATAGATTTAAGTTCTATGCAAATAGACTTTAAAGAATTAAAAACTGAACTTGAAGGTATTAGTAATGAATTAGAAGTTTCTATTAAAATTCAACATGAGGATATATTCAACTCAATGCATAAAATATAGGTAAAGTAAAAAATACTTAATTTAGATATAGAAAAATATAAATTGGAGATGAGTACGATATGATAAACTTTCAAAATATAATGGAAACAATCACAATGATTGAAAAAGAAAAATTAGATATAAGAACTATCACAATGGGTATATCATTATTAGATTGCTGTGATACTGACGGAAAGAAAGCTAGAACAAAAATCTATGATAAAATCACTAGATATGCTGAAAATCTTGTTAAAGTAGGTCAAGACATTGAAACTCAATATGGAATTCCTATAATAAATAAAAGAGTTTCTGTTACTCCTATGTCATTAATCGCTCAAGCAAGTACTGATACTGACTACGTAGAGTTTGCTAGAGTATTAGATAAAGCTGCTGAAACTGTAGGTATTAACTTTATCGGAGGTTATTCAGCTCTTGTTCAAAAAGGATATTCAAAGGGAGATAGAATACTTATTAACTCAATACCTGAAGCCTTAGCTGTAACTAACAAAGTTTGTTCTTCTGTAAATGTTGGATGTACAAAATCAGGAATAAACATGGATGCTGTTCGTGATATGGGACACATCATAAAGAAGGCAGCTTATCTAACAAAAGATAACGAAAGTATAGGCTGCGCTAAGCTTGTAGTATTTGCTAATGCAGTAGATGATAATCCATTTATGGCAGGAGCATTCCATGGAGTAGGTGAAGCTGAATGTGTAGTAAGCGTTGGAATAAGTGGTCCTGGAGTTGTTAAGTCTGCTCTTGAAAATGTAAGAGGACAAAGCTTTGATGTTTTAGCAGAAACTATAAAGAAAACATCATTTAAGATCACAAGAGTTGGTCAGCTTATAGCTAATGAAGCTTCAGCTAGACTTGGTGTACCTTTTGGTATAGTAGATTTATCTCTTGCACCAACTCCAGCTATAGGCGACAGCGTTGGAAGAATTTTTGAAGAAATGGGTCTTGAAATGGCTGGTTGTCATGGAACTACTGCTGCTTTAGCACTTTTAAATGATGCTGTTAAAAAAGGTGGTATTATGGCAGCTCAACATGTTGGAGGACTTAGTGGTGCATTTATCCCTGTAAGTGAAGATGAAGGAATGATAAATGCAGTAAAATCTGGTGCATTAAGCCTAGAAAAATTAGAAGCTATGACATGCGTATGTTCTGTAGGACTTGACATGGTTGCAATACCTGGTGATACTCCTGCTGAAACAATATCTGCAATTATTGCAGATGAAGCTGCAATCGGAGTTATAAACAATAAAACTACAGGTGTAAGAATAATTCCTGTTTACGGCAAAACTTTAGGTGAAGAAGTTGAGTTCGGTGGTTTACTTGGTACAGCTCCAATCATGGCTGTAAGTAAGTTCTCAAGCGCTGATTTTATTAATCGTGGCGGAAGAGTTCCTGCACCAGTTCACAGCTTTAAGAACTAATTAATAAGTACATATATTTGAAAAAAGCAGTTATTGAACCCTCCCTCTACCTATAGAGGTGAGGGATTCTTTTTTATAAGGAAGTTTGCTATTTAATTAAGTTTTTCCTCAATTAGTCTAATATAATCTTCTACAACAGCATTATCTAATGGCATCCCTGAATACCATTTCTTTATATCATAAGATTGATTTTCAAAATATCGTGATTTTAATATTAGCTCCGGTCGATACTCAAAATGTAGTATATCAAAAAGTCCCCATTTACCTCCCCAAATAAAATTATTCTTTTCAAAAATTCGTATAATTTCCTTTGGGTATAAAGCTAGCCTTTTCTCTCCTTCTTTCCTAGAAGTCCAATTCCAATAATCATTTTTATCATATGCAAGATCAATAGCAATTCCATAAGCATGCGCACTTAATCTATCAGTACCATGAATAGTACGATAATTAAAGGTACCACTTATAGGAAATACAAAAGAATATATAAATGAACTCTTTTCTGTAACTGGTATAAGTTCTTGCGTTGCTGACTGCAAAGCCTCTGATGCCTTGTTGTTGCTATTAAAAAGATGACTCTTATACCCAATTTTTACGTTAGTAAGATTACTAACTACTTGCTGTTCTGATCCTCCGTAAACTTCGTTAAAAAAATCATATACCCTAATACGCCCTGGATTAAAATCACTTGGCATTAATTTTGTAATATTAAAAAGTGGATAAACTTGTTCCATCATATCCTGGAGATCTGGATTCTGTACCTTCTCTTTAATTTCCTTCACTTTTTTATCATCATAAATAATACGCTTTCCTGATTTCATTATTATGTATACAAAACCTTCTTTAGTTCGCTCTATATCGGTAATGTATCCTTGATATGCAATCATTAAACACAAAATATCTCTCTTCATCGTTGCCTCATAGAAATTAGCACTGGGTTCAACTAAAATAACATTTATAGCTTGAACAGGTATATTTTTAGCACACAGTATAAATACTATTAAGTTTATAAGCAATACTTTTATCTTACGTTTTACCATAATCGTTACTATCCTTCCTAAGCTAACTAGTTCTTTACTTCACAAAATTAATAAAATAAAGGTTAATATTAAAATAGTGAGAGAAATCGTAGAGTTATATGCATATTAAATAATTTATTTTTTTGATAATACTACGTTTAAAGCCTCCATTGTTTTCTTACAACTTGTACATCTACAAATATTACTTTGAAGCCATTCCTCTATCATATAACCACTAGCATTTAGACAAAAAAGCCGCTAAATAAGCGGCTTTTTATAATATATCTAAATATTTGATTGTACAACCTTTTCTGAATCTTTGATAAAATTATTTATTGTACTATTTTAATCTAGCCTCAAAGTGCATTAACGAAGACTTTCCATAGCTTTCTGTGCCCATTTTGAATCTTTAAATATCGCTCTGCCTACACCAATAAGGTCTGCTTTCCCTTCAGCTAGCAACTGCTCAGCGGCCTGAACTTCTGTAATTCCACCAGTTAAAATTACTGGGATAGATACTACCTTTTTAATAGCCTCAGTAAGTGGTGCAAAATAACCTTGCTCAGTAGAACCTGGTATAGTATATCCTAAAAAACCACCGGAAATATCAAGAATGTTTACACCAGCTTTTTCAAATTCTCTGGCTGCAATCTTACTGTCCTCAATAGTTGTTCCACCAGACATATAATCTGAAGCACCTAGTCTCAAAAGAATTGGGAAACCTTCACCCACTACTGTTCGTACTGCTTTAATAATCTTAAGATGAATACGAATACGATTGTGTACATCTCCACCATACTCATCTGCGCGCTTATTGGTCAATGGAGAAAAGAATTGGTTTAAAAGATAACCATGTGCAGAATGAATTTCTACGCCATCAAAACCAGCTTCTTTAACACGACGTGCAGCATTACAAAAAGCATCGATAATATCCTCTATTTCCTCATCAGTAAGTTCATGTGGTACGTTGCCTTTACGAGGATTGGCCACTGCTGAAGGTCCTACTGGAGTTGTTCCGATAATCTCCTCAGTAGTTGCACTTCCTGCATGATTAATTTGCATTATAGCCTTAGAACCATTGCGGTGAATAACATCTGCCAACTCTCGTAAGTCTTTAACCACGCTATCATTTGAAATGGAAAGTTGCTGTTCACTAGCTTTTCCTTCTTGTTTAATAAAACTATGCTCAATAATGATGAGTGCTATGTATCCCCCCTCAGATTTTTCCATATAATAGTCAAGAATTGCTTGACTCACTTCCCCATCAGATTCAGACTTGGCAGTCGCCATAGGTGGCATAACTAACCTGTTAGACAACCTTAACGTTCCCACCTGTAATGGTTCAAGTAAATAAGACATAAATAACCCCTCCTCAATGTTTACAATAAAATTACTATTTGTTTATAATAGATAAAATATACTGAATATATAGATATACTAATATAATAAGAGAAACCCTTTGTTTATGATTAAATCATATCATCAGGTTTCTCTTAACTAAATATATTTTATTTATTTGTTGTCATCTCGTCAAAACTGAGTGGGTAATACATGATTAGTTTTATTTTACAGTATATGATACTGGTATTATTTTAAGTCTTCTCCATTAGTTGAAATTACATTTTTATACCAGTAAAAACTTTTCTTTCTGATACGACGTAAGTCTTTTAAATCAAATTCATCACGATCTACATAAACAAAACCATAACGTTTAGCAAAACCTTGATGAGTACTAACAAGGTCAATTGCTGACCATGGACAATATCCCATTAACTTAACACCATCTGTAATAGCTAATTGTGCTTGTTCTATATGTTTACGTAAGAAATCGATACGATAATCATCATTAATAACGTCGCCTTCTTCTAATTTATCAAAAGCACCTAATCCATTTTCAGTTACTAATAATGGTAGATTATATCTTTCATTTAATTCACGTAATGTGTTACGGAAGCCAATAGGATCGATTTCCCACCCAAATTCAGTCTTTTCCAGATTTGGATTGGAAGCTCCACGATAAACTCCAGCCTCACCAACTACGATTTGTTGATCTCCAGTAGCGCTTCTATCAGAATCATCATTATTACTTGCGGCTACTGTTGCTGTTGAATAATAGTTAAAGGCAATAAAATCTGGTTTAGCACTTGCTAAAATCTCCATGTCACCATCTTCAACAGTTGGCGCATATCCTTTTTCCTCAAAATAACTCCATGCGACACTATTATAGCGTCCAAATACAGCCATATCCAAGTATAACCAGTTACGAATTGATGACCAGTTACTAGCAGCTATTATATCCTCTGGCTTTGAACTAGCCGGATAAATAGCTGAAATATTTGGTGCTGGACCAATCTTAGCGTCTGGACACATTGCATGACATAATTTCATGGCTTTTGCTTGTGCTAATAACATATGGTGATTTTGTTGATATAATTCTTTTTCTGGATTTTGTGAGTTTGAATTAACAAGACCAATAGCTGAACCATGTAAAACCATCATATTTTGCTCACTAATAGTTAGCCAATACTTTATCCTATCACCAAATAACTCAAATAAAGCCTTAGCATAATTTTCAAATGCATCAATAGTTTCTCTATTTCTCCAACCACCTTTTAAGTGTAACGCATAAGGTAGATCAAAATGATACATTGTTACAACAGGTTCTATATTATATTTAATTAGCTCATTAATTAAGTTATTATAGAAATCAACACCCTTTTGGTTAATTTCACCTGTCCCTTCTGGGAAAATTCTTGTCCAAGCAATAGAAAAACGATATACTTTAAAGCCCATTTCTGCTAATAAAGCAATATCTTCTTTATATCTATGATAATGATCACTAGTTACTTTAAAATCTGTAACACCTTCTGGGTGTTTACCCATATCCATTACTGAAAGACCTTTTCCATCTTCATCCCAAGCACCTTCTACTTGATAAGCTGATGTTGATGCCCCCCATAAAAATTCCTTTGGAAATGGCTTAAGTTTCTTATGATACATTTGTACTCCCCCTTTTATACTACCGTTATAAGTTTTATTAGATGTCTCCTTAATTATATAGGACTTAAGAAACCCTTTTCAATTATGAAAAAGTTAGACTGTATTAACACAGTTCTAGTGATTAAAAGTCTTATGGTAACTGTTATGTGATGTGTTATCCATAAAACTTAATTATGAAGATTTTAATAGTGATAACTTAATATCTAATTCACCCTTATAAATCATCTAAAGAATACAAAAAGGACTATTTCCAAAAGTTAAAAACTATCTGCTAATTTTAAGAGCATCTTTTTACGGTAAAGTATTTATACAAATTTGCTTACTAATATTTAATCACTTTAAATATTAGTAAGCAAAAAATATATAATATGAAATACCAAGAAACTTAGAGAAAATCGTACATTCCATATGTCTCTATTTTACTTAGAACACTCCACCTTAAAGTTCATACGCGAAAGTCGAGCTATTTAATATCACCTGTAGAATTTCTAAATAACACCTCGGTTTTCACATGAGTTATTTGAAAAGGCTTTGATGGGTTTTTCAACCTTGACAATAGCATTTCGGCTGCCATTATTCCCATTTCATTATTGAATATATGAACCGTTGTAAGTTGTGGATCAATAACACGTGACTCGTAAGAATCGTCGAAGCCACAAATGGCAATTTCATCTGGAATTTTTATATTTTTATCTCTTAAAGCCTTCATTACACTTATTGCAATAAAATCATTAGCACAAACAAACGCTGAGGGTAATTTTTTCATATGATCTAATTGATCTTTCATCCATTCGTAGTCTGTATATGGAAATCTATCATCCTCAACTATACACAATGATAAATCGACAGATAACTTAGCATTAAACAATGCCTTATTAAATCCAACCCATCTTTCATTAAAGCTTTTACAGTGATTGTAGTCACCAACGAAACCTATTTTAGTATGACCCTTATCTATTAATTTTTTTGTAACTAGATAAGTACTGTGTTCATTTTCCATTAAGATAATATCAGCATTTATTTCTGGATAAAATATATCCGACGTAGAATCTATAAAAATTGTAGGTATTTCTAAGTTACTAATTAATTGAGTATAGTCCTTATTAAATAATTCTATACATATTATGCCATCTACGTTCTGTACATCAAAATTATTAGGAAGAACCTGTTTCTCAATTTCGGTTTCTCGAAGAATGTGAATTGATAAATTATATCCTTCATTGCTAATTTTTTTCTCAAGTCCACTTAGTAATGATGAACCAAAATGAGAAGCGTTAGGCATATTACATGTTAAAAGTGCAATGTTACCAGACTTTTTTGTTATTAAGTCTTCGATATTCATAAAAGCAAAATGTTTATATTTCAATTCAATCGCTTTTTCTATAACTTTATTCCGTGTTACTTCAGGAATGCTCTCACTTCCATTTAGAGCCTTAGATACTGTGTTTCTAGATAATCCTAAAGAATCTGCAATATCTTGCACAGTAATTTTTTCTTTATTCATTTCATATTCGCCTCCTTCGTAATAGCATATTAGGTAAACAAACTTTATTTTTTTTTATTTTAATCATATAATTTAATTTTGTGCTTGTATCATTCTCCTAAATGACAACGTTCATGTCGTCAAAACACAAACATGAATCGATACCAGTCTAAGTTTTAATACGTAATATCTATTTACATATTATCAGACTATTAACAACAAAATCTATAATTTTCCCAGATTATATTATTGTAGAAGCTGTATCATATGATAATGTACAACAATCTATATTGGATTTCAATAAAAATCATATAAAAAAACCTAACACCTATTAAGATATAGATGTCAGGTTTTCTATTGCTTCCTAAATTGGAAATGTTACTTTAATTTGTACTCTCACATTACTGTAATTTATTTTAGACTTAAAACTGCACCTAAAGATACTTTATCTACAGATAACTTATCTTAAATATACATTCTGAAAAGCCGCAGATCCATTCGATACGTCAAGTCCTACTTTTCCACCAGTATAATCAGTTACGTTTACATCAATTATCTTTTCATCATCTAAATAAACCTTTATGTTTTGTCCACTAATTACTACCTTTAGTTTATATGATTTATCTCTACTTAAAGTTTTCTTAACTGGAGCAACTACATCTTTCCCATCTTTTTTGTTGAAAAGACGAATCTCATTTTTACTTGGATCTATATTATACACATAAGCTTTAGTCAAATCATTATCAGCTCCAAATACAAGACCTCCTGCTACTGTATTAGTCTTACTAGCATCAGTTAAATTACTTATTTCAGCTTCGTAAGTAAAATCTTTTGCATTTGGGCTAGCCATGTAGAATCCATTAGAATTACTTGAACCTTGTATTCCATAAGGTCCTATTTCACCCCAAGTTCCGTCACTGCTTTTCAAGGCCTTAAGATTAGTATTAAAATGAGATACATTTATGTCATCAACATTTATATGAGACCAATCACCTACATTATAGTCCACAACTTTTATATAAAGTACCTCACCTATATATTTAGAAGCATCCCATTCCACTCTTCTAAATGCTTCATCATTTGTACCGGTTGCAGTAAATAATTCCTTGTCGTCGGAGCCTCTCACTAAAGCCACATATTGTCTATCAGCTTGATTTCCTCCACTAACTAAGAAATTAATCTTTCCATTTCCATCAAGTTTAAAGTAGTTAGACTTCAACACCCCTCTATAATCATCTCCATTTACACCACTAGAAAGGAAATACTTACCTTGTTTATTATAAGAGTGATTATCATTCCAATAAGTACTTGCACTTGATGCTGCAAATGTTTCAGGTGAATTTCCACTCGCTGTCCACCCAGTAAGATTTCCTGTTTCAAAGTTACCATTTATAATATTGTTTGGTACTTTATTTTGGTCATAAGGTAGGGTTTTATTTACGTTTGGGGTAAAAGTTGCGGACTTTAAAGGATATACTTTAAGAGAATTCACGCTAGTCTTTCCACCTGTACTATATAGCTGTACCCCTTTACTTGAATCATTGGAGAAAATTTGATCTGTAATTGAAACCAACCCATTATTTCCAAAAACCTCTACTGAGGATTTATCTACAAAAATTTGAAGTTGTATCTTGCCATTCACTGGCTTCATCACTACCTGCTGTTTTAGTGGCATATACTCAGGATAAGTAAAGCCGCCAGATTTAGAACGATCTAAAAACAATGTTGAAGTTTTTGGATCATAACCAATAGTTGTTTCCTGATTACCACCTACTTTTACTTTAATTCCAAATTCACTAGCAGTTGAACTATCAACATTAAATTCTGATGTAATTTCAAGTGTATTTCCTGATACACCTGACAGTAAGTTACTTACTCCTGACTGTACTATTATGTCACTTAAAGTTTTTATTGGAGCTTGACGAAGACTTTCTAGTTGACTTACAGGCTGCTGAGTAAGCTTATATCCATCATTTGTAGCTACTAGTTTTGCTTCTCTTGGAATGGTCATGGCACTTCTCCAAGTAGATGTAGGAGTAGAATTTGCATATGCCCAGTTGCTCATCCAACCTAACAAAATACGTTTTCCATCCGGAATATACTTTCCATATTTTGAATCAGCTACATCACTTCTCTTTACTGTATCACTCCAAGTAACTCCTGCATAAAAATCCGGTCCATAATCTAGCCAATTTATTGGTTGTACATCTAATGTATTTTGATATGGAACTGTATTATATACACGGAAATCATCTACGTTAAGATGTCCCCAACCACCAGTGGATTTATCTACTACTTTTATACGAAGTTTTTGACCTATATATGCTGATGCATCCCAAACTATTCTTCTATAGGATTCTGAATTTGCACCTGATGCTTTAAATTGACTTAATTCATTTCCATCAGCAGTTTCTAAAGTAACATACAAGTTTTTTACGTCATCTCCACCAGCAACTAAAAAATTGATTTGTCCATTTCCACCTAAAGTAAATTCAGAAGATTCCAATGTACCTGTTCCAGCATCTCCTAAACCACCTGTTGCAGGGTCTATATATCCTAAACAATGATATTTACCTGATCGATTAAATAATCCTCCCCACCATGTAGTAATATCTGTTATATTCTTATTTGACCATTCAGTTCCTGTTGCTGTCCATCCTGTTAAATTACCTGTTTCAAATCCAGCATTGGTAATATCCTGACCTGCAGGTACTTCTGTTGTACCACTTATTCCACTATTTATTGCAGCCTTTTCGGCATCATAATCTTTCTCTTGCCTATTTTGTTCCTTTCCATCTTTCACTACTGATATCCATGCTTTTCCTTTGTTAGTACCTAAATCTTTAGTTAATTGGACACTAACAGAAGATTGATTAGCTGGTACTGTACCTTCTCCTAGCTTATTCCCACCAGTTTGTGAATCATAAACTCTAACACTGTCTCCTGGCATTAAGTCATATCCTTTAACGAGGTCATTATTTCCAACATTATTGGTTACTGTATATTGAGGATCAGCTGTAAAGGTATTGCCATCAAAATCTCCAACGAAATACATCATTCCCGAGCCACCTGCTGGCGGAGAATCAACAGTTGCAGATGCTCCTAAGCTTAGCAATAAAACCCATTTTGACTTACCAGTCTGTCCATCTACAGGTAACTGAAATAAATCTGGGCATTCCCAAACACCTGCATGAGATCCTTGTCCTTGCCTTCCAAATTCTCCTGACTTAGTCCAATTCTTTAAATTTGAAGAAGTATAAAATTCTACTCTATTCTGCACTGCCAGAGTCATAACCCATTTTTTATGTGTATCATCCCAAGATACCTTTGGATCTCTAAAATCACCTGTGCCTTGATTCGGTATTACTGGATTAGCACTATATTCTGTCCATGTCTTTCCGTTATCTTTACTATATGCAATACTCTGTTCTTGACCCCCAGCTCCACACGCATTGGTAAATAAAGCAACTAATCCAGTTTTATCCGGTGTATCATTAAAGAAACCACTGCTATTATTCCAGTCTACAACTACACTACCAGAAAAAATATCTCCATTTTTATCTGGATAAAGAGAAATAGGTTCCTGCGTCCAGTTTACTAAATCTTTACTTACCGCATGCCCCCAGTGCATAGGTCCCCAAACTGTAGAATTGGGATAATATTGATAGAATAAATGATATTCTCCCTTATAGTACACCATACCATTGGGATCATTCATCCAACCAGTATCTGGCGTATAGTGATATTGAGGTCGATATACCTCATTTCTATATGTTTTAGAAGTAGCTGCGTTTGCTAAATTAAAATTTGCACTAGTAAAAAATAAACTAAGCAATAATGCTCCTATAACCTTAGATTTCATTGTTTTCCTCCTTCTCTTCTCTTAGTTTTACTATTTTAATATTCCAAAAGCATATCCTAAAATACCAATGGCAAATAATGCAAATATTAGTACAATTGCATTTACTTTTTTCTTTAATAGATTCATACATAAGAAAGTTAATAATAATGGTAGTAGTCCTGGTAATAATTGATCTAGTATATTCTGAACTGTTGTTATTACTTCTTTTCCGTCTGCACCTTTAACTGTTGATACTACTAATGGTACATTCATGCTTGTCCACTTTGATACTAGTGCACCCATTACAAATAGTCCTAGGATTGAAGCTCCCTCTGTTAGCTTTTGAAGCTTGTTTCCACCCATATCAGAAACAACTTCTGTTCCTTTTTCATATCCGTACTTTAGTCCAAACCATTTTGTTGATAATCTTAATACATTAAACAATACAAAGAATAGTATAGGCCCTAATATATTTCCTGTCATTGCTAATGATGCACCTAAAGCAGCTGTTACCGGTCTAAATGTTCCCCAGAATAGCGGGTCACCAACTCCAGCAAGTGGTCCCATAAGTCCTACCTTTACACCACTTATTGAAGCATCATCAATTGGAGCTCCATTTGCTCTTTGCTCTTCCATTGCTGCAGTTACACCCATAATTGGATTTGCTATAAATGGTTGAGTGTTAAAAAACTCTAGGTGTCTTTTTAATGCTGCTTTTAATTCTTCGCCTTTGTATAATTTTTTTAATGCTGGAATCATTGAAAAACAATATCCTACAGCCTGCATTCTTTCAAAGTTGAAAGAACCTAAAAGGAAATTTGAACGAATAAACATGCTCATTATATCTTTTTTATCTAATCTTTTTTCACTCATTGCTTTTTCCTCCCTATATAACGTCTAGTTCATCAATAACCGCTGATGATGCATTGTATTTTGGACTTTGTTGAATATAAATTATTGCACCAACTGTACCTAATATACCTAATGCTACTAGGTTAAAGCTTGTAAATGCTGCTACAACAAATCCTAAGAAAAAGAATGGCATTAAGTGTTTTGCTTCCATCATATTGATTACCATTGCATATCCAACAACTACTATAAACCCACCTGCTACTTGTAATCCTCTTGTAATAACTTCTGGTATTGCAGCTAACATTAGGTTAACACCTTCTGTTCCAGCTACCGCTGCTACTAATGCTGCTGGGATGGCTACACGTACTGCTTGAATTCCTAAAGCTGCTATATGACATCTTTCTATTCCTGCTAGATTTCCATTTTCAGCATGTTTATCTGCTCTATGTTGGAAAAATACAGCTATTGTTCTTGCAAATATTGTCATTACCTGTCCTGCTGCTGCTATTGGGATAGCTATTGCTATACCAGCACCTATTGATTGCTTTCCTACTATAACTAATATTGTAGAAACTACGCTAGCTAAAGCTGCATCTGGTGCCATAGCGGCTCCTACATTCATCCATCCAAGAGCCATCATTTCTAAAGTACCACCTAAAATAATTCCTGTTTTAAGATCACCACACACAAGTCCTATTAAAGTACATGCAATTAATGGTCTATGTGTTTGTCCTTCATCAAGCACACTTCCCATACCTGTTATACATGCAATAATTACAACTAAAATAATTTGAATAGTACTCATAACTTAACAACCTCCCAATAAATTCTTCATTATTAAATTTTTGTCATAATATCAACTTTTGGATCAGAAGCAAGTTTTCTTATCTCTAATTCTACTCCCTTTTCATTTAGCTTTTTAAATGCTTCAACATCTTTCTTATCTACTGAAACCGCACCAGTAATTTGAGTTTTACCTTCTTTAAAACACATTCCACCTATATTTACTGATTTAATATCTACTCCACCTTCAACAAGTCTTAAAACATCTGTTGGATTTGTGAATAAGAACATAGTTTTAAAGCTAGCATATTTCGGATTTTTGTAAACTTCTATAACTTTATCAATTTCTAATACGTGAGCTTTAACTCCTGGAGGAGCAACTTGTAGTAAAAGAGTTTTTCTTAAATTATCATTCGCCACCTCATCACTACAAACAAAAATTCTGTTACATCCTGATACCTTTGTCCAAACTGTTGCCACCTGACCATGAATTAATCTGTCATCGATTCTTGCTAAAGAAATTTCCATTTTATAATTCCTCCTCTTCATTATCTTCTACACTTGACTTAAATGATTTTACTGCATCTTTTGCAGCATTCTTAGCTGTCTCTACTAATTCTGATACACTTAGAAAACTTCTTGAACCATATACCTCAAGAAGCATAGGTAAGCTTACCCCTGTAACTATATCCATATTTTCATTGTTTACTGCTATTCTACTGGCTGCATTAAATGGACTTCCTCCAAATAAATCAACCATAAAAAGCACTCCTTGAGTACAATCTAAACCTTTCATAACTTCTGTATACTTTTGTACTAAACCATCAGCACCTTCTCCTGGTTCAAATGTAACTACGCCCACATTCTCCTGCTTTCCAAATATCATTTCAGATGATCTTACTATTTCTTGTGAGAATTTACCGTGGGTACCTACTATCACTGCTACCATTATCTTGCCTCCTTATTTGTTTTTACATTAGTATTAATAGCAATTCCTATGCCAAGATTTTGTATCAAAACATTTAAGTATTCTTTTGGGGGTATAATCAATTTATTTGATACAAAACTTTATATGATTGATACAACTGCTCTACAATTCCAATATTTTTTGGCAACTTCTTATACTTGTTGATACTTCTAAATTAAGCATTTCGCAAATATAATATTTTTCATCCTCAGTTAAGGTTAGGTTCAGCGATTTTTTAAATATTTTACATCCATTATTTACTGCACTTATAACTTTTTTATCAATTTCCTCTTTATTTCCTTCATAACGTAATTCTCCGCCAGTTATAGCTCTTTCTAATGCATAAGCCGCATGGTTGATGATACTTATTTTAGTTCTATTATCTAATTCTGTTTCCAACGCTTTTTCTAACGCTCTCATAAATTCCATTAACAGACCAATTATCTTCCGGGGATTTAAGTAGGTAAGAAACTCTTCTAGACTATTTTCACATAAGTCTTTTATGACAATATTTTTATCATCATTTACAATAGTTAGGTTATTGTTAATTAAGAGTTCTCTCAGCATCTTTTCTCCGTTAGTATCCATAAGTTTTTCAAGGGAAATAAAAGGTATATTTTCATTAGGTCTCTTTATTCCTATAGCTACCAAAACATTATACTTTTTCTGCAGCTCTTTTATCTTCTTGTCAAGTTCCCTTACTCCTACAGCTACAACTTTTATACTTTCTCCGGTTAAATTACATACTATTCTTTCTACTATCTGTTTTAACTTTTCTGCAGTACCTTCCCCTGAAGCACATACTGTAACGATTACCTTATTACTTATACAGTTCTTTTCATTTAAATAGCTATTATATCCCTTAAAGTCCTTTAAGGAGTTATATATATCTTCAAGCTTCATATCCAAAATGCTTGATTTCCTTATAGCTTCAAGTATTAAAGGAGTAGATACCATATCTATGGTTCTAACTTGAATACCTGTTCTCTCAACTATAGTGGCTTCAAATTTTACTAAAGAACCCATATCTACAAGTAATAGTACCCCTCTGTCACTATTCACCTCTTTAACTTTATCTATAACAACCTCTAATATTTCTTTGGGACTTACGTCAAGTGGCATATCAACAGCACATATATTAGAATTTCCTAATAAACTTTTTGCAATATTAACCATACCGCTTGCTATGGAATTTCCATGGGCAGCTACCACAATTCCAACGTCTCCACCTCTGTCCTCTTCTACTGATTTTAACAGTATAGCTATATAAGTTACTTCTACTTCGGGCACACGTATACCAAATTTTTCACTTATCAAATTTTTAATTTTTAATGCAACGCGATATTCTTCATCCTTGTTATTCACTGTGTTGTATGTGTTTCTACCATTATATTTTTTCTCTTTTATTCTTTTTAGGAAGGCACTAAGATGCAGACTTAAAGCATATATGAATCTATCGCTGTACTTTCTATTTAGCTCGTCTTCAGCTAAGATTTTTATCTGTTCTGTAAATTCTAAAGTTTCCTTATCTACAATTTTTAAAATTCTATCTTTATTTTCCTTATTTTTAGTGAACTTATTATAGAAGCTTTTTATATGAATATTTACCTCTGTGGTAATAAACTTATTAATATAATCACTATCCATCCCCTCTTCCTTTAGTAAGCTTAACTTGTCCTCTATGATTTTATAAAGATTAAAGGGAGGTTCATAAGAATCAGCCCCTTCTATAAGGACTTTGTAACCATTTGGACTTATCAGTAAAGGTTTACCTAGGATAGTATCCAACTGCTGAAATTCCTTTCTATCTCTTCCTATTTCAAAGAAACCATCTCTTATATTAGAAGATAAAGCTTTAAAATCTAATTCTATATAATCCTTATTATTATTTATACTATCTAAGAAACCCTTGGCACAGGTAAGTTGGATATTAGATTTTAACTGTCCAATATTTCCATAGGTAGCGCTCCCTATTAAAGCTTTAACAACTTCAGTAGAAGCTTTAATAGGCTTGTTCACTCTATGTGCTTCACTTAAAAATAAATGTGTTATTATCTCTACTTTTTCTTCATTGGTTCTTTCTTGAAGTGACGGTATATTTATTGTTATTGGTATTCTTCTCATAAAAGTTTTTAGCATATAGGAATCAGTATCTTCTGTAGTTGCTCCTATTATAAGCACGTCGGCTTTTCTTGTTCTTTCAGTTTCTCCCAGCTTATTATATTCTCCTGTATCCATGAAATAAAATATCATTTCTTGCCCCTCTGGAGGTAATCTATGTATCTCATCTAGAAACAAAATACCTCCATTAGCCTTTTCTACAAGTCCTGACTTTTCAGAATCTGCCCCAGTAAAAGCACCCTTTATGTGTCCAAAAATATGAGCTAGCAATAATTGAGGGTTATTGTAATAATCTGCACAGTTAAAAACAATGAAAGGTGACTTATCTGAAAATCTGTTTACAAATTTTCCGTAGTTATACATCATCTTTGCAAATAAAGTCTTTCCTACTCCTGTTTGACCAATAATCAGTGTATTCAGTCCTCCAGGTGGGTATAATATAGCAGCCTTTGCTTGTTCTATTTGATTTCTTAAGCTTTTTTCCGCACCTATCAATAGCTTAAATGGTTCCTTCTTCTCGTTATCTAAAATGATATCGTTAACACTTCTTACTTCAATAATTTCATCCTCAAGTTTAATATCTAGTATTTCTTCCACAGCAGCCTTATGCAAAAACCTAACAGGTCTTGCCTTTATCTTTATTACCTTATTTAACCTTAAAAGCTCATTAAGTTCTTTGCTCACATTGTTTCTTAACATGCTTAGTTCTTCTGCAATTTTAATAGATGTAAAACCTATATCATTTACTAGATCTTCTTTTGAGAGTTTTTTTGTATTATTTTCAAGATAACAATAAATCTTTTCTATCCTTTTCATTAGTACCACCTCCAGATTCATTAGTATTTAAATCATATCTATCTATTGTATATGCTACCCCATCTTCATCATTAGATAAAATTACATCATTAGCGACTTTTTTGACTTCATCTGGTGCATTTCCCATTGCGATGCCAAGTCCCGCATATTCAAGCATATCCATATCATTGTAGTTATCTCTAATTGTTATAAGCTCTGATTTATCTAATTTATACCTTTTTAGCAAAAATTCAATGGCAGAAGTTTTAGATGAACTCTTAGGTATTATTTCTAAATGAGTTGGTTTTGAAAGATAGATATTTAAATTATCTCTAAATATTTCTTTTAGTATATCTTTCAACATCTGTATTTGCTCTGGCTTTCCCATACACACAATTTTGTTACAGCCTTCATTATGTTCCTCCCACTTTTTT
Source organism: Clostridium polyendosporum (assembly GCF_018332455.1). Classification (GTDB taxonomy): domain Bacteria; phylum Bacillota; class Clostridia; order Clostridiales; family Clostridiaceae; genus Clostridium_AY; species Clostridium_AY polyendosporum. The sequence goes on from NZ_BOPZ01000035.1 coordinate 25,121, forward strand.
AAGAACTGATCATAATGGCTAATAATTGGATTTATATTTGTTATTTTCTTTTCTTGCAGTGCCCATTCATCCATCTTTTCTACATACCAATCATCATCCTTATATAAACTCGTGTGAATACCACAGTTTTGCACAGTAAATATACTACAATTTTGTACAGCAAATATTTCTTTTATATAAGAAGCATCTATATAATTGCTTTGTAAAATCTCTAAATTTTTATAAAGAATCAAAGATCCACTATAACAAATTATAGGCTCACATATACCTAACTCTCTTTGTAATAATAAAATTCCCTTGGGCATCCTTTCTGATACAAGAACAACTGGTATGTGTTTTTCATTTACCACTCTATTAATGATGCATCTGGTTTTTTCTGTAACTTGATGTTTTAAACTCAAAAGTGTACCATCAATATCTAAGCATATAAATTTAAATTTACTCAATTAACCCCCTCCTAATATTAAAATCTACACCTTTTATTTTTTATTCTGCAGTCACCTATTAAAAATTCATTTAATATGAAAATAAGATTTGTACAATGTGATGTATCAAATAAATTTAATTTATGCAGAAGAACATATGCTATATTGCGTCACCTTTAAATAATTTGTTAGAAAGTATTAGTTCTAAATTATTAAAAAAGCTAAGAATTTTGACACTGTTTGAGCTTAAGCAAGTTTATCAAAGTTCTTAACTTTTTATTACCTTGTACCCTATATGCGTTACCTTATCATTTCCTTTTCTTTCTCAACAGCTAACTTGTAAATATAAAATCTTCGCCTTATAACATCTGAAAGCGCTTCTGCAGTACAACTATTATAATAGATAGCATGCGTTAACATAAATATTACGAACGCTTCCATATACAAATTCATCTTCCTTCATCAATTTTACATTTTCCGAATAATTTATTTACATTTGTAATAATTTATTAATTTCCTTTAACCACATTTTATCAAAGCGAATAGTGCCAGTCAACACTATTCTTCATTTTTGCATTATATTTGAAATATAATTTAATTTACATTTGTTTATAATTTATTATATTTTATTTATTTCACAACAATGTTTTGCTATAGCTATAGGGTTATCAAGCCTAGAGTTACCTTATACATTGATAAAAGCACTAAATTTATAAAAAATTTTATGAGCACAACTTACTTCTAGACCTGGATAGTATACATCTATTTATACGCCTACATTTCAATTGTACACTTGTTTACTTTCACAATTTACTTTGTAAACTTCTAAATTAACCTTTTAAAATAATTCTTTATTATTTTTTATATATCACTTTAATGGGAGTAACTGTAGATTCCAACAAATTAGCAACTTTGCAAGAAAAGGCCACAACTGCTTTAGTAAAAGATTCTAAAAAGAAAGAAATAAAGTTATATTTTTTAACGTATTCCAAAGACCCAAATGATTAATACTCACCTACCCCTAATCAGAAATTAACAGCTATGATAGCTGCTGCTGACATTGATATACTTGTACTAAACAAAAGTGAATTTGAAAATTATGCAAAACAAGAAATGCTTAAAAGCTTTGACTCAGTTCCTGGTTTTTCTAACCTGAACCTTTCAGGTTAGAACACTTTAAAATATAAAATTGATGGAAAAGACATTTCTGAAAAAGTATATGGTATTAATGCGGACACGCTACCAGCGCTTGTGGATGTGAAGTTTGACTCTAAGGATAACATATTATGTATAGTATCAAATTCAAAGCACATAGATAAAATATAAAAATGTATATAAAATCACCTCCATTTTAACCCTTATTTATATGGAGTCAAAGCAAATTTAATCAGTAGTACTCTCTAACGAGGGCACATTTTTTTATTACTGTTACGAAAAGAAGCTCCCATTAGACAACCCCATCAAGAAAAGCTTTGTTACTACTAGTGGAGACAAGGTTTCACTATCTGTTACTGGCGTTAAAGGTGATATACCTCAAGTAGAAGTATCCTCTTTAATGAATATCATTATAGCTAGGAATATATTCTTAACTAAAGGTGAAACTTTAGCTTCAAAGTATGGCGCTGAATCGACTCAAAGATAAACTACTGAGTTTAATTGTAATAGCACTTCATATTATCTTCATATATAAAAAAGGGCCCAGTTTCAACTGAGCCTTTTTTTCTTTTTATTCAGTTTAATTCGTTTTATATAAATTATATTAACAAAGAATAATGGAGTTGAGCAATACAGTATCTCACTTTCCTAATTATATATATCAGAAAACTCTATTTTAATCCTTTCTACCTTATTTTCACTTGTATAGATGTTAGATTCAGTAGGATTTTCATCCTCATGTATCAATTTTACAGGAATCTCTATTCTAAACTCGCTTCCTTTACCCGGAATACTTTCTAATTCAATAGTTCCATTATGGATTACTACTAATTCCTTAACTAATGAAAGACCTATTCCGCTTCCTTCTCTATTTCTAGACAGCGACTTGTCCACTTGAACAAATTTTTCAAATATAGAAGATTGTTTTTCTACGGGTATTCCCAACCCAGTATCTTTAACAGATATAACTATACTATTTACCTTATCATATATATTAACTTCGATACTTCCACCACTAGGAGTAAATTTTATGGAGTTTGATAATAAATTAAGTATGATTCTTTCTATGGCATCTGGATCAAAAGCCATGATTTTTTCCTCTATTTCTGTATCAAAGGTAATAGAAATACCTTTACTTTCAACATAATCAACAACTGATAATACAATATTTTCTGCTATACTTACTATATCCCTATTTGACTGCTGAGTAAAAAAATGTCCTGCATCAATCTTTGTTATATCAATAAGATTGCCTATAATTCTAAGTAGTCTATAGCTGTTTTGTCTCATTATACCTATATACTTTTCTACACTTTCTTGTTCTTCGTTAAATGCACTAGTTTTCAATTCTATGATTTGAAGTGCACTAAAAATTAAATTTAATGGTGTTCTAAGTTCATGAGAAATATTAGAGAAGAAATTGGTTTTTAACTTATCATAATGGATCATTTCTTGAATAAGCTTTGCATTTTCCTCATTATTCTTATGATCTGTTATATCAAGTCCAAATAAAATTAATCCTCTGCGGGTTCCATCATCATTAAATAGGGGTATTCTTAATGTATCATAAAATCTATCAATATTCTCTTTTTTATCTGGTATAACTTCTTCGCTTCTATACATAGTGCCTGTGTTCCATGCTTCTTCGTCTTGACTCATCCAACTTTCTAGTACATACTTTGCGTCAGCTGATGAATTAGCTAATTCATCAACACTTTTATCTTCAAAATCCTTCTCGTTAGTGCCTAGCAAGTTTAAAACTGTATTATTTGCCTTAACAAATTTACCATCAGGACTTCTCATGTAGATTATATTCGGAGTGGAATCCATTACTGTATACAGTACACTTTCACTATCAAACAATAGCTTTTCAGCAAGTTTACGTCTATATATGTTCGCAATGACAAAAACTAGTGCTAAAATAATAATAAATATAATAGCAGTTATTAAATATAAAACTTGTGTTTTAGATATATTATAAAATTTAGAAGGCTGATTGACTATCCATGACCCTTTAGGTAAAGTATTCAAGTCAATATGAAATTGTTTTAATTTATTATAATTAAATACGTAATTATGAGCCGAATCTTCAGTAACAGGAATATCCGATGGCTTCTCACCATCCAATATTCTTAAGGCTAGTTTACCTACTTCTTTTCCTAAATCAGTACCATAGGTAATCACACCTCCAACACTCTGCTTGTTAACTTCTATATAGCATTTAGAAAAACTAGGTATTTTATTATCTTTAAAAAGAATATCGGCAACCTGCGTAATTAACATATCCTTACCATTATCATCTTTAAGATTTGCGTCAAAATAGGCTATAGTATCTTTTGGTAACTTATCCATTTTTTCTTTTACCTTTGTGACATTTTGTTCGTCAGAAAATATAAAGGTAACTTTATCTTTATATAGGGGTATTAGCCCCTTTATATAATCTTCTACTCCTCCTGGTGCTTTGTCTGTAATCACAAATATTTGTTTCGCATTAGGCTGAAGCTTTAAAGCAACATCTAAAGTATTTTTAATATCAAGACTCTTTGATAAACCAGTAAAAAGTGGATGTCCACTAATCATAGAAGTATTAAAGTTATTCACTCCACTAAATACGACAGGAGTATTTGGAAATAGTTTATCTCCATAACTTAGTAAAAAATTAAAAGCATCATCGTCTAAGGCAAGTACTACATCAAATGTAGTGCTTGTAAAGCTATGTTTATACAATTCATAATATTGTGGCCAAGTCGATTTCCCCAACCCCATATATTCCATTTTTACATTTATATTTTTTTTACTATCTACAAACTCAGAATTTACTGAAGATATAATTTCATCAGTCCATGTCCTTGATTGCTGTCCAGACAAAATAGTACTTTGATTTCCATAGGAACTTAAAATTAGTACATTTTTTTCACCTATACTCTGAGCACGAACAGGCCTTAGAAAGAGTACAAAAAATGTAATAAAAAATATAAGAAAAATACACTGTTTTTTATATTTTTTATAGGTAAAAATAATTAATCCTCCCCTCAAAAACATCGTGCTTTAATACTACGTTTTTAACTATGGCCTCCTGAAGTTGAAATGATACTAATATTGCGCCATTTCTTTTCTTACAAAGTCCATTTTCTCACATTTTTTAGTTCTTCATCTCCAAATTATCCCCCCATATAAACAATGAACTTAACATTACCAGATGCTTCTTAAGAAGCTTATAATTACACTATTAAATGAATGTCCTGGTTAAAGAAAAGCATTTACAATAAGCACGCTATTAAAATGGATGCACTTTTTGCATATAAGGATAATACTTGCAATCTAAAAGCTACAAATTTATTTTTTGTTATAACTCGTGTTATCTAATTATAAATAAGGATATACTTCTCAGAATTCTAAAAAGTATATCCTTGATAAGTGTGAATAAGTAAAAATCCATATAATTTCAGAACGATGCACTTTTTATTTTTCTAGTATTGTTAGTCAATTATAATTTAAAAATGACCAGTTTCTTCTCCAAGACTATAAAAAACATGTCATCTTCTATTTTTCATTACTTTAATTTTATAACCTTGAGCTGTTCTCTAATATTATGGCCTTCCTCTAAAAGTCCAATTTAATCAATCTTTTGAATGATAGTATACTACTGTTTCTAAAAGTTCATCAGTCTGTGCGTCTACCAAACAGTTTTATTTTTCATTATTATCCCTCTTGTTTTTAGGAATCGGTTCCCATTGATATGGATTAATCTTAGCATAAAAATGTTTGTTTTGCAACACTTATAAGTAAACATTTGCACATCTCAAAATGCAAAAAAACTATCCAAAGTTCAGAAATTTGAACCTTTTTTCTTTTTCATAAACTTTCACCCATATTGTTCAAATATCAATATTAACATAACACAGCCTTAGTTAAAGCCTGCATATCAGAAGTTAATACTGCTTACATTTATTGAAAAAAAAAGAGGATGTCCTAAAAACTATTCAGTAACAGCCCCTTTTTTATACAAAGAAATTACTACGAATCTCTGATAAATCTCTATATTTTTTAACAGGTAAATGGCTAATTGTAAAACCTAAAGGTTTCAATTGCCAAATTTAAGATATACTAATCCAGTTATTTACTAAACGAAGTAACTTCCTTCAACATTTTACCTCTTTCTTCTGGTATAAAGTCAATTAAGGCTTCCCCTATAGTAAATACTCTTCCTATCTTATCAACTGCTAAAAACATAAATCCCATTTATTCAATTCTAATATTTCTATTTCCCCATTACTAAAAAACTCTATATTTAGAGATGGGCTGCTAGGGTATATTGTAGATGTCATTGTTTTTTCTCCGTCATTTATAAACACCTCAATGGAGCACCTATCAATCAATATATTTAACTTTAACTTATTATCATTACACTTAACTGGAACTCTTCTTACTCCAGCTTCAACATCTTTCTCACCACCATTTATCTTTTCACCACTATTACTACGATCTAAAATTAATTTTTCATTTTGGCAATCATAGTATATAGAAGTATATTCATATGCGCTATATACGAGCTTTATACCAAATCTCTCAGAGTTTTTACGATCTAACATCATCTCAAGATTAATACATTCTCCTGAAAGTTCATTTATTCTTAATGAGCCATCTACCGTTAAATTGTTGAATGATACTTTATTCGTTTTATATGTCTCTAACTCACTTATTGGTTTTTGATAAAGTGCATTACCTCTTAGCTCTAATTCTCTTGGAATAGTCATTGCCCCTGCCCAATTATGCTTCTTATCGTGAGTTGGTATATTTCTTTCCCACATTTGCATCCAGGTTATCGCTATTCTTCTATTTTTATCATCAATAAGAGTTTGAGGAGCATAAAAATCATGTCCATAGTCTACCTGATCTACATGTTCACAACTAAATTTACCTGTATTAAAGTCTACATCACCAATCAAATATAAACTTGAGTGGATATTCCAGTATCTGTCTTCTTCTTTTTCACAAAATTGAGGTGATACTATTAGCACACATTTTCCATTTAATTCAAATAAATCAGGACACTCCCACATCTTACCCAACTTATTTTCACTGGCTATCATAATACCCACATATTTCCACTCAATCAAGTCTTCTGATTTATATAACAGAATTTGTCCACTACCATCCTTATTTATTGAACCTACTACAGTGTAATAATACTCATCTTTTTTAAACACCTTAGGATCTCTAAAATCCTGAGGTAGAGCATTCTCAGGTAAATCCCTCTCTGTAATTACTGGGTTTTCCTTTATTTTATTAAATGTTATTCCATCATCTGAAGATGCTATACACTGAGTTTGTCTTATATTTTCAGGTTTTTCTTTATTAGGGTTAACATGCCCAGTATACATCAAATATAGATCCCCATCTTTTTCTACAGCACTTCCTGAAAAACAACCATCTGCATCATACTCTTCATCCGGTGCTAATACTACAGGTTTATGCTCCCACTTAACCAAGTCAGAACTTACAGCATGTCCCCAGTGCATAGGTCCCCAACAGCTATCATATGGGTGATATTGATAAAACAGATGGTATTCTCCTTTATAATAACTAAATCCATTTGGGTCGTTGATCCACCCTATTGGTGGAATAAAATGATATTTAAGCCTATACTGTTCGTTAACAAAATTAGAATTATTTTTTATATAGTCATTCGCTATATTTAATTTGTTCATATATACTCCTTTTAAATCTCATATTAATTGCTTTTTTGCAATGTGGAATCAAAGTTCCAACATAAGTTATTCTGAATATCTATTATTTACCTCCAGTATGAGCAACACCTTCAACAATATGTTTCTGGAAGAACATATAAATTAAAACTATTGGTATACTTGATATTGTTAATGCAGCCATTACTTGATTTGTAAAAACTGGGTCTGTACTGTT
>NZ_BOPZ01000036.1:0-30336 GCF_018332455.1 Clostridium polyendosporum
AACAGTACAGACCCAGTTTTTACAAATCAAGTAATGGCTGCATTAACAATATCAAGTATACCAATAGTTTTAATTTATATGTTCTTCCAGAAACATATTGTTGAAGGTGTTGCCCATACTGGAGGTAAATAATAGACATTCAGAATAACTTCTGTTGGAAGTTTGATTTCATATCATAAAAAATAATTTATAGTATAAGTATGAGAATTAAAAGGAGTAAATATGAATAAATTAAATATAGCCAATGATTATATAAAGAATAATTCTAATTTTGTTAACGAACAGTATAGGCTTAAATATCATTTTATTCCACCAATAGGGTGGATCAACGACCCAAATGGATTTAGTTATTATAAAGGAGAATACCATCTGTTTTATCAATATTACCCATATGATAGCTGTTGGGGACCTATGCATTGGGGACATGCAGTAAGTTCAGATTTAGTAAAATGGGAGCATAAAGCTGTGGCGTTAGCGCCAGATGAAGAGTACGATGCAGATGGTTGTTTTTCAGGAAGTGCCATAGAAAAAGATGGAGTTTTATATTTGATGTATACTGGACATGTTAACACTAATAAAGAAAAACCTGAAAATGTAAGACAAACTCAGTGTATAGCATATTCAGAAGATGGGATAACATTTAATAAAATAAAGGAAAATCCAGTACTTACAGAGAGAAACTTACCTGAGAATGCTCTACCTCAGGATTTCAGAGATCCTAAGGTGTTTAAAAAAGATGAGTATTATTACACTGTAGTAGGTTCAAGAAATAAGGATGATAGTGGACAAATTCTTTTATATAAATCAGAAGATTTGATTGAATGGAAGTATGTGGGCATTATGATAGCCAGTGAAAATAAGTTGGGTAAGATGTGGGAGTGTCCTGACTTATTTGAATTAAATGGCAAATATGTACTAATAGTATCACCTCAATTTTGTGAAAAAGAAGAAGATAGATACTGGAATATCCACTCAAGTTTGTATTTTGTTGGTAATGTAGATTTTAATACGGGTAAATTTAGTTGTGAACATGTAGATCAGATAGACTATGGACATGATTTTTATGCCCCTCAAACTCTTATTGATGATAAAAATAGAAGAATAGCGATAACTTGGATGCAAATGTGGGAAAGAAATATACCAACTCACGATAAGAAGCATAATTGGGCAGGGGCAATGACTATCCCAAGAGAATTAGAGCTAAAAGGTGATGCGCTTTATCAAAAACCAATAAGTGAGTTAGAGACCTATAAAACAAATAAAGTATCATTCAACAATTTAACGGTAGATGGTTCATTAAGAATAAATGAACTTTCAGGAGAATGTATTAATCTTGAGGTGATATTAGATTGTAAAAATTCTGAGAGATTTGGCATAAAGTTCGTATATAGTGCACATGAATATACTTCTATATACTATGATTGCGAAAATGAAAAGTTAATTTTAGATCGTAGTAATAGTGGTGAAAAGATAGAGGGTAGCGAAAAAGATGTTGAAGTTGGAGTAAGAAGAGTTCTGGTTAAATGTAATGATAATAAGTTAAAGTTAAATATATTGATTGATAGATGCTCTATCGAGGTATTTATAAATGACGGAGCAAAAACAATGACATCAACAATATATCCTAACAATCCTTCTGCTGATATAGAGTTCTTTAGTAACGGAGAAGTAGAGATAGTGGAATTAAAGAAGTGGGATATTTGTTTATAGGAATAGAAAATGCCGATATGATAGTAGATAAAGTAAGTGTAAAAGAGTTAGAAGACCTTTTTAGGGTCAGCTAGGATATTCAATGCAGTAAAGCGTGAGCTTGAATTCCCGTAGTATGCACTTTTAGGTGATGCTGGAGAACGGGCCCTTATAGGGCGTAATAAATCCACCCGTTTTACGGGTGGGTTCTTACTTTTTTGCTCAGTAAGTTTACTGAAGATTATATACCACGTGGAACAATTTATATTTAGTTATTGGTTTTTAATTGCTGAATATAAATTATGGAACACGATAGCCCCAAACGGTAGTGCGGGAGGGATTAGTATCAAAACCTATATTCAAAGATGAAATTATGATTTATGGATATTTAAGGATTGCTCAAGTTTATGGCCTAATACCAGCATCTGTGTAATGAAGTGTAAAGTAACATTAAAAAGCTAGTAAAATAGCCATTTTTAAAGAGCTTTTATTATTACATTTTTCAATATTTTTTAGAAATGTATACCTATATCAAATCGTTGATATTACTACGTTTTTAATTTTACTTTTTACTTGGTGACAGCTATGCTGATACTAGGCCAACTAGCTGGAAAGTGAACACTCGCCTTTATTTCATTAATCCGACTGGGTTACGGGTTCCTAGGAATTTTGATGTCAACTATTTTGAAGAGGTCGCTGTTTAGGGAGGACTTACCAGAATTCAACAGCCACCGCTCCAATTCCCGGTTTTCATCGCTGTAGTAGACATTAGTGTCATCTTGTGAGAGCAGGACCATCCCATTTTGAATTCGAACAAGACTCTTTTCAGTTCCATTTGTCACCCGAACGATGAAACCAAGATAACCGAGATTGGTAGACAACTCTTTAGCCGAGGTTTTGCGCAACTTAGCGAGTCTTTTAAGAAAGAGCACCCCCTCTGTATCTGACAAAATCCATGAGGGGTTCGGATTACCTGAGAATATATCAAGTTCTACTTCAAACCTTGGTGACATGAATTTGTCCCCTCCTTCTGTTGCGTACGTGTCCGCTGTTGATACTGATAATGGTGTGAATAGACTGCAAGATGACGCATTCAGTGCCAGGAGAGCCCATCGAAAGAGTAACGCACTCACTACAATATATGCAGCAGCTTTAATTTTATGATGACACCGCATTACTATACTACAAGAAAAGTAAATATTCAATTTATCTTAGTTGTGCTTAAGCTAGTCTATGTCAATCCTAGTTGAGTTGTGAGTTTAAGGGAGATGCGAGGATTCTCCTAGAAAAAAACTCTAGCAAGCAAAATTAGATGAGCCTCCCTGATGCTTTATTTGACTTGGATAAGGGCGTTGTCAGCATAGAAATAACCACAGAAATCCATGTAGCCCTCTCGGCAAATGTTTTCGGGTGTTTTACCACAACAAATGTTATGCCCACACTCATCTGTGTATCTAGCTGCTGTGCCTCCTCGTTTGTGACCCCACAACGAACCCTCACTTTCATTTGTGACAAGTCGATAAAAGTGATAATCATTTCCTGGCCAAACAACGCATGCAATAGTAATTGTCCAGCTGCTCGGCCCTAGGCAACTATCTTTCCAACCATCGGCTAAAAGGCCCGCTCTTACTTCACTACAATTAATACCATTAAGTTCACGGCCCCCCCGTCGACCAGGTCTAGCATAGCGGATACCTGCTAGGTGATTGGCGGCGAAGCAATAGCAATTATTCACCCCGATATTCTCAGGCCTATTGAATGCATATGCATTCTTGTCTAAGTAATTCCAAGGGCAAACACTCCAGCGGCGCGTTAAGTCTTCAATACTCTCACTATTAGTATATGTGTCTAGGTCAACAACTTCATTAGAGGATGGTACTAATTTGACATCTTTTGCAACCGCTTTACGCAGTTCGTCCGTTACTTCATTACCTATCTTTTCTGATGTTTTCAAAAGCCACTCAGTAGCGGGGGCTTGCTTCGCTGGTTTACTTCCAACACGGAACTCTCTAGGAATTGAAATTTCCAATGCCCGATTTGTCCTGTTCCAAATGCCCTCATCCGTCTTAATCTCTCTAACAATAAATCCACCATATCCAAGACCAATCACCTCGTTAGGGGCATACATTGGTGAAATTTGTGTTCGTTCAGAAGTTATTATATCAAGCAGTTCCTTCTCTTCTGATTCAGATAAAATCCATTTAGGATTTGGCATACCTGAAAAGATATCTAATTCTACTTCTAGCATTATAAATGACCTCCAAAAAAAATTCATCTTAGTTTGTCACGATGCTAAGTCATTTATACATAACATTTAAAAAGATTATCTGGCTGATAGTACCCCTGTCCTGGTGATTTTAGTATTTCTATCGGTTAGAAAATAAGAAACTCTGATTTAAATATTAAAAAAAGGATATTAGGCCTAATACCAGCATCTGTGTCATGAAGTGCAAAGTAACACTAAAAAGCCAGTTTTATTATACAGCTAGACTTTAATACCTTGAATATTTTACGTAGGGAAGGTGTAGGTTGGTTTTCACATTTTTATGTTCTCCCTAAAATCTGATATATCCAGTTATTAAAGAACGTATTAATGTTATTTTATAAGAAGTAAAAGATAAAGTTCCATCTCTTATCACTCCTATAATTTTTACAAATTTGAATGGAAAATCATTTAGTTATACTATTGGAAAAGTTATAGCTAAAGAAAAAAATATTGTCATTATAAAATAAATTATACAAAAGGGATAGTTGATTTGAAACTGTAATTGTCTAACAATGCTGGAAAACCGAATTAATTATTAAGCTCTAGTATATATTCAAACCTCCAATCGTTTTTTGTTGTTAATTATAGGTTTGTATATATTGCAGCAATGTCCAATATAGCACAAGGCGGAGCAACACTTACAGTTTTCTTTATTACTAAGGATAAGAAAATTAAAAGTATTGCATCAGCATCAGGTATTTCAGCACTATTAGATATTACAGAGCCAGCTATGTTTGGTATTAATTTAAAATTAAAATATCTATTCCTTGGAGCAATTATTGGATCGGGAATAGCTTCTGCTTTTGTAACATTTTTTAAAGTAAAGGCAGTTGGATTGGGTTCTGCAGATATAGCAGGTATTATTTCTATTAAACCAGGATCAATTGTTCCCTTCGCAATCGGAATGATAATTGCCTTTATTGCAGCATTTAGTTTAACAATTGTTTTAGCGAAAAGAGCCACTAAAAAGGATATAGTAGATTCAGAGTGCCAGGAAGAAATGGCTAGTTAATTATAATAGTAAGTCCTCTGAGGAAGATTATTACAAGGAAGAACTCTCATAAATTCACTTGAATTTTGAGGGTTCTCTGCTTTATGCAACATAGAATGTAAAATAGATAGAAATTGGTGATGCTGTGTTAGAAGTAAAACTTCGAGATATATAAAAACAAATATAGGAGATGCTGATATGAATGAGCAAGATAATATCCATAGAGGAAGCTTTAGTTGATTTTATTCCCCAGCAAAAAGGAAAGACTTTTAAAGATGTAGAGGTGTTTTAAGAGTACCAGGAGGGGCATCGCTTAATGTAGTTGCAGCAGTATGCAAGTTAGGTGGAAGAGACATGATGTTAGCAAAGCTTGGAGTAGATGCCTTTGGAGATAAGATTTTTCAATTGATGGAAAATGCTAATAGGATATTTATTGTAGTGGAAATGCTTAAAAAGCATTCGCTGATGAAATAAAAAGAATTTTCTATTTCTAAGTGATGAAAATTTATATATTAATACAACGTCATTAAATATTGACTCCATATTAAATTATGAAACCACAATATCATATTTCATTTTAATTGAAATTTTATTCTTAAAGTATCAGGCATATTTGAGTCAAGTATGAAGTAAGATTCATGCTTTCTTTGTGCACATATTTTCAGTTTGTAAAAATATGAACTAAAAGTACACATAGTTTCTAAATAAGGTTTATGTATTGTAATCGTTTCTGTACGGTGCTACTATAGGCTTGTTAGATATGTTGCCATAAAGCAATAGCAATTATGACAAAAAAACAAAGGTTATCTCTCAAATAATGTATAAGTTTTAGGGAAAAGCTAAATTCCGAAATGGAAAAATTAATGCATGAGAGAAAAAAAATCAATATGCAGATACAAGGAAAAACTCTTAAAGATGTAGAGGGATTTTTAAGAGTACCAGGAGGGGCATCGCTTAATGTAGTTGCAGCAGTATGCAAGTTAGGTGGAAGAGACATGATGTTAACAAAGCTTGGAGCAGACACCTTTGGAGATAAGATTTTAGAAGATGTTAATATATTAGGAGTAGATACTTCAACGGTTATAAGAACCAAGGAAGCAAATACTGCCTTAGCTTTTGTTTCACTAAGAGAAGACGGGGAAAGAGATTTTTCATTCTATAGAAATCCTAGTGCAGATATGCTTTTAATGGCTGATGAAATAAATGAAGAAGACTTTCAAGAAGGAGATATATTGCATTTTTGCTCTGTAAGTTTAATAGATGCTCCTATTAAGGAGGCTCATAGAAAGGCTATAGAATATGCTATATCTAATAAGTGTATTATAAGCTTTGATTCAAACATAAGATTACCGCTCTGGGATAGTGAAGAAAGTTGCAGAGAGGCTGTATTGTAACAACTAATCTTTGTGTTGAATCAGAAGCCTTTGACGTGAAAGTAGAAGATAGAACAGGAGCAGGAGATTCTTTTATTGGTTCTTTACTATACCAGCTTTCATTCAATAATATAAAATTAGAAGATTTAATTGCTTGGAATAAAGAAAAAATAAAGGGTTTATTAAAGTTTTCTAATGGAGTTGCTGCTTTAACTGTTTCAAAAAAAGGAGCAATGGCTGCGTTACCAACAAGAGCAGAAGTTGAAGATTTTATTTATTAATCACCTGCAGGCTTTGCGAGTTAAATTAGGGTTAAAAACAGTAATTAATTTACAGGAGGAGTATTATGTTTGAAAAAATTAGAGATATTTTTTTCAATAGACGCATGGAGAATACCGTAGAGGAGAATGTGAAGGAAGATATTTTTTTAATTCCTATTTCTGGAGATATTATAAACTTAGATGATGTTCCTGATGAGGTATTCTCTAAGCGAATGATGGGGGATGGTTTTGCTATAAAACCTGAAAATGGACAAGTATTTTCACCAGTGGATGGAACGGTAGTAGGAGTATTTCCAACAAAGCATGCTATTGCAATAAGAAGTAATTTCGATGTAGAAATTCTAATTCATTTTGGGATGGATACAGTTAATTTAAATGGAGAGGGTTTTACTGTTTATGTGAAAGAAGGGAGCTCGATAAAAGCAGGAGATAAGTTATTAAAAGTGGATCTTAATGAAGTAAAAGATAAAGTTCCATCTCTTATCACTCCTATAATTTTTACAAATTTGAATGGAAAATCATTTAGTTATACTATTGGAAAAGTTATAGCTAAAGAAAAAAATATTGTCATTATAAAATAAATTATACAAAAGGGATAGTTGATTTGAAACTGTAATTGTCTAACAATGCTGGAAAACCGAATTAATTATTAAGCTCTAGTATATATACAAACCTCCATCGTTTTTTGTTGTTAATTATAGGTTTGTATATATTGCTGGAGTTTATTTGTTTTAAATTTTATCAAGTAGAATTTAACTAGCACAACGAGTTAAATTATCAATTAATCTATATCTGATATTACATTTATATTTCAATAATAAAAATTAATATTAAAAATTTATCTAATATATAAATTATGGATAAGAGGAGGTAAATCCGATGAAAAAATTTTTGTCAATGGCACTTATTACTGTTATCATAATGTGTTTATTTACTGGGTGTACACAGAAAACAAACGCATCAAGATTTACTAGAAAGATTAAAATTGGGGTTTGTCATTCTGATTTTAATAGCAAATACGGTTCTTATTTACTTGATGAAATGAGAAATTACTCCAAATCTTTAAAGGAT
Source organism: Clostridium polyendosporum (assembly GCF_018332455.1). Classification (GTDB taxonomy): domain Bacteria; phylum Bacillota; class Clostridia; order Clostridiales; family Clostridiaceae; genus Clostridium_AY; species Clostridium_AY polyendosporum. Next base: position 7,672 of record NZ_BOPZ01000036.1, read on the forward strand.
GTTGAAGTAGTATTTGTTGACGCAAAAAAAAATTCTAATACACAATTGTCGCAGGTGGAAAACTTCATATCTCAGGGAGTAGATGCAATAGTTGTTAGCCCACTTTCTACAGATTCATCAAAGTCAATAACTGATAAAGCTAAGGCAGCTAACATTCCAATCATAAGCATGATGCTTCCATTTGTAAATCAAAATGATGCAGCATCTTATATAGCTCCAGACTCAAAGCAGGCTGGTATATTGGAAATGGAATATCTTGCAAAGAAAGTGAATTTTAAGGGTAACGTTGCAATTATGATGGGACCGTTGGATGATAACGCACAGAGATTGAGAACTGAAGCTTACCATGAAGTAATAGCAAAATATCCTGACATGAAAATTGTTGCGCAGCAAACAGCTGATTGGGACAGATCTAGAGGTATGGCTCTAATGCAAGCCTGGCTTGAAGATGGTAAACAGATTGATGTAGTAGCTTGCAACAACGATGAAATGGCAATAGGAGCATTAAAAGCAATAGAAGCAGCAGGAAAACTTGGAAAGATAACCGTAGGTGGTATGGATGCTACTCCTGATGCTCTCGAGTATTTAAAGAGTGGTAAATTAGCAGTTACACTATTCCAGGATGCAGGGAAACTAGGTAAATATAGTATAGATGCTGCAATTAAAGCAGCTAAGGGTGAAAATGTAGAGAAAACAATAATTGTCCAAAATGAATTAGTTACTTCAGAAGATGCAGATAAATATATGGCTAAATGGGAAAATAGGGGATATTAACCGCAGTTAACTCTACAGGCAAGAAATATATTTGTATTATTTTAGATAATTTATTGATATAACAAAGATTGATGCAGGGCACTTTTTTTACTCAACACTTGAATGACGATATAGTAAGTGTAGTGGAAAATATTGTACTATCAGTTGCTGATTATGTTGAAAGTAAAGGTATTTCTATTACCTTTGATATAGAAATAGAGGAAAAAGTGATGGCGTTTGACCTAGATGCTATGGAAAGGATAATACTTAATTTATTATCAAATTCTATAAAATTTACCTCTAGTGGTGGAAGTATAGAAGTTAATATATACAATAAGGTGAATAGTATAGTTATAATAGAGTTTTCTGATATATATAATTAAGAAAGTGGGGTATAGTATTGTCTAGCCCCACTATTTTTTTGTTAGGCTATATATAAGAATAATGTTGAAACTATGGCATATTTATATAGAAAGATATCTGTTTTTTATATAATCAAATTAAGTTTCAATTGTAAAACAAAACGAAATAAAATCTTTTGAAAATAAACATTAAGAAGATGATGTGATTATTATGACTGAAAGAGAAGTAACAAATAAAACTTACCCACTTCTGACGATGCTGATAGGATTAATTTCATTTTCAATTAGTGGAATAATTGTCGGTTTAATAAGCTTAAGAGCAAATGAGGGACTGATACTAATGCTTGGAATTCCTATTGGTAGTTTGCTGATGTTATTTATACTTCATAAGTAAGGAACCCTTGGGGTTTATTTTAATAATGTTATATATGAATGTATTTTAAAATTATTAATATCATGTAATGTGATTAGAAATATAAAAAGGAGATCATCAATGGAAAGTACCCCTATTATCATCTATAGAGTTAAGCCTGAAGATACTTTATATTCTATTGCAAGGAAATTTAATACTACAATTAATACTGTGCTAATGATTAATGGATTATTCTGTCCAGTTCTATTCGTTGGACAACTTCTGAAAATACCAGCTTATTTTTTAAATTATAAAGATTATATATACCCATCAAATTTAGAAGCGGAAAATGAATGGTCAAAATTATATAGTACTGAACAGAAAAGCAATACAGTGGATAATGATAGCAATTTCTATGTTTTTTCACCAGATGGTAGGATTCAAGTAACATTTACACTAAAAAAAGGTGTTGCATATTATGATGCAATATACTGTAATAAAAGCATTATTAAACCCTCAAAGCTCGGTTTTACATTCAATAATGCAGAACCGCTTAACCAGAACTTTATAATCACTGACCATAAGTATAATAGTTTTGATGAAAACTGGATACAGCCTTGGGGAGAAGTAAAGGAAATTCGCAACAATTACAATGAACTCCAAGTTGATCTTCAAGAAACTACCGAAACACGGCGTAGAATGACCTTAATCTTTCGTGTATATAATTACGGTCTCGGTTTCCGTTATGCATTGCCTGAGCAAGAGAATCTCTTCTGCTTTGAGATAATGGACGAGGAAACCGAATTTGTTCTAGCTGATGATTATCAAGCATGGTGGATTCCTGCATTCCAAAAAAATCGTTATGAATATCTTTATAACAATACTCCTATAAGCTGTATCACCACGTTCTTCGCTGTCCATACACCGTTAACCATGAAAACCCCTGATGGTCTGTACATCAGTATTCATGAGGCTGACCTGAAAGATTATGCCTCTATGACATTAATGCCTCTTCCGAATAATAGACTTACAGCTGATCTTGTTCCTTGGTCAACGGGTGTTAAAGTTATAGGCTCTACTCCTTTTAAAACCCCTTGGCGTACTATTCAAATTGCAGAAAAGCCAGGGGACTTGATTACATCTTACTTGATTCTGAATCTTAATGAACCAAATAAGCTAGGGGGTGTTTCTTGGGTAAAACCAGGAAAATATGTAGGTATCTGGTGGGAAATGCATATTGGAAAATATACTTGGAGTTCTGGTCCTAAACATGGTGCAACTACTGAAAATGCCAAGAGATATATTGACTTTGCTGCTAAATACGGCTTTCCAATGGTATTGGTTGAGGGATGGAATAAAGGTTGGGATAATGATTGGACAAAACATGGGGAAAAATTTGATTTTATAACCCCATATGATGACTATGACATAGTAGAAGTGACTTCCTATGCTGCGAAAAAAGGAGTAAAAATAATTGGACACATGGAGACAGCTGCTGCTATTCAGAATTTCGAACGTCAGATGGAAAAGGCTTTTGCTCTGTATAAAAAACTGGGAATAGATGTTGTAAAAACAGGCTACGTGGGTTGGGATCCGCAAGTTAAACGTCTAGATGATCAAGGCAATCTTTTAGGTATGGAATGGCATCATGGACAATATATGGTTAATCATTATAGAAAGGTGGTAGAGACTGCAGCACGATATCACATTAGTTTGGATGTACATGAACCCATTAAAGATACGGGGGAAAGACGTACTTATCCCAATATGATGACCCGTGAAGGGGCACGGGGACAGGAATATGATGCATGGAGTCCAGATGGAGGAAATCCTCCGGATTACACTACTATTATTCCATTTACAAGAATGTTGGCTGGTCCCTTTGACTATACACCTGGGATTTTAGAGTTGTTCTATAAAGAATATAATCCCAATAACAGAGTCAATGGTACAATAGCTAAGCAACTAGCACTTTATGTAGTTATTTATAGTCCTCTACAAATGGCTGCTGATTTGCCGGAGAATTACGAAAAACATCGTGACGCTTTTCAATTTATAATAGATGTATCTACTGATTGGCAAGATACTAAGGTACTAAATGGAGACATAGGAAAGTATGTTACTATTGCCCGTAAAGACAGAAATAGTGAAGATTGGTATCTAGGTAGCATTACTAACGAAAATGGACGTACACTTGAGGCTCCCCTCACTTTTCTTGAACCATACAAGAAATATGTGGCTGAAATATACGCCGATGGCCCTAACGCAGATTGGAAGATCAATCCGTATCCCATAGATATTTATAAAACAATTGTTGATAGAAACACTATACTAAAATTGAGACTGGCACCTGGAGGAGGGCAAGCTATTCGCATACGAAAAGCTACTGAAGAAGGAGTAAATCTAGTTCCTTTATATCAATAATATATATACATTGAATTGCCACTACTTATAGGAGTGTATGGTTTTGAAATCAGTACTCCTGCCAGAGTGAGCTTATCCACGCTAACAAGATCGTTCCGACTTAATGGATATCAATCAATCTTACGGTTTAACTTTGATACCTTGGATATTTTGCGTAGGGAAGGCGCAGCTTGTCGCATTTTCCCTACAATCTCGTATATCCATTTATTAAAGAACATTAGTGTAAATTTAAGAGTTTATATAAAAGGCTAGTTATTGTAAATAACATCCAACCATTTATATTATAAGTAAGGTTAAATTTGTTTTCCCTTTTCTTTTAAAAAGTTTAGAAATTCTGTCTTGCTTCTATTTATAATTAATTCTTCAGGCATATCTATCTGCTTTAGTATTTTTACTGCAGCATCAAAAACACCTATATGAAAACAAGAATGTGCATCACTATTTAATATTATCTTTGTTCCGTATTCTTTACATAGCTGAGCTATTTTTGTACATGTTTTGTCACTTCCAACCCTTGATCTTGTAAAGGAACTGTTATTTATTTCAAGAAGTATATTCTTTTCTTTTGCCTTTTTTACTAATTCCTCTTCATAAATTGGAAATCTAGGATTACCTGAATGACCTATGATATGTACATTTGGATTTTCCATAGCTTTTAAAAAGGCAGAAGTATTTAGATCACGATTTTCATTTGATTCCATTACTGGTTCATGCATACTGGCTATCATTATATCTAGTTTTTCCTGTATTTCCACTGGTAAATCTATATTTCCTTCATAATCAATAATGTTAGCTTCACAGCCATAAAGCATAGTAACACCATAAAGTTCTCTTGGCATTACTTTAAGATTTCCAAAATACCATTCATGTGGGGCACCAGGCATACTAGGAGCATGATCTGTTGTGCCTAACAGTTGAAGACCTATCTCACTAGCATGTTTTGCATTTTCTAATATAGTAGTATAAGCATGCCCACTAGCTATAGTATGAGTGTGCATATCAAGAACATATTTCATATGTAACTAACCCCTTTCAAATCTTCATTAAATTGCTACCAACTTTATTATATACTAGAATTTGGATTTATAGCAGTTAATTAATGGATTTTTAGATTTTGCAGTAAAAATATTATTGATAGCAAACAAAACTGCATTATTAGAATACTTTAAGAATGGTGAATTGTGGGTAATTAGAAGATTTAAATATAATATAGAAACGATAAAAAAACACTTAGCTAAGTTTCAAACTTAAAACTAGGTGCTTGTATAATTCATGTAAATGCTTGAGGTGATTAATTTGTTTGTTGTAGCTGATTATTTGATTTATAAATTTCTGAAGAAACTTTCCTAAATTAACTAATGTCTCAGAAAACAATGACAAATTGTAGCGATTTTACCAAGTTGTTAATGATAATAGCAGTCACCTCATTCTTAGTATTGCCCTAAATTCACATGTTTATTCAAAAATTAACGATGAAATTTGATTTTTTTGAATAAACATTTTTAGAAATTAAAGGTTTGGATTATTATGGGTATTTTTCATTTGTTAAAATTTACTAAGGTTAAATATGGGTGCAATTTATAGATTCCATGTCTATTGATTTTTGTTTGTGTTATTTTGCTTTTGCAATTTTGCTTTTTTTTCGGATTTATTTAACCAAATAAAAAGTATCACCAAAAAAATTGCCAGTGATATAAAGATTAGTGCTACTAGTATTAAATTACGGTATCCACTGTTCTCAATTAAATTCGAAATAGAATTCAATTAGTTCACCTTCTTTTGAAATATCATTCTATAATAATATTATTATCTAAAAATAGAAACCTCATGTAGTATATTTTTAAACACCATATAGAACATGTAAATCAAATATATATTATCTATTTTATTACTTAGTAATATAATAGTAGTAACTGGAAGAATGATAAAATAAAAAAATGTAATATTTACCCATAAATTAGAAAATCACAAATAAATTATATGATAGACAAGGGAGGATATTTATGAAAAAAGTGTTGTCACTCTTTAAAAGTATGCTTGTATTTATATACAAAAATTTTCCTGTAGTGGGTGGGTACTCTATTAAAGATGCAGATGAACTAATGAAAGACCCCGATAATTATAATTACAGAGGTATATCATGGTTTAAAAAACTTGATGATAAATTATTCAAAAAATAAAGCAATAAATGAAAATCTAAGAGTTAAATTATGTCTTTTAAAATAAACTACAAAACTATTTACTCCATGGTGTAAATAACATCTACTGCATTTAAAGGAAAACTTCACCGTATATACAATCAATTCACTAGTGTAATAATTTTTAATATATACAAACTATGAATAGATACTAAATATTAATTAATATTCATAGGAGGAAATAATTATGGCAAACAGAAATAATAGAGTATTAGTTCCAGAAGCAAAAGCAGGACTAGAAAGATTTAAACAAGAATCAGCTACTGAAGTTGGAGTAAACCTAAAGCAAGGATACAATGGTGATTTAACTTCAAGAGAAGCTGGATCAATAGGTGGAAATATGGTTAAGAAAATGGTAGAAGCTTACGAACAAGGTTTAAAATAATATATTAACAAGAAAAAGCTCTAGAATTAATCTAGGGCTTTTTTCTTGGAGAATAATCATAGGTAATATAAATTAGTTCAAAAGTCTTAATATTTTATATAGCAAGTAGAAAAATATTCAAAAAAGTTAGGTTCGTTATTTAATTTAGAAATAGGATATACTAAAGTTTTAAAATCTTTAAATTATAATTTATATAATATAATTGATATTATTAATAAAAAATTAAATTATTAAAAGTATAAGAAACCATTCTACTTTTTTAGTATAAAATTAACCTGCGAGGCCAATTATACTAAGAAAGGCGGCTTTTATGACTTATAACCTAATACAAAACAATACCCCATCAATTACGACGGGATATTGTTTTATCTATTTGTTTAAGTTTTGTACCTTATCAATTTTAGTTATTATATTATTATCATATCCAATGGATTTTTTAGGACATTTATAAACACATCTGCTGCATTGAATACAGTCAGGATGACTTATTGAATTTTCTTTATATTCATAAGGAGCAATTCCCATCGGACAATTCTTTTCACAGATTTTGCACGATACACAGGTTGTATTTACTTTTAACAATTTATCTTCATTTTTCTTATTTTTAAATTTTGAAACTAAAGCTGCTATACTTCCCATAGGGCAGAAGTTACACCAGGTTCTTTCATTATAGAATAGAGAAAGTACTAGTCCAATTATTGTAGTAACAACTATTAATCTATATATTACAAATCCCATTCCATATAGGTTCCCCCAATTCTTTACCATGCCTGTTGTAAAAACAGTAAGCATTATAACAGTAACAAGAATTCTAAAGTATAATGACTTTAGAAAAGGAGGTACTTTTTTCTTGTTGCTAAATTTTGAAACTAAGTTATCATAAAAGTTTCCTCTTGGACAAACATTTCCACACCAAAATCTCCCCTTGAACAACGCAACAATAATAGGCGCAATCATACATATTGTTGCAATTAATCCAATTCTAAAATCAAATAGTCCTGCGATTAAAAAAGTGATTAATAATAGATAAGAATATTTCTTCCAAAGTTTTAAAATTGAATTCATAAAAATTACCTCCGTAACAATTGAATTACCCTAAGGGGGTATCCTAAGGTTATTGTATTATAATTATTTGTATACGTCAATGCGGTAAATTCTTAGTTATCAAGAATTACATGACATTTTCTTAATATATATCGATATACCGTAATATTACGATATATAGATATTAGCAAGTTAAAATTTATTACGTATAATCATATATAATAGTCAAATAACTTATTCTAGAAGTGCTCTTGTTTCTTTAATCTTAAAATTTAGAATAAAGTTTTAACATCTTTCAATTTTGTATTTTTAGGTATATCAATAGGTAGATTAACTTTTCATATATTTTCTTTTAATATTTTAATATTTTAATAAAGAATAATTTCATTAAACATATTAAAAATATAGTTAAGATGAAAGAGTATTGAAAAAATAGAGATGAATTAAAATAGGAGGATGAGTTATGTTTTCATTTTTCAGTAAAAATAGAGTCAATTCAGTGAACGTTAATGATTTAGGAGAGGTATTAGAAAAAATAAATTTAATTGATATAAGAGAGCCTTACGAATATAAAAGTGGTCATTTATCAAATGCAAAGAATATTCCTATGAGTAAAATTATAGATGAAGCTGAAAAATATCTAGATAAATCAAAAGAATATCATATAATCTGTCAATCAGGGGGAAGAAGTACAAGAACTTGTAAAGAATTAAAGGCTAAAGGGTTCAATGTAGTTAATGTATCAGGTGGAACTAATGGATATAGAGGAGCTTTAAAAAAATAATAATAATTAAGCGGATTTTAAGTTTAAACTATTATATTAAGTAATCATTGATACAAATATTCTAGAAAAATAAACTACATTCACAGCTTCTTAACTATCTATGAAGTGGTTAAGAGGTTGTGAATGTAATTTGTTTTGTTATTAAGACATATTTTCGATACTATAAAAGTTAATGATTGGAGTTGTGTTCGGGGGCGATATAAAGAACAATATCTGAGTTATAAGTTTGTAATTAAAAAGAGTTTTAAATCGCTAAGTAATAATATAGAGCACGTAACAATCTACCTTACACCATTATAAATACCTAGCTAGACCGTACATTATAAGGTGGGACCTTAATATAATTGATGATTTTTCACTATATTAAAGCTTTTCCCCACAATATAAAATCTTTCCTGTGACTATATATAAGCCAAGGGTTACCTATATATCCCAATATAAAACATATATAAGTTGTGACTCAACTGTTACGTACCCTGCGCTATTATATTAACCTTTTACGTTTAAGTATATACAGGAAGTTTTAACTAAATAGGTGTGTCAATGTAAAAGAGCACTTAAAAAATTAGGTGCTCTTAAAATTTATAAATTAAATTATATCTATGGTTCTATTCTATGTTTTTTATGTTTTTTATGTTGATAATATGGGAAAAATGGTGGGTAAAAATAAGATGGATAAGGGTTATAGTAGTATGGTTGATGATAGTATGGTTGATGGTGATAGTGATGAGAAGGATGCTTAGGAGAATATTCATCCGTATATCCATAATATTGTCTATCATTATCTAAATCATCTTCTTCAAGGCTTTGATTAGAGGTTATTCTTTCGTATTCTGTAGCTATTGGGCATGTATGTCTCATTGGACAAATATGCATATATGGACAAGTATGCATTGCAGGAGTAAAAGGTTTCATTTTTTCACTGTAGCCTTCAACTTGTTCACTATATCCATCAGAATAATCATATTGTTTAGGTTGATCAGAATTATACATAATATTCCTCATTAAAATTATTTACAAATTAGTATATGAATAATAGTGTAAAAGGTTCCACATAAGTAAAAATAAGTAAAGTGTATTTATAAAACATAAAATATCTAGTACTACAGATAATAACCATTAGAGGTGATATTAATGGTAAATAAGCTTAAAGTGAAAGATAAACAATATGCAAGATTAGGAATAAGAAAAAACACTAATGGAGATTTGGAATATATTGATCCTTCTGAAAAAAATAAATCAAAATATGAACCAATTAAAAAATATACGAGGCCATAGATTCAAAAGTATATAAACATAGAGGGAGTAGGATAAACAATGAAAGATTATCTTACTCTCTTTTTATATTTTAAGTTAATTATCTAATAACTATGAAATAATTAAATTTATTGTTATAATAATGTGTGAATGGAAACTGGTTAATTATGGTTTTAAGACGCTTGAACATTAGAAGATAAATGGTATAAATACAAATAATTTTAAAATTCAGTAGTAACATTACTTGGATAAAGTAATTCTAATAAAAAAGAAGCATAGTCATTTTACAACATATAATAAGACCATAAACGGAGGTGGAAATCAATGAAGGTAACAATAATCTACGGTAATAATAGAGAGGGTAATACATATAACTGTGTATCTGTATTTAAGAATCAATTAAGAGAATACAACAATATTGATTATGCTGAATATTTTGTGCCGAGGGACATGCCTTATTTTTGCAGTGGATGCATGAACTGTATATGCAATGGAGAGGACAAATGTCCTCACTATAAAACGATGAAGCCGATAATTGATGATATTATGACCTCTGATGGAGTGATTTTAGCTTCACCTGTCTATGTAATGAATGTGTCTGGAAGTATGAAAGCACTTCTAGACCATTTAGCGAAAATGTGGATGCCTCACCGTCCTAATATTGAGATATTTCAAAAAGTTGGTATAGCAATATCCACGGCAGCAGGAGCGGGAATTAAGGAAGCAAACAAAACTCTAACAAACACCTTTAAGTTTATGGGCTTTAAACGTTATTATTCTTTAGGTTGTAGAGCTATTGATCTTGAAAACAGAGATATTAAGACTCAAAAAAGAATTGAAAAATCAGCAAAGAGATTTTATAAGGCTCTTTTACATAGAAAAGAGTTGAAACCAAAGCTTTTTACAAAAATGTTTTTCCGTATAATGTGTTCGATGATAAAAGATTATGATGATTACGGTAGGTTTGCTCTTGATAAAAAGTACTGGAGAGAAAATGGATGGCTTGACGGTAAAAAGCCTTTTTAACTAAGGTTTTTCGAATGCGATAACATCTAGAGATAAAGTACACTATTTACATCAATAGAATAGAATGTAGCTTTGTTAATTATGATTCAAATACAGGATCAATTGTATATAATTCAATGTAATATTTGGTATAATGTTTATGTAGCAATTGTTAAGAAATATATACAAGTTTTTAACTTGAAAATTTGTAGAATATTATTTATAACTATAACTTAGAGGAGGAGACGTCATGGTAGACTTAATAGTTTATGTAGTAATTGGTATTTTAGCAGGTGTTTTAAGTGGATTGTTTGGAATTGGTGGTGGAATAATAATTATTCCTTTACTAATGTTTTTAAAAGGATTTCCTCAATTAAAAGCTCAAGGGACTTCTCTAATTGCAATGCTTCCACCAGTTGGTATATTTGCATTTCTTGAATACTATAAAAAAGGAAATACGGATGTATATGCTGGTATAATTATCTGTATAACTATGATTATTAGTGCAAAATTTGGAGGACAACTCGCAAATATGCTTCCAATGAATATAATGAGAAAAGCTTTTGGGATATTTGTTATTTTAGTAGGAATAAAAACCTTTTTAGGAAAATAAACAATTTAAATGTTCTTTAGATCATTACATAATATTTAGATTTTTAACTTCTTCATTTTTAAACCCACAATTAGAGCATAGTTGACTTGAAGGGCAGTACGAAACTAGTATTGTAAAAGAATATGAGGTATATTTATTTAATCAATATATCCATAATAATAACATAATCCAAAGAGATAGTAGATTATCTTTGGATTAAAAAATGCCGAATGACTTCAGAACGTTGTAGGGGTATAATAATAGTATGGATATTTGGCAGAGCACACCGCAGGGACTTACAAAAGGGTGTTACTGCAAGAAGGCATCTAGGAAACTAGATGTCTTTTAAACTTAACAAATTCTTTATATTGTTACAATAATTCTATAATAAATCTGATGTATGATAAAGATACCCTATCTTCATTAACAAAATAAAAAAATAAGAAGCACTTGAACAAGACTATAAAGCTTGGAATCAGGTGTTTTTTATGATTAACATATATTTCTGTTAAGGTGACTGTAATATTTGTTTTCAATTTATTTTTATGATGAAATCAAGGATTAGAAGCATCTTAATGAACTCATAAATTGAAAATATTTCATAATAAATAGATATATTTAAAAAATATGGGTTAAAAGTGGCTAAAAAATTTGCTGACTATTATATAGAACTATGTAATGTCACAGCAGCAGATAAAAAGACAGAGTGTAGATAGAAAGATATTAGAGATTATAAGAAATAGAAATATGTGCTGAAACACAAGTAATAATCAAATCTTCACTAGAGTATAAATAGTGGAGGTGATTTTATGATTATTACTGATAATAGAAAAGGATTTAAAACAAATGCAGAAGTTGGTGATATTATAGTAACTGACAGTGGGGATCATTATTTAGTGATTAGCAAAACTGAATATGGCAGAAATGGTATTCCTATGCGTGCACATAGGCTGTTAGATTTAAGTGAATTGAGTACTTTTTGCATTGGTGAAGTGAATGAGAGCATTGAGGTTGGTTATAAATTTGAACGCAATAAGGAACAAATAATCACTGAGATTATTGGTCGTGACAATTTGGAGATAACAATAAAGTAGTTAATGAGCTGTAAAAAGCTCTTTTTCATTTCCAAAACAAACGAATGAAACAAAAAATAAATATAATTTAGAAATAAATTCATATAAAAGAATGCTGGAATACTAGTTTTAGTAACTTCGTAGAAAGTATAATAAATGATAGACAACATTAATAGTATCTTTGCATATTATGATAATATAAAACATAGTAAACATATAAGTTTTATATAAATAAAAATGCTATGAGAAGAAATAGTAGCATAAGGGAAACTATCAGAGAGAAATCTCCATTGGATGAAAGGGATTTTTAGCATAACTTGTGTGAATGCGTCTTTGAGCACTGCTTCGAAGTATATAGATAAACAACTTGACAACTAAATTCATTTACTGTCATTTCATGAAGTAAAATCTGACTAAAGCTGAGCAGGGGATGCCTACTGAGTTTTAATAAGAATTAAAGTGTTTATCTTTAGTAGACAGCAGCGGTACTCTCGTTAAAGAGTTAAGGTATTCATGTACCTGAAAGAGATACTTTTATATTTATTTATATAAGGGTAATTAGAGTGGAACCGTGGGATATAAACTTCTGCCTCTAAATAGATAGAGATAGGAGTTTTTTTATTTTACTTCAATTTTTCAAAGAAAAATTTGGTTAAGTTTAAATGGCTCGATGTCTATTTAATCTTATTATTAAAATTGTTAGTTATAGAAATGCTTTATTGAATTGAATTTATAATTGAGTATTACTACATAAAACTAACTAATTTACAAAGGAGTATTATTATGAATTCAAATCAATATTTCGATAATATAGCAAGTCAATGGAATAAGATGAGAAGCGAATATTTTAAAGATGAGATAAGAGATAGAATTATATCTAAATTTAATATTAAAGATAAAGTGGTTGCTGATTTAGGATGTGGAACAGGATTTATTTCTTTAGGGTTAGCAAATGAAGCAGCGATAGTATTTTCATTAGATAGATCTTATAACATGCTCAAAGAACTAAAAGCTACTGCAAATATTTCCGGTAAAAGAAATATATATCCAATAAAATCTGTATTAGATGATTTAGCATTATTCGATGAATCTGTAGATGGAGTTTTTATAAACATGGCTCTTCACCATATAGTTGACACACAAAAAGCAATTCATGAAATGTATAGAGTTCTTAAGAAAGACGGAACAATTGTTATTTCAGATGTTTATAAGCATACTGGAGAGTGGGCAAGAGAAGAAATGTTTGATGAATGGCTAGGTTTTACTGAAGATCAAATCATGCAGTGGCTCGAACAAGCTGGATTTAAAAATATAACTATAGAGAATACAGGTTTAACATGTAAAGGATATTCAAGTAAAGGTGAATATACCGAAACAGGAATATTTATGGCAACTGGAGTAAAACTTTAATCTAAAATTTAAGTAGTATAACAATTAATAATTGTTATATGAACAAAAGGTATATAAGGAGGAATTAATATGAATATTGAATCATTGCTTATACACGGTGGAGTAGATGGGGATGAAAGAACAGGTGCAGTTAATATTCCTATATTTCAAACTTCCACATATAAACAACCTGGCTTTGGAATAAACAAAGGTTATGAATATTCAAGAACTAGTAATCCAACAAGAGAAGCTTTAGAAAAGCTTATATCAGATCTTGAAGGAGGATATGCTGGATATGCTTTTGCATCAGGTATGGCAGCAATAACAGCCGTTATATCACTTTTTAATTCAGGTGATAAAATATTGATCTCGGATAACCTATATGGTGGAACTTTTAGGGTTTTAGATAAGGTGTTTAAGAATTTTAATATCTTTTATGAAATAATAAATACAACAAATCTTGATGCAATAAGGGAAAATATTGATGAAACAGTAAAGGCAATATTAATTGAAACTCCAACGAATCCTCTTATGGATATCACAGATATAGAGGGAGTAGCTAAAATAAGCAAAGAGAGATCAATTTTAACAATAGTTGATAACACTTTTATGACACCCTACCTTCAGAGACCTCTAGATTTTGGAGCAGACATAGTAGTTCACAGTGCTACTAAATATTTAGGAGGACACAGTGACCTTGTAGCTGGACTAGTGATTGTAAATAATGAGGAGCTAAGTGAAAAATTGCATTTTATTCAAAATTCTACAGGTGGGGTTTTAGGTCCTTTTGATTCATTTTTATTAATAAGAGGGATAAAAACATTAGCTGTTAGAATGGATAGACATAATTCTAATACAAAAAAAATTGCAGAATTTCTAAGAACTAGAGAAGAAGTGAATAAGGTATACTATCCTGGATTTGAAGATCATGTAGGATATGAGATTCAAAAGAAACAAGCTAGGGGCTTTGGGGGAGTAATATCTTTTATACTAAAAGATAACGTTGATTATAAAAAGTTTGTTGAAAGTTTAAAGTTAATAACTTTTGGAGAGAGCCTTGGAGGGGTTGAATCTCTTGTATGCCATCCAGCATCCATGACTCATGGATCAATACCATACGAAATAAGACAAAAAGTTGGTATAGTAGAAAATCTTATAAGACTTTCTGTTGGAATAGAAAACTCAGAAGATGTAATAGAGGATTTAGAAAACGCATTTAGGGAGGTAAGGAAAAATGATTAAGGTAGAAAGTTTTTCATTAGATCATACAAAGGTAAAGGCACCATATGTGAGGAAGTGTGGAAAGCAGATAGGAGCCAATGGAGATTTAATAACTAAATTTGATTTAAGATTCATGCAGCCAAATAAGGAAGATATGCCAACTGCTGCAATACACACTCTGGAGCATCTTCTGGCAGGATATATGAGAGAAAAACTTGATGGAATAATAGATATTTCTCCTATGGGATGCAGAACAGGCTTCTATATGGTAGCCTGGGGAGAAGTTTCAGTAGAACAAGTTATAGAGGCAGTAGAGTATTCACTTAAGAAGATTATTGCAGCTGGAGAAGTGCCGGCTGCAAATGTAATTCAATGTGGGAATTATAGGGACCATTCATTATTTTCAGCTAAAGAATATGCAAAGTATGTTTTGGAGAAGGGGATAAGTAGTGAAGTATTTAGATGATATTAGAGAATTTATAGGAAATACTCCAATAATAAAGATAAATAATTTTAATATAAAAGAGGGTATTAATGTATTTGCAAAGCTTGAATGCTTTAATCCTGGTGGTAGCGTAAAAGATAGAATAGGTCAATATATGATAAAAGCTGCTGAAGATGAGGGAAGATTAAAAAAGGGTTATACAATCATTGAGGCTACAGCAGGAAATACTGGGTTAGGAATAGCCCAAGCTGCATTAAATAAAGGGTATAATATCATATTTATTGTACCTACTAAGTTTTCTATGGAAAAACAAATTCTTATGAAAGCTTTAGGAGCAAAAATAATAAATACTCCAAGAGAATTAGGAATGCTTGGAGCGGTAAGCAAAGCAGAGGAACTGTTAAAATCCATAGATAACTCTGTAAGCTTAAATCAATTTGAAAATATGTACAATCCTTTAGCTCACTATGAGACTACAGGGCCTGAGATATATGAAGACCTGGAAGGAAAAATAGATTATTTTATTGCAGGTGCTGGGAGTGGTGGAACTTATACAGGAATTATAAAGTATCTTAAAGAAAGAAATCCCAATATTAAGGGTATACTAGCAGATCCAGAAGGCTCAACGATGGGAGGAGGCAGTGCTGGTTGCTATAATATAGAGGGTATTGGTAATGACTTTATACCAAAAACAATGGATATAAATCTTGTAGACAAGGTAATTAAGATTAATGATGAGGAATCTTTTGATATAATGAAGAAACTAGCTTTAAGAGAAGGAATTATCGTGGGAAGCTCTTCAGGCGCAGCAATGGCAGCTGTGTTAAAACTTGTAGAGCAAATTGATGGAGGTAATATTGTAACGGTATTTCCAGATAGAGGGGATAGATATTTAAGCAAAGGAATATATGGTTAAAATCATATGCATTATTGTGTGAAATAACAGATTTAAATATGAAAGGGGGCTTTACTTGCTTAATAAAGTGTTATAAAGCACCCTTTAAACTATTAAAATTATTATGTTATGTTAAAAGATATAAAAAGAGTAAAATTTTATTTAAAAAATTATTAACAGATATCTTGTTAGCTTGAAGCGATATGGCATCATAGCTATACTATAGTTATGGAGGGGGATAAATTGAAAAAAATTGTTATACTATTATGTTTATTATGGATGGGATTTATATTTTACATGTCAAGTAATATTGGAGAAGTTTCACACAAGAGAAGTGATGCAGTAGTTACTTTCATTGAAAATCAAAGTAATGAATTAAAAGTACAAAATGGGGGGACTATTAAAGCGAAACAAATAAAAAAGAATAAATTAGATCATCTTGTTAGAAAAAATGCACATGCATTTGAATATATTGTTTTAGCAATGCTAGTAAGTGGTGCTTTGTTTACATATAACTTGAAAGGTAAAGAAGCCTTAATATATGTCATGTTTATTTGTTTATTTTATGCTGTAACTGATGAATTCCACCAATCATTTGTACCAGGAAGAACTTCTTTTATAAGCGATGTTTTAATTGATTTTTTAGGAGCTATTATAGGTTTGGGACTTTATTACTTATTCTACTATAGATTATATCAAAAATATTTTATCAATATGAAAGTTAATAGGATACGTATTAGTTAAAAGAAAAAAATATTAAATAAAAAGTGATGTTCTATCAAGATGTTTTAGATATACATAACATAAATATATCCAATTAATAAAAGGATTATTTTCTCACAAGGTTTCATGCGGCATCAGAGAGACAAGGAGATTTTATCCTAAGCTGTAATTAAATCACTAGTCTAATAATTTTTAATTTATACAAACTATAAATGTAAGCTTAGTATAAATTTAAATACAAGCTTAATAAAAAGTTATACATTAGGAGGAAATGATTATGGCAAATAGAAATAATAGAGTATTAGTTCCAGAAGCAAAAGCAGGTTTAAATCAATTTAAAATGGAATCAGCTAGAGAAGTAGGCGTAAATCTTAAAGATGGATACAATGGAGACTTAACTGCAAGAGAAGCTGGATCCATAGGTGGAAATATGGTCAAGAAAATGGTAGAAAGTTACGAACAAGGCTTAAAATAAAACATTAATAAGAAAAAAGCTCTAGAATAAATCTAGAGCTTTTTTCTTAGAGAAAATTGTATTATAACATAAACTTAGTTCAGAAGCCTTAATATTTTATGGAGTAAACAAAAAAATATTCATAAGTTTTGGTACATATAAAGATATTTTTTTATATACATCGATTTATTATGGTATAGAATAAATTTTAGTTATATTCTTCTTTTTTTAGAATCATGTTATAATAATCACAAGAATATACTTAGTAGAGGATAATAGATTATGTTAAAGATGACTATATTACAATTTTTTTTAAGAGGTATTCCAGAGTCTTTATTAGTTGTATGGGCTATATATGTATTTTCTTTTAAAGAAATAGTAGCCAAGCCTTTCATTATCTCCAGTTGTCTTTTTGCTATCATTGTATATATAGTAAGGTTACTTCCAATCCATTATGGAGTACATACTATTATAATCGTATTATTATACATATTTATAAATTTCTTTATAAACAAAATATCAATAAACAAATCAATTTCAGCCATTTTTCTAGCCGTAATTTTCTTAAGTATATCTGAATTAATTAATATACTTATTTTAGATTTATTTAATATAAATTTAAATTCAATAGGTATTAATTCAGTTCCTGCAGCTTTATACACTTCAGTATCCCTTTTTATATTTGCAGGTTTTATATTCATATTTTATAAAACAGCATATAAATCTAAACTTTCTAGTACTAAAGCTTTTAACGATTATAATAACTAATTTAGCAAACAGTAAGGTGTTAGGCTAATGATGAGGCTACCCTAAAAAGTAATTTAAAATTACTTTTTAGGGTAGCCTTTTATTTGCTGCCATTTCACAAAGTGATATATGGATAAATTTACCAAAGATGATTTAATACAATTGCTATTTTAACTGAAATAGATATAATTAAAAGTGTTTCTAAACATATACTATTTTAGATATAATTTCAAAATATGTGAGGTGAAAACATGAAAGCTGTAGTAATTTTTTATTCCTTAGAAGGCAATACTAGATTAATTGCAAATACAATAAGCGAGGAGCTTAAGGCGGAAATAGTAGAGATTAAGCCTAAGAGACAAATACCTAGTAGTGGATTAAAGAAGTATTTTTGGGGTGGAAAGCAGGTTGTGTTAAAAGAAAGACCTGAGATAGAAGAAATAAATATTGATTTCTCTAAATATGATTTAATTGTATTTGGTACACCGGTATGGGCTGGTAGATTTGCACCTGTATTCAATACTTTTTTTAATAAATATAAGATAAGAGATAAAAGGATTGCTCTATTCTGCTGTCATGGTGGTGGAAAAGAAGGAAAAACCTTTATTGAATTTAAAGAGCATCTAAAAGGGAATGAGTTTATAGGGGAAGTAGACTTTAAAGATCC
The DNA here is from genome assembly GCF_018332455.1 of Clostridium polyendosporum. GTDB lineage: Bacteria > Bacillota > Clostridia > Clostridiales > Clostridiaceae > Clostridium_AY > Clostridium_AY polyendosporum. Next base: position 26,442 of record NZ_BOPZ01000036.1, read on the forward strand.
TTTAAAAAGGAATAGTAATGACCATATTTTAAAAGCTAAAGAGTGGATAAATAATATAATTTAAAAAATGTTAGCAAAATAAACTATGTTCACAAAGTATTTTGCTCATAATAAGTATAGGGACTTCATTCTAAGTAAAATAAATAAAATTATTAATAAAACCATATGCTAGTAATACATACTCTAGCAAATGTAATATTAAATGCAAATATACAACAATCTTTAATATATTTTTATAAAAGAACTTTATTTTAAATCTTATTAAGAAAGGGACGAAGAGATATGAAAAGAAAAGGTACATGGCTTACATACAGAGAAGATGTAAGGGTATTTGACTGTACAATCAGAGATGGAGGCTTGATAAATAATTTTTATTTTGATGATGATCTTGTAAGAGCAGTATATGATACCTGTGAAGCGGCAGGAATAGACTACATGGAAATAGGCTATAAAGCATCAAAAGATATATTTTCACCATCTAACTTTGGAAAAGCTAAATTTTGTAATGAGCAATTTGTAAGAGAAATTGTTGGAGATAGAGAAAAGAGAGTAAAAATATCTGTAATGGCAGATGCTGGACGTACTAATTACAAGGAAGATATTTTAAACAAGAGTGAAAGTGCTATAGATATGGTTAGAGTAGCTGCATATATTCATCAAATCCCTGCAGCTATAGATATTATTAAAGATGTAAAGGATAAAGGATATGAGTCAACAATAAACTTAATGTCAGTTTCAGCTGTTAAGGAAAAGGAGTTGGAGGAAGCTCTTGAAGTAATTGGGAAAACTGATGTAGATGTTATTTATTTAGTAGATAGTTTTGGTTCTTTATATTCTGAAGATATTGAAAACTTAATGATAACATTTAATCAAGTAGCACAGAGTTATAATAAAAAGATTGGAATACATTCACACAATAATCAGCAATTGGCTTATGCAAATACATTGGAAGCTATGATGAGGGGAGCAAGTTATTTAGATGCAACCTTCGGTGGATTAGGAAGAGGAGCAGGTAACTGCCCAATGGAATTATTGATGGGCTTTTTAAAGAATCCAAAATACTCCTTACGTCCTATATTGAAATGTCTTGATGACTATATAGTACCTTTAAAGGGAAAAATGAAATGGGGAACGGATGTACCATATATGTTAACAGGTCAATATAACATACATCCTAAATTGGCAATATCTTTTGTTGAAAGTGAGGATCGTAATAAAAATTATACTGAATTTTATGATTCTTTACTGAATGAAAATCTTTAATTAAGTTGGGTACTTTTATATTTATTAAGCCCCACACCATCTTATGGTTAGGGGCTTTTTTTTATGTGCTGTCATTTAAAGAAGTTTTTAATGATGATAAGTCAATAGATGAGAATAGGATAAATGAGAAGGAAATAAAATAACTATATTTATAAGAAGATAAATAAGCCGTACTGGGGTCACCAGTAGGTTTTTTGATTAAATATCACATCTCTCCTAAAATGTATGAAGAAATTGCATATATCTTAGTTAGGGAGGTGGATAAAATGAATAAAATTTCTACAATAGCAATAGACATAGGGCATAATGTTCAATTCGATGGTGGAGCTTTAGGGATAAAGTCTGAGAATGTTTTAAATTTTGAAGTAGGTACAAAGCTTATTGAAAAATGCAGAGCTGTAGGTATTAATGTAATTAACTGTACACCGAAAAGTGCTGTTAGTTTATATGACTCTTTAAATAAGAGGGTTGAGGCAGCCAATAATAGAAATGCTGATTTCTTTATATCAATTCACCATAATGCTTGTGCTGGTGGTCATGGTACAGAGATACTATGTATTCCTGGTGGAAAAGCTGAAGAAGTTGCTAATATAATTCTTCCTGAAATAGTCAAGTTAGGTTTCAGTAATAGAGGAGTAAAACCTAGAAATGATTTATTTGTTTTGAATAAAACTAATATGTCTGCTATTTTAATTGAATGTGCTTTCTGCGACAGTAAAAGGGATATGCAAAACTATGATACTGAAAAAGTGGCAGAAGCAATATTCCAAGGTCTTTATAAAGCCTTTAATATTTCTAAAACTACTGAGGTTTATCATATAGTAGCTCCTGGTGATACTTTATGGGCTCTAACAAGAAAGTATGGAACCACTATAAATAACATCGTAACCTTAAATAATATAAAAAATATTAATCTTATTTGTCCAGGTCAGAAGCTTAGGATGAAATAATGTAAGATTTTTAAACAGTGTACATCTTTTGTAATATTAAATTGCTTGTATTAACACAAGAAAGCCTGTTTTGGGCTTCCTTGTGTTGTTAATAAAGATAAACAGCTTCAATCCTTAATCAATTCACTTATGAAGTTGTTTATCTATATATTAAATTAAAAAGTAATATGATCTGGATCTGGGCCAATTCTCTCCCCGGTGTTTAATGAAGCTATTTTCTCCATATCTTCTGATGTTATTTCAAAATCATATAAATCAATATTTTCTTTTATTCTCTCTGGAGTAATAGATTTTGGAATTGTTACTACTCCCATTTGTAAATCCCATCTCAGAGTTATTTGTGAAATTGATTTTCCGTACTTTTTAGCCAGTTCCTGCATTAGTGGAATCTCTAGTATTTTTCCCCTCATCAATGGCCCCCAAGCCTCTAGCTGAATATTGTGTTTTTTACAGAATTCATGAACCTCAGTTTGTGGAAACTGAGGATGGTATTCTACTTGGTTTACCATTGGAATAATTTCAGCATCTTCCATAAGTTCTTCTAAGTGGTGAACATTAAAGTTACTTACACCTATTGATCTTACTTTTCCTTCTTTGTATAATTTCTCTAAGGCCTTCCAAGTTTCCTTGCTTAGTTCTTTTGGCCAGTGGATTAAATATAAGTCAAGATAGTCTGTATCAAGCTTTTTTAATGAAGTTTTGAAGGATTCCAAGGTTTTTTCATAACCTTGATCAGTATTCCACACCTTACTTACTAGAAAAATTTCTTCTCTAGGTACACCACTTTCCTTTATACCAATTCCTATTTCCTCTTCATTTTGGTAGAAAGATGCTGTATCTATATGTCTGTATCCTAGTTTTAGTGCTTCCTTAATAGAATTTTTTGCAGTTTCTAAATCCTTAACTTTATAAGTACCAAAACCTACCCATGGCATTTTTACACCGTTTTGTAATACTGCATAATCATTAATATTAATCATTACTTTTTCTCCTTATAATATATTAATATACTCACTCAATTAATATTTTGTAGGTATTAATTTCACCCAATATTAAATACGTAGAGCTATGTATAAACTATTACTATAAAAAAGGTGAAATTCCTTCAAAAATTAGGCGTACTTATAATTTATATTCTAAAAAGATTGATTATATATAGGAATGTTTTTATTCATTCTGAGCTAATTATAGGAAATATATTTTTCGTATAAACCTGCCTGGCGTATCATTAGTAGGATAGTTGACAATAAGAGAGGAAAAAAGATAAACATTGAGGTGATTTCATAATATGGTATAAAAATATCTTTTGGCTGTTAGTTTATGTGATAAGATAATTCATGTCGCTACGGTGAGCAAGTGATAGAGAAGTCAACAAAAAAGTGTTGACAACAACTTTAAATGTGATAAGATATAACTTGTCGACTTGATGCGACAAACTAAAAAGTAGCTTCTCTACAGATGTAAATTCAACTTTGAAGAATATAAAAAAGTTGTTGACAGAGAAGTGAAAAGCTGATAAGCTAATTAAGCGGTCAGTTGATGACACGCAAAAATAACTTGGTCTTTGAAAATTAAACAGAGGAAATTAAGTACAGCAATTCTTTTGAGAGCAAGAGATTAAACTTTTAAATTGAGAGTTTGATCCTGGCTCAGGACGAACGCTGGCGGCGTGCCTAACACAT
>NZ_BOPZ01000036.1:30473-30743 GCF_018332455.1 Clostridium polyendosporum
TGCAAGTCGAGCGAGGAATTTCCTTCGGGAAATTCCTAGCGGCGGACGGGTGAGTAACACGTGGGTAACCTGCCTCATAGAGGGGGATAGCCCTCCGAAAGGAGGATTAATACCGCATAATGTTGTTGAATCGCATGATTCGATAACCAAAGGAGCGATCCGCTATGAGATGGACCCGCGGCGCATTAGCTAGTTGGTGAGGTAATGGCTCACCAAGGCGACGATGCGTAGCCGACCTGAGAGGGTGATCGGCCACATTGGGACTGAGAC
>NZ_BOPZ01000037.1 GCF_018332455.1 Clostridium polyendosporum
GTTCACGGGTAGCAAGTAACAGATAAATCGCGTGTGGCAGATCGTACAGACGCCCTTTAGGCGTGGCTAGTAATAAAGGGCTACGCCCGTTAATGAAAAACCTCCGGCTAGGCCGGAGGATATTTATTTGCTATTTGATAAGCTATATTACATAAAACTTTATGCATTATAAAAAATAATTTTAAATTGTGCTATAATTTTCATTGGAATTATATAAATTATTAACTAAAGATAAACAACTTCAATTGAATATGAACTTATATATTATGAATTATAAGTTTAGTTATGAAGTTGTGTATCTATAGCATACATCAAATGATCCACTTTTTATTAAAAAACTTGGATCTCTAAATATATTTAACATAAACATTATGAAAGGTGCACAATTATGAAATTAGAAAAACTAATTAATATATATTTTGAAGATTTAAGTGAAAATGATCGCTTAATTTGGAAATATATTAAAAACAATATTGAGAAATGCAATAGCTTATCTGCAGAAGAATTAGCAAATGAATGTAATGTTTCCCGAGCTACAATTTTAAGATTCGCAAAAAAACTTTCTTTAAATAGTTTTGCGGATTTAAAATTATATATAAAAATGTATCATCAAGAATTAGAATCAAAAAATAATATAAATTTGGATCTTATATGTGATAATTTTCACAAGGTAATTGAAGATTTCAAAAAGAAAGACTTATCTAATGTTTGCGAAAAAATCTATAATGCAGATCGTATTTTTATTTTTGGAACAGGGAATGCCCAAAAGTCTGAAGCACATGAATTAAAACGTATATTTCTAACTATAGGAAAATGTTTTTATGAGCTGTTTGATATTGGGGAAGTTTATTTGCTTTCAGAAACATTTACCAACAAAGATTTAATGTTTATTATATCATTATCTGGGGAGACAGAGAGTGCATTAAATATAGCAAAAAAAATGAAAGTTATTGATATTCCTACTATTTCTTTAACTCGCCTAAAAGATAATTCACTAGCAAAACTTTGTGATGAAAATTTGTACGTTGGCACTACCTTTGCAAAAGGAATAAATAATTTGAATTATGAAACAACAACTCTATTTTATATTTTATTAGAGATATTATTTATAAAATATATGAACTATCAGGAAGGAAAGTAGATATGAAACTTGATGAATTGGTTAATAAATATCATAACACTCTAAATTCAAATGATATGTACATATGGCAGTTTATTTTAAATCATAAAGATGTATGTTTTAAATACACTATAGATGAGTTCGCTGATCATTGTAATGTTTCTAAAGCAACATTATTTCGTTTTGCAAAAAAGCTTTCTCTTAATGGCTTTAGTGAGTTAAAATCCAGATTAAAATTGGAACATGATGAAAAAGAAGAGATTTGTTGCTTAGATTACTTAGAAACAGTATGCGAATGTTATCATAAACTGATTGATGATATGAAGAAAAGGGATTGTAATAGTATTTTTCAATTGATGGAAAATGCTAATAGAATATTTATTTATGGTAGTGGAAATGCTCAAAAAGCAGTCGCTGATGAAATAAAAAGAATCTTCTTATCTATTAAAAAATGTTTTTACGTAATTACTGGTGATGATACTACGAATAGTTTAGTACATGTAGCTACAGAAAATGATTTAATGATAATAGTTTCACTATCCGGAGAATCTCCTGTAGTTGTTAATATGGCAAGGAAGTTAAATATGAAGAATGTTCCGATGATTTCTATTACTAGATTAAAAAATAATGAATTAGCACTTCTAAGTGATGAAAATTTATACATTAATACAACATCATTAAATATTGATTCTGTATTAAATTATGAAACCACAACGCCATATTTTATTTTAATTGAAATCTTATTCTTAAAATATCAATTATATTTGAGTGGAGTATGAAGTAAAATTCATGCTTTTTTTTATGCACATATTTTCATTTTGTAAAAATATGAACTAAAAATACACATAGTTTCTAAATAAGGTTTATGTATTGTAATCGTTTCTTTACGGTGCTACTATAGGCTTGTCAGATATGTTGCCATAAAATAATAGCAACTTAAGTATAATTAAAACATCGTATTTAAAATACAATACAATGTTATTAAATTATAAGAAGTACAAGGAGGTTAAATGGATAAGAAAATTATATTTTTCGATATTGATGGAACATTAAGTGATCCTATGTTTGGAGTTCCAGAATCAACTATCGAATCAATTAAGACTTTAAAAGAAAATAGTCATGTAGTTTGTATTAGCACAGGAAGAACTAGAGATATGATTCAAGATGACATTATTGCAATGGGATTTGATGGTATCATAGCTGGCGGAGGTTCTCATATTGAATTTAAGAATAAAATTTTATTAGAACAGTATATTCCAGTATCTTTATTAAAAAAAGTTATTAAAACTTTAGAGGAAAACAAAATCAGCTATAGCCTTGAATCAAGATATAAAGTTTATATGACCAAAAAGATGGCAGATTACCTCTCTGATAATGTAAAAGTTTTAAGGGGAAAACAAAATTCTGAAATGGAAAAATTAATGGATGAGAGAGAAAAAATTCAATATGCAGATACTATGAGCGAGTTTAATGTTAATACATCTCCTATTAGTAAAATTTGTTTTATTTCTCATCAAATCCAACAAGTTGAACTTATAAGAAAATCTATTGGAAATGAATTTCAGCTTATTTCACATGAATCACCTTCAGGCGATGTATTCAATGCAGAAATAGTTATGAAAGGGTTTAATAAAGGTTGTGCAGTTAAAAAAGTTTGTGAGTATTTGAATATATCAAAAAAGAATACAATTGCTTTCGGAGATAGCATGAATGATTTAGACTTACTAGAGGTTGTTAATCATGGAGTTGCAATGGGAAACGCTATAAATGCCCTAAAAGAAAAAGCAAAATCTGTTTGTGAACCTGTTACTGATGATGGCATTTATAAAGAATTAAAACGAATGCAATTAATATAGACATAAAGAAAGGAAGTGCAACATAATGAAAAAATGGTGGCAAAAAGAAGTTATATATCAAATATATCCAAAAAGTTTTTATGATTCTAATGGAGACGGAATAGGAGATGTTAAGGGAATTACAGAAAAATTAGATTACCTTAGTGATTTAGGAGTTACTATGCTATGGCTTTGTCCAATCTATAGATCACCAATGGATGATAACGGTTATGATATTTCTGATTACTATCAGCTTAATCCTGAGTTTGGAACAATGGAAGATTTAGATGAATTGATTGAAAAAGCAAAGAAAAAAAATATTAAAATTATCTTAGATTTAGTTATAAATCATACATCTGACGAACATCCTTGGTTTCAAGATGCCATTAATAATCCTAATAGTCCTTATAAAGATTATTACATTTTCAAGGAAGGCAAAGATGGAGAAGAGCCAACTAATTGGAGATCTATCTTTGGTGGATCTGTATGGGAAAAAGTTAAAGATACTAATGAGTATTATCTTCATGTTTTTAGTAAAAAGCAGCCGGATTTAAACTGGGAAAACGAAAAAGTTAGAAATGACTTATATGATATGGTAAATTATTGGCTTGATAAAGGGCTTGCTGGTTTCCGTGTTGATGCAATTACTTTTATTAAAAAAGATCAATCATATGAAAGTATTCCTTCAGATGGAGTTGATGGTTTAGCTAAAGTTACAAAATGTGCGCGAAACCAAAAAGGAATAGAAAAATTCTTAACTGAACTAAAAGAAAAAACATTTAGTAAATATGATTGCGTTACAGTTGGAGAGGCTCCTGGAGTTCCATATGATCAACTAGAAGATTTTATTGGAGAAAAGGGTTACTTCTCTATGATATTTGATTTTTCCTATGCTGATTTAGATGTAGAATCAGGGAGTGAATGGTTTAAGAGAAGAAATTGGACTATTAAAGAATTAAGAGATCGTATTTTTAAGAGTCAATTAGAAATGCAAAAAGTTGGTTGGGGTGCAATCTTTTCAGAAAATCATGATCAACCTAGATCAATTAGTAAGTATATCAAAGAAGAAGATCGAAATTATTACTCTACAACAATGTTGGCTGCTCTATTTTTCTTCCTACGTGGAACACCTTTTATTTATCAAGGACAAGAAATTGGTATGACTAATTTTGAAAGAACTTCAATTGATGATTTTAACGATTTATCTAGTATTGATCAGTATTATCGTTCACTTGAAGAAGGATTCAGCAAAGAGGAAGCTTTACACATAGTTAATTTAAGAAGTAGAGATAATGGACGTACTCCATTTCATTGGGATGATACAAAAAATGCAGGCTTTAGTTTAGGTACCCCATGGATTAAATTAAACGAAAACTATACAGAGATAAATTTAAAGGCAGAAGAAAATAAAAAAGATTCTGTATTAGAATTCTATAAAAAAATTATCCAAATTAGACAAAATGGAAAATATTCTGACTGTTTAATATACGGTGACATCCTTCCATTAGACATTGATATTGATGATATTATTGCTTACCAAAGATGTTATGAAAATCAAAATATTGTCTGTGTATTTAACTTTTCTAATAAATCTCAATCTATATCTTTACCTATAAAAAGTACTGATATAGTATTAAACAATTACGATACAATTTCTATAACTGAACAAGAAATCAACTTAAAGCCGTTTCAGTTAGTATTAATTGCAACAGAAAAGGTTTAAATGATAGATACTAATAAAATTATTCCAATAACAATAATTCCACATAAAAAAGGGTTTTGAAAAGGAGGATTACTGAGATGGAAAACAAGATTGGTAAAATGGAAAACAAGTATGAAAAAATTGCAAAAGAGCTCATACAATGTGTTGGTGGCAGTGAAAATATTCTTTCAGCAACTCATTGTGCCACTCGATTACGTCTCATTGTTAAAGATAGAAATATTATCAATGATGAAAACGTTGAAAAAGTAGATCAAGTTAAAGGAGTATTCTTTACTTCTGGACAATATCAGATAATTTTAGGTACTGGAATTGTAAATAAAGTATATAGTGAAATTCAAAAGCTTGGTATTTCTACTAGTACTAAAGAAGAACAAAAAGAAATGGTTGATAAAAATAGCAACCCATTAAAAAGATTAATGAGAATATTAGCAGATGTATTTATACCTATTATTCCTATATTAGGTGCAACTGGGTTATTCCTAGGGTTAAAAGGTGTATTATTTAATGATAATGTATTAGCTATGTTTGGATCATCTACAGCTAATATTCCTCCATATTTACTTACATTAGTTGCTGTATTAACAGAAACAGCATTTGCTTTCTTACCAGCAGTAATTTGTTGGTCAGCATTTAAAACATTTGGAGGGATGCCAATAATCGGACTTATATTAGGTCTGATGTTAGTTTCACCTGCACTCCCAAATGCTTATGCTGTGGCAAATCCTAATAGTGGCGTAAAAGCAATTATGGCATTTGGATTTATACCACTTGTTGGTTATCAAGGTAGTGTTTTAACTGCATTAATTACTGGTATTCTTGGTGCAAAATTAGAAAAACGTTTAAGAAAAATTATGCCTGATGTATTAGATTTAATGTTTACTCCATTCTTTGTATTGTTAATTATGATGATTGTTTCATTATTAATTTTAGGACCTGCATTACACATAGTTGAACTTGGATTAGTTTCAGTTATTCAAAGTCTTGTTCATCTTCCATTTGGAATTGGTGGATTTATGATAGGATTAACTTATCCTTTAGCAGTTCTTACTGGACTACACCACACTTATATTATGATTGAAACTTCTTTATTAGCTACAACAGGATTCAATCCTTTAATCACTCTATGTGCTATGTATGCATTCTCTAATGCTGGTACATGTTTAGGTATCACAGTGAAAGCAAAAAAGAGGTCAGCAAAAGTAACTGGAGTTAGTGCTGTACTTTCACAATTATTAGGTATTAGTGAACCTGCTTTATTTGGAGTTGTTATGAGATATAGTTTAAAACCAATGTATATAATGCTTATGGTCTCAGGTATTAGTGGTGCTTTATTATCTCTATTTAATGTGAAATCCAATTCATACGGACTTGGTGGTATTCCATCATTATTAATGTATATTTATGATTGGAAACAATTTCTGTTATACGCAGCCATTGCAGCTTTTGCATTAATTCTATCTTTTACTTTAACATGGATGTTTGCAGTACCAGAAGAAGTAATGAAAGCAGATAAATAGTATAGGCTGCCGTGCTTCTTTAGAAATTACTGATAATGAGCTGATATCTTCTTTAGATGGAGAAGGTTGTCTTATATATTTAGAAAGCCAAGAAGTCTGTTAAGACTTTGGTGTAAACTTCATAAAAGATATGCTTAGTTTATAAGGTTGGAGCTGAAATCAATGTTCCAACCTTTATTTTATATTTATTCAATAATATTTTGGTTACTTTTCTAAGCTGGCGATTATAATTTTATGTAGCGTTTGCTGTATATATTATTTTTCTTAATTAACTTTGATAACAGTATAAGTTGTCTTATATGTAATGGTACTAAAGATATACAACTTCAATCATTAAACAATTCATAAAAATAGCCTCGAAATACAATGCTTTTTCATGAATTATAAGTTTAATTATGAAGTTGTGTATCTATATATAAGGCTTTACGTATATTATTTATAACAAAATTCATATCATAAAATATGTATGCATGTATTTTAAAATTATTAATACCATATACTGGGGTGAAAAATATAACAAGGAGATCACGAGTGAAAAGTATTCCTATTATCATTTATAGAGTTAATCGTGAAGATACTTTATATTCTATTGCAAAGAAGTTTAACACTACAGTTAATACTGTACTAATGATTAATGGATTATTTTGTCCAGTTCTATTCGTTGGCCAACTGCTCAAAATACCCGCTTATTTTTTCAATCATAAAGATTATATATACATGTCAAATTTAGAAGCGGAAAATGAATACTTAAAATCATATAGTACTGAACAGAAAAGCAATACAGGGGATAATGATAGTAATTTCTATGTTTTTTCACCAGATGGAAGAATTCAAGTCAATTTTATATTAAAGAGTGGCTTTCCGTACTACAGTGTCAGATATTCTAACAAAGATATTATTAACTATTCGAAACTTGGTTTTACCTTCAAGGATGCAGAACCACTTAATAAGAACTTTATCATTACTTCTAGCAAATGCAACAGTTTTGATCAAACCTGGACCCAGCCCTGGGGCGAAGTAAAAGAAATTCGCAATAATTACAATGAATTTCGAGTGGATCTTGAAGAAACTACCGAAACTCGTCGTAGAATGACCTTAATCTTTCACGTATACAATTACGGCCTAGGATTTCGCTACGAATTGCCTGAGCAAGAAAATATATCTGATTTTGAAATAATGGAGGAGGAAACTGAATTTGTACTAACCGATGATAATGAGGCATGGTGGATTCCTGCATTCCAAAAAAACCGTTATGAATACCTTTATAGAAATACTCCTATAAGCTCTATCTCCCCGTCCTTCGCTGTCCATACACCATTAACCATGAAGACCCCTGATGGACTGTACATTAGTATTCACGAGGCTAATCTGAAAGACTATGCCTCTATGGCATTAATGCCTCTTCAGAATAATACGCTTGCAGCTGATCTTGTTCCTTGGTCAGATGGTGTTAAAGTAAAAGGATCTACTCCTTTTAAAACCCCTTGGCGTACTATACAAATTGCAGAAAATCCAGGCGACTTGATCACATCCTATTTAATTTTAAATCTCAATGAACCTAACAAATTAGGGGATGTTTCATGGGCAAAACCAGGTAAATACGTAGGTATCTGGTGGGGAATGCATCTTGGTAAATATACTTGGGGCTCTGGTCCTAAACATGGTGCAACTACTGAAAATGCTAAGAGATATATTGATTTTGCTGCTAAGTATGGAATTCCAATGGTATTGGTTGAGGGGTGGAATAAAGGTTGGGATAATGATTGGACAAAACATGGTGAACAGTTTGATTTTACAACTCCATATGAAGACTATGACATAGTAGAAGTGACTTCCTATGCTGCCAAAAAAGGAGTGAAAATAATCGGACATATGGAGACAGCTGCTGCTATTCAGAATTTCGAACGTCAGATGGAAAAGGCTTTTGCTCTGTATAAAAAGTTGGGAATAGATGTTGTAAAAACAGGCTACGTAGGTTGGGATCCTCAAGTTAAACGTCTAGATGATCAAGGCAATCTTTTAGGTATGGAATGGCATCATGGACAATATATGGTGAACCATTATAGAAAAGTAGTAGAGATTGCAGCTAGATATCACATTAGTTTGGATGTACATGAACCCATTAAAGATACAGGAGAAAGGCGTACTTATCCGAATATGATGACTCGTGAAGGTGCACGAGGACAGGAATATGACGCAGGGAGTCCAGATGGAGGAAATCCTCCAGATCACACCACTATCATTCCATTTACTAGAATGCTCGCTGGTCCCTTTGACTATACACCAGGGATTGTGAATCTGATCTATAAAGAATATAGGCCTAAAAATAGGGTTTATGGTACCTTAGCTAAACAACTAGCACTTTATGTAGTCATTTATAGTCCACTACAAATGGCTGCTGATTTGCCGGAGAATTACGAAAAACATCGTGATGCTTTTCAATTCATATTAGACGTATCTACTGATTGGCAAGATACTAAGGTATTGAACGGAGAAATTGGTGATTATGTCACTATTGTTCGTAAGGATAGAAATAGTGAAGATTGGTACTTAGGCAGTATAACTGACGAGAATGGACGTACACTTGAGGCAAAACTCACATTTCTTGAACCATATAAGAAATATGTAGCTGAAATATACGCCGATGGTCCTGACGCTGATTGGAAGAGCAATCCGTATCCCATAGATATTTATAAAATAATTGTTGATAGAAACACTATATTAAGATTGAGACTAGCACCTGGAGGCGGGCAAGCTATTCGTATCCGACCAGCTAATACGGATGAAGTAAATTTCATTCCTCTTTATTGCTAGTTTTATAAATTATTCAGCATCATCTTTAACCTTTTTTCTTATCATATAGCTCTGCGACTTCGTCAATCCCTAAAACAGGAGAATCAGTTATTATAACTTATATATTACGACTTAATTGATTATAAATAAAAACAAGAAGGGCGTTATCTCTTACAACCCTTCTTGTTATCATTTCACAAAGTAGAATCTAACTAAAATTCAATAGAGTTGTTCAGCTACTGGAATTAAAAAAGAAGTTACATAAGTATTATCTTCTATTTTCATTGAGCACATTAATTTAGTAATGTTATTTTTTACCCTTTAGTACTTATTCTTTATAATATCAAAGTTCTTTATAGTTATAGAATTAGCATTAAAATCTATTAACCTATCATTTCTCATTTTATTTAATTCTCGAGAAAGAGAAGGTCTTTGCACGCCAATTCTTTCAGCTAATTCTTTTTTTGAAATTTCTAGTTTGATTACAGCATTTTTTTGATGATAATATTCGTATGTTAGAAACTCAATTATACATTGTCTTATAGTTTTCATAGATATAGATTTAATTTTATTAGTTAATATTAAGGTTTTGTCAGATATGGACTGAAGAAACTCAATCAAGAAGGTTTTATTTTTTTGGCAAAGGTTAAGTATCAAGTTCTTATTTACATGAAGAATTATACAGTCAGATTTTGAAGCAATTGTCATTGGATAGATGTTATTATTTGCAAAAAGTAAATTACCACCTAGGACATCTCCTGGATTAAATGTAGATATGGTAAGAACATTTCCATTTAAATCAATTTTTTGAACTATAACAGTACCTTTTAATATAATGTCTAAAGTTTCACATTTTTCATTTTGAAAATGGATAACACTGTTTTTTGTATACTTTTCAATTTTATATGTTTGATTAGTAAATAGTGAAAAAAGTTCTTCAGAAGAAAACCCTTTAAATAAATCTATATGCTTAAGTATGCCAATATAATTTTCTATATTCATAAGAATTCTCCTAACAATTATACAAATTATTCAATTAGTAACCATGGTTACTGTGAATTATATTACAGAAAATTATAATATAGAAAAATGTACTTTGAAAGGGGAATATTTATGTTAGAAAAAGTTTATCAGTACAAGAATGTAAATGAAAAGTTAGTAGAAAAGTTAGTGGATGACGATAATGTTGCATTAAACCACATGACTTTTATAAAAGGAACTGGATTACCAGAGCATTATTCAAATTCTAATGTGTATATGATCATAATAAGAGGAACATTGACTTTAAAATTAGATGAACAAGAGCCTCAAAAGTATGGGGAGGGACAAATTATTAATATACCTTACCATACAAAAATGAATGTGAATAATTTTGACGAAGAAGTGCTTGAACTTTTTGTGGTGAAATCACCTAATCCAAGGGCCTTGGGAGGTAAATAATAGTGGATATATTAACTTTATCCCTTTGGATTATTACAGGTATTGCATTTATAGTATCAATGATTAAAGATAAAAATAAAACTTTTAACTCTATGAAAATGGCAAGAGGTATGATGAAAAACATATTAGGAGAAATATTAGCAATATTGCTTCTTATAGGTCTTATACTTACATTTATTCCGCCAGAAACTATAAAAGAGGTTATGGGTAAATACAGCATTTTTACGTCTACAATAATTTCTGCTGTTTTAGGATGCATTACCTTAATACCAGCTTTTGTAGCGTTTCCACTGGTTGGTTCCCTTGTTGATGCTGGTGTAAGTATGATTCCATCCATTGCATTTTTAACTACTTTAACTATGGTCGGAGTTGTAACATTCCCCCTTGAAAAACAGGAGTTTGGATTAAAGTTTACAATAGTTAGAAATTCCTTAAGTTTTGTTTTTGCTCTAGTTATTTCATTTGTAATGGGGGGATTAATGTGAATGTAGCTAAGTCATTAAAAAAGAATAAACTTCTATTTTTAGTTGTATTAACATATTCAATTTTATTAATCGTGATGCCACAAAAAGCAATCCAATCAGGTAAAAACAGTGGGTACTATGTTTTAGAGATGATGCAAATTATGCCAGTTATTTTCATTTTGACTTCTCTAATAGAAGCATGGGTTCCAAGAGAGACAATAATGAAAGGGTTTGGTGAAAATTCTGGAGTTAAAGGTGCAGTTTTTTCCTTCCTTCTAGGAAGTTTTTCAGCAGGTCCTGTTTATGCAGCTTTTCCTGTTTGTAAGATGCTGCTTAAAAAGGGAGCAAGTATTTCAAATGTTGTAATAATAATAAGTACGTGGGCTGTTATTAAAGTACCAATGCTAGCAAATGAATCAAAATTTTTAGGTGTAAAATTCATGGGCATAAGATGGATATTAACTACAATTTCAATTTTTATAATGGGATATCTTGTATCATCAGTGGTTAAAAAAGAAGATATACGTTCTGAAGATAAAGTAGAGAGAAATAAAGATGGAGTATTAGATGTTAAAGAGCAGTATTGTATAGGATGTGGATTATGCACTAAATTATATCCTAATACCTTTATGTTAGTTTATGGAAAAGCAAAGGTTTGTAATGAAGAAATCACACCAGAGACTAAAGATCAAATAACTAATATAATTCAAAAATGTCCTGCTAAAGCTATATATTTTAAATGATTTTTTCACGAAATAGAACAAGTAGAGTAATGGGAAGAGACTAGCACAGAGTAAAATGAACAGGTGGAGATATTAGTTTTCTACTATATATAAAACAATAATAGAAATATATAAAACAATAATAGAAATAAAAATAAAGAAACTAAATCTTGATAGAGTTTCCAATAGGGATACACAACTTCAATCCTTAAATAATTAATAAAAATAGCCTCGACATGCAATGCTTTTTTATTAATTATACATTCACTTATGAAGTTGTATATCTATAAGTTAATACGAAATTTAGAAGGGGGTCTCATGAAAAAATGAGATCTCTTTTACGTATAGCTCTAGTTTAGTATTAAATTTAAGTTTTTTATAGATTTTACACAACTTTCTAATATTCAGTATACACGGACTACAACTATATATCTTAAATAAGTTTATCATAAATGAGTATACTATTAGTATCAATCCTTTTTAAACATAACCTGAAAAGGAAGTATTTTATTCGGATAAAATTTTATTATAAGTTAAAACTAAGATTGTATCTTTTATAATTATTCTTTAGGAGGAAATGACTATGGAAAAGAATGAAAGTATTGGATGTATAGTTACAGAATGCAAAAATCATAGCAAAGAAGGACAATATTGTGCTTTAAACAAAATTCAAGTTACAAAACATGGAAGTTTAGCTAATTCAACTGAGAAAACTGATTGTGGAAGTTTTGAATTTAAATAAAATCTTAAGTACTGCCTAGTTAAATAGGCAGTATTTTTATTTATATATGCTATAATAAACTAAAAAAGGATGGTATACGATGAATACTGATACTAATAATAAATCACAAATAAAAGTGAATACGGATTTAGAAGGATTAGATGCAAAGGAAATCTGGAAAGTATTATATAATAAAGATTTGAATTCTAAAAAAAACATATTAGAATACATAAGTATTACGAAAGTGCTTAAACAGGATAATATAACAAGTGAGCAGATACAAGGTACATACACATTGATTTATAATAGTATAGAGGAACTAGGTAGTATTATTAAAGTCAATACAATAATGTATTTAAAAAATCAATTAAAAGCACAACTGGGAAAATATGTTAAAGAAAAAGATCCAAAGCCAATCAATTACTTTATAGAATTTTTTAAAGAGGCATATCCAGCAAATGCTAGAAGAAAAGATTTCACTTGGGTGCTTATAGACATTAATAAAATTACAGAAGAACAAATTTGGACTACATTAACTTATATTAATCGATGTTGCTTAAAAGATGATATTACACTTAATGCAGATCAAAAAAAAGATATTATAAAAGTAATAAAGCTATTGGTTAATAAAAATAACATTAAATACATTAATCAGGTTAAGAGCTTAGAAAAACTTCTTAACGTTTTAAATATAAAAATAGTAACTTCAGATGATGGATTTCAAGTTAGAAACAAATAAAAAGTTTTAAAATTAGTGTATTAATCACCAACAGAAGAAATTGATGGCAATATAATTTAAGAATTGTCCTTCGACTGCCTTTAGGTACGTCCGTAGGACTATTTCTAGTACTCAATTTATAGAAATTAAAATTAAATATAAATATAAATAGGATTGTAGCTTCTTAATAACTACAATCCTAACAACTCTAACTAGTATATCCAAATATATAATTTATTGAGTCTTACACAAAATTATTTACAGATCCTGAATTTATTTATAGACTCAAAACTTATATATTTAACTCTCTTCTAGGTATCTTGAATTTTATTGTTTTCTCTATTTCTTCTAAGGTTCTTTGATCTTTTGGATCAATAAATAGACAAGTGTATCCAGTTTCACCAGCTCTTCCTGTTCTACCAATACGATGTATGTATGTCTCAACATTTTCTGGAATGTCATAATTATATATATGGCCAACTCCACTTACGTCTAATCCTCTAGCTGCTACATCTGTAGCGATTAAATACTGAATATCTGCATTTCTAAAAGCTTTCATTATTCTTTCACGTTTTGCTTGAATTAAATCACCATGTAACTTTTCACAGTTATAGCCACGTTGATGAAGTGCAACTTCAAGATTGTCTGCTCTTCTCTTTGTTCTGCAAAATATGATAGCCATAAATGGATTATCCTCATCTAAAACCTTACATAAAGCATCTTGTTTTCTTCGGTCTGTGGTCTCTACTACATGCTGTTTAATATTATTAAGTGTAACTTCTTCTTTTTTCACAGTTACCATTAAAGGATCATTCATATATCTATAGGCTAATTTTTTAACTTGAGAATCCATAGTTGCAGAAAAACAAAGTGTCTGACGTTTTTTATTTGTTTCTTTTATAATAGCCTCAACTTCATTTTTAAATCCCATAAATAGCATTTGATCTGCTTCATCCAATACTAAGGTTTTTAATTTGCTAAGATCTATTGTTTTTCTCCTAAGATGGTCTAAAAGTCTACCTGGAGTTGCAATAATTAAGTGAATGTTCCCCTTTAATTTTTTTAGTTGGGATCCTATATCTTTACCGCCATATGCTGCTAAGATATTTATATCTTTAGCTTCTTTAAGTTTCATTGCTACCTCAGTTAATTGAATAGCAAGTTCCCTTGTAGGAGATACAATCAATACTTGAACTGTATTTATATTAGGTGATATATTTTCAAAAATAGGAAGCAAAAATGCAAGAGTTTTTCCAGTACCAGTTTGTGCTTCTGCTATAACATCTCTTCCTTCTTTAATAAATCTAATACTCTCTTGTTGAATTACAGTTGGTTTAGTAATACCTGTATTCTTTAACACCTGTATTATATCTTCACTAATTCCTAATTCTTTAAAATTCATTATTTCCTACCTTTCATTAGTAACATGTATTTTTATTTCGTTAAGTCAATTAATAATATCATACTGTTAGAATTAATACTAATATATACTATTAGTATTATCAGTTTAATGAAAAAATAGTGGATTTCTAATACATAAATTGATTTTCTAAAAATAAAGTTTTATTATTTTAGTATATGTATTTGGTTAAAACAGTTTTAGAATAGAGGTAAGGTGGTAGATTTGAGAAATATAATTGCAAGGGTATGCGATAATTATGGTTTATTTAATTTTCACAAAAACTACAGTAAAGAAACACAGTTTTATTATGATGAAAATCAGGTTTTAGATTTTAACAGTGATTATTTAAAATTTTATGCTAAACCTAATTTGCCACAAATATTTTTTGAAGAGAATAGGTTTGAAGAAGAGTATTCATATGGTAAATTAAAATTTTTAAGTGAAGTTGATAATGAGGAATGCAATAAATATGCTATTGTAAATTATAAAAGAAATGAGAAGGATAAAAACAATGTTATATTGATACATGGTTGGTGCTCAGAAAGTTTTCATAACTTAGATAAAATATTTCTAAAGAGTTTTCTAAAACGAAAATATAATATTTATAACTATATACTACCTTTTCATATGGATAGATGCCCTAAAGAATCGCTATATAGTGGAGAGTATTTCCTAAGTGCTAACGTTAATAGAACTCTTAAATCAGTACAGCAGTCAGTAAGCGATATTAGAGCTTTAATAAGTTATATTAAGCAAAATAGTAAAGGAAAAGTAATATTAATTGGTTTGAGTTTGGGTGGACAAGTAGCCAATCTGGTTGCCGAGACAGAAAAAGATTTAGATTTATTAATTTCTTTATTTTATGCTAATGACCTTTCTTATACGATACATAATTCAGTACCAGGAAAATATATAAAGAAAGACTTGAACAAAAATCATTTCAATGAGGATATGTTGAATAATAGCTGGCGTATAATAAATCCAACTTTAAGAAAGCCATTAATAAATAAAGAAAAAATACTTTTAATATCAGGGAAATATGATAAATATGTTTTAGAAGATGACACTAATAAGTTGTGGGAAGGTTGGAATCGCCCAGAAAGACATAATTATGATTGTGGACATTCAGGTATTGTGCTTTGTAGAAAAAAGATAAAAAATGATACTTTGAGATTTATTGACAATTATGACTAAAACTGACCAGGCATCGAGCTTGGTCAGTTTTATTACTTTTACAATATTTACTATTATTAAATTAAACTTTATAATATTTCTATAAATAATAAAAGGAGTGATTTGTGTGAGCGTTTTATACTGTTTTTATAAGTTTTCACAGATAGGGGAGGAAAGCTTTAAACTATGAAGTTATAAATCCTCTATTTGGTAGTATAAGATAGCATTGGAGGATATAAAAAAATGAATATATCAATTAGATTAGAAAATGAAAATGATTTTAGAAATGTAGAAAATATGACCAGAGAGGCATTTTGGGATGTATATAAACCTGGTTGTGATGAACATTTAATTATCCATAAAATCAGAAAGGCAAATGTATTTATCCAAGAATTAGATTTTGTTGCATGTGATGAAGAAATAATTGTTGGCAATATAATTTACTCAATTGCAAAGGTAATTAATGAAAATAATGAGGAGTTTGAAATTCTGTGCATGGGTCCTCTTGGGGTATTGCCTTCTTATCAAGGTAAAGGAATTGGAACTCTACTTATGAAACATTCTATTAAAGTTGCCAAAACATTAGGTTATAATGCAATCGTTATTTTTGGTAATTCAAACTATTATCATCGCTTTGGTTTTGAAAATGCTAAGAGGTATAATATTCAAACATCTTGGGGAGCTAATTTTGAAGAGTTCATGTCATTAGAATTATATGAAGGTTCACTTGAAGGAATTTCAGGCAAGTATTACGAGGATTCTGTTTTTGAAATAGATAAGGAAGAATTAAATATTTTCGAAAAACAGTTTCCATATAAGGAAAAACATATTACTGATACTCAATTGTAATAGATGTCAACAAATTATTAAATAGTTAATTCATAATATTCTTAAAATGTAAATTAAGGGAAGCCCTAAAATGGCTTCCCTTTAAAATTGTCATAATCTAAAACATAGCCAAATAATCAAATCAATATTATGTTTTTTTATTGTTTGACATACTTTAGGATTAGGTTTTTCCTCAGTGATAATACCATTTATATCATCAAGTCTTGTTGGATTTTTTGAATAAAGTTATTTTTTTGGGTTAAAATTACTATTATGTTATATTTATTGAAAGGATGGATGCTGTGAAAAAAAATATTATAATAGGAATACCAAGAGCGTTTTTATATTTTAAATATAAATATTTATGGAAAACTTTTTTTCAGGAATTAAAATGTGAAATTTTAATAAGTCCAGAAACAAATAAACAGATATTAAAGGATGGTGTAAGTAATTCAATAGATGAAAGCTGTCTTTCTGCTAAGATTTATATGGGGCATGTATATTATCTAATTGATAAAGTTGATTATATATTAATTCCTAGAATTGTTAGTTTTGGTCAAAATGAAGTTGTTTGTACAAAATTTAATGCGATGTATGACATTGTAAATAACACATTTAAAAATGTAAATTTGTTAGACTACAACATAGATGTAAAAGAAAATCAAAATGAATTTAAGGCGTTTATGAAAATGGGAAAATTATTAGGTGAAGATTATATAACAGTATTAAAGGCATATTTAAAAGCTAAAAAGGCTCAAAAATATTATGAACAGCAGCAATCTGAAAAACAAGAACAGTTGCTACGTAATACTGACAAATTGAAAATGCTAATAGTTTCGCATCCATACAATACGTATGATAGATTATTAGGATATCCAATAATTAAGTATTTAAAAAGCTTTGAAATTGTACCTATATATGCAGATGTTGCTAATAAGGTGCAAACATCTCAAAAATCAAAGGCAATTTCCAAGACTTTATATTGGACATATAATAAAGAATTAATTGGTGCAATTGAACATTATGCAAATAAAATAGATGGAATTATATTTATTTCTACCTTTCCCTGTGGTCCGGATTCTTTGGTAACTGAGTTATGCATTAGAAAAATTAAAGGAATACCGATGACAAATATTATATTAGATGAATTACAAGGAGAAGCTGGACTGTATACAAGAATAGAAAGTTTTATTGACATCATTAGAGAAAGGAAAAATAGGAGGGAAGTAAAATAATGACTAGTAAAGAAAAAATAATTAGCTTCCCGCATATGGGAAACTATTATATTGCAATAGAGTTTTTAATAAAACATACATTGAATATGAAAATTTTAACACCACCGCCAATAACTAAAAAAACTTTAGAATTGGGTTCAAAGTATAGCCCAGATTTTGTTTGTGTACCCTTTAAATATAATTTAGGAAATTACATAGAAGCATTAGAAAAAGGAGCAAATTTCTTGGTGCAAGCTGGAGGGGGATGCAGATTTGGTTACTATGGAGAAATACAAGAGCAAATATTAAGAGATTTAGGTTATGATTTTGAATTTATAAGTATTTTAAATGCAGAGGATATGAATCCTTTTTCTGTATATGGTATATTTAAAAAGTTGAACCAAAAACTTTCTTTTACAAAATTCACATATTATTTTGCACTAACTCTAAAAATTGCTGAAATAATAGATAAAATAGAAGAATATATTAGAGAAAATATAGGATTTGAAGTTAAAGAAGGAAGTTTTGAGCAGTTACAAAAAGACTTTTTAAATAGATTAAAAACAGTTAAAGGATTTAGAGATATAGATAAAATATATAAAAAATATAATATATTATTCAGGAATATAGAAATTAATAAACCTAAAAATCCAATTAAAGTTGGTGTTGTTGGAGAATTATATGTTGTTATGGAACCATTTAGTAATTATTTTATTGAAAAAGAGTTAGCGAAAAAAGGTATTCAAATAACAAGGTTTATAACAGTTACTTATTTATTTAAAAACCACCCAAAAGAAAAAGAATTAATTAAATTTTCTGGTAAATACTTGAAATATGCAATAGGAGCTGATGGTACTGATAGTGTAGCAAGAACAAAACAGTTGGCAGAAGCGGGATATGATGGGGTTATACATGTGAAACCATTTGGTTGCACTCCAGAAGTAAATGCAATGCCAATGTTACAAAATATAAGTAATGACTATAAAATGCCAGTATTATATTTTAGTTTTGATTCACAAACATCTGAAACTGGAATAAAAACAAGATTGGAAGCATTTTATGATATGCTTTTGATGAAAAGGGAGAAACAAAAATGGAAAAAGGTTATTTAGGAGTAGATATTGGCTCTATATCTACAAAAGGTGTGATAATAGATGACAATAATAAAATAATAGCAGAAAAATATATTTGGACAGAAGCAGACCCAATTAATGCTGTAAAAACATTAGTTCATGAGTTAAAAGAGCAAATTGAAGGAAAAAATATTAAAGTTAAATCAGTGGGAACAACTGGTTCAGCAAGAAATTTAATAGGAACAATTCTTAATGCACAGGTTATTAAAAATGAAATTACAGCACACGCAATTGGAACAATTTCTGTTTATCCTGATGTAAGAACGATTTTTGAAATTGGAGGGCAAGATTCCAAAATTATTTTGATAGAAGATGGAATAGTAGTTGATTATGCAATGAATACCTTGTGTGCTGCAGGAACAGGATCTTTTTTATCATCACAAGCAAAAAGACTTGGATTACATGTAGAAGAATTTGGGGAATTTGCATTAAAGTCAAAAAATCCAACTAAAATAGCTGCTAGATGTACTGTTTTTGCTGAATCTGATTTAGTACATAAAGCTCAAATAGGCCATAAAAAAGAAGACATTATAGCTGGTCTATGTAAGGCTGTTGTTACAAATTATCTGAACAATGTTGGAAAAGGAAAAAACATAAAATCGCCAATTGTATTTCAAGGTGGAGTTAGTAAAAATATTGGAGTAATAAAAGCATTTGAAGAAGAAACAGGGGAAGAAATATATGTTGATCAATATGCACATTTAATGGGAGCATTAGGTGTCGCAATAGTTGCTAAAAATTCAGGAAAAGAACAAGATTTTGATTTTAGTATAGCAGAAATGCATTTTGAAACTCGAGGAATTGAATGTGAAAAGTGTGCAAATAATTGTGAAATTATTTGTATTTATAAAAATAATGATTTAATTGATGCTTGGGGAAATAAATGCGATAATGGAGCAGTTGTTTAATAAATAATCATGGAGAGGTTAGGATATTTAAAATAAAGCTCTAAATAATAGGATAAGTATGTAGAGGCTGCTCTGTAAAAATAGAGCGCTTCTTTTTTGTATTCTATAGATTTTTTATATTATTTATGTTTTTTAGGTATTTTTATGTACAAATCCTTTTATTATACTTGTATTTTGAACATAGTTTGATCTGCTCCCTGACCAGTAGAGAAGTAGATTTTTTAGAGATAAATTTATGAATATTATCTTAGTGCATAATATTACTCTCTATCAAATTCATAAATGTTTCAGAAGTAACTATTCTTACTTTAGGGTTTTCCCTTAGCTTATTTACGACTTTCTCAATACTACTCATATTTTTGCTCCAAGCATGAACATAAATAAAGATATAACTTTTAGGATCACATATATTTATCTCTTAAGGCAGTATCCTTGTCAGGAGATAGCTTAATTATTATTGAATGGTGTAAACCACGCTTCCATAAGTTATTGTAAGCCCAGCTTTTATCTGTATTTCTTCATTTTTTAATATAATAGAAGAGAAAATAATCAATAATATTAATAAAATAGATAAGTTTATATTAAGTTTTTTGTACAGTTTAATCACCTTATTTACAGCAATTATTTACAGAATAATTTATTATTATAGTTAGTTAAATTTCCATAGTATTAATATGAATTTTTGAAGCTAGCTTCATACAAATTATAGTTAATATATATATATAATATCTGAATAACTTAGAAGATGTATGTAAAATCAATATAATTGATAAAAAAGGAAAGATTTTATGCGGCTTTTTGTTTGTGTATATATTTAGAGGAAATTAGTAGATCTAACGTAGTTTCAAATTTAATTAAGTTAATTAAATTAAAGGAATTATGCTGTTTGATTAATTGCAAATAGTTGTTTTTGTATGTAATATTATGTTAAAATGACATCATTAACGTAGAAAAGCAATAGTGTTATTTAGAGAGGTTACATTGGATATTGAAAATATACTGTGTCACTGATTTTTGTTATGTGAAAGTTCAGTTGGAAATATAATATAAAGCAAGGAGAGAAGATTTCTATGGCAACAATAAAAGATGTTGCAAGGGAAGCAGGGGTATCTGTAGGAACAGTCTCAAAGGTCATTAATAATATACCCGTAAAACCAGCAACAAAAGCTATGGTAGAAAATGCAATAAAGAAATTAAATTATGAGCCTGATGTATATGCTAGAGGGTTTAAGATGAATAGAACAAATAGTGTTGCAGTAATTTTACCAACCATTTGGAATCCTTTTTTTAGTGAGCTTGCTTATAATATAGAAAAGAATTTAAGTAGTTTTGGTATGAAAATGATTCTTTGTAATTCAGAAGATAATCAATCCAGTGAGTTAGAATATATAACAATGGCAAAACAAAATAAAGTGGATGGAATAATAGCTATAACATATAGTGATATTGATAAATATGTATCTACTAATATTCCTATTATTAGTATAGATAGGTATTTTTCCGATAGTATAACATATGTAAGTAGTGATAATTTAACTGGAGGAAAGTTAGCAGCAGAAGAACTTGTAAAGAGTGGATGTAAGAATATAGCTTATATTGGTAGAGGATCAAAAATAAATAATGCTACTAGAAATAGAAAAAAGGGGTTTGTTGGTTATTGTGAGGAAAATAATATTTCCTATAAAGTATGTGATTCATTAGGTTCATCAAAAGAATTTGACTCTATTCTTAATAATTTCTTAATAGATAATTTTAAGAATAATATTAAAATTGACGGTATTTTTACGATAACTGATGAATATGCAAGAGATGTTATCAAAAGACTAAGAGAGTTTAATATAAAAGTTCCAGATGATGTTCAAATAATTGGATACGATGGAAGTAGGTCATCAGCTAAAGATACTATTGAAATATCAACTATTAGACAGCCAATAGAATTAATAGCAAAAGAATCAGTAAGTTCACTTATTGATTTAATAGATAAAAAGGAAGTAGAAAAGGAAATTGTGCTTCCAGTTAAGTTTATAAAAGGATATACAACAAAATAAGAAAAAAGATTGCGTTAATAACTAGAGTATAAAGCAATCTTTTTTGCTTTATAAGAAACTAGAAAATTATCAAGCTACTTATAACTCCAATCATAATCAATAAAATTAAATTCTATGTAAACGTTAAAAAAGTGCTTGACTATTATTTATTGTAATAATATAATAAAAACATAAAGATGAAACGTTTCATATTTGAATATTAACAAAAAATAAAAAAGACATATATAAAGAAAAACAGGTTTTTCAATTTTACATTAGATAAAAATATTATTTAATAATATTATTGAAATTAGTAGTTATGTTAGTAGAAGAGGAAATTAGTAGGTAAAATAAGGATTAGACTTATAAAAGGATTATTTTAAAGTATCTTAGGAAATAGAATTGTTTATGAAGTGTACAACCAATAAAATATAACTTTTATGTAAACGTTGAAAAAAGGTGCTTGACTATTATTGGTATTAATAGTAAAATGGAACATAAAAATGAAACGTTTCACATTGTAAGGATTAAGAAATAAGTAAACAAGTCGAAATACAATGCAGGCAATCTTTTCAATTCTACATTAGATAAAAAGAATATTATCAATAATATTGATCAAATTACTAGTTATAAAGTATGAATTGTTAGGGGGAAAGAGAATGAGTAAGAAAAAAGATTATAACAAAATTGCCCAAGAAATACTACAACATATTGGTGGCAAAGAAAACGTTATTAGTGCAGCACATTGTGCAACACGTTTGAGATTAGTTCTTCAAGATGATAATAAAATAGATATAAAGAAAATCGAAGAAATTGAGATAGTAAAAGGAAACTTCAATAATGGAGGACAATTTCAAATTGTTTTAGGAAGTGGAATTGTTGATGAAGTATACAAGGAGTTCATTAAGCTAACAGATATATCTGAAATCAGTAAAGCTGAATTAAAGAAGGTTGCAGAGAAAAAATTAAATCCAATTCAAAGATTGTTAAAAACATTAGCTGACGTATTTGTACCAATACTACCTGCACTAGTTGCAGCAGGTTTATTGATGGGAATTAATAATATATTAACTGCAAAGGGACTATTTGTACAAGGAAAGTCATTAGTAGAAGCCTATCCACAATTTAATGATTTAGCAAGCATGTTAAATACATTTTCAAACGTAGCATTCGTATTTTTACCTGTTTTAATAGGGTTCTCAGCTACTAAAGTTTTTGGAGGTAACCCAATTTTAGGGGCAGTTATAGGAGCACTTATGATTCATCCAGATTTATTAAATGGATACGGTTATGGTGAAGCTTTAGCTCAAGGAAAAGTTCCTTCATGGAATATATTGGGGTTACATGTTGCAAAAGTAGGTTATCAAGGCACAGTATTACCAATAATAGCATCATCATATATTTTAGCAAAGATTGAACAAAAAATGCATAGAGTTGTTCCATCAATGTTTGATAACTTATTAACACCATTAGTATCTGTATTAGTTACAGGCGTATTAACATTTACTGTTGTTGGACCTGTTATGAGAGGAGCAGGTAATGCACTAACAAATGGAATTATATGGTTATTTGCTACATTAGGACCTGTTGGAGGAGCAATTTTTGGTTTTGTATATGCACCATTAGTTGTAACAGGAATGCATCACAGTCTAATAGCATCAGAAATTCAAATACTTGCTAATATGAAAACTTTAGGTGGTTCATTTACATTCCCGGTAGTAGCTATGTCAAATGTAGCTCAAGGTGCGGCAGCTTTAGCAGTAATTTTAATGACTAGAGATGCAAAGATGAAGAGTTTGGCTTCGGCTTCAGGTATATCAGCGTTATTAGGAATTACAGAACCGGCAATGTTCGGTGTTAACTTAAAATTAAGATATCCATTTTTTGGTGCGCTGATAGGTTCAGCAGTAGCATCTGCATATGTAACACTAGTAAAAGTATTAGCAGTTTCACCAGGACCAGCAGGATTACCAGGAATTATAGTAATAAGACCACAATCAATGATACATTACATCATTGGAATGGTAATTGCATTTGGAGTGACATTTGCAGTTACAATAATACTTTCAAAAGCTATGAAAAAAAAGAATGGTGATAGTGCTAAGGTAGAAAATGCAGCATAGAGGATATATAAGAAGGGCTAGGTATTAACCTAGTCACTTCTGTATTAAATTTAGTAAATAGTTTAATTAAGGAGAGAGTAATGGCTGAATGGACTAGAGAACAACGATATAGAAGAATAGAAGATGTAGAACAAAATGAAGTAATAGAATTAAAGAAGAAAGTTGATTGTTGTCCGTACAGACAACAATTTCATATTCAACCTAATACAGGATTATTAAATGATCCAAATGGTTTTTCTTATTATAATGGAGAGTATCATTTATTTTATCAATGGTTTCCGTTAGGACCTGTTCATGGATTAAAATACTGGTATCATGTTTCTTCAAAGGATTTAGTTAATTGGAAGGATTGTGGAATTGGAATAACTCCAGATAAATATTTTGAAAGTCATGGAGCATTCTCAGGAACGGGGATAGTTGAAAATGAAAAGTTATATTTATTTTATACAGGAAATACAAGGAATAAAGACTGGGTTAGACATCCTTATCAATGTTTAGCCGTTATGAATAAAGACGGTGTTATTACTAAAAATGATGAACCGGTTATAGAATGTATTCCAGAAGGGTATACGGATCATTTTAGAGATCCAAAGGTACTTAAGTATAATCATAAATATTATTGTTTAATAGGAGCACAAACCGATGAACTTTTAGGAACAGTAGTATACTATCAGTCAGAAGATTTATTAAATTGGACTTTTAAAGGAGAGGTTAAAACAAACTTTAAGGGTAATGGATTTATGTGGGAATGTCCTGATTATTTTGAACTTGATAATAAAGGCATATTTATAATATCTCCACAGGGAATTGAACCAGATGGTGATAATTATTTAAATATATTTCAATCAGGTTATTTAATTGGAGAACTGATAGATTTTGAAAATGGAATCTTTAATCATGGAGTATTTAGGGAATTAGATAGAGGATTTGACTTTTATGCTCCTCAAACAACGGAAGATGATAATGGAAGACGTGTACTGATAGGGTGGATGGGATTACCAGAGATTGATTATCCTTCAGATGAAAGTGAATGGGCTCACTGTCTTACTATTCCTAGAGAAATTAAAATACAGGATAATAAAATAGTACAAGCTCCAGTTCAAGAATTACAGCAATTGAGATGTAATGAACGTTCAGTATTATATAAATTGAATAATGAAGATAGAATTGTTGATGATTTCAATGGAAAAGTGTATGAGATGATTTGCACATTCAAAGAGTTTAATGGAGATTACATAGGTGTTAAACTTAGAAAAGGGGAAAATGAGGAGACTGTAGTTTACTATGATATAAAAGATAAGAAACTTGTTATAGATCGCAGTAAATCAGGCAAGATGTTTGCAGAAGAGTATGGGATGCAGCGTAAATGTATTATAGACTCTAAAGAAATAAAATTACAAGTTTTTGTTGATATTTCTTCAATTGAAGTATTTGTGAATGATGGAGAAGAGGTATTTACAGGTCGTATATTTACAGATAAAAATAGCACTGGAATCAGTTTCTTTGCTAATGGTGATGCTGTGGTAGAAGCAAAACTTTGGGATATACAAAAATAAATATAGGAGATGATGATATGAGCAAGGTAATATCCATAGGAGAAGCTTTAATAGATTTTATTCCTAAGCAAAAAGGAAAGACTCTGAAGGATGTAGAAGGATTTTTAAGAGTACCAGGAGGGGCACCGCTTAATGTAGTTGCAGCAGTATGCAAGTTAGGTGGAAGAGGCATGATGTTAACGAAGCTTGGAGCAGATGCTTTTGGAGATAAGATTTTAGAAGATGCTAATATGTTAGGGGTAGATACTTCAAGGGTGATAAGAACTAAAGAAGCAAATACTGCCTTGGCTTTTGTTTCACTAGGAGAAGATGGGGAAAGAGATTTTTCATTTTATAGAAATCCTAGTGCAGATATGCTTTTAAATGCTGATGAAATTAATGAAGAAGATTTTCAAGAGGGCGATATATTACATTTTTGCTCTGTAAGTTTAATAGATGCTCCTATTAAGGATGCTCATAGAAAGGCTATAGAATATGCTAAAGCTAATAAGTGTATAATAAGCTTTGATCCAAACATAAGGTTACCTCTTTGGGAGAGTAAAGAAAGTTGCAGAGAGGCTGTATTAGAGTTTTTACCATATGCTAATATAGTAAAAATAAGTGATGAGGAATTGGAGTTTATTACAGGTATTAAAAATGAGAAAGAAGCTTTGAAGTCATTATTTGTAGGAGATGTTAAAGTTGTTGTATATACTACAGGCAATAAGGGAGCTCAACTTATAACAGTTGATCTCTGTGTTGAATCAGAAGCTTTTGACGTGAAAGTAGAAGATACAACCGGAGCAGGAGATTCTTTTATTGGTTCTCTACTATATCAACTTTCATTCAATGATATAAAATTAGAAGAATTAATTGAGTTAGATAAAGAAAAAATAAAAGACTTATTAAAGTTTTCTAATGGAGTTGCTGCTTTAACTGTTTCAAAGAAAGGGGCAATGGCTGCATTGCCAGCAAGAGAAGAAGTTGAAGATTTTATTAAAAAATCCGAATACAAAATTGTTTAGTTATACTACTGGAAAAGCTATAGCTAAAGAAAAAAATATTGTCATTATAAAATAAGTTATACAAAAGAGATAGCTAATATTAGTCTATCTCTTGAATCGTTTCTTTAAATTTAAGCGTGGGATTTTTGGTTCGTCTATAATTAGAGTTTTTAACCTGAAATATTCATACTACTATTTTTTACTAGGAGGCATAATCTTATGAATTATAATAGACGCATAAAACAACATGCTATTTTCTTTATATTCTTTATTATTTTTTTTGCTTTTTTTCAAAGACCTGCTTATGCTCAAGATGAAGTACAAAAAAGTGTACTTATTTTAAATTCATACAGTAATAAAAGTACTATTATATCCGGATATGAATCAAGACAATGGATTAATGAAATAATATCTTCAATTAATTCAGAGTTTATAGATAGCAAAAAAGATATTAGTTTAGAGATTGAGAATATGGATTATAGCAGTAACTTTGGAGAAGAGTATTCGAAGCAACTTTATGAATTATATAAATATAAATATAGAAATAAAAAAATTGACGTTATAATTACCTTAGATGACGGAGCATTTAATTTTTTACTAAAGTATGGAGATAAGTTATTTCCAAATACTCCTGTTATATTTAGTGGTATAAATAATTTCAATAAGTCTATGATTTCCAACCATCCACTTTTTACAGGGTTAGTAAAGAGCCCAGATATTAAAAATACTTTAGATGTTGCTTTAGAGCTTCAGCCTAATGCTAAACAAATATTTGTTATTACAGACAAAATACCAGGAGGAATAGAAGATTATATAAAAGGGCTAATGCCTCTATATAAAGACAAAGTTACCTTCATATTTTCTGATGAACAAAATATTACAAAGGTAAAAGAAAAAATGAATAAATTACCGCCAGGTACTATAGCCTATTTTGATGCAAATCTTAAGGATGATAATGGTGAGGATATATCAATTACCCACGTTACTGATACTCTTTTTAAAGATAATAAAATACCTGTTTTTTCTAGGTGTTATATAGAACTTAACAAGCAGAGTATTGGAGGAGTAATTACAGACGGCTGTGATTTAGGGAAAGAAATAGGTAAATTAGCTTTAAGAATATTAAATGGTGAGAAACCCTCAGACATTCCTGTTACTGAAGATTCGGCTCATAACTATGTATTTAATTATGATAAGTTAAAACAATTTAATATTGATTTCAAAGCCTTACCTAAAGGGGCTAAGATAGTTAATGAGCCTTCTAAATTTTATAATATATCTAAAACACAAGTTTTATATTTAATAACTGCTATTATACTTATCATTATATTATCAATAACTCTTGTAATTGTTAATATATATAGACGTAGATTTGCTGAAAGATTATTATTTGATAGTGAGAGTTTGCTATATACAGTAATGGATTCCACTCCCAATATAATTTACATGAGAAATCCAGAGGGCAAATTCCTTAAGGCAAATAATACAGTTTTAAAATTACTGAACATTAGCAAAAAAAATTTTGAAAATAAAAACATTGATGAATTAGTTAACTTATCAACTCATGAAAATTATGTGCTAGCAAATTGGATGAATAAAGATGAAGAAGCATGGAAGGCAGGCACTATGTATAGAAGTGAAGAAGTCGTACCAGATAAAAAAGAGGGCATTAATAAGGTTTATGATACATTAAGAATACCTCTATTTAATAATAACGGGACTCGTAGAGGATTAATTTTATTTGGACTTGATATGACTGACCATAAGAACAATGAAGAAAATGCAAAGCTTATTCGGGAAATGATGCATTATGATAGGCTAAAAACTAACTTCTTCTCTAATATTTCTCATGAACTTAGAACACCATTAAATTTAATTTTTAGTGCTCTCCAAATCATAGAATTGAAAACTAGTGCATTTAATGAAGAGCAAGAAAGCGTAGAAAAGTATATAGGTATAATGAGACAAAACTGCTATAGGCTGCTTAGAATTATAGGCAATCTTATTGATATAACAAAGATTGATGCAGGACACTTTTTTACTCAGCTTTCGAATAAGGATATAATAAGTGTAGTAGAAAATATTGTATTATCAGTTGCTGATTATGTTGAAAGTAAGGATATTTCTATTACCTTTGATACGGAAATAGAGGAAAAAATCATGGCTTTCGATCCAGATTCAATGGAAAGAATTATACTTAATCTATTATCAAATGCTATAAAATTTACCCCTAGTGGTGGAAGCATAGAAGTCAATATATACGATAAGGTCAATAGTATAGTCCTATCTGTTAAAGATACTGGAGTAGGGATACCTGCTGAAAAGCAATCCTCTATATTTGAAAAATTTGTTCAAGTAGACAAGTCGCTATCTAGAAATAGGGAAGGAAGTGGCATTGGTCTTTCATTGGTTAAAGAACTAGTGATTTTACACAATGGTACTATTGAATTAGAAAGTGCCCCTGGTGAAGGAAGTGAGTTTAGAGTGAAACTTCCCATAAAATTATTATCTAAAGATGAAAGCAATCCTAAACTCGATATTTATATAAATGAAAGTAAAAGCAAAATCGAAAAAATCAAGATAGAATTTTCAGATATATATGATTAGTAAAATTCCTATATGTATGAGAGAAGCCCATTGATATGATTCAGTCATAGCCAATGGGTTTCTTTATCTTTATTAATAAGTATTTTCATCTATATCTGAATAAAAGTGTCTACAATGGTGTAAATAGTTATAATTCAAAGGCGGTAATTCAATACCATGGAAAAATAATTATTTACATTAATATTAATTAATGATATGTTTTATTCATAAATAATTGTACTATAAAACTATCAAGAGGGTTTTTAATACTTTTCGCATATGCACATTTATTATATAATTGGGTTATTATAAGTCCATAATTAAATTTAAAATTTTAAAATATATATTGAATGCTGAGATTATTTTTTAAAACCTAAATAGAATTTGACTCACGCATTCTTAGCACTTTTAAGGGGGGAATATATTGGCAACTATAAAGGATGTGGCAAAAAAGTCTGGAGTAGGATTAGGGACTGTTTCTAGAGTTTTAAATGGAACTGGCTCAGTAAAACCTGAAACAAGAGAAAAAGTATTACAGGTTATGAGAGAATTAAATTATACCCCGAATGAAGTTGCAAGAAACTTTAAAAAGCAATCAACAAAATTTATTGGGCTCTTAATACCGACTGTTTGGCATCCTTTTTTTTCAGAACTTGCATTTTATATAGAAGATCAATCTTATAAGAATGACTATAAATTAATGCTATGCAATTCAGAAGGAAAAAAGGAAAAAGAAATTCAGTATTTAGAAATGTTAAAACAAAATCAAGTAGCTGGTATTATAATTTTATCTTATCATAATATCGATAAATATATTGATCCTAAAATGAGGGTAGTAACAATAGATCGTTATTTTAGTAAGAAAGTACCTTATGTAGCATCAGATAATTATACTGAAGGAAAGATTGCCACTGAGACATTGATTAATAATGGATGTAAGTATCTAGGGTATCTAGGAGGCGGTTCGACTGTAGAAACTGCTGTATTTAAGCGTAAAGAGGCTTTTATTGATACAGCTGAGAAGAATAAGGTTAAATATTGCGTTTTGGAAGATTTGGTTAAGTTTGGATGTGAAAGAGAGTTAGCAAAAAAGTTTTTAGATAAATATCCAGAGGTTGATGGTGTATTTACGAGTACAGATATGTTTGCAGGAGCTTTTATTAGTGAGGCTAGAGCAAGAGGGAAGCGCATTCCAGAAGATATTCAGGTAATTGGATACGACGGTATTCAAACTAATGATTATTTTCATCCTATTCTTTCAACTATACGTCAGCCTGTTGAGGAAATAGCTAGATCTAGCGTTGAAATATTAATCAATCAAATAAATGGTGTGGAAGTACCAGAAGAATTGGTATTACCAGTATCATTTAGAAAAGGAGAAACAACAATTTGATAAAAAAATATATTTACATTATATCAAGTATATGGTAAACTAAATTTGTAAAACGTTTTCTTGATTAGAAGTTTGGAAACATTTCCACATGATTGGAATGGTTTCCGTTTTAATTAAACCAAAATGGAAACATTTCCATTAAACTGAAACGTTTTATATTTTTATTAAATAAAAGTGGAAACATTTCCAAAAAAGATGAGGGGGAAGAATTAATGAGAAAAAAACTTTTAACAGCTGTCATAACAGGCATGCTAACACTAACAATGTTTTCAGGTTGTGGTAAGGGAG
>NZ_BOPZ01000038.1 GCF_018332455.1 Clostridium polyendosporum
AGATTTATATAAAATTTTATTCAAATTAATAGAAAAACCCTGTTTTAAAATTTATCCACAAGTTTGCTAGAAAAACCCTCTGTTTTTAAACAGGGGGTTTTTCAGCAAACTGAAAAAAGGAATTCATTCTTTGGATGAATTCCTTTTTTTAATAATTAGTTAATGTTAATTAGCATCTTTACTGCTACTGCAAGAGACATTGTTATAAATATAGGTTTTATAAGTTTAGATCCGTTACTTATTGCAGCTTTTGTCCCTAATATAGCACCTAATATCATAAATATTGCTACAATTATTCCATAATAGTAGTTTATTTTTCCTTCAAGAGCAAAAGTTATCAGAGAAGCAATATTAGAAGTAAAGTTAAGTACTTTAGTATTTCCGTTAGCACTTACAAAATCAAATTTAAAAATCTTTACAAATCCAAAAAGAAGAAAAGAGCCTGTTCCAGGTCCGAAAAAACCATCATAGAAACCAATAGTAAAACCGAACACAATTCCTATTATAATTAGTTTTAGTGTAGTACCTTTATATTCATTATTTATCCCTAGATTCTTAGAAAATAGTGAATAGACTCCTACCAAGAGTACAAGTGCCATAACTAACGGTGTTAAAAAACTTTGGTCTATTAGAAGAACTGCCTTTACTCCTAAAACAGCACCTATAAAAGTAAATGGTATTATGTATTTTAGTAGATTTAAATTTGCCTTACCACTTTTAATAAACTTTAAGGATGAAGTAAGTGAGGCTGTAGTTGCAGAGAACTTATTAGTTCCTAATGCTATATGTGGTGGTAAGCCAAATAACATAAAGGCGGGTACACTGATTAGTCCTCCACCTCCTGCTATTGAATCCACAAAGGATGCTATAAAACCGGCAATACATAAAAATAAAAGATTTATCAATTTAATCATCTCCTGTTAATTTTAATCATAATTTAAAATATATCACATTTTGTTAATTAGTAGAAATACAGCATTACTACTGTTATTATTGAATTGATGACCTAGCTATCAATAAAACATAGTAAACCGATTGGCTATTGACAATAATTCATCGAGAAAACGATTTCTATTAGTGGATTATTAAGGTATTAAATTAATTTATAGTATATTAATAAATATTTAAAAAACTATTGATTTGTTATATAAAAAATATTATATTTGTATCAGTGAAAAACTAATAATAGTTCTTATTAAGAGAGGCGGAGGGACTGGCCCTATGAAGCCCGGCAACCGGTATATGTTTCATTTAACAGATGCAATGGTGCCAATTCCTGCAGCATAAATTGCTGATAGATGAGAGGGTAGCAAAGGTGTATATGTGTACCAGAGTTATTCTCTGGTACTTTTTATTTATTACCATTTTACAAAATTAAATCTGGCTAAAATTGAGTAGGGGTGATGCCTAATCAATTTTACTTATTTGGAGAAGAGTAAGTATTATATAACAATTATTTAAGGAGAATAATGATGATAATAATAAAAGATTTAAATAAAAGTTTTAATAAATCTCCAGTATTAAAAGATATAAATATTGAAATAAAAAAAGGTGAAATATTTGGGCTCGTAGGACATAGTGGAGCTGGTAAATCTACATTGTTAAGATGTATAAATGGACTTGAAGATTATGAAAGTGGAAGTCTTACAGTTGATGGACAAGAGGTTAAGAATTTAAAGGGAAAAGAAATGAGAAGTTTCAGAAAGGATCTAGGAATGATATTCCAACACTTTTCTCTTTTAGAAAGAAAGAATGTTTATGATAATATTGCATTACCAATGGAATGTTGGGGAGTGCCAAAAGAAGAGATAAAAGAAAGAGTAGAGGAGTTATTAAAAATTGTAGGACTTGAGGACAAGGCCAAGAGAAAACCAAAAGAGTTAAGCGGAGGACAAAAGCAAAGAGTTGCTATAGCAAGAGCATTAGCTTTAAACCCAAACGTACTTCTATGTGATGAAGCTACTTCTGCCTTAGATCCTAAGACAACAAAATCTATACTTTCACTTTTAAGAGAAATTAATGAAAAGCTTGGTATAACTATTATCATAGTAACTCACCAAATGGAAGTAGTTAAGGAAGTTTGTGAAAAGGTTGCAATACTTGAAGGAGGAAAGGTTTTAGAAGTTGGAAATGTTGAGGAACTTTTCTTGAAGCATACTAAAGCCTTAAAGAATCTTCTAGGAGAAGAGGAGATTCTTCCAAACCAAGGAGTAAATATAAAGTTGTTCTTTCCAAAAGACAACTCAGATCAAAGTATTATAACTTCTATGGCAAGAGAATTAAATATAGACTTTTCTATAGTATGGGGTAAGCTTGAAAAGTTTAGAGATGATGTTTTAGGCTCTTTAGTTATTAATATTGAAGTAGAACAAGAGAAGAGAGTTATAGAATACCTAAATTCGAAAAAAGTAGGATGGGAGGTTGTAAATAATGGCAGATAATTTTGCAGTATTTTTTAAAGAGATTTTACTTAAAGAATTGGGTATTACTCTTTACATGGTAGGAATATCAACGTTATTATCTACAATTATAGGATTTATTCTTGCTATTATACTTATAATAACTGATAAGAACGGATTAAGACCTAATAAGATTATATATAAGTCTTTAGACTTTGTTATAAACACTTTAAGAAGTTTTCCATTTATAATTCTTATAGTAGTATTAATTCCTTTAACAAGATTTATTGTAGGTAAAAGTATAGGAGAAGTAGCAGCTTTAGTTCCTCTTACTATTGGAGCAGCACCTTTTATAGCAAGAATAATAGAGGGATCATTAAAAGAAGTAGATAAAGGTTTAATTGAAGCAGCTAAATCTTTTGGAGCATCAGATTATCAAATAATTTTTAAAGTAATGATAAAAGAAGCTATGCCATCTATAGTATCTGGTATAACTCTTTCAATAATATCCATACTTGGTTATACTGCTATGGCAGGAGCAGTTGGAGCCGGGGGATTAGGTAAAGTTGCTATAGCTTATGGATATCAAAGATTTGATAATAATGTAATACTTTATACTTCTATAACTCTAGTAGTATTAGTTCAACTTCTTCAATCAGCAGGAGATTATGCGTATAAGAAGTTAAGGTAATATGGAAAAATAAATAAGGCTTAAGATATAAAAGAAGGTTAATTTCTTTATTTTAATAGCATATAAAGGAGGAATAAACTATGAAAATTAAAAAATTATTAACATTAGCATTATCATTAACTATTGCGGGTACATTAGCAGCATGTGCTAACAAGACAGAAACAAAGAAGGATGACAAGAAAATAGTTGTTGGAGCTACTGCAAAACCTCATGCTGAAATATTAGAAAAAGTAAAACCACTTTTAGAAAAAGAGGGATATGCTTTAGAGATAAAAGTATTTGATGACTACACGCTTTTAAATACTGCGTTAAATGAGAAATCAATTGATGCAAACTTCTTTCAACACATTCCTTTTCTAAATAATGAGGTTAAACAAAAAGGATATAAGTTAACTTATACAACTAAAGTTCACTTGGAGCCAATGGGCGTATACTCAAAGAAGATTACGGCTTTAAATGACATAAAGAATGGAGCAGAAATTGCGGTGCCAAACGAT
This sequence comes from Clostridium polyendosporum, assembly GCF_018332455.1. Lineage (GTDB taxonomy): Bacteria > Bacillota > Clostridia > Clostridiales > Clostridiaceae > Clostridium_AY > Clostridium_AY polyendosporum. The sequence continues at coordinate 3,588 of NZ_BOPZ01000038.1, forward strand.
CCATCAAATGAAGCTAGAGCTTTAAGACTTCTTGAAAAGAATGGATTAGTAAAGTTTAAAGAAGGAGAAACTATAACACCTAGAGATATTACTGAAAATCCTAAAAATCTTCAGTTTAAGGAATTAGATGCAGCTCAACTTCCAAGAGTTCTTGATGATGTTGAAGCAGCAGTTATAAATACTAACTATGCATTAGAAGCTAAACTTAATCCAACAAAGGATTCATTATCTATAGAATCAAAGGATTCACCATATGCTAACATAATTGCAGTTAGAGAGGAAGACAAAGATAGCGCTAAAATTCAAGCATTAACAAAGGCTGTAAATTCTCCAGAAGTTAAGAAATTCATAGAAGAAAATTACAATGGAAGTATAATTCCAGCATTCTAATTAAATATAATTAAGTTTAATATTTAATGAATTTTATAAAATAGCTTACGTATTTAATGATTTTTCTCAAAGTTTAGATTCAATGTGAATTTAATTATCGATGAATTTTTGCCAAGTATTCAATTCATATAAACTTCTTAAGGTCCCTACATTAAATGTAGGGATCTTTTTATTATTTTTTACTTTTCTTATATATCTGTTTTTGTTAAAATAAAATAATGGTATAAAAAGGAGAATGTAATAAATACCATATAACGGTATATAAAATACAAGGTAGGAGGTATTTCAATGTCAGATAGAGATTTAGAAAAAAATAATGATTTTAAAAATGAAGAAAATATAATAGAAGAGAAAAAAGATAATACTAATAAAAAGGTAGGATTTTTTCCAAGATTAGTTGCTACTTTTATAGATCAAGCGGTAGCTTTAGCAATTTCGGTTGGTTTATTGTTTGCTTTTGATGGAATATTAAGATTGATAGGTTTCTTTATTGCAGATAGACCAACTATGTTCTTTATTATTTATGTAGCAATTAATGTATTGTATTCACCAATCCTTGAGAGCACAAAACTTAGAGCTACATTAGGTAAGTACTTATTAAGAATATAATGGATGGGAGATAACACATGAAGAAAGGTAATGAACTTGAATTACTTATAGAAGATATGGAATTCCCTTCACAGGGTATAGCTTATAAAAATGATTTAAAGGTTTATGTAAAGAATGCCTTTCCTGGGCAAAAGGTTTTTGGAAGAATAACAAAAAAGAAAAAAGACTATGCTGAAATGAAACCTTTAGAAGTAAGGGAAAGGGCAGAGTATGAGATAGAAAAGAAATGTTCACATTATGGAGTTTGCGGTGGATGTTCGTCACAAAATGTACCTTATAAAAAGCAACTTGAACTAAAGGTAGCACAAGTTAAAAAGCTTTTTGAGGAAAATGGAGTATCTACAGGAGAGTTTTTAGGAATAGAAACAAGTCCTATAGAATGGGAATATAGAAATAAAATGGAGTTTACCTTTGGTGATATGGAAAAGGGTGGAGACCTCTCCCTTGGAATGCATATGAAAGGAAAATCCTTTGGTATAATAACTGTAAATGAGTGTGACCTCGTAGACGAAGATTTTAGGAAAATATTAAACCTTACAGTTGATTATTTTGGAGAGAAGAATATACCTTATTATAGGATAATGGCTAGAGAAGGTTACCTAAGAAATCTTATAGTAAGGAAGACAAAGAAAACAGAAGAAATAATGATTAACCTTGTAACTACTACTCAGCTAGATTTTGATTTGACAGAATGGACAGAGCTGATAAAGAGAGAAAGCTATAAGGGAGTTATTAAAGGAATACTTCACACTGAAAATAACTCCTTATCAGAAGCTGTTATTCCTGAAAAGTTAAATGTACTTTACGGACAGGATTATATAACTGAAGAATTATTAGGTCTTAAGTTTAAAATTTCACCATTCTCTTTCTTCCAAACAAACTCTTTAGGTGCAGAAAAACTATATAGTATAGTAAGAGATTTTATGGGAGATGCGGGAAATAAAGTGGTTTTTGACCTTTACTGTGGAACTGGAACCATAGGACAAATTGCTGCAGGAAAGGCAGAAAAGGTTATTGGAATTGAACTTATAGAAGAAGCTGTTGTAGTAGCAAATCAAAATGCTAAGCTTAATGGTTTAAATAATTGTAACTTTATAGCTGGAGATGTTACGAAGGTTATAAACACAATAAAGGATAAGCCAGATATAATAATTCTTGATCCACCAAGAAGTGGTGTTCATCCAACAGCATTAGAATATGTAATAAAGTTTAATGCTAAGGATATAATCTATGTAAGCTGTAATCCAAAGTCTCTTGTGGTTGACTTAAAGAGATTGGAGGAAGCTGGATACACGGTAGAAAAGACACTGCTTATGGATATGTTCCCACATACACCACACGTGGAGACAGTAGTAAGGCTAGAAAAGAAATAGCTTTATATCAATGGCTTTCAGGGTTTTTAAGTTAAAATTCAAGTGTGTTTTATGTTCCCTCAGACTGATTAAAATGCACCCTTTGTCAAGGACAATTAAAAAAAGACCTAGGCTACATTATTAAGATGATTTCTGTATTGAACAGGAGTCATCTTTTTTGAAAGTTCTACGCTATATTTTTCCACCAGCCTTTATTCAAATCATTCCTAAACCATCAGCTGAACTGTAGTGAAGGGGCTATATAATTGATGAGAAAAATGGGGATTAATAATTGTTTATTTAAAAGAAAAAGCCACCATATCGCAGATCATAAACAGCGAATATAGGGCTTCAAAAGTCATAAAAATAACAAAGTGATTTAGCTTCTATTAATTAATTAATGAGGATTTCTTTTCCTTCCTTAGTCCACTGAGTAAATTCAGCTGTTGCTGTGAAAAGTACGTCTGTAGATGAGTTAAGTGCCGTTTCACAAGAGTCTTGTAAAACACCTACGATAAAGCCTACACCAACTATCTTCATAGCAATATCATTTGATATCCCGAATAAGCTACATGCGACAGGAATCAGTAATAGTGAACCACCAGCTACGCCTGAAGCACCGCAAGCGCATACGGCCGATAGTAAGCTGAGGATTAATGCCATACCAATATCCACTTTAATACCAAGAGTGTTAACCGCTGCAAGTGTCAAAACAGAAATGGTAACAGCTGCACCAGCCATATTAATCGTAGCGCCTAATGGAATGGATATCGAATATGTATCATTATCTAAACCTAGTTTTTCACATAAACTCATATTTACAGGAATGTTTGCAGCTGAGCTACGTGTAAAGAATGCTGTAATTCCACTTTCCTTTAAGCACTTAAATACAAGTGGGTATGGGTTTTTACGAATATTTATGAATACAATGATTGGGTTGATAACAAGAGCTACAAAGACCATACAACCAATCAGAACTACAAGTAATTTTCCATAGCTAAGTAAAGACTCGATTCCATTTGTAGCAATAGAATCAAATACAAGCCCCATAATTCCTAATGGAGCAAAATTTATTACCCATCTAACTATTTGAGATACTGCATCTGAAAAATTAGAAATCATTGTTTTTGTAGAGTCAGGCGCATTTCTTAAAGCAAATCCAAGAAGTACCGCCCAAGATAATATACCGATATAATTGGCATTATAAAGTGCTTTTACTGGATTATCAACAATATTCAACAGTAATGTTTTCAGAACCTCTACCACACCTCCAGGAGGCGTCAGATTCTCAGCGCTCGCAGCAAGTGTTAAGCTTACAGGGAACATAAAGCTTGCAACAACCGCCACAAGTCCAGCTAAGAAAGTTCCTAAAATATAAAGGCCGATAATGGATTTCATATTGGTTTGGTGCCCACTTTTGTGTTGGGAGAGGGCTGACATGACCAAGAGGAAGACTAATATAGGGGCGACCGATTTCAAAGCACCTACAAATAAAGAACCCAAAATGATGATTGGTTTTGCTGTTTCTGGAATCGTTACAGCTAAGATAATACCAATAATTAAACCTATAATTATTCGTTTTACCAAGCTTATTTTATTCCACTTGTTTTTTAGATTTACCATAATTTTTTCCCCCTTATTTAAGATATAAATGAAACATCGCACAGCCACTTTAGATGTGCTACTATCAAACTAGGTATCTCTAATAACTAAGATACGATAATAAGATTATCACGAATTCTTACATATGTGAAGCCAATTTTAAATTATATAAAACTATAGTTATTTTTATAATGATTTTTTGTTAGTTCATCAATTTGTTAATATGCGGAATGTGTAATAAATATTGCATAAAAGTATGAAACTAAGGAATTCCATGGTTCCCTTAATTAAGGGGGCATCTTTACGCAAATCTTATTTTAACGCGTACTAGAATCATCTTTCTATCAAAACACATGTGAAGACAGTAGTAAGGCTAGAAAGAAAATACAGTTAAATCTTTGATTTTTTAAGGGTTTTTCCTTATCCCTAAATTTATATGTTCTCAAAGATATAGTAAGTTTGTTATTATCTAAAATTTAGAACCCAGACAAATGTCTGGGTTCTAGTGCTAATAATGCTAGTTAGATTAATAATAACCTAATAATTTTTTAATAAACAAAATGGGTGCACCTATTATGCCGCTTTTTTAGAAGCAACATGTTCAGTAATATGTACCTGCTTTTTTAAAAGAAAGCTAACTGGTATACCTATTAAAATTACAATTGTTGCTATAGTATAAATATCATTTATTCCTAAGTATGTTTTAATAATTATGTTTATTTTCCAAGGTCATTCCAATGTTCATAGGCCTCATTTAATTCCATATATGCACCTGATTTATCTTTTGCCATAATTGCCCCACGTAAACGGGCAATATTAGCACTAAATGCATTTATCTCGTCTCTCTCTGAACTAAACTGAACCCTATTTACTATTTTGTTCCATGATTTTGATAATTGCTCAGTTTGTTTACGGGCTTCCTCCCATTTCTCAGCCTTTATATCTTGCATAATCAACTCAATAGACGCAGGGATATTATCATCTTTTCCGAAGGAGTGCTTTAAAATATTACCACTAAGCATGATTAGTATAAAGAGAGTTAGTGTAACTATAGGAATGGTTATTACTAAAAATTTTCTCAAACTACGCACCTCCTTAGTAGGGGCCTTTATAATCGCCAATATCAGTTATTTTCTTTATGTGATCTTCATATTTATCTATATATAAGCTACCAGCAGGATTTAGTGTTGCAAGAAATACTTCTGAAATATCAGTAATACCTTGCATCTTTAGCTGACTTATAATCCAATTTTTATCTTTATTAAGTTGTCTAAGATTTTGTTCTATAAGTATCCCATCATAAATAAGCTCTGTACTTATACCACTGGAGGTTTTAGAAATATTCATGTCTTTAGCTGTTAAAGACTGATATTGTCCTTTTTTTAGTACAGATAATTGACCATTTGGTTCAATGATTGCAAAATCGACTTCCTTCAAATCAAATACACTTTTATTTCTGAGTAACGCCATAATATCAGATACCCTGTACTTCATTTTTTTTAGTGCATCTTCCATTATCTTACCATTCATAATAACTATTGCAGGTTCGCCGTCTATGTATTTTCCTGCGTACCTCCATTTCATAGTAATATACTCCATTAGATATCCAAGAATTGCCCAAGTGAAAAGACCTACCCAATGAGGCCATGCCCTGCTGGACAAGTCAGTGGTAAGAGTTGCAGCAATGGAACCAATCGTTATTCCTAACACATAATCAAAAAATGCTAATTGACTTATTTGTTGTTTACCTAATATTTTTGCAAAAATAAGTAAAGTAAAGAAACTAATAATAGAACGTACCAATACTACTAACCATTCACTCAATTGTATGCCTCCTAAATTCAAGTATTTTATCCTTATTATTCAACATAAAGTAAAGTTTATACTATTAAATTAGTTTATCTTCTGTAATCGAATAAATAGTAGATTGGAAACAAGTTAATGATTTTACAGCTCAATTTAAAGATACATTTAGTAAAAAGCGTTTTCTTATTCAAATGAATAATTTAACTGAAGTCTTTATAACCTTCGAGCATACGATTGGTCAGTTAGAGATAACTGTAATACATAATCAAGATAGTGCACTAGAATATATAGGTGCATTAAGAGAAACGTTATAGAAAATAATAAAAAATATGGATTATATTCTTTTAAAGGAGCTGTAAAGAATGGAATTGAGCTGGATCTTGCAATCAACTCTTATATTTTTTATTGGAACATTTATTTTAAGAGTAGGTGGAAGAAAATCAATATCCCAAATGACCATATCGCAAACTATTGTAATGATAGGATTAGGGTCATTGCTAATTCAACCTATATCAGGAAAAGGGTTACTTATTACTTTTTTAGCAGCATTTTTACTAGTATTGTTAATGATAATTACTGAATATATACAGGTTAAAATAGACTTTTTAGAAAACTTATTTTCAGGTAAAGCAGTTATTGTTATTGAAAATGGTAAACCTAATATGAAAAATCTAAAAAAATTAAGATTGTCTATAGATAGGCTTGAGACCCGTTTGAGGCAGGTCGGAATATCTTCTATTGAAGATGTTCAATATGCAACAATTGAAGTAAGTGGTCAATTAGGATATGAGCTAAAGGAAAATAAAAAGCCTTTAACAAAGGAAGATTTTATATCTATAATGACTGAAATATCGCAAATGAAAGAAATGATTGGATATAATTCAAAATCTAAAGACAATAAAAATAAAATAAATGACATTTTCGAAGAAGTGAATACTAGAAAATTTGAGGGCAATAAAAATGAACCATAAAAGTATATATTTTTTTGTATCTTGGCAATTATAGTATATCTAGCTCTTATTTTTATATCAGAAAGTGCTAAAAGGTAAGAATCTAAATAAGTTATGATTATATAGAGGCTAATATAGGTAATAATATTAAAGTCAAATCTATAACAAAAAGGAGATTAAAGGAATGAAAAGATTTGTTTGTACAATTTGTGGCTATATTCATGAGGGAAATGAACCACCAGAAATATGCCCTATATGTAAAGCTCCTAGAGAAAAGTTTAAGGAAATGACTGATGAATTAGTTTGGGCAGATGAGCATCGAATAGGTACTGCTTTAGATGCTAATCAGGAGATAGTTGAGGGACTAAGAGCCAATTTTATAGGTGAATGCACAGAAGTTGGTATGTACCTAGCAATGTCAAGACAGGCTGATAGAGAAGGATATCCAGAGGTTGCAGAAGCCTATAAAAGAATTGCTTTTGAGGAGGCAGATCATGCAGCTAAGTTTGCTGAAATTCTGGGAGAGGTTGTTAAAGCTGATACTAAGTCAAATTTAAGTGCACGTGTGGAAGCTGAATATGGGGCTTGTGATGGCAAGAAAAAATTAGCTGACTTAGCAAAACAAAATAATTTAGATGCTATACATGATACGGTACATGAAATGTGTAAGGACGAAGCTAGACATGGTAGAGCATTTAAGGGTTTACTAGAAAGATATTTTTAATTTTAAAAAGGAATAACTAGTTATAGCTATGTTATATTGGAGTTATTCCTTTTTATATTTATTTGTTGCCGTTTCATAAAACAAAATTCAGTTAAAGCTGAGAAGGATCGATGCCTGATCAGCTTTATTTTTCTCTGAAAGTAGAACAATTGGTTTCTTCATAGATATTTGCTTTATTACCAGAAACAGCTATATTGCCAGCATAGCAATTCTCATCATCATTAAATGTACAGCTGTGAACATTACATACTATAGCGGTGCATTCATTACCATAATCATTGGTATTATTAGTAAGTGTACTATAGTGAGAACTATCCAAGAAGGATGCGCAGCAGGTTTGACGTGAATTTTCTGCGTTTCCTCCAGATACGTTTATTCGGTTTGCATAGCATACTTCATTTTTATTATGTGAACAGTTAGTAACATTACAGTATATCTTTGACATAAATTACCCTCCTTATTTTAGCTATTAATAACTAATGTTAGTTTTAACTAAAGATTTAATAATATTCAGTAGAAACGTAATTTATGAACAAGCTGTAAACTCATCCATGTATTGTAATAGGACCTCGCTTACGGATAGTGAAAATCAATCAAAAGATGGAGAGAAAGTCAAGTTAAGCATTTAAAGAATGATTAAGTAATAATGTGTAAAACAAGCTGTTCAGACACTTTACACTGAACAGCTTGTTTGTGATGATTAAATTAGTATTACACAAAAACCTCCAGTGTTTTTTTCCATGATATAACATATTCATCTAATATTTTATGAAGTAGTTCACCAATTTTTGAGTAGCATTCGTCACTGAGATTTGCTAGTGATATTCTAATAGACCATTCAGGTCCATGAAATCCACCGCCGCTTAGTAATACTATTGAGGATTCTTCTGCTAATCGGAAAAGAACATCCACTGGTTTATAATTTTCCTGTAAGTACTCTGCAAATTCTTTACCGTAATAATAATTTGCCCATTCTAGTAAGTCAAATTGTGTATAGTAACAGGTATCATAAGGGTCTCTTCTCCAATCGAGTCCTAGACCGTCAAACAAAAGCTGCTTTCGACGACGGCAAATATCTATTGTTAATTGTTTATATTTATTTTCTTTATCAAGTAAAGCAAATACTACAAAGAAAGCCATTTGTACTTGTTGTGGTGTTGATAAACCTGCAGTATGATTTAGAGCTACTTGACGGCTATCTGCTACAATTCTATCGATAAAGCGAATTTCTTCAGGATTAGTAGAAAGTGCTGAGTAACGTTTCTTAAGTTCTTCCTTTTTATCTCTAGGCAATTCTCTTAATAGCTTATCAAATACGTTATCTTCATGTAATGCAATAGTTCCCAAACGCCATCCTGTGACACCAAAATACTTTGAAAATGAATATACTCCAATTGTGTTAAATGGTAAATCAGCTACTAATGAACGAAATTCATCAACGAAGGTACCGTATACGTCATCAGAAATAATCATCAAGTTAGGATTATAGTTTTTTACAATTTCAGTTAACTCATTAACTGATTCAGGTTTTATTGCTGTAGAAGGTGGATTGCTAGGATTTACAACAAACAAAGCTTTTATTGTTGGATCACAGAGCTTATCTAACTCTGATTTTGGATATTGCCAAGTATGAGTACCATCATCAGTCATTTCTTTAGCCTCAATTTTAGCTACATTAAAATCGTAGCGTGGTAGAAGAGGAATCTCAAGATAAGGTGTAAAAATTGGTGTCATCAGTGCAATCTTATCCCCTATTGATAATAATTCATTGGCGATTAAGGTATCAAATATGTAGCACATAGCTGCTGTAGCACCTTCCACAGCAAATAAGTGGAACCTACCAGCAGGCGGTTTATTATAACACATTTCTTGAATAAGATAATCATGGGTAACTTTTTCAACATGCACTAGCATACGATCTGGTACAGGGTAGTTATCACCAATAATTCCATCTGCTAATTCATATACCCAAGCGTCAGGATCAAAGCCTTGAGCATTTATTCCGTAATCAATTATATTTTTAAGTAATTCAGCCCCAGGTGCATCTTGATGTATTTCAAGATAAGTTTTAAGACGTTCTGCAATTCCAGCTTTTTGAGGCATTCCTGCTAAATCACCTTCATTCCATACTCTTCGGGTTTCTTCAACAGCAAATTGACCAAAGGTAAAGAATGATTCACGAGGTGTTGCCGCTGTCCAGTTAGGATTACCTCTTCCTGCATCTAATAAAGTTCGTACACTTTTTTCTCTATGTCCTTTTGCAAGATTAATTAACTTATCCTTGAATTCAAAAGGGCTGATTTTACCATAAACTCGTTCTATTTCTTCACGTTGGATATTGCGAAAATTCATACCTATACATGCCTCCTTTAACTAACAAACATAATACTTCAATATAAAGTCATATCTAAATATGAATTTATATTTTCCAAGTTTCTGAATAAGTATTCTTTTAAAGAGACTAGTTACAGTATGAATAAAGTAATTGACTTGTGTTAATGTTCAAATAATTATATTAAGCTTTGTAAAAAATATGATATAATGATTGATAGCTAGGAGGGATATTTATGCAACAATTTGAAAAAGTAACAATTATAAAAAAAGCAAATGTTTATTTTGATGGAAAAGTAACAAGTAGAACAGTATTGTTTGAAGATGGAGAAAAGAAAACACTAGGAATTATGATGCCTGGAGAATATGAATTTGGTACAGGTAAGAAAGAAATAATGGAAATAATGGCAGGTAATCTTGATGTATTACTTCCTGGTAGCAATGAATGGGTTACAATTACAGGAGGACAATCTTTTGAAGTACCAGCCAATTCTAGTTTTAAATTAGTTGTAAAAGAATTAACAGATTATTGTTGTTCATATTTGGATTAGTGTACATAAAGAATACAAGGATAGAGTGGTAGATATCACTCTATTTTTATTTACTGTTATTTTGCAAAGTGAAATCTGACTTAAGCTGTAGATAAACGGCTTCATAACTGAATTTATAATTCATGAAAAATCATTACATGTCGAGGCTATTTTCATGAATTGTTTAAGGATTGAAGTTGTGTATCTTTAGTAGGTTCGATACCAGGTCGTTTTTTATTAATAATTAAGTGCTTTTCTGTTATACATTTTATAGATGATTAAAACAGAGCTGTGTCTTCCAATAACTCACAACATAATACTCTCTTCTTAAAAGAATAATATAAATATAAGTTAATTTAAGGAGGAGAAAAAATGGGAGAAAGAAGTCATGTTGACACATCTAAATTAGAAAAAGTACCATCAGGGCATCCTTTTGAATATAAAGATGTGGTACAAGATAACTATCCAACAGAAGAACATACTGAAGATGGAAAGAGATTTAAGGAAGAGGTATTAAATAAAACATACTCTAATGTATTTATAGATAAGGATACAGGAAGTCATCTTTTGTATAGAAAAAAATAGTTCATTAGTACTTTAGAGACATTTTAAACAACTAAATATTCGAATATTTTGGTAATTATTATTGATGTAAAAATAATAGATTTTAAACTGTTTCAAATAATTTCATTAGAAAGTATGGAGCAAGAGGCAATCTCTTGCTCCTGTTGTTTATTACCATTTAGCAAAGTGAAAGTTAGCTAAAACTGAGAAGGCTTGATGCCGGAACAGTTTTTTTCATATAGAATAAAACAATATTGTATTGTATAATGTGTGAGAATAAATATATGTATAAAAAATATATTTTTTAAGGGAGAATAAGAATGTCAGATAAAAATATTGAAATGATGAAAAAGCTTATTGAAGCAAAAAAGAAAAAGGGTTTGCAGCAAGGTTCTACTGCAAGGCCACAAAAAAGTATCGGCCAAAGTAAAAAAGGTGTTAAAAATAATAAAAGTGGTGGACTATTTGATAAATAAGATAAGAAGCTTATTTAATAATTTAATAATTTAATAATTTAATAATTTAATTAAAAAACTAGGAGCAAGGGGAATCCCGTGCTCTTTTCTTATTTACAACTATTTCACAATGGGAAATCTAGCTATAACTGAGCAGCTTTATTTACCATAGATTATTACACTAGTAATAAAAATCTATAATAATTAATATTTATAAAGTAAATAAAAAACAAAATATTCTTAAAATTTTCGTAACAATAATAAGTTATACTGACAGTAATAAAGTAATATAAGATGTACGTCTTATTTTATCTAACCATTTCGCTGAATCAAAATAGGAGGGAATATGCTATGAGAAGTATAACCTATGGTGAAGTATCCTTTAGTACAATGTGTCAATTAATTAAAAACTATATTCAAAAATCAAGAAATGATGAATATAAAATAACTGTAGGCACTGATTCTCAAAATCATGATATAACCAAAGTTGTAGTTGTGGTAGCGATATGGAGAGTAGGAAAGGGTGGAATATTTTTTTACGATATAAAACAAGTAAAAAAAATTACAAACATATGGCAAAAGTTATTTTATGAAACTAGTTTAAGTATAGAAATGGCAAGAAAACTCTCTTTGTATTTTAATAAAGATGATAAAGAGCATGATATAAGTATTCATGTTGATGCTGGAGAGGATGGCGCTTCATCATCAATGATTCCTCAAATAGTAGGTTGGGTTAAAAGTTGTGGATTTACCTGCAATACTAAACCTAATTCCTATGCTGCTTCATCCATAGCAAATAGGTATTCAAAATAAAGCTTAGAGCTATTGATCTTATTAAATTTAAGTCACATGTCATTTTTTCAAATGACAGCAAATAATAGCAGTTGAAATACAGATATTTCATTTTATAAGTTTTAATAATTATAATTTTACCAAATTACTAATATTACAATAAGCTATAAGAATATTTTCATAAGACAAATTAAATGCTATTAAAGTAGAAAAAATACTGTAGTAAAGATAAACAACTTCAATCCTTAATTAATTCAGGAAAATAGCCTCATCATGCAATGCTTTTTGCTGAATTATAAGTTCAGTTATGAAGTTGTGTATCTATATATTAAGGAGGTACGTTATGGATAGATGTGATATAGAATGTAATACTTGGCACGATATTCTTATAAGAAAAGGATTTGATACTAATCTGTCAAAATCACTTATAGGGTTTATATCTTGGAATAAGGGAGAGGAATTCAAAAAATTAGGAAAAGAGATAACTGAAGTGCTTTCAGGATATGAAGGAAAAGTATTTGTTAAAGATGTTGCTAGTACAAAACTTAATGATAAGGGTCTGTTATTTTTTAACAAAGATATACCTGAAGATATATCTAATAATATTTTTGATGCTATTATGGATTATGAACAGAATGAGGTATATAATACATTAACTCACTAGCATTTATGATTAAGTTAAAGTACATAAAAATAATTAATACTAATTAATCATATAATAAATATACTGAGAATTATTAGTATCTTATTAATAATTCTTATAAATATTTATTATATCTTCACAATATGGACTTCTTCTGTTAAAATATAATTAAGGAAGCTATATTATTAAAATAATATAGGATTGTACAATCTTAAAAGTTTTACTCGTCCTCGAATTGTTTCAAGGGCGAGTTTTGTTTTATAAATCTTTCTGTAAAATATATCCAAATACCATGAAGAAAATTTTGCTGTTATATGGAGGAAGGAAATTATGTTAGATAGTAAAAATACTTTACCGCAAGATAATAAACTATTATTAGATGTATCAGAAATATTACAATCTAAGGAACGCTTAAAAAATGTGCTTAAAGAAACTAAGCTTATATATAGTGAAGTTTTTAGTAATGAATTTAATAATGAGGTTTATATAAAGCCTGAAAATCTTCAAACTACTGGAGCTTTTAAAATTCGTGGCGCTTATAATAAAATTAGTAAGTTATCTGATGATGAAAGAAAAAAGGGTTTAATTACTTCTTCAGCAGGAAATCATGCTCAAGGTGTTGCATATGCATCACAAAAACTTGGTGTACAAGCAACTATTGTTATGCCGAAGACAACCCCTCTTATCAAGGTTGAAGCAACAAGACAATATGGGGCACATGTGGTACTTCACGGAAATTGTTATGATGAAGCTTATGCGGAAGCTAGAAGGTTAGAAAAAGAAAATGGTTATACATTTATCCATCCGTTTAATGATTTAGATGTTTCTGTTGGTCAGGGGACTATAGCCTTAGAAATAATAGAGGAGCTTAATGACGTAGATTGTATTATCGTTCCTATTGGTGGAGGCGGACTTATAAGTGGTATTGCTTTAGTTGCCAAAGCACTTAAACCAGATATAAAAATTATTGGTGTAGAACCAGAAGGTGCACAAGCTATGAAATTATCAGTTGATAGTAACAAGCTTGTTTGTTTAGATACTGTAAAAACAATTGCTGATGGTGTGGCTGTTAAAGTGCCTGGTGATATTAATTTCTCAATTATAAAAGAGTTAGTTGATGAAATAGTAACAGTTTCTGATTTTGAGATAATGGAAGCCTTTTTAGTTCTCTTAGAAAAGCATAAGTTAATTGGTGAAAATTCTGGTGTATTGCCACTTGCAGCTTTAAAGAAGATTAAAGAAAAAAATAAGAAGATTGCATGCGTAATTAGCGGAGGAAATATAGATGTTCTTACTATATCATCTATGATTGATCGTGGACTTGTATCACGTGGAAGATTATTCTGCTTTACAGTTGAATTACCAGATAAACCAGGACAACTTCTAGAGGTTTCTAAGATTCTTGCAAGACTAAATGCAAATGTTATTAAGCTTGATCACAACCAATTTAAGACGTTGGACAGATTTATGCAGGTACAACTTGAAGTTACTGTTGAAACAAATGGTCATGATCATGTTAATCATATTATAGAGGAATTAGAGAATGAAGGATTTCCAATAGTGAAAGTATATTAGATCTTACTTTATCTATAAAAATAAAACAAGACCCTTAATGTATTATAAAAATACTTCAAGGGTCTTATTTTATTTCCTGTAATAAAGTATATCTTTGTTCATCAGTTGGATTCGGAATTTGTTTATCTTTAATACAACTTCTAAAAAATAATATTATCTAATGAATGTCTATAATTCTCCATCCATTATCGAATTTTTTAAGCGTAAAAGTAGTTTCAACGTCATTATTGGATACCTTTCCTTTTGAGTCTCTTACATTAACTGTTACAAGTGCAATTATAGTAGCAGTATCGTCTTTTATATCCTCTGAGATTACTTTATTAATAGTTATTTGAAAATCTGAATTATATTCTGTAAGATTTAGTAGCCTTGGGAATAAGTCCGTGATTGCAGATAAGTCTGGTGTTCCAAAAAAGTCAGCCATGGCTTTATTTGATGCTGTATAAAGTTTTTCATATGTTGGATCCACACAACTCATAGCTTTATTTATGTCTTCATTATTGATAGCAGTAATGAACTTTTCTAATGCATACTTAGGAGAATCTGTAGAAGAATTATATAATAGAAAAGCAAAGATAATTACTAAAGAAGCAATTAATAATATATTTATAATTCGATTTTTAGAAGTTATTTTTTGTGTAGGTATAGTGACATTAGTAGCAGGAGTTTCTGAACCTATGGGAGGAGCAGATAGCTGTGTTGGGATGCCACAGGAAGGACAAATATTTATATCATCTTCTATTTCAGAGCCGCATTTATTACAAAATTTCATAGATTTAGCTCCCTTCACTATTTAATTCACAATAAATATATGATATAAGTTTGTTTAATATTCAATTACAAATTTAGGGTATATAATAGAAATAGGAGTACAAAACATGTAAATTTGCACTCCTAATTATATTTATAAAATTAAGGGCTGTTTTTTATTAAAGATAATAATTTTAATTCTTAATCAATTCAGTTATGAAATTATTTATCTATATGAAAAGTATTTTAAATATTTATTATCATGATTTACCGGTTAGTATAGTAAACTTAAGTAAGTACAATAAAAAAATATGTTTTTAAGTTTATTTATTACTACAGTTATGGGACGGGCTGTTTGTGCAAAGTTAACCAATTTTCCTTAAAAAAGATATAGAATATAAATAAAGTAGAGGTGTTTATAGTATGAAAGATCTTATTGATTTTATCCTATCCGATAAAGTGTATATAATCATGGCGGTAGCAATACTATTTTCAATAGTACTGGGAATCATTTTAATAACAAAGTTAGTAAAAGAAATCAATGTATTGGGT
This sequence comes from Clostridium polyendosporum, assembly GCF_018332455.1. GTDB lineage: Bacteria > Bacillota > Clostridia > Clostridiales > Clostridiaceae > Clostridium_AY > Clostridium_AY polyendosporum. The sequence continues at coordinate 19,213 of NZ_BOPZ01000038.1, forward strand.
GAAACATATAAGCGACAAATTAAAGTTAATAGACATAAAGAAAACCTTGAAAGTGTATCTAACCAGAATGATTGTGTTAACAGAAATAATAGTAAAGATAACTTTAAAACAGAAAGTATAGTTAATAATAATCCAGATTTAAATATTGATGTTGATGAGATTCCTATTTTAAAACCTGAGGTAAAAGCTGAAATAATAAGTAGTATTGAATCTAATAATGAAGTTCAGGAAACTCAAATATTCAATGTTCAAATAACAAGGGCTATTTTACAAGAAACTAAAGCACTTAAAGAATCTAAGAGTTTAGCAACTCTAGTTTGTCATGAAGGGGAACAAATAAAGGAGTACTATATAGGGAAGAATACCACGAATATAGGAAGAGATTCTGAAGTTTGTGATATTGTTATATTAAATGATGAGCATATAGGGAGAAAGCATGCTCTAATATATTTTAAGAATAATCACTTTTATTTAGTAGATTTAAATAGTAAAAATGGAACTTATGTAAATAGTGATAGAATTGAAGGAGAAAGACAAATACATGATGGAGATATAATTAAATTGGCAACTACAGAACTAAAGTTTAAAATATATTAATGGTTTGGAAAGGTGGTAAAGAGTATGTTTTTAGCCAATGTAATTCATGGGAGTTATTCAGACAAAGGAATTAGAAAAGAAAATCAGGATGCTCATTTTTTTCTTATTAAAGATAAAATAGCTGTGCTTGCAGTGGCTGATGGTATGGGAGGATACAGCTTAGGGAGAGAAGTTGCATTAGCTATAGTTGATGCTGTGAAAAGAGAACTTAATCTATGTGATAATTTTTCAATTGAATATTTAAAACTTCTTATTAATAAGAAGTATATTCAGGTTAATGATTATCTTTATGATAAGTATAGATCTAAATCTATTTTAACTGGATCAACATTATCTACTTTATGTTTTGTAGAAGATAAGTTTCTGTCAGTTAATGTGGGAGATACAAAAATATGCAGAATTAGAAATAATGAAATCATAACTATTTCTAAAATACACAATGTGGCAGCAGAACAGTATGAAAAAGGAATAATATCTTACTTAGAGTATAAGAATAATAGTAAAAAAAATGTATTAACTCAATGTATTGGAATAGGAAAAAGTATTAATCCTCATTTTTCTATAGATAATTTTCATAAAGGAGATTACTATTTTATCTGCAGTGATGGGGTGTATAACCATATTGATGATGATGATTTTTTAGATGCTTTTTTAGGAAAAAAGATACATACAAATGAAGACATGGAAATGGTTTGTAAAGATATAGTTTTGAAAGCTTACAGTAATGGTAGCAAGGATAATATGACTATAGTAGCATTTAAAATCATATAATTCAAATCAATTGAGGATACTTACTTTAATAACTCTTATTAATCTTATGTACAAGCTTGTGAAAACGTCTGCAAAAAGTCAAAAGGTCACTAAAAATAAGTAAACACAGAAAAGAAAGGTATATTTTAATATGAAACAAAAACAAATAAAAGCTATGCTGTTTTAGTATGGCTTTTTAATTTGTTTATTTTTAGATTTTTGAAACATTAATTTACGTGATAAGACTTAAACTAATATTAATTGAGGCAAGGTCATATAATAGAATAGTTTTGTGGATTAAGAGAGTTTAAGAATTAATACATATAAGTTATTACCAATATATATAAAGGAGGGGCAGTTATGAATTGTTCAAATTGTGGCGCTGAAATCAAAGAAGGTACTAAGTTATGCACAATCTGTGGTGTAGCTGTAGATTTAGAAGAAAATATAGGTGAGCAAATACTTATGCAGCATCAACAAGAGAAACAAAGCATAGAATCAAAGGATACTATTAAAAAAAGAAAGTTTGTACATAAGAAAAATTGGATAATTTGTATTATAACTACAATTACTTTAATTGTAGTTTTGGAATGTATTATTTTTACAAAATTTATTAAAGTAGAAAAGATAAAGGAGAATATAGATTTAGGTAATAAGTATTTACAGGAAGGTAAAGATGAAGAAGCTAAAAATTATTTTAATAAGGCGATACATATAGATAACAATAGGGTGGATACTTATATAGATATTGGTGATTATTATAGAGAGCTAGAGGGAACTTGGTATGAGGCAGTACAGGTTTTCTCTAAAGGATACATAGAAACTAAAAATAAGGATTTAAAAAAGAAACTATATGAATTAAAAGAGAAAATGTCAGGTAATACTCCAGGGAATATAGCTAATGGAGGGAGAGTAGCAAGACAAGGAGAATGGATATATTATAGCAATTATGCAGAAAAATTAAATTTATTTAAGATTAAAGCTGATGAAACTGATAAGACTAGGTTAAATAATGAACAAAGTCAGTATATAAATGTTGTAGATGATTGGATATATTATGTTGAGCCAGATGGAATATATAAGATACACACTGATGGAAGTAATCGTACAAAGCTGAAGGATGCTAATAGCTATAAACAAGTAGTAATTAATCTTATAGATGATAATAGTACTACTATAGATGGTAAGAATTATAAAGATTTAATTAGTAATAGTAAGTTTTCTATTATAACCTTAAATGTAGTTCATAATAAGTTATATTATACTGTAGATTTGGGTCTAATGAGTGATATGGATCCAAGTGGAATTATAGTAAGTTCTAATATTGATGGTACTGAAGAAAAAGTTCTTTGTTCATTTAATGACAATATAAAATCATCTCAGGGTGAAAAGGGAGTTAATCCTGCTGGATGTATGGTTTTAGGAAATTGGATATATTACTATAATATATATGATGAAGTTTCTTGGCCATTATTTAGAATAAAAACAGATGGAACAGAGAATTCATGGTTTAATGAAGCTGTTATAATGGGTATGGCAGCTAGCGACAATTATATATATTATATAAATTATAATGTATATGATATGTCTCAGTCTGGCATATACAAGGTAAGTGAAGACTTAAAGGAAAACGTTAAGTTTAAAGTTGGAGACATCACTAATATAGGGGCAATCAATGTTTTTAGAGACTATATTTATTATTCTTATGGAAATGATTTATATAGGATGAAAAAAGATGGAAGTGATAAAATTAGGCTCTATAATGCTGAGAATTGTCCTAAGATTTTCTGGATAAATGTGATTGAAGACTGGATTTATTTTGGAGCAGATTTTAAATCTGGAGAGCATTATTTATTTAAGCTTAAAATGGATGAAAAGAATTAAAACAAGTTTATTAATATATTATGTATTTAAAAATAATACTTACGTTTAGATTTACTATGAAAATTATTAATTTTAGATAAAAATAAACTCTCACAGAGTTGTGAGAGTTTATTTACGTACATTAAGGTTTACTATATATACTATTAAAAATAATGTACTTTAATGCAACAGTATAATGAGTATGTTTCTGAGTTTATTCTATATCATTTAAGTTATATGGAGTTTCTTGATATAAGTAGTAATTTATCCAGTTAAAGAATAATAAGTTCGCACTACCTCTCCAGCGAACTACAGGATTTTTCTTATCATCATCATCTTTAAAATAATTCTTAGGCTTCTTTATTGATAATCCTTTATTAATATCTCTCCAATATTCTGATGCTAAGGTGGTTGCATCATATTCAAGATGACCAGTTATAAAAATTTGTCTTTTGTTTTTTGTTTGAACAATAAAAACTCCTGCTTCCTCTGATTCACTTAAAAGCTCAAGTTCTTTAATTTTTTCGATATCTTCTCTTTTAACCTCAGTATGTCTTGAGTGAGGAGCATAAAACTCATCATCAAAGCCTCTTAACAACGATGGATTTCCGCTACAGACACTATGACTAAATACACCAAACATTTTTCCGTTCAATGGATATTTAGGTATTTTAAAATGATGATATAATCCTGCTTGTGCTCCCCAGCATATATGAAGAGTAGAAAAGACATTGTGAACACTCCAGTCCATAATTTCTTTTAACTCATCCCAATAATCTACTTCTTCAAAATCCATTTGCTCTACTGGCGCTCCCGTTATTATAAGACCATCAAATTTTTGATCTTTAATCTCACTAAATGTATGGTAAAACTTCGTCAAATGTTCTTCAGAAGTATTCTTTGAATCATGACTTTCAGGATGAAGCAATACTATATCTACCTGAAGTGGGGTATTAGATAACATTCTTAATAATTGAGTTTCTGTTGCAATCTTTGTAGGCATTAGATTCAAAATAACTATTTTCAAAGGTCTAATGTCTTGATGAAATGCTCTATCTTCAGTAATCACAAATATATTTTCGTTACTTAAAATACTAGCAGCAGGTAAATTGTTTGGAATTTTAATTGGCAAAATAAATCAACCTCCTTATGTAAACAGTTTTAATTAATAATATGATTAAGTTATTAAGAATAATATAATGAGGCCCTTACAGTATTATATCATTTATATTAAATTTATAAAGAATAGATACTCATTAATATAATTATTTTATTGGAAATAAGTTATATTTGATACAGAGATATGTTTATTTTACTAGAAGATGCATGATGATTAGAGAATAGACTATAAGTAAGAAAATAAATTTCGTCTATTAAATTTATATGAAATAAAATTTAATTCCTCATAAAATAGTGTTGACGAAAAAATTAACTTATCTTATCATTAAATAATAAGATATAAGAAAAATTTTCTATAATGTGAAATTTTATCAATAATCTATCTAAATTTAATAATTAAACTTACATTATGTGAGAATATATGAGGAGGAGAATAAAATTGACTAGTGATGATTTAAAGAAAAGCTGTGCTAGAGAAGCCCTAAAATATATAAAAAGTAATACTATAATAGGTCTAGGTGGAGGTAGTACCATATCCTACTTAATAGAGTATATAAAAGAAAATAAAGATCTTAAGGTTAAAGTGGTTACCCCTTCTGCAAAAACAAAAATGCTCTGCATAAAAAATGGACTAGAAGTTCTTCATACTTGCTCTGTTGATAAAATAGCTGTAGCTTTTGATGGATGTGATGAAGTTGATGAAAATCTAAATGCTATAAAAAGTGGTGGTGGTATTCATACCAAGGAAAAACTAATTGCCACAATGGCTGAGGACTACATACTTCTTGTAGATGATACTAAATTTGTAAAAACCTTAACATTTAAGCATCCTGTAGTACTTGAAATTTTGGAGGATTCCCTAAAGTATGTTGAAAGTGTAGTCACAGAATTAGGTGGGAAACCAATAATTAGAAACAGTGCTGCAAAAGATGGTTTTACCATAAGTGATAATGGAAACTTATTGATGGATGTATTCTTTCATAATGTGAAGGATATTTATAAACTTGAAAATAGTTTAAAAAATATTTGTGGAGTTATTGATACCTCTTTGTTTACTAATGTTGTTACTAAGGCATTGATTGTTGGTAGAGATGATATTAGAATGGTTTCTAGAAAAAATTATTAAGGTATGAGGTGAAAGATATGAATAAGATAAAATGGGCAATATTAGGACCAGGGGCAATTGCATCGGATTTTGCAAAAGCCATAACGCAGGTAAACGAAAGTATACTATATGCTGTAGGGTCAAGATCATTGGAAAAAGCAAAGGAATTTGCAAATAAATATAATGTTAAAAAAGCTTATGGTAGTTATGAAGAAATGTTAAAGGATGATGAAATTGATGTAGTTTATATATCAACTCCTCATTGCAACCATTATGAATATATAATAAAGAGTCTTCAAAACAATAAACATGTATTTTGCGAAAAAGCGATAACTGTTAATGGTGAACAATTAATGGAGATAGCTAACCTAGCGGAAAGCAAAGGATTGATTGTAGCAGAAGCTATGACTATTTTCCATATGCCATTATATAAAAAGTTAAGAAATATTGTTAACTCAGGACAAATAGGAAAGCTTAAAATGGTTCAAGTATCCTTTGGAAGCTGCAAAGAATATGATGTTACTAATAGATTTTTCAGTAAGGAGTTAGCAGGAGGAGCATTACTTGACATTGGTACTTATGCACTATCTTTTACTAGATATTTTCTTTCAAACCAACCAGATGAAGTTTTAACTACAGTTAAAAAATTTGAGACTGGTGTAGATGAACAATCTGGTATAATATTAAAGAATTCTAATGATGAAATGGCAGTAGTTTCTTTAACTATGAGAGCAAAAATGCCAAAAAGAGGCGTTGTGGCAGGAGAATTAGGATTTATAACTGTAGATGACTTTCCAAGAGCATCTAAAGCTACTATAAACTATCTAGATGGAAAGGTAGAAGTGATAGAAGCTGGTGAAACATCAAAAGCGTTAATTTATGAAGTTGAAGATATGAATAACTGCATTTTAAATAAAAATAATACAGATACATTAGCATTATCTATTGATGTAATGAATATTATGGATGAAGTTAGAAATCAATGGGGAATAAAATATCCTTTTGAATAATATATAAGCATTCTGAAAAATAAAAAATATGCTTAATGTCTTTAATATTAAGGCATTAAGCATATTTTGATGTTCTTGTATTAAAACTAATATCATTCTTATTGGCACTAATGTCATTTTAATAAATGTCAATCCCAACTTTGTGTACTACATATATTCCATTAGTGTCATTATTATTACAATTCAACAAAGGAGTAATAGGAAATTGAAAAAGAAAGAAAAAAGTGTATTAGACAAAATCTTTGCAGTTTATGAAAACTTATATCAAGCAGAAAAAAAAATTGCTGATTATGTTATTAATAACGAAGAAAAGATTATTGATATGACAGTTTCTGAGCTGTCATTTGAAAGTAACGTTAGTGAAGCTACTATAATAAGATTTTGTAAAAAATGTGATTTTAAGGGATTTCATCACCTAAAGATAAAACTTGCAAAGGAAATGGTAAATTCAGAAGAAAAGAATGTATCTAATGATTTAGATCCAAATAATATAGGACAATCGCTTCAAAACATATTGGCAAACAAGATTGAAGAATTAAAGCAAACTATATCAATGATGGATGAAGATGTCATTAAAAAAATATTAAATGCAATCAAGAATGCTAGAATTGTGCAATTTGTAGCATTAGGAAATACCATACCTATAATTTTAGATGGAGCATATAAATTTAATCAAATAGGAATACCATCCGTTGCAAATACCATATGGGAAAGTCAACTTGCTTTTGCATACACACTAACTGAAGAGGATGTAGTGATATCTGTATCTAGTTCTGGCTCTTCAAAGAGACTTTTAACTTTAATTGATATTGCAAATGAAAAACATGCTACTACAATTTGCATAACAAATCATGAAAAATCTCCATTAGCTAACAAATGTAAATACCATATAAGTACAGCTACAAGGGAAAAATTATTTTTTGACGAATTTAGTTTTACTAGAATATCTACTATGGCTGTTATAGAAATACTATTTTTATTGTTAATTGCAGAAAAAAGAGATGCTTATAGTTGGATTAGCAAGCATGAACATTCTATGGCAGATGACAAATTTTAAATAGAAGAGAGGTAACAAATGCAAACAATTACTTTATTTAATTTATCAGTATGGCAATTTATATGGATTATAATAGCAGCATTCGTTGTTGGGTTTTCAAAAACCGGGATTAGTGGTTTTACAATGCTTGTTATTCCAATAATAGCTAATGTATTTGGAGGTAAAGAGTCTACAGGTGTTTTATTACCTATGCTTTTAATAGGTGATATTTTTGCTGTATGTTATTACAACCGCCATGCGGATTGGAATAATATCAGGAAGCCTTTGCCATGGGCATTAGTTGGATTAGTATTAGGGAGTTTTGTAGGAAATTATATAAATGATAAACAATTTAAGATTCTTATTGCTATTTCAGTTTTAACCTGTTTAGGTATTTTACTTTATACTGAAAAGAAAGGTGATAAGTTTAAGGTTCCTAAGGGAGCTTGGTTTTATATTCTAACAGGAATAGCTAGTGGCTTTACATCTATGATAGGAAACGCTGCTGGACCTGTATTGAGTATATATTTATTAGCAATGGGTTTCAAAAAAAATGAATTTTTAGGTACATATTCATGGTTCTTTCTAATAATAAACTTAACAAAAGTTCCTTTACAGATTTTTTTCTGGAACAACATTTCATTAGAAAGAATTATACTTGCTTGTGTTATGATACCTGCAATTACTTTAGGCGCCTTATTAGGTATAGCGACTATCAAGAAGTTTAATGAAAAAGTCTTTCGTACAATTATTATTGTAATGACAGCTATAGTAGCGATAAGGTTGTTTATATAAGTCCTTTTATAGCTCTGTTTGGTACTGTAAAAGTGTAAGTGTTAAGCATCAAATTTCTGATGTTGAACATTTGCACTTATTTTTTTACAATTAGGGAGTAATGGTCTGACGGAGCTCTGTTAGGATTA
>NZ_BOPZ01000039.1 GCF_018332455.1 Clostridium polyendosporum
GGTTTATGTTTTACAGCAATTTATTTCTTTGTATTCCGTTATGCGATTCTGAAGTTTAACTTTGCAACACCAGGTCGTGAACAAGATAATGAGGAAGCAAAGCTTTATACAAAGGCTGATTACAAGGCAAGACAAGCAGGAACTGTAGCTGCTCAAAGTAATGAAGTACAAAAAGGTAGTAAAGCTATGGAGTTTTTACAAGCATTAGGTGGAAGTGAAAATATTCAAGATGTTACTAATTGTGCAACTCGTCTTCGTATATCTGTAAAAGATGAAACTAAACTAGCAGGTGATAACGTATTCCGTCAAGCTGGTGCGCATGGCGTAGTGAGAAACGGAAAAGCTATTCAGGTTATTGTTGGACTATCAGTTCCACAAGTAAGAGAAGAATTTGAAAGTTTACTTAGTAGTAGATAAATATATAGATAAGTAAAGACCCAGAACCATTTGTAATAGTGAAATTAACATTATTTTTATAAAAGTACAAAATATACTTACATATTTTGTACTTTTTACTTTATTTGTTGTCATTCCACAATGTAGAATCTAACTAAAATTGAATTTTAACTATTTATATCAATTTGGCATTTAATATAGAATGTTGATATAATGTAAATAGCATGGAGGTGAATCTATATGAGATTAGAAGAATTAATTAATAATAATTATAATAAATTAAATGATAACGATTTGTACATATTAAAATATATTTTGAACAATAAGTCAGAATGTTATAATCTAGGGATTAATGAACTTGCTAAAAAATGCAATGTATCTAGAACAACAATTCTTCGATTTACACAAAAATTAGGTTTCAAGGGTTATAGTGAATTTCGAGTGCGTTTAAAATGGCAAGAAGAGAACAATGATAACGAAGAAGACGATTATGTTGAAAAGTTATATATGGATTTAAATGAAACTATAAAACTTGTTAGAGAAAAGGATTTTACAAATATCTGCAAATTAATATATAACGCTGAAAGGGTTTTTGTATATGGTACAGGTACGGCTCAGTTAGCTGTTGCACAAGAATTAAAGCGTACATTCTTAGCAGCACATAAATATTTTCATTTAATTGAAGGTTATCGTGAATTTGAAATAATAACACCTAGTATAACGGAGCGTGATATTGTTATTATTATTTCTCTATCAGGTAATACAACATCTTTATATAGTTGTGTAAATGAATTATCAATAAGAGGTATTGAGTATATCTCTATTACAAAGCTTAGTAATAATAAACTTTCAAGAATGACACCACATAATTTATATATAACTAACTCAATTATGAATTTGAGTAATGGTTTGACCTCTGAAACTTTTTCATTCTTTTTTATCCTAAATGAAGTACTGTTTAGACAGTATATTAATTATCAACAAAAGCAAGAAGATAGTTCACTAATAATTGAGGAATAAGTATGAGAAAAGAACATTAAAGAAATCAATACTTTTTCTAAAATTCTTAATTCAATATGAACTTATATAGCATGAATTATAAGTTCAATTATGAAGTTGTGTATCTATGTGCATACAATAATAATTTTTTAAAAAAACAATCAACAATAAATGTTGGTTGTTTTTTTACTCTTTAGACCAGTTATAAAAAGTTAATATTTAATAAGGCGATTTTTTATATGCTGTCATTTTAAAGGGAAATTTAGTTAAATTCAGCAGGTTTGATGATCATTCACTCTTGCTTGGTGTGGTGTAATCACATAAAATTCACATAATTATTTGATATTGATACAACAATTGCTAATTATAATTTTAAGTAGAGATACAATATGTTTGTGTTATCTATATTATGATTACATATTTTGGTGTGTTATAATTTTAAGTAGAGATACAATATGTTTGTGTTATCTATGTTATTATTACGTATTTCAGTATGAATAAGCGAAATATAAAAAAATTGAAAACATTTGTGAGGGGGATGATAGGAGTGAAGAGAAAGCTGAATAGTATACTGTGTTTTTTTATAGTTACAATAGTAATACTTATAATTGTTATAAATAATAACGATATAATTACGGCAGCATCTAAAGTTAAGGAAGACGTTATTCTAAGTACTGAGCAGTTAGTTTTAGATAAATATGATGATAATGACAATAAAGTATTGATGGAAGATGAAAATGATATAGTCACACAGTCTAAAGCTAATAATACACAACAGATTTTTAATGAACAAAAAAGAGTAGACTTAGAAAACAAGATAAAAGCTTATTTAGGAAACAATATAAATAATATAGGATTATCATATTATGACATAGATAGTAATAAACAAATTGTAATAAATGGAGATAAACAGTTTCTTGCGGCCAGTACTGTTAAGGTTCAAATGAATATGATACTTTTCGATATGATAGAAAGTGGACAAGTTAAGGCGTCTGAAACATTAAAATATACTAGCGATTGTTATGAGGATGGTACTGGCATACTACAAAGTCAAGATTTATCAAAACCATTATCAATAAAACTACTAAGTAACTATTCTATTATATACTCTGATAATATTGCTACAAATATGATTATGAATAGGATAGGATATAATAATATGAGGAATTTGATAGATAGGAAATTAGGACATGCTACAGATCATTCACGCAACTATATCACCGCGAATGATGAAACTACATTATTAAAGTTATTATACTATAATTATGATAACAATCCATTTTATTCACAACTTATTGAAACAATGAAGAAAACCGTTTTCCATGATAGAATAGATTTATACATACCGCATAACACGGTAGCTCACAAAATAGGTAATTATGAGTCTTATGTAAATGATGTAGGAATAATATTTACAGAAGATCCTTATATACTTTCAATATATAGTAAAAATGTACCAAATGCTAATGAGATTATAGCTCATATATCTAAATTAATTTATGACTATCAGAATCAGAATTAGTTTTTTATAATCAGTTTTAATAAAACCATATTTAAAGAAAGTCTATTTAAATGATTACATACGTACGGGTTGTTTTTGCATTATCAGTACACATAGTATATTTATTCATTTATTATTTAGACTTAAATAAAAGGGCTTAAACTAAGTTTAATAGGTTCTATCCTTATGATGAAGTTTTTTATTTGCTCAGTTGGTTAGAGTTAATGAGAATTATCTATATAAATACAGGTTTTGCATTTATGTTGATATTTTATTATAATATATACGAATAAGTTCATAATCTAATAGATATTTTAAGAACTATTAAAATAAGACAATACTTTTTATAAACTTATTTATAATTATAATAAATTTAATTACGAAAGGAATTGAGCAATGATTAAAGCAGTTTTATTTGATTTGGATGGAACTCTTATTGATACAAACGAACTTATATTTAATTCTTTTAGCCATGCTTTTAAATCAGTTTTAAATATGGAACTTCCTCAGAAAGAAATAACTACGATGTTTGGTAGGCCTCTTAAATATTCTTTTGAAAAATATACTCAGGATAAGTTGGAAGAAATGATTCATTCATATAGAAGTTATAATGAAGAAAGACATGACAATATGTGCTTTGCTTTTGATGGTGTAAAGGACATGCTTGGCAAACTAAAAGAAATGGGAATAAAGCTAGCAGTTGTAACATCTAAAAGAAAAGTTTTGGCAGAAAGAGGCATGAAGATAGCTGGAATTTATGAAATGTTTGACATAATAGTTAGTCCAGAAAATACAGAAAAGCATAAGCCAGAAGGAGAGCCGGCGTTAAAGGCTTGTGAGCTTTTAGGTGTATTACCAGAGGAGGCTTTAATGGTAGGGGATTCCCATCTTGATATACTTTGTGGTCAAAATGCAGGATGTAAAACTTGTGGAGTTAAATATACAACTCTTCAAATTAAAGAGTTAGAGGCAAGAAAGCCAGACTTTTTTATAGACAATCCATTGGATGTAATCTCTGTAATAGAAGAAAAGGCAGTTTAATAAGTAGTTTGATGGAAAGAAGTAAAAAGTTACTTCTTTCTCTTTTTTTGTACAGAATATCCAAATTTACCTATTGCTTTTGGTGGAAGAGGGTAGTATTCTCCATGACAATATGCTATTAGATTTGCTTTTTCAAAATGAATTTTCCCTTTTTCATCTAGAAGAGTCTCATCTACAAGTGAGCTTACCACTTCAGCTATGAACATATCATGAGTACCTAAAGGAATTATTTGCTTCACCTTACATTCTATATTTATAGGACATTCTTTTATATAGGGTGTTTCTATATTTTCACTATTGCCTAAAGTGAAATTCATTTCTTTAATTTTATCTACCTGTCTTCCAGAACGTACTCCACAAAAATCAACCTTTTTTGTTAAATTAGCAGAGGGAAGATTAACTACAAATTCCATAGATTCTTTTATATAATCATAGGAGAGTCTTTCAGGTCTTATGGAGATAGAGAGCATAGGTGGTTTTGTACAAACAGTCGCTGCCCAACCTACAGTAAAAACATTTACCTTACCTTCTTTATTTTTAGATGTAATTAAAACTGCAGGTACAGGATTTAATATGGCACTTCCTTTAAACTTTAGTTTCTTCATAAATATTCCTCCGTGTCTATAGTCTTTTTAAAATACTAAAAATATTATTCTTCAATATAACTCTTATATCATTTTCCTTGTTTATTTTCAATAAAAATTAAGTTTTTATTCGTTTCTATTTAAAGATATTCCTATTTAGTTGAAAAAATTAATATTTAACTTTAATTGACATACCTCGGTGGTCGATGTATAATTTATACATAGATCATCGAGGTATAAATTATTTAGGAGGTGTATATTTTGAACTTTGATAAAAGTCTAATGGCAGGAAGTACAATGCTAATAATTTTACATTTGCTTGATACACAGGATATGTATGGTTACCAAATGATTAAAGAGTTAGAACAACGCTCCGATAAAACTTTTACGCTTAAGGAGGGTACGCTATACCCTATACTACATTCTCTTGAAAAAAATGGCTTGGTTATTTCGTATATGTCAGATGGAGAAACAGGAAGAAAACGAAAATACTATCAAATAACAAAAAGCGGAAAAAAACAGTTGGCTGATAAGAAAGAGGAGTGGTCAATATTTAGCACAACAGTAAATAAGGTCATCGGAGGTAACAACTATGCACTATAATAGTGATGAATTTGTTCAGAAGGTATGTGAACAGATACGTTTTAAAGCCGCTCACAAAGGTATAAAGCAAGAGTTAGAAGCACATATTGATGAAAATACAGAGCAATATATTGCTGAAGGTTTAGATAAAGAAACTGCAGCTATAAAAGCTGTCCAATCTATGGGAGATCCTATTGAAATAGGTGGAGAACTCAACAAGATACACAAACCTCAAACCGAATGGGGAGTAATAGCTTCAATTATTCTACTGACTATACTTGGGATTGGTACGATGTTTTTTATAGGAGAGCTACCATTTGGTAACAGTAGTATATTTGGACTAAGACAAATTGTGTATTCACTGTTTGGTTTGGTTGTATTAATGGGTATGTACTTGTTTGATTACACAAAACTTTATAAATATAATAAAGTGATATTTGCTTCGGGTATTGTTTTAACGATTATAACAGTATTATTTGGAATTGAAAAAAATGGTTCACTATTTTTAAGAATAGGGGGAATCACCTGCAGAACAGTATATATTTGTAATTTAATGTTTATGGTGGCTATTATTGCTGAGTTAATTAAATATAAAGATAGTGGAAGAGTTGGGTTTTTAAAGATAGGATTATTTTGTGCAGCAGCTCTTGCAGCATTGATTTTTAATCCATACTTTAATCTTGTTTTTATTATGTTAATTGTATATGTAATAATTCTTACAGTTGCAGTAATTAAAAAGCACTTTGATGATAAACAAAGATGGGGTTATTTAAGCATTATGTATGGAGTAATCTTTATTTCCTTTCTTGTTTTTAAATCAAAAATTGTATCTATTAATGATAATTCACAATTCATAGGATATTCAGCCAATATGATAAGAAAGTATTTAGAACAATCTCAATGGATAGGTAAATCTGAATTTTTAAATGAATATGGTTGGAGACCTTTACCTGAAAATTACTGGGTTGATTACTTTTTAACTATAATTATCGCTAATTTTGGATGGCTTGCCGGAAGTCTTGTAATATCATTGTTTGTAATACTTTTCGGAACTATGATATTTAGAGCATTGAATATAAAAAATAACTTTGGATTTTACATCACAATAGGTACAACCATTTATTTAATGATTAATTTTATTATAAATATTTTAATCAGTATGGGTTATGTTGAGTTTTTTGATTGCAAACTACCTTTTGTTTCTTTTGGAGGAACTGATTATATTGGTAATGCTTTTATTGTAGGACTATTTTTATCAGTGTGGAGAAGAAATTTAATTGTGGCATCAGATATGAATAGTCATTTAAATCATTATTAAAGATAAATAATTTTAATCCTTAAGAAAGCTGAATAGGATCGATACCTGTCCAGCTTTATTTTTTGCACAGTATAATTAATTCTCTTGACAAATAATTAATACGGATGTATTCTAATATTAATATTTAGATATTTATCTAAACATCTAAATATAGAGGAGTGATTTAGATATGAATAGTGTTTTTAAAGCATTATCTGATCCTACTAGAAGAGAAATTTTAAAGTTATTGAGAAACAAAGACATGTCAGCGGGTGAAATCTCAGCATCTTTTAATATAAGTAATGCTTCTATAAGTCATCACTTAAGTATATTAAAGCAGGCTGAGCTTGTATCAAGTGAGCGGGAGGGTCAAAGCATTATCTATTCATTGAATACTACTATATTTCAAGAGATAGTAGAATGGTTCTTTGAGCTAAGTCAAAGGGGGGATAAAAATGAAAATAAAAATAAATAAAATTATAGTTCTTTTATTATTTATGTCTCTTATTGGTACTCTAGCTATATATAATATGCTGCCAGATACAGTACCAACTCATTGGAATTACAAGGGAGAGGTGGATAAATACTCAGGTAAAAATTCAGTATTTTTGACAGCTCTGCTACCAGTAGCAATGTATAGTTTGTTTATTTTTTTACCTAAAATAGATCCAAAGGCAAAAAACTATTCTAAACATACAAAAGCATATAATATTACTATCTTAATGACAATTTTAATAATTATAGGGGTACACTGGGCATCTATTTTCACGGTATTGGTATATCCACTGAAAATGGATTTAATAGTTAAGCTTCTTTGTGGAATTATGTTCATAGTTATTGGTAATTATATGGGGCAAGTAAAACCAAACTTTTTCTTTGGTATTAGAACACCATGGACACTTGCAAATGAAACTGTCTGGATAAAAACTCATAGAACAGGTAAGTATGCTTTTGCCTCTATAGGTGTTGTATTTTTGATTAGCATATTTATTAAAGGTTTGTTTGGTTTTGGTATAGTTATAACATCAGTGATCATTTGTCTCATATATTTATATGCATATTCGTATTTTGAGTTCAAAAAGATATCTAATAATTGTAATAAATAAAATATATAAAAGCAAGTAAAGCAGTTGAGGGATATTTCCATCAACTGCTGTTTATTTTTATTTTGTAAATAGTTACAAAAGATTAAAAAGAAGCGAAGTGCTGTAAGAAGAATTAATGAATTTATAATGAAACATACAACAAATTAGTATAGTAGTTTTAAATAACCCTTAAAAGTTGTAAGAAAATTAAAGGAACACTTAAGCAGAAATAATTCGGGCAATGAACGAATATTTTTATAGTGTAAGATTATTTACTGGCTGATGCGTTATAAAAAATATTTATGGCGGTGATCATATGAAGGGCTTTTATGATTTAGAAGGAAATATTAAAAACTACAAAGTTACAGATTATTACCTAGAATGTAATTCAAATGAGTTTTATTATCATTATTGTAGTAATAAAGCTTTTGATAGTATTTTAGATAATTCAAGTTTTTGGTTTACTAATTCAGATTATACAAATGATGCAATGGAGATAAAGGAAGGTAAAAAAATTATAGTAAATTGTATTAATGAGATGGAAGACTTATATTCAAAAACATATAGGGGAATTCTACAAGATAAAATTTTCAGTATAATTCAGCAATCCTACATTTTATGTTTTTGTAGAAGTGATAATAGTTCTAATATGTGGAGGGAATATGCTGGGATAGATGGTTATTGTATTAAAGTTAATATTTTTGATATGCTGAATTTTAAACTGCAAGGAGATATAGAGGGAGAAGAACTTGAGAAATATTTTTGGATTTATAATGGACTTGTTTTATATGACGATAAAATAAAAAATGATAAAGTAAAAGAATTACTTAATCATTTTGGAGAGGTTTATAAATTATTTCTTATAGGTAGAATATCAGAAGAAAATTTTAATACATTAGAATATTATGTTACAAATCATTTAGCCGAATTTTGCTTGTTTTGCAAAAAAAGCGGATGGGAAAGTGAAAAAGAGTATAGAATAGCTTTACTACCTAAAAATAATGAAGCAAATAAATTTTTAAAAATAAGATATAATAAATATCTTGGAGATATTCCATATTTTAATATTAGTTTTAGTAGTTTTAAAGACTTAATACAGGGAGTAGTATTGGGACCTCAAAATAATAAACATATTGAAGAGATTGAACAAAAATTAAAAAGTGGTAGTTATAAACATTGGGATGTAAAAAAAGTAGACTTACCAATAAGATTTTAGATAATGTTAAATAAATAGCTCTTTTCATTTGCTGTCATTTTACAAAGGTAAAGTCTTACTAAAAGTAAATAAAGATTTAGAGGCTAAGAATAGAAAATTAAATAAGAGCCGAATAAAACAATTTTACTCAGCTCCTACTCGGTTGTAGTAAATGGGGGTATTATATAAAATTATTGAGTTTTAGCTTCCTAAAAAGATGTTAAAGCACTATTTTTCACTAATATTATTTTTAGCAGTTGTTGTCCATTGATTATCTGTAGCAGTTTTAGGTTTTTTATTAGCAGAACCTGATTCTGTAGATAATTCCTCAGGTACTGATGCCCATTGATTGTCAGTAGAAGATTTAAGCTTTTTTTCCATAATAAAATCCTCCTTTCGTTTATAATTTTATTTTTGGCTAAATACACGATTTAATTCAATGAAATATATTCATGCTTTTTCAAACATTCCTAAATTCATAGTACAATAGAAAGTGTAAAATAATATTTATGTTAATATAATTGATGAGGCTGTAACAAAAGCATATTTATACTTTTGCTACAGCCTGTTTTTAGAATATATTTTTTCTTCTAGTTCGTCTTCTTGAACCTCTCTTAATTAATGATACTAATAATATTGATAAAACAATTAATATAATAACAGCTAGTACAAAAATGAAATATATTCCAATGTTAGCTTTAATAAGAGATGATTTAGTTATATCAGCTTTCAAGTTATATTCTTTTTCATAACTTCTCTCTGAAACAACTAATTTAGCAGAAGTTTTATTTTTAGCAAGTTTCCAAGCATCTAAATCAGATGTAGAGACAGAGGATTTAAGTTCTTTTTTATTAACTTCATTTTCATAGTAGTCTACATTATCTTCAAGGACTAATGGTACCTCGATAGTTTTGCTTGGACCAAAGAATTTTAATGGTTTATAGTTAACAGTTATTTTTTCAACTACTGTTCCAGCTTTAAGATAATTAACCTTCTTTGCTGCAAAGCTCCAATCCATTATTTTATTCATATCCTCAAAGACAGTCTGGTCATTTGCATCATATTGAGATTGAAGAACTACTCCTACTAGTTTTCTTCCATTTTTCTCATAAACAGTAGCAAGACATCTACCAGCTTCTGATGTATAGCCTGTTTTACCACCTATATTTCCATCTTTATTTAAATTTTTATTTCTATTTTCGATATCTATTACTGTATCTATTACTGTTCCGTTACTTATTTTAATAGTAGATTTTTCAGTACCCATAACTTCTCGTACCCAATCATTTTTATAGGCAGTTTGTGTTATAACAGCAAGATCATATGCTGTTGTATAGTGATCTGCATTATGAAGTCCATTTGGATTAGTGAAGTGAGTATTAGTTAGATCAAGTTTTTTTACTTTATCATTCATTTTATCAACAAACTTATTATAATCTCCTTGGCCTATGTAATCTGCTATCATGTAAGCAGAATCATTTGCTGAATACATAAGTAGTGCCTTCATGACATCATCTGCTTCCATAGTGGCACCAATATCTATAGGTTTAAAGTTTATGTTAAGAGAATATTCAGGCTGTTTTTTAGCTTCAGCTGTATATGGTATAAGTTCTGATTTTTTTCCATTTTCTGCGAATACTAAAGCAGTCATAAGCTTAGTAGTACTTGCAGGATATTTTTTTGTATCTCCATCCTTATAATAAATTATTTCACCAGTATCATAATCCATTGTAAGTGCTGATTTACCCCAAATATTTGGTAGTTTTGAGCTAACAATTTCATCAGCTTTAGCTATTTTAGGTGTAAATACAGAAATAGAAAAAGCTAAAAGTAATGAAGTGATAATTCCTTTACGTTTCAAGTTGCATCTCCCCTGTTATTTATTTTTGTCGATTATAGATATACAACCTCATAACTCAATCTATAATTCATAAAAAGGCATTGCATGTCGAGGCTATTATGCTGCCATTTCACAAAGTGAAATCTGGCTCAATTTTAATAAGATCTATGCCTATTAAATTTTATTTAACATGAATTGTTTAAAGATTGAAGTTGTCTATCTTTACATAAACATTTTTAGTATAACATAAAAAAACCTATCATAACAATTAAAAATATGTAACAAAAATGTTGTATAGGGGAGAAAAATGATATTTAAAAGGGGGAGCAACAATATTAGTAGAACTAATAAAACTAATAATTCTACAAGAATATATAAAAAGAGAAGTTGAAACGGTAAAAGATTTTAGTTTTGGTAATTGATATATAAATAGTCCTAAGAAGTATAGTATTAGTAATATTTAACTCCAATAATTATGTAAGAAGTGGATAAGCTATAAATATATAACAGAGGGGGGTGGTTTTAGTGAGGAGAAAAATTATATTGGTTCCTCTAATACTAATAATATTGAGGTTTGAAATAATTAATTTTAAAGCCTTTGGATATGAAGAAACTGGTAATACTGGTATTGAGAAGAAAAATTCAGTAGTTTTTTTAACTTTTGATGATGGACCATCTTACACAAACACTCTTAAAATATTAGATATACTAAAAAACTATAACGTTAATGCAACTTTCTTTGTAGTAGGTAATAATGCTGGGATTTACCCTGAAATTATTAAACAAATGAAAGAATGTAGAATGGCTATTTGCCCTCATTGTTACAATCATAATTATAGGGTTGTATATGAAAGTGAAGAGGCTTACAGTAGTGATTTAAATAAGTGTATAGAAGTAGTTGGCAGAATCATAGGCAATATTAATAGTAATTTTATTCGACTTCCAGGAGGGTCTTTAAATTCTATATGTAATACTAATATTTTATCGAAGATTAAAATAAATCTTTTGCAGAATAATATAAGTTATGTGGATTGGAATGTAAATGCTGGTGATGCTGCAAGTGCTCAAGTGAACAAAGATGCAATTTTAAGTAACATTTACAATGGTGGAGATTATTATAGAATTGCAGTTGTATTACTACATGATGCGGAAAGTAAAACTACTACAGTAGAAGCTTTACCATTAATAATAGAGTACTATAAGAGCAGAGGATATATATTTAAGAGCTTTGATGAGATGACAAAGGATGAATATGAATACTTAATAAATGCAAAGGTAATAAATAAAAAATAACCAGCGTTACGCTGATTATTTTTTATCTAAGAAATTTAATACTGACCGTTTTGCGTTAATTTCTAAAGTATCATCAAGTGGAGAAAGTGTAACATTACCGTATTTTAATTCTAAAGCATTTTTAATCATTCTATCAGAAAGTTCTGGGTTTTTTGATAGTAGGGAACCGTGGAAATAAGTGCAATATGTGTTTTTGTATATACATCCTTCGTATCCATCTTGTCCGTTGTTGCCGTATCCATGTAGACACTTACCAAGTGGCTTTAAATTGTTTATATAAGTTCTTCCTGAGTGGTTTTCAAAACCAACATAGGTTTCATCCCATTCTTCATTATATATTGATGTATTTCCAATAAATCTTGTATTTCCAGCTTCAGTATAGATATCTAAAATTCCAAGCCCGTCAAGTTTTTCTCCTGTTGGTGTAGTATAATACTTACCAAGAAGTTGGTATCCTCCACATATAGCTATAAGTACTTTGCCTTCCTCTATGTAACTTGAAAGCTGTTCTTTCTTATTTAATATTAAATCCTTAGATACTATTGATTGTTCGTAGTCCTGTCCACCACCAAAAAAGACGATGTCATAGTCGCCCTTGTTAAATTCATCATTTAATGAGACATTTATTATATTTACTTTTATATCTCTAAGTTCAGCTCTATGTTTTAATATAAGTATATTTCCTACATCGCCATATACATTTAGAAGATCAGGGTAGAGGTGACATATATTAAGTTCCATTATTTTCACTCCTTTACCAAAGTTTTTTGATATATCCTTTTGAGTGAAGATGTTTTCTATAATTTATCATTGCTGTATAAGTTGCAAGTACATAAATTTTTTCTTCACTACATTCTTTTATCTTATTTGTTAGTTTTTCAAAATCTTCTTCAACAATAAATTTATCATGAGGTAGGCCTGCAATTTTAAGTCTAACTGCCATATCATATAATCTTACTCCAGAAACTAATATTTCTGATATTCTTTGAGATGATAATTTTTCAAAGTTAACATCCCATATCCAAGATACATCTTTACCATCAGCATAGTTATCATTTAATAAGAATGCTGCTGAGAAACCTTCCTTGTTTAAGCAAAGGGTATCTATAGCTTGATTATAGCCAGCAGGATTTTTTACTAATATTATCTTTGCTTCCTTATCTCCAATTTTTAGAATTTCTTGTCTTCCGAAGCTTGATGTTTGCTTTTTGAAGGAAGAATCTATTATTTCATCCTCAATTTCTAATTCTTTAGCTATTGAAAAAGCACAAAGTGCATTATAGATATTATATAGACCGGATTGTGTAATAGTAAATTCATGATCATTAAATCTTACTAAAGACCCCTCAAGATTTACATCGATTAACTCTGTAACAGCATATTTTAATTCAGCTCTTTTATAGCCACAATTTGGACAGTAAAAGTCTCCTAAATGGTTATAGGTTACAAAGTTATAGGAATAATTTGTTTTACAAAACTTACAGAATTTCGCATCAGCGTTAATATCAATTTTATTATTGTTTTCAAGTGAAGTTTGAAATCCATAATAAATTTTTTCATTTGGCATTGTTAAATCTCCTAGTAGAGATTCATCACCATTTAATAAGAGTTTAGTATTAGGAACTTTTTCTATACCTTCAAGTATTTTGTTTAAGGTTGTATAAACTTCACCATATCTATCTAATTGGTCTCTAAAGAGATTTGTTATTGTTATGATTTCAGGAGATATATATTCAGTTATAAACTTTAGATTTGCTTCATCTACTTCAATAACTGCATATTTATCTTTATTATTTTTAAATTTGAAGTTAGAAATAAAACAAGCTATTATACCAGGAAGCATATTTGCACCAGTATTATTAGTTATTACATCAAGGCCATTCTCTTTAATTACATTATATATCATACTAGTAGTAGTAGTTTTACCATTAGTACCAGTAACTAATATAACCTTGTAATCCTTAGATATTGTTTTTAATATATTCTTATCTATTTTTAGAGCAATTTTCCCAGGAAAGTTACTTCCTCCTTTGAAAAATTTTTGAGAAAGGAAAAGTATAACCTTTGAGGCAAGTATACTTAAAAATGATTTAACTTTAATTTTAGACACCACCTTATTTATTATTATCTTTATATATATACAATAAAAATTGTTCTTAATCAAATCAAGATTAATTTATCTAAATTATTTTCAAGCCAAAGTCTACTATAAACTAGTTAATAGTATATCATAATAACTGCAACACTCCAATAAATGAAATCATAGATTTTTGTTAACTGTTCTGTTGAAAGAATAATAAGTATTATAGATACACAACTTTATAAAGGAACTTATAACTTATGCTATACAAGTTCATATTAAATTAAGAATTTTAGAAAAAGCATTGCATGTCTAGGCTATTTTGCTGCCATTTCACAAAGTGAAATCTGGCTCAAATTTAACATGAATTGTTTAAAGATTGAAGTTGTTTATCTTTAGTAGTCAAACATACATCAATAAATTCATATATAAAAAGATATTGATTTTAGAAAGCAGTATGAAGAAAATATGTAAAGTAAAGAGAAATAAAAAACATGTCAATTAACACAGCTTCTTGTCTAAATTACAAACTTTTAACAATTTGATAATGGACAATTTTTGTCAAAAAACTTATAATTAAAAGGTATCGACAAAATTCAAGAAAGAGAGTGGATTAAATGGGTTTAGATTTTATTTTTATACTTAAAGCAATTATTATAGCAGTAGTCGAAGGAGTTACAGAATTTCTCCCAATTTCATCTACTGGTCACATGATTTTAGTTGGAAAGCTTATAGGTTTCTACGATACTCCTTTTGTTAAGATGTTTCAAATTGTAATTCAGCTTGGAGCAATCTCAGCAATAGTTGTTTTATATTGGGATAAAATATGGACAATGATAAAGCTTTTTTTTAAGATGGACAAGAAGGGTTTAAGGTTTTGGCTTGCAATTATTGTGGCGACTTTACCAGCAGTTGTATTTGGATTCTTACTTGAGGATTTAATTGAAGAAAAGTTATTTGGGTTTGAGACAGTTATTATTGGCCTTATAGTTGGAGGTATTTTACTTGTAGTAGTAGAAAACAACTTTAGAAAGAAGGCTAAGACAGATAGAACTACTAAAGAAGTTGAAGAAATGTCATATAGACAAGCTTTGCTTATTGGGTTGTTTCAATGTCTAGCTATGTGGCCAGGAATGTCAAGAAGTTCTTCTACTATAATGGGTGGGTGGATTGCAGGCTTATCCACTACAGTAGCTGCTGAATTTTCATTCTTTTTAGGTATTCCAATAATGATCGGGGCTTCTACTTTAAAACTTGCTAAGTTTGATTATTCCTCTATGACGTCAACTTATTGGATAGCACTTTTAGTTGGATTTATAGTTTCATTTATTGTAGCGTTAGTAGTCGTAGATGGATTTGTAAGCTTCTTAAAGAAAAAACCTATGAGGGTATTTGCTGTTTATAGAATTTTTGTAGGTATTTTATTAAGTATAATGATTTTAACAAATGTAATAAAATAAAAACTTATGTAATAAAAGACACTTTAAAAGTAATTACTTTTAAAGTGTCTTTTATTTTTTGTCATTTTATAAAGTGAAATCTGACTTAAACTGATCAGGTTCAACGCCTGGTCAGTTTTATTTCTCTTTAGGAAATTATAAAATTCAAGAATTGTGGATAACTTGAAAATGTAATTTAGGACGACCAGTTTAATTACGATACCTAAAGAGTAAAAAATAAAATATAGTTCGCCTGCCAATTTTTCCTCACATGTGTTCGGAAAGGCAGATGCGTAAAAAAATCGACAACTCCACAGTCGCCTTGGCGATTTTTTTATAGTTAAAATTTTTATAATTAATACTAATTTAATAAAACAGTGAATAATATGAATTAACTAAAGCAAAGAAATTATAAATGTGGAGAGTATTATGAAAATTCCTAATTTTGTAAAAAGTTCTTTGATAAAAAAATATATTATGATATTATAAATTTAGGAGTTAGACATTAAATATATACACCTTTACACATAGAATTACTAAAGATAGAAATTGTAGATGTAATTATAAAGAGGTAGGGGGGAATTATGATATGTCACGAAAAATAAAAAGAATTGCATTACTTACTGGTGGGGGAGACTGTCCAGGGTTAAATGCAGTAATAAGAGCTGTAACTAGAGCTGCTATTCTCCAATATGGGTATGAAGTGTTTGGTTATAGATTTGGTTATAAGGGTCTTTATAACAATGATATAATTCCGTTAACACTTGAAACGGTTTCGGGAATTCTTCATAAAGGAGGAACTATTTTATATAGTTCGAATAAAGATAATCTTTTTAATTATTTAATTGAAGAGAATGGAAGCATGGTAAAAAGGGATGTTTCAGACGTTGCTATAGAAAATATGAGAAAGGAAGGTATTGACGCATTAGTTGTAATTGGTGGTGATGGTACATTAACATCTGCTAGAGATTTCTATAGAAAGGGAGTTAATGTTATAGGAGTTCCAAAAACTATAGATAATGATTTAGCAGCTACAGATGTTACCTTTGGTTTTAACACTGCAATTGATGTGGCAACAGACGCTTTAGATAGACTTCATACTACAGCTGAATCTCATCACAGAATAATGATACTTGAAGTTATGGGGAGAAATGCTGGTTGGATTGCCTTAGAATCAGGTATAGCAGGTTCAGCAGATGTAATACTAATTCCTGAAATACCATATGATATTAATAAAGTTGTTGAAAAAATCAGAGAAAGAGAATCTCATGGAAGGTTGTTTTCTATAATAGTTGTAGCGGAAGGTGCCAAGTCTATTAATGGAGATATAGTGATTTCAAAAATAGTAGAAGATAGTCCAGATCCAATTAGGCTTGGTGGAATAGCTAATAAGCTAGAGTTAGAGCTTGAGAAAGTTATTAAAGAGCACGAAATAAGGAGTACAGTACTTGGTCATGTTCAAAGAGGTGGAAATACGTGTACTTATGATAGAATTTTATCAACAAGATATGGAGTTAGAGCTGTTGAGTTAATAGATGAAGGTAAGTTTGGCAGCATGGTTTCTTTAAAAGGAGATACAATCTCTTATGAACCATTAGAGAATGTTATAGGTAAAACAAAAGATGTTGATCCAGATGGAGAACTTGTAAGTATAGCTAAAAAAATAGGAATTTCATTTGGAGATTAATAAAGATAAACAACTTCAATTCTTAATCGATTTAATTATAAAGTTGTTTGTTTATGCCAGGCGCACTAATTCCATTGGATTAGTGCTTTTATCTTAATAATAGAGAAAAAATGCAAAATATAAAAATACTTCAAAATTTTCAGAAAATATGTTATTATTTATATAAGATATAAGGCATATTATCATAGAAGGCTGGTGAAGATTTATGAAAGAGATAAAAAGATATCTTGAATCTAGAATAGGCACATATGGTTTTTTCTTTGAGGATTTAGCTAGTGGTTATACCTATGGTTATAATGAGAATGTTCAGATGACGGCAGCTGGATGTACAAAACTTCCAATTGCAGTAGCTTTGATTAAAGAAGTTGAGAACGGAAACACAAATTATCTTGAGAAAGTTAAGATAGAAGGAAAAGATAAAGTTTATGGAACGGGAATCATTCATGAGTTTGATGAGAGAGAATATACGATTTTTGAGTTGTTGGTAGCTATGTTAATTCAAAGCGATAATACTGCAGCAAATAAAATAATAGATATAGTAGGAAAAGATACAATAAATGAAGTAATAAAAGAGCTAGGATTAAAGAATACCCATCTTAATAGAAAGACTGCTGATGAAAGAGAACTAAAAACAGGTATTGAGAATTTAACTAGTGCATATGATTTATCACTTATATGGAAGCATCTTTATAATGCAACCTACTTAGATGAAAAAAACAGTACAATGCTTATAGATATATTAAGAAGACAGCAAATAAAAAATAAGTTGGGTTTATATATTCCTGAAGATTTAAAGTATGATATTTCAAGCAAAACTGGTGATAAGCATGGAGTAGAAAATGATACAGAACTAATACAGTTACCTAAAGGTAATTTTGTATTTTCAGTACTTTCTATGGATATTCCAAACAGTGTATATGGCACTGTAACACTTGCTAAGTGTGGGAAGATGATGTGGGATAATGTCATGAACAACTGGCATTAAATAACAAAGGTTGACACATAATTTAATAAGTGATATTCTATGTATTGAAGTTTAACCTTTAATTTGATCCTGCGAGGTCAATAAGGAAGTTATTATTATGCTTTTATACGCTATTTAGCCTTCCTTATATGGAAGGCTTTTTTATAAGCATTTTGTATAGCTTTCTCTTCTTTAACTTAACTCTGAGAGGTTAAAAAGGAGTGATAATAATGTTACAAGGTAAGTCATTAATAGATCCAATGGATTTTTCAGTTCAAGAATTAAATGAAATTTTTAATTTAGCACATCAAATTATTTCAAATCCTAGGGAGTTTTCACATGTCTGTGATGGAAAACTTTTAGCAACTCTATTTTTTGAGCCAAGCACAAGAACAAAATTTAGTTTTGAGGCTGCCATGATGAGATTAGGTGGTAAGGTATTAGGTTTTTCTGAGCCAAATTCAAGCTCAGTGTCAAAGGGAGAATCTCTTGCAGATACTGTAAGAACTGTAAGCTGTTATGCTGACATAATTGCTATGAGGCATCCAAAAGAAGGTGCAGCAAAGGTTGCAGAAATGTATGCTGAAGTTCCAGTTATAAATGCAGGAGATGGTGGACATCAACATCCAACTCAGACTTTAACAGACCTTCTTACTATCAAAACAGTAAAGGGCAGCTTTAATAATATGACTATAGGGATTTGCGGGGATTTGAAATTCGGAAGGACAGTACATTCACTGTTAAAAGCTATGTCAAGATATGAGAATAACAAATTCATTCTTATTTCCCCAAATGAGTTAAAAATACCAGATTATATAAGAGAAGAAATTTTACAGAAGAATAATATAGAATTTATGGAAGTAGAAAAACTTGAAGATGTTATGGGAAGTTTAGATATCCTATATATGACAAGAGTTCAAAAAGAGAGATTTTTTAATGAAGAGGAATACTTAAGGTTAAGAGATAGCTATATACTAACTGAAGAGAAAATGAAGCTGGCAAAAAATGATATGATTGTACTTCACCCTTTACCAAGAGTAAATGAAATTTCTAATGAAGTAGATAATGATAAAAGAGCATACTATTTTAAGCAAGCCAAGTATGGAATGTATGTAAGAATGGCACTTATAGCAAAGCTTTTGGGGGTGGTTTAAATGCTTAAAGTTACAAGCATTAAGACAGGTATAGTTATAGATCATATAAAAGCTGGTATGGGAAATACCATATATAATCTTCTAGGTTTAGATAAAGCAGAATATTCTGTAGCTTTAATAAAAAATGTTGAGAGTAAAAAACTCGGAAAAAAAGACATAATAAAGATAGAGAATGTTTTAGATGTTGACTATAGAATGTTAGGATTAATTTCTCCTTCTATAACAATAAATATAGTTGAAAATGAACAGATAATTAAGAAGTTAAAGCCACAACTTCCAGAAAAGGTAGAAAATCTTATAAAATGTAGAAACCCAAGATGTATTACTACTGTTGAAAAATATGTTCCTCATAAATTTAGACTTACAGACGTAGAAAAAGCTACCTATAGGTGTGAGTATTGTGATGAAGAACATAAGGTAAATGATTAAAGACAAGAAGTTGAACTTTTAATGAGTTTCAAAAGAGATATAATTTTAATCAGTTTTAAAATTATAGATTTAATTATGAATTTGTTTATATACAGAAGTATAGATATACAACTTCATAGATGAATTGTTTAAGGATGAAGTTGTTTATCTTTAAAAGGGGAGAAAAGAATGAATTTATTAATTAAGAACGCAAATATCATAGATTGCTGCCATAGTTTTTTTGGTGATGTTTATATAGAGAATGGGAAGATTAAAGAAATTGGAATAGAGTTAACAAAGCAGTGCCAGGTAATTGATGCTAAGGGTCTTACACTTCTTCCAACCTTTATAGATACGCATGTACATTTTAGGGAACCAGGTTTTACATATAAGGAAGATATACAATCTGGTTCAAAAGCTGCTGTTAAGGGTGGTTTTACAGGGGTAAACCTTATGGCTAACACAAATCCTATTTGCAGCACTAAAGAAGTATTGGAGTATGTTTATGAAAAAGCAGCAAAAGTAGGAATTGCTGATATACACCAATGTGTTTCAATAACAAAGGATTTCGATGGTAAAACTATCGATCATTTAAAAGTCTTTGGAGACGAGGTAAAAGCGATTTCTGATGACGGTAAGGGTGTTGTAGATTCAAGGGTTATGATGGAGGCTATGAAGATAGCAAAAGAGAAAGATTGGATTATTATATCTCATGCGGAAAATCATGAGTTTTCAGATATAGATATGAGATTAGCCGAAAATATGATGACATGGAGAGATTTAACTTTAGCAAAAGTAACAGGCTGTAAGCTTCATATGGCTCATGTAAGTACCAAGGAAGCTATAAAATACATAATAGAGGCTAAAGAAGAGGGTGTAAATGTAACAAGTGAAGTTACACCGCACCACATAGCTTTAGATGATGAAATAAGCAATTATAGAGTGAATCCACCTATAAGAACTAAAGAGGATGTAAATTTCCTTATAAGAGCTATAGCGCAGGGTAATGTGGATGTGATTGGAACGGACCATGCTCCACACAGTGAGGAAGATAAGGCAAAGGGAGCACCAGGTATGACTGGTATAGAGTTAGCATTTCCTATTTGCTATACAAAATTAGTTAAAGAGAATATTATTACACTAAATAGACTTAGTGAAATGATGAGTTCTAAGCCTGCAGAACTTCTTGGAATGAATAAAGGGAAAATTGCGCCAGGATATGATGGTGATATAGTACTAGTTGATTTAGATAAGAAAATAACTGTAAATTCTGAGGATCTAGTGTCAAAAGGAAAAAATACTCCTTTTGTAGGTTGGGAATTCTATGGAGATATAATACTCACTGTAAAAGAAGGAAGAATAGTTTATACAAAATAGGTAGGAGGAACGAATATGAGAAACTATATTATAGATAAGCTTTATGATAAAGTTAATAAAAATGGAGTAGTTTGTGTGGGGTTAGATACAAGTGTAGATTACATTCCACAATGGCTTTTAGATAAAAATGAAAATATAGAAGATGCTATATTTGAATATAATCAAAAAATAATAGATGCAACTGCAGATGCGGCTTCTTGCTTTAAGGTTCAAATAGCCTACTATGAAGCATTAGGAATCAAGGGATTAATGGCATACAAGAGAACCTTAGAATACTTAAGACAAAAAGATTGTATTAGTATAGCTGACATAAAAAGAGGAGATATAGCAGCTACAGCAAAGATGTACGCAAAAGCACATTTTGAAGGAGACTTTGAAAGTGATTTTATAACTTTAAGTCCTTATATGGGAATGGATAGTATTGATCCTTATTTACCATATTTAGAAAGAGGAGATAAGGGTATATTTGCTTTAGTTAGAACTTCAAATAAAGGGGCAGAAGATCTTCAGTATTGTGATTTAAAAGAAGGTACTAAGGTGTACAGTCATATAGGTGATCAACTTCATAATATGGGGAAAAAGTTCCTTGGAGATAGTGGATATAGTGCTATAGGTGGAGTGGTAGGCTGTACTCATGTAGAGGAAGCTGTGGAAATAAGAGAAAGATTAAACTCAATGTTCTTCCTTATACCAGGATATGGTGCTCAAGGTGGTAAGGCTGAAGATGTAGCACTTTATTTAAAGGAAGGTAATGGGGGAGTGGTAAATTCCTCAAGAAAGATACTACTAGCCTACAAAGAAGATGGAAATGAAAAAGCATTCGATATAAGTGCTAGAAATGAAGCTTTAAGAATGAGAGATGAAATAAGAAATGCTGTAGAAAAGGCTAGATAGGAGGAACGTTATGAAACCAAATTACTATAGTGCAAAAGTTTTGGAAAACTATAAAGTATGTAATGGAATATATAAGCTAATAATAGAAGATCATAGTAATATAGTTTCTGGACAGTTTTACATGTTGAGGCCTAGTACAGTTTTGCTAGGAAGACCAATCTCAGTATGTGAGGTTCAAGATGGAAAAGTAACTTTCTTATATGCAGTAGTAGGAAAAGGAACAGAAGAGTTTAAAGGCTTAAGATCAGGAGATGAAATAAAGGTTATAGGACCATTAGGGAATGGTTTTGATGAAAATAAGGATTATGGTAAAGTTGCCTTAGTAGCTGGAGGGATCGGAGTTGCTCCAATGCTTGAGCTTTCCAAAAAACTTAGACAAAAAAATAATAACATAAAAATGGATTTATATGCTGGTTTTAGAGATGAAGTATATCTTACTGAAGAAATTAGTACATATGTAGATGAAGTTCATATTGCAACTAATTCAGGTGCTGCTGGTATCAAAGGATTTGTCACTGATATGTTAGATGTTGATAAATACGATACGGTACTTTGTTGCGGTCCAGAGATAATGATGAAAAAAGTAGTGGATATGTGTAAGGAAAAAGGTACAAAAGTATATGTATCTATGGAAAAACATATGGCGTGTGGTGTAGGGGCGTGCCTTGTGTGTACTTGTAAAACTAAAGATGGAAACAAGAGAACTTGTAAGGATGGTCCTGTATTTGACGGATATGAAATAGAGCTTTAATAAGGATGTGATAGTATGCTAAAGGTAAACATAAATGGTTTAGAATTTAAGAATCCAGTGATTGCAGCATCAGGAACTTTTGGATTTGGGGAAGAGTATAATAACTTTTACGATGTTGGTATACTAGGAGGGATATCCTCAAAGGGATTAACACTTAATCCTAGACAAGGAAATGAAGGATTAAGAGTATATGAGACTGGAGCTGGAATGCTTAACAGTGTTGGACTGCAAAATCCAGGAATAGACGGTTTTATAGAAAAAGAAATTCCTAAAATGATGACACTTGGCACTAATGTAATTGTTAATGTTGGTGGTGCTACTATAGAAGAGTATGAGGAAGCTGTTGAGAAGCTTAATAATACTGATATACATATGATAGAGCTAAACATATCATGTCCGAATGTAAAATCTGGAGGTATGGCTTTTGGCGTAAAATCATCAGTAGCTTATGAAGTTGTATCAAAAATAAAGAAAATAACTAATAAGCCTTTAATGGTTAAGCTTTCTCCAAATGCAGAAGATATTGTAGAGATGGCATATAAGTGTTGTGAAGCAGGAGCGGATTCTCTATCTTTAATAAATACTTTAAAAGGGATGGCAGTAGATATATATAAAAGAAAGCCTATATTTAATAATGTGTTTGCAGGGCTTTCTGGTCCCGCTGTAAAGCCAATAGCTTTAAGAATGGTATATGAGGTATCAAAAGCAGTAAATGTACCAGTTGTTGGTCTTGGAGGAATAATGAATGGAAGAGATGCCATAGAATTTATGATGGTTGGAGCCTCAGCAGTTCAAATTGGTACTGTGAACTTTGTAAATCCACTGGCTGGTCCTGAAATAATTAAAGAAATGGAAGAATTCTTAAGTTCTCAAGGAATTAAGGATATAAATGAAATTATTGGTGTTGCTAGACTATAATAGATTTAGTCTATATTTAAAATAAATTAAATTAAATGGAAATTTAGGAGGATTAAATTATGGTAGTGGATATATTAAAGGAAGTTGAAGCATTATTAGAAGGACACTTTTTATTATCATCAGGAAGACATTCTAGCAGATACTGTCAATGTGCAAAGCTTCTTCAATACCCAGATAAGGCAGAAAAAGTATTAAGCGTAGTAACTGAGCAATTAAAAGATATAGATTTTGACTTAGTGGTTGGACCAGCAATGGGAGGAGTTATCGTTGCATACGAGTTAGGAAGACAACTTGGTAAGCCAGCGATTTTTACAGAAAGAGTTGATGGCGAAATGACCTTAAAAAGAGGTTTTGAAATAAAGCCAGGACAAAAAGTTGTAATAACAGAGGATGTAGTTACTACTGGAAAATCTTTCAAAGAAGCAGCTAAGGTAATAGAAGAAAGAGGAGGACAGGTAGTAGCTGTAGTTTGTATTGTGGATAGAACTGCAGATAATGTAACTGAGTGGCCACTTTATAGTGCAGTAAAGTTAAATATAGAAAGTTATGATCCATCAGAATGTCCGCTATGTAAAGAAGGAACTCCTTATGTAAAACCAGGTAGCAGAAATATTAAATAATTGTAAAAATATCAAGTGATTTATAAAAATATTAAATGATTTATAAAAATATCAAATAATTGTAAAAATATCAAATAATTTATAGAAATATTAAATAATTTATAAAAATATTAAATAATTAAGTAAATTAAGTAAACAATTTAGTAAATAAATATATCAATAAGTGCTTTACAACAGTCTAATATCCTGTTAAATTATTAATAGGAGTTAATATTATTTTAACATCCTAATTTTGAAATTAGGATGTTAAATGATTAACAATCTAATTTTTGGATTAGAATGTTAATCATTTAACAATGTAAAAGAATATCTTTGAAATACCTAAAAGAAAAATGTTAACAAAAATTTACTAATATGGTATAGTATTGGTAAAGAGTATCAGAAATGAAGCACAGTGCTTTATAAAAGGAGGATAACATATGTTTAAGCAATGGGAAGGATTTAAAGGTGGTCTTTGGCAAGAAAGAATTGATGTAAAAAACTTTATACAAAAAAACTATACAGTATACGAAGGCGATAAGAGCTTTTTAGCTGAAACATCAGATAAAACAAAGAAGGTTTGGGAAAAAGCAAGCGCGCTTATAGTAGAAGAAATAAAAAAAGGAATCATAGATGTTGCAACTGATAGAATATCAGGTATTGACAACTATGAACCAGGATATATAGATAAGGAAAATGAAGTAATTGTAGGGCTTCAAACAGATGCTCCATTAAAGAGAATAGTTAATCCATTTGGTGGATGGAGAATGGTTCAATCATCTCTTGAAGCTTACGGATATAAAGCAGATGAAGATATTGAAAAGTATTTTCCACAATACAGAAAAACTCATAACCAAGGAGTTTTTGATGCTTACACTCCAGAAACAAGAGCTGCAAGATCAGCTGGTCTTTTAACTGGTCTTCCAGATGCTTATGGTAGAGGAAGAATCATAGGTGACTACAGAAGAGTAGCACTTTACGGAATAGATTTCTTAATTGAACAAAAGAAAAAGGACTTAAATGAACTTACAGGGGACATGCTTGATGATCTTATAAGAAACAGAGAAGAAGTTTCAGAACAAATCAGAGCACTTCAAGCTATAAAGTCAATGGCAGCTAAGTATGGTGTTGATATATCAGGACCAGCTCAAACTGCTCAAGAAGCTGTCCAAGCTGTATATATTGCATACCTTGCAGCAGTTAAAGAAAATAATGGTGCTGCAATGTCACTTGGAAGAACAAGTACATTCTTAGATATATATATTGAAAGAGATTTAAGAAACGGTTTAATAACTGAAGAACAAGCTCAAGAGCTTATCGATCAGTTAATAATTAAGTTAAGATTAGTAAGACATTTAAGAACACCTGAGTACAATGAATTATTTGCTGGAGATCCAACTTGGGTAACTGAATCATTAGGTGGAGTTTCAATAAACGGCAAACCTCTTGTTACAAAGAACTCATTCAGATACCTACACACATTAATTAACTTAGGATCAGCTCCAGAACCAAATATGACTGTTCTTTGGTCAGAAAAGTTACCAGAAAACTTCAAGAAGTTCTGTGCTGAAATGTCTATATTAACTGACTCAATTCAATATGAAAATGATGATGTTATGAGACCTGTTTATGGAGATGACTATGCTATCGCTTGTTGTGTATCTGCAATGCAACTTGGTAAGCAAATGCAGTTCTTCGGAGCAAGATGTAACTTAGCTAAAGCTCTTCTTTACTCTATAAACGGTGGAGTAGATGAAAAGACAGGTAAAAAAGTTATTAATGGTATAGCAAAGATCGAAGACGAAGTTCTTGATTATGAAAAGGTAAAAGCAAACTACTACAAAGTGCTTGATTATATAGCTAAACTTTACGTTGATACAATGAACGTAATTCACTATATGCACGATAAGTATGCATATGAAGCAGGACAAATGGCACTTCACGATACTGAAGTAGGTAGATTAATGGCATTCGGTATAGCTGGTCTTTCAGTTGTTACTGACTCATTAAGTGCAATTAAACATGCTAAGGTTAAACCAATAAGAGAAAATGGTATAACTGTTGACTTCGAAATCGAAGGAGAGTTCCCTAAGTATGGTAACGATGATGAGAGAGCAGATGATATCGCTGTAGAAGTTACAGAAAAGTTCTCAAAAGAACTTAAGAAACATCCTTTATACAGAGATGCAAAGCATACACTTTCAGTATTAACAATTACATCAAATGTTGTTTACGGTAAGAAAACTGGATCAACACCAGATGGAAGAAAAGCTGGAGAAGCTTTTGCACCAGGAGCAAACCCAATGCACGGAAGAGATTGCTGCGGAGCTTTAGCATCACTTAACTCTGTTGCTAAAGTACCATACAGCTCATGTTGTGAAGATGGAGTATCAAATACATTCTCAATAGTTCCAGATGCTCTTGGAAAAGAATATGATCAAAGAATTGATAACTTAGTATCAATAATGGATGGATACTTCGCAC
>NZ_BOPZ01000040.1 GCF_018332455.1 Clostridium polyendosporum
TTCGTCCTGAGCCAGGATCAAACTCTCAATTTAAAAGTTTAATCTCTTGCTCTCAAAAGAATTGCTGTACTTAATTTCCTCTGTTTAATTTTCAAAGACCAAGTTGTTTTTGCATGTCATCAACTGACCGCTTGATTATCTTATCATTTTGAAACTTACTTGTCAACACTTTTTTTGGAGTTTTTTAATCTTTTTAAAATTTACATCCAAATCTAGTGTTTTTTTGTCGCTTAGTTATCTCAGCGACGTTTTAAATAATATCATGTATTTAATAGAAACCAACTTTTTTGTGAGCCAATGACAGCTAAATACATCCTTATAGATTTATATTTCTTGCTTTTTTAAATTAATTCTACGCATGATACGCTAGGCAATGTTTCTTACTCATAGAACTTTAATAATACTGAATAAGCGTCTAAACTATTTAATTCTTTAATTAGAAACTGTTTCTGCATTAAAAAATCAGTATATAATATAATATAAAAGAAATATTTTCTAAATTAATAAGAGTATGCTTTAAATTGAAACTATATAATACATATAGAGAGGCTAAACAACAACATAAAAAAACTAATAAGCTCTATAAAAATCTATAGAAAAGGAGGTGAAACCGTTAGTAAAGTCTTAAAACATTAGACCTTAATAGATTTTATGTAACGGTGTTATTATAGCTAATGCATTATACTTCCCATTATACTTAATATTTGTAATAAATATTGTACTCGCTGTAACTATAGTAGTTCTTGAAAAAAAACAACCTGAAAAAACAATAGCTTGGCTACTAACTTTAATTTTGGTACCTCCTGTAGGATTAATCTTCTATATATTTATGGGGCGAAACTGGAAAATACATAAATTAAATGACGAGCGTCTTTCAAACCAAATTCAAGAACTAATCTCTCCTGTGTTAAAGAGTATAAATAACAAGCATTATGTTTCTTTAATAGGACTGCTAGCAAATAACAGTGATTCTCCTATTTTTATTAATAATGAAATTACTATATTTAAGGATGGAGTAGAAAAATTCACAAAGTTAAAGGAAGAGCTTCTTAAAGCAAAGCATCATATTCATTTGGAATACTATATAGTTAAAAGTGATGAAATTGGAAACGAAATAAAAAAAATCCTAATCCAACAAGCTCACAAAGGTGTGAAAGTACGCTTTATTATAGATAGAGTAGGAGCAGCGAAATTAAAAAAAAGTTATATAACTGAACTTAAGAATGCAGGTGTAGATGTGGTTATGTATTCATACTTTCTTGCTCCATTACTCAAATTAATAAATACTCAAATTAATTATAGAAATCATAGAAAAATTGCAATTATAGATGGTAAAGTTGGTTTTCTAGGTGGGATAAATATAGGTGATGAGTATCTAGGTAAAGGCAAGTTAGGGTATTGGAGAGATACCCATATCATGATTAAAGGGGACTTCATCATGGGACTTCAAGCAGTTTTTTTAGATGATTTTATGACTATACAACAAGCAAATAATAACTACACCTTTTACGATCAAGAGTTTGATAAATACTTTCCAACAACTAAAATAAGCAATAATATTGCAATGCAACTTGTAAAAAGTGGTCCTGATTCTGAATTTCCTGCCATAATGCAAGGAATATTAAAAATGATAACTATGGCTACAGAAAGAATCTACATTACTACTCCTTATTTCGTGCCTTCCGAAAGTATTATGGATGTTTTAAGGGTTGCAGCACTTGGAGGAGTAGACATAAGAATAATATTTCCTGAGAGAGCAGATCACTTTACTGTGAACATAGCCTCAAGAACTTACCTTGGTGAACTTATGAGATGCGGTGTAAAAGTATATTTTTATGATAAAAACTCCTTTGTCCACGCAAAAACCATGACTATAGATGGAAAAATTTGCACCTTAGGTACTGCAAATATGGATAGAAGAAGTTTTGAACTTAATTATGAAATAAACACAGTTATATATAACGAAGAAATAACTAAGAAACTTGAAGATTTATTCTTGGAAGATTTAAAAGACTGCAGAGAATTTAGTATCACTGAATATGAGGAAACTAATAAAATTAATAAATTAATAGAGGGAGTAACTAGAATATTTTCCTCATTACTATAAATAATATAAAAACTACGATTTTTACCGTAGTTTTTATATTATATGATTGAATTTTAATTTACAATTCCATTTTCTTTAAGTTATCTTTAAAACTTAATAATTACTATTAACCTTCATTATCTTCTTAAATTTAAAAATGATGAAACTTGTCTATCTTTAGTTATAGATAAAATAAACGCTCCAAACAAACCACCACTTATATCTATAAGTATATCTGTAAATTTCCCAGTTCTTCCTGGTATAAAAAGTTGATGCACCTCATCTGTACAAGCATATCCTAAAGTAATAATTAGTGCAAACATTATAGAGTCTTTTTTATCAGTATAACTTCTTAAAAGATTATAACTTAAAAAAAACAAAATCATATATTCTGTAAAATGAGCTGTTTTTCTAACTATAAAAGTTGCTAAATCTCCTAAAGTACTATTTAAATCCAAACCCATTACATTAAAAATATTAATAATAAGAGTACTTTGCTTATCCGAGTCATTTCCTGATTTATGAGAAAAGACAAATATAACACTCATCCATATTATAAGTAATAACCAGCTCAAAATTTTCTTTAAGGTTAAATTTTTCATTAAATCCTCCACACTTATTGCTACTATTAAATTTTTAAAGTATTTACATAAATTATATATTCAAGCAAAACATTATTCAACTTTATAAAAACATTGTACCATATCATAAAAAATTAAAAACCTTTAAACTCTGTATTCATCGTTCGTAACTTGCTAAAGATAAACAAATTCAACGTTAATAAACTATAAAAGCCCTGCATTTAAACAATACAGAGCTCTTCTTAAAACTATAAACATAAATTATTTTAATATTTTTTTCTATACAAAGTATATACAACTATTACTGAAATTATTAATATTGCTGAAGGTAAATACCTTGTTGTCCATTTCCAATTCGTTGAATCATCTAGAAGTTCTTCTATTGTCCAGTTATTGCTATTCTTTATAGGACCAACACTATAATAAGGATACGATAATATATTATTCCCATCTAATTCAGTAACGACATACTTAGGATAATAATAAAATAAAAACATGGAATTTTGACTATATTCCATTATACTACTATCACTCTTAACATCTAATATCTTTTGCACAAAAGCTCTTTCAGCTATGTTTTTTCCCTTTATTATAACGTTTATTTGTGCAAATACATCTGTCTTCGTTTTTATATCTTTTACTAGAACCTGTACATCATCATACTTTTCTGTTTCTCCAAAGATATATATATCAAGTCTATCTAACTGTACTATCTTATTCTTAAATATATCTTCTAAGTCTTCATTAATTAACCTTGCTGCTTCTGCATTATTGTTTATTCTCTTTGGATTTTCTTTGTATTCATCTTTTACAATTTTATAATCAGCACCATCAGTTATAATTGCTGAGAATTGCTTAAACCTATTTGATGTCGATACCAGATGCACTATATATTCACCATAATTATACTTGATTTCAGTTACCTTAAAATGTTCTTGTCCATACAATTCATCTACATAATCTACTATTATTTTATTTACCTTATACCTAGCAATAGGATTTCCTCTTTCACTTAAATAGATAACAAATGCATTTAGTAATATAGCCAATATCAATGCTAACACAAGAACCCATCTACACCTTTTGTTTCCCATTATAACTACTCCTTAAATAATTAATTACTTTTAAGATTACAAAAAGTATTCTTATAAAAATATATTATTTTGTAGTCATATGTGTGACAGGTTATCATGTTAAATATTTATATTATTTTTATATGTTACTACAGTTTACTCAACAACTTGCAATTAATAATTGTTCTTTATTTTTTCTATTCTTTTTCTTTACATTATGAACTTTTCTTGGTTTAGCTAATAAAACCCTCTCATATAATTTTTTATATTTTGAGGCTGATTTCTCCCAAGTATTATCTTCATTCATCACTGTATTGACAAGATTATTCCATACTTCTTTTTTCTCATAAAAACTTAGAGCTCTTTCTATACTGAAAAGCATATCCTCTGTACTATAATTATTAAAGGTAAATCCATTTCCTTGTCCAGTATATTCATTGTATTCCTTTACTGTATCCTTCAATCCTCCTGTTTTTCTTACTATCGGTACTGTACCATATCTCATAGCTATAAGTTGTCCAAGTCCACAAGGTTCGAATTTTGAAGGCATTAAGAACAAGTCTGATCCAGCATAAATCTGTTTTGAAAGTATTTGATCAAACTCTATAACCACCTTTACCTTTCCCTTGTATCTATTTTCCATATATCTAAGTGCATTTTCATAATGTTCTTGACCAGTTCCTGTAATAACAAGCTGTACTTCACGCTTCATAAGCCTATGCATAGCACCTTCTAGCAATCCTATTCCTTTTTGATCAGTAAGTCTTGTTACCATAGCTATTATCGGAATATTTTCATTTACTTCAAGTCCTAATTTTTCTTGAAGTTTTAGCTTATTTATCTTCTTTCCGCTTGGTATTTCTCTTGAGAAGTTATTAAATATCTCTTTATCATTCTCTGGATTAAAAACCTCATAATCTATACCATTAACAATCCCATGTAGATCATTCTTACGTTCTCTTAAAACAGAATGAAGACCATATCCAAACCATGATTGCTGAATCTCTTCTGCATAGCTCTTGCTAACTGTAGTTACTTTATCTGCAGCAGCAATTCCCCACTTCATAAATGATATACCATCATAATATTTAAGTTTATTTTCTGTATAATACTTTTTTTCATCTAACCCAAGCATCCACAGTGTGTCCTTACCATAAACTCCTTGGTAAAGTATATTGTGAATAGTAAATACCGTTTTTATATCATCATATAAACTATTACCCTGATAATAAGCATCTTTTAACGGTATAGCTAAAGCAGTATGCCAATCATTACAATGCATTATATCTGGTTTAAAATCTCCCATATATTTAAGACCTTCCAGCACAGCTTTTGAAAAACACACAAATCTCTCATCATCATCATTGTAACCATATGGGTTAGGTCTATAAAAATACTCTGGATTATCTATAAAATAATATGGCAGTCCATTCCACTCAAGATACCAAAGAGAACAATAAACTGTTTTCCATCCTATATATATTTTATAGCTTGCTAACTTTTTCATTATTCTTTTTATCTTTTTAGGCAACTTATAACGAGGCATTATAACTCTTACATCCATACCTGACTTCCTAAGTGCTTTAGGAAGAGAATACGCTACATCTCCAAGCCCTCCTGCTTTTATAAAAGGATATGCTTCAGCTGCTACAAATAATATCTTCATCTTCTCACTCCCTAAGTTAATTTAATACTATAGATACATAACTTCATAACTGAGTTTATGATTCAGTTATACAAGTTCATAATTGAATTAAGAATTTTAAGAAAAGTATTGAATGCCGAAACAGTTCCCTAAAATTCGTTAATAACTGAAATTATATATCTATATAAATAAACAAGTTCTTAATCTAATTTATAATTTAAAAAAACACTGCAAATCCGCATTATTTTTTAAATTATAAATTAAAAATTGAACTTGTTTATCTTTAGATTAGTATTTATATCTTTATCCTATTATGATTATTATTACAAACTCTACATTTAGCAAGAGAACATAGTTATACAGATTCAGTTATTATATATAATTTATATTTATTAGCCTAAGGTAAACTTACCCATAATTTTTTATAACAAAAAGGAGCATCGTCCTCTACTCGTGTTTTGTCTTCAGATGATGCTCCCTAACATTCTTAATTAACAAACTGTTTACTATTATAAAAACTTTTGTTTCTCAATAACCAATGGGAAATTTCTTGCTCCTCTTAATTCCTCTCCTCTTGGCATATAAGAACCTTTATCAGTTATTACATTCATAAGCTTTGAATTAGGTCCAATGATGCAATTATCAAGAATTATGCAGTCTTTTACAAGTGCGTCTTTATTAATATGAACTCTTCTTGATATTATGCAATTCTCTACACGGCCTTCAATATAACAGCCATTAGCAACCACTGAATTTACAACTTGACTATCCTTAGTGTACTTTGTTGCACTTTCATCTTTTGATTTCGTAAATATAGGACCATTTTCAAGGAAAAGTTCTGAATTTACCTTTGCATTTAAAAGATCCATATTAGCTTTATAATAAGCTTCTAATGAATTTATACAACTTAAATAACCTGTAAACTCAAAAGCGCCAACTTTAAACTTATCTAAATCTCTATATATGCATTTTTTAACTTTTCTGCTTCTTCCAGTCTTTATGCATTCATATACAATCTCTATAAATAAGTCCTTTTTCATTATAAACATTTCCATGCATATATTTGTTTCTCGTGTACTTCCTATATTTTCTCCAACACTTACAACTCTGCCTTCTCCATTTATATTAAGAACATCACACTCTACAAAACTCTTATTAGCATTTGAAACTTTCTTATATACAACTGTAATGTCATTATCACTGTTTTCATGAAAACTCATAGCTTCCTTAAAATCTATGTTACAAATCATATATGAAGGTGCTAGTATCACATATTCTTGTTTACTATACTTAAAGTACTGTAAATTATCAGCAAAGTTATGGACATCATCATATACTGGATCTTCATCGCCAAAGTTAAATACTCTTAATCCATCTCTTTTTCTATGAAGATCCCATGGTCTTCCATTACTTAAATGATCAACTAAAGAACGTGATCTATTCTTTGTAAATATTCCTATGTTTTCTATTCCCGCATTAGTCATGTTAGATAATATAAAATCTATAACTTTATATCTTCCTGCAAAAGAAACAGATGCCAATGGCCTTGTTCTTGTAAGCTCTCTTATTCTATCTTCATTCTCATCTAAATTTATAATACCTAAATAGTTTTTCAATCTGTTCACCCCCATAAATTTTAAAACCCTTTTATCCTTCTATTACAGTACCACTCTTTATATCATCTTTCGCTGGTATTACTGTTATTACTTTTCCATTTCCTATCTTACACTCTTTTCTTATTGTTCCATCGCTTCCGACTATAGCCTTATTTACTATTACATTTTCACCTATCTTTGTGTTAGGCATTACAACAGAATCTTTTATAATAGAGTTCTTTCCAACCACTACCCCTGGGAAAAGAACTGAGTTTTCAACTTCACCATGAATTATACAACCCTCAACAACTAAAGAAGACTTAACAGAAGCACCAGCTCCTATATACTGTGCAGGTCTTCCTGGACTTACTGAATAAACTCTCCATTCATCATCATAAAGATTAAGTTCATTATCATCCTTTAATAAATCCATATTAGCTTCCCAAAGACTATCTATTGTTCCTACGTCCTTCCAATATCCTTTAAATGGATAAGCTACTAACTTACGACCTTCTGCAAGCATATTAGGAATTATATTCTTACCAAAATCGTTACTTGAAGTTTTATCTGCATCATCTTCCTTAAGGAATTTCTTTAACACTTTCCAGTTAAAGATATAGATTCCCATAGATGCATTAGTACTCTTTGGTTCCTTTGGCTTTTCTTCAAATTCATATATTGATAAATCATCATTGGTATTCATGATACCAAATCTTGATGCTTCCTTTAGTGGTACATCAATAACTGCTATAGTTGCATCTGCTTCTCTTTCCTTGTGGAACTTAAGCATTTTTTCGTAGTCCATCTTGTAAATATGATCTCCTGAAAGTATTAGTACATACTCTGGATCATAGTTGTCCACAAATGGTATATTTTGATATATAGCATTAGCTGTACCCTTGTACCAA
Source organism: Clostridium polyendosporum (assembly GCF_018332455.1). Lineage (GTDB taxonomy): Bacteria > Bacillota > Clostridia > Clostridiales > Clostridiaceae > Clostridium_AY > Clostridium_AY polyendosporum. The sequence continues at coordinate 7,889 of NZ_BOPZ01000040.1, forward strand.
TTTCCTCCCTTTTCTTCTTGGTAAGGTGGTAAAATACTTACTCCGCCATCTCTTCTATCTAGATCCCATGGACTTCCTATCCCTATGTGTGAATTTAACTCAAGAGGTTGGTATTGTGTTAGTACTCCAACAGTATATATTCCTGAATTTGAGCAGTTACTTAAAGCAAAATCTATTATCCTATACTTTCCTCCAAAGGGAACCGCTGGTTTCGCTACCTTCTTAGTAAGCACTCCTAGTCTAGACCCTTGCCCCCCTGCAAGAATCAATGCTACAATATCCTTTTTACCCATTTAATAACCTCTCCCTCCATAATATTGTGTATCTTTTTTTAAAATCTTGTGTATTTATATCTACCTAATTATAGTAAATAAACTTCTAGTTTAACATTACACATTTTCCAATCACTAACTTCATTATAACAATCTTTTTAACTATATTCAACCATAATTGTATTTTTTTGTAAAATGTAAACGTATTAACGAGAATTTTTTTTACTTTTAGGTTTTTACCACTTTTTTTGTCTTTATAAATATTTCAAAATAATTACATTAAAGAAATTAAATTGACTATGTTACATTTTTTTCAAACAATAATCCTATTATACCAACTTGTTCAACCATCTTCAATAAATAATTGTATTTTTTGTAAAATGTAAACGTATGAACAGGAATTTTTTTACTTCAAACTTTTATTAACGTTTAATTTCTATAATATTATAAATACTTACACTAAAGAAATTAAATTGATTAGGTTACATTTTTTTCTAAATGACAATCTTATTATAACAACTTGTTTAAGTATCTTCAAGAACAATTGTATTTTTTTGTAAAATGTAAACGATTAATGTTTTTTTATTTTTTTTTCTGTATTTTAACAACATTTTATTTTAAGGAATATAGCCTTTATCAAACTCTAATTTTTAGAATACCCCCCTAATATATTTAGAAAATATACCAAATTAAGTGAATTAAAAACTTATATTAATTAAAACTTAATATATATCTAGACTATTAAATTTTACATAGAGTTTACTTTATTAAATAACAATAACTGATTAATTATAATTTATACATAAATATTTATAGAACAGATTAATAGAAATTTCTTAAAAATAAAATTCAATAAGCATCGAACCTATTCAATTTTAGTCAGATTTCACTTTGTGAAATGAAAGCAAATAAAGCTGAGTAAGCTCTATGCCTGCTCAGCTTTATTAAGAATTGAAGTGATTTATCTTTAATTAGTTACTTAGACATAAATTTATTAATATATGCAAGAGATTCTTCTAAAAGTTCCTGTCCATTCTGCAATGATTCTAACCTAGTTTCCATATTACATATCCTTTGATCTAAACGATAAATCATCTCTCTAATATCATTTAGTCTTTTATTTTCATAGGAAACTTGATTTCCATCTGAATCTATATAAATCTTTTCAGGTGGATTTCCACACTTCATACATTTTGCGTAAATGCCTTCTTTTTCTGTATCTTTAAAGACCTTAAAGGTATCATTACTACAATAAGAACAACTTGAAAGCATTATAAAGTCATAATAACTTACGTCAAAGCTATACCTAGTTTCACACTCCTTACATATCAATATAAGGTTGTTATCTTCTGTACATATATGGAAACCATTCCCATCGCATCCTTCCTTCTCACATACCACTGTTCTTATCATTATCATCACCCCCTATAGAGATACATATGCTTTAAAAGCAAAAAAAATTCTTAAAAGAACCTATAGATATACTACTTCATAACTGAATTTATAATTCGTGATATACAAGTTTATATTTAATTAAGAATTGAAGTGTTTATATCTGATAAAAACAATAATTTTTTCAATTTACGAACATAAATTCTTGTGTGGTTGATTTATGGATATACTAAAAATATATAAATTTAATGATTAAATGATGATTGCTTATGTATAATAAAAATCTTATATTTCATTAAGATATAAAAAAGTCACGACTTGTTATCGTGACTTTTTTATATTTTTTTATATATTTATTAACGCTTTAACTTCCATAGGCTTAAGATGAACTCTCATAACCCCATTAGGAGAATAGTAGACACCTTCATCCTTAAATAGATTCCTATACTTTCCATAAACTTCACCAAACTCAACTTTTATACTAGCTTCTGTATTCCTATTTATAATGACTATGGCTTTACTATCTCCATCTTTTCTCTTAAAGCATAGAACATCTTCATGGGTTTCAAAAAACCTAAAATCTCCTCTTTTAAATACTTGATGATGATCCCTTATATGAGTAAGTTTTCTATACCAACTTAAGATATCTTTATCTTCTTTTCCCCAAGGATACGTTTTTCTATTTTCAGGATCTCTCCCCCCCATGACACCTGCCTCATCTCCATAATAGATTAGAGGTACACCTGGAAAAGTCATTTGAAAAGCAACTGCTAACTTTAGTAATACCCTTGAATTTTCTTCTCCCTTTCCATTTCCACTTAAAGCAGTAAGTATTCTTTCAGTATCATGAGTACCCAATACATTCATAGATGAATAGAAATTTTCCTTAGGATAATTTTCATAAAGACTCATAAATCTTCTTCTTACTCCGTGAGAATCTAAATATCCAATAAGGAAGCTTAGTATTATATCTCTAAAAGGATATCCTGTAACAGAATCAAGTTCCTCTCCTAAAAAGTACTTTCTTCTCTTACCATAACTAACCTTATTTGAAGCATCTTCCCAAACTTCCCCTATAAGTACTGACTCCTTATTAACTTCCTTAATTTTTTTCTTTAATTCACATATAAATTCATCTGGAAGTTCGTCAGCTACATCCAACCGCCAACCTGAAGCCCCTAACTTCATCCACTTCTCAACAACGGAATCCTGACCATTTATAATATATTCGATATATGAGGGATTAAGTTCATCTACATTCGGTTGATTTTCAAATCCCCACCAAGCTTCATAGTCATAGGGGTAATTCTTAAATCTGTACCAACTATAATACGGAGAATCTTTTGATTGAAAAGCTCCAAGACTATCATAGTTTCCATACCTATTAAAATACAGGCTATCTGCTCCTGTGTGACTAAACACCCCATCAAGAATAACTTTCATTCCTAACTTTTCAGCTTCTTTACAGAGATTTTTAAAGAGTTCTTCATCTCCAAACATAGGATCTATCTTTTTATAATTACCAACATCATACTTATGACTGCTGGCTGCTTCAAAAATTGGGTTCATATATATAGTTGTAATTCCAAGGGATTTTATATAGGAAAGCTTCTTAAGAACTCCCTTAAGATTTCCTCCAAAGAAATCCCACCTTATGACCTTTCCTGTTTCATCCTTTATATACATCGGATTATCATACCATTTACCATATATAAAACAGTTGCTTTTAGCATTAGATATTTCTCCATTTTCATTACCGTTATAGAATCTATCAACAAAAATTTGATATATTATCCCTTCCTTATACCATTTAGGCACCTTAAAATCCTTGAAAACAGTAATCTGATACCACTTTGGGTTTTCATAATAAATCTGTCCGCTCCCACCCAGACATTCCCAATTATCCCCATAAAAAATTGTTTGCCAGCCTCTCCTTAAGGTGAAATAATAGTTAATAATTCCCGGAGTATCACAAATCTTTATAGTGCCTTTAAATAGGAATACATTCCATGTTCCATCCTTAGGATGCCTCTCCATAGGAATACTTTCCCTAGAACCATCAAACCGTATAATCTCTATAACAGCTTCATCGCATCCTTCTGCCTCAAGTGCAAGATTAATATTAGAACCTGTCTTTACCGCTCCAAAAGGATTTCTAAAGTAAAGATTTTGTGAGTCATGAAGTACATAAAAATTGTTCATTTTTCTCTACCCTTCCTAAGTTATAAGAAATACCTCAGAGGTTACCCCCTGAGGTATTATATTACATAAGCTTCAGGCGGTCCTAGGCTTATTAAAGATTCTTGTAAAGGTATCCTGAACCCCAAATTCCCGTTGCATATTCTTGTATAGTTCTGTCTGAGGAGAATATACCCGAATGAGCAATATTAATAGCAGCCATTCGTTGCCATTTGTGAATATCCCTGTATAATTCATCAGCCTTTGCTTGAGCATTAAGATAAGAATCAAAATCCTTAAGGACAAAGAACTCATCATTATAAGTTAATAGATGTTCATAAAATGTTTTAAATCTTTCTTTATCTGGTGAATAGTAACCATTTATAATATCTTGCGTTACTCTTCTTAGTCTTGGATCATTGTTACAAGTATCCCAAGATGAATACCCACCTCTTTGATAATACTCAAGAACTTCTCTTTCAGTTAAACCAAAGATTATAATATTATCATCGCCAACTTCATCTCTAATCTCAACATTAGCTCCATCAAGTGTAGCTATAGTTAAAGCACCATTCATCATGAACTTCATGTTTGAAGTACCAGATGCTTCTTTAGTAGTAGTTGAAATCTGCTCACTTAGGTCAGTAGCAGGAATAATGCTTTCAGCAAGAGACACTCTGTAGTTCTCCATATAAACAACTTTTATTTTATCCTTAATTCTCTTATCATTATTTACCTTATCTGCCACTGCATTTATAAGTTCAATTGTCTTCTTAGCAAGATAATATCCTGGTGCGGCCTTACCCGCAAAAATGAATGTTCTTGGAACTATATCTAAATTTGGATTTTCCACAAGTTTATTATAAAGATCCATTATTCTTAAACAGTTAAGAGATTGTCTTTTATATGCATGTATTCGCTTAACCTGTACGTCAAACATTGAATTTGGATCTACTGCAATTCCTTGAGCATCCTTTATTATCTTAGCAAGCTTTTTCTTATTATTATTCTTAATTCTAGCAAGCTCTTCTCTAACTTCTGTGTTATCAGCAAACTTTGTAAAATTTTCAAGATCAGTCGGATGTTTGATCCAACTAGTTCCTATAGTTTCATTTAATAACTTTGTAAGTTCTGGATTTGACTTAATAAGCCATCTTCTATGCGTTATACCATTAGTTTTATTATTAAACTTTCTTGGATATAGATAATAGAAATCTTTCATTTCCTGTTTTTTCAATATTTCAGTATGAAGCTTAGCAACACCATTAACACTATGACTTCCAACTATAGCAAGGTGTGCCATCCTTACAAATCCATCACCTATTATTGACATGTTAGATATCTTATCCCATTGACCTATATACTTATTCCAAAGCTCCTGACAGAATCTCCTATTTATTTCTTCTACTATCATATATATCCTTGGAAGCAACTTCTTGAACAAGTCAGCCTGCCACTTTTCAAGAGCTTCTGCCAAAATAGTATGATTAGTATAAGAAACTGTATTGGTAGTTATTCTCCAAGCATCTTCCCATGACATTCCTTCTTCATCCATTAGGATTCTCATAATTTCAGGAATAGCTAAAGTTGGATGAGTATCATTAATATGAATAGCTATTTTCTCATCAAGATTAGATAAGTCTCCACCATTATCCTTAAAGTTTCTTATGATACTTTGAATTCCTGCTGAAACAAAGAAGTATTGTTGTTTTAATCTTAAAATCTTCCCTTCATAGAAAGTATCATCTGGATAAAGCACATGAGATATAGCCTCTACTGAATTTTTATATTCTATGGCTTTTAAAAAATCCCCTCTACTAAATGATGAGAAATCAAATTCATTTGAAACTGGTTCTGCACTCCAAAGCCTTAAGTTGTTAACAACATCATTTTCATAACCAACTATTGGTGTATCGTATGGTACAGCAAGTACTGGTTCATAGTTGATATGAGTACAGTTTAATTTCCCATTAACCTCTTCCATTCGTACTTCTCCACCAAACTTAACAATTTCAGATTTATCTGGCTTTTTAATTTCCCACACATTTCCTTCCCTCAACCAGTAGTCAGGAGCTTCAATCTGAGAACCATTTATTATCTTTTGCTCGAAGAACCCATACTTATATCTTATACCACAGCCATTACCAGGTATATTAAGGGATGCCATTGAATCGAGGAAGCAGGCAGCAAGCCGTCCTAAACCACCGTTACCAAGCCCTTGATCTTGTTCAAAATTTTCAAGCTGATCAAGATCTATATCAAGTTCAAACAAAGCTTCCTTACATATATCCCTAATACCTAAATTTAAAAGAGAGTTTCCTAGAAGTCTTCCAAGTAAAAACTCCATTGAAAAATAATAAACCTGTTTTTCACCTGTTGCTTTATATCTTTTATTTGTTTCTATCCAAGCTTTTGCTACATAATCTCTAACCAAGCTTCCTAGTGCTTCATACTTATGGTGATCTGTTCCCTCTTCCAATTCTCTTCCATGAAGTTCTAAAAACTTCTTAAGATAATCCCTTTTAAAGGTTTCCTTGTCTATAGTGAACATTCCCATTCCTCCTAAATAATACTTAAAATATTATTTCATACTTTAACCAATTAAAGCTTCGTATAGGTTCTTGTAGTCTACTGCTGATTTCTCCCAACTATTATCTGACATCAATGCATATCTAATCAATCCATTCCACACTTGTTTATTATGATAGCATTGTATAGAATATTCCAAAGTACTTAAAAGTTCTGAACTATTGTAGTTTCTAAAACTGAATCCATTTCCTTCACCTGTAAATTGATTATAAGGATGTACAGTATCCTTTAATCCTCCAGTTTCTCTTACTACTGGAATAGTTCCATATCTTAAAGCTATAAGTTGCCCTAATCCACAAGGTTCAAATAATGACGGCATAAGGAATATATCAGATCCTGCATAAATTCTATGAGCTAGGCAATCATCAAATCTTATATTTGCTGATACCTTATCTGGATAACGACTTTGAAGATTTTTAAAATGATCTTCATAACCATGATCACCAGTACCCAATATTACAAGCTGTACATTGTGCTGTAATAATCTATCAGCAATATTTATTACAAGATCCATACCCTTTTGGTTAGTAAGTCTTGAAACAACTCCAATTATTGGGGCATCTTCTCTTTGAGGTAATCCTAAATGTTTTTGAAGTTCTTTCTTATTAACTTTTTTGTCTTCTAATTTTTCTAAACTATAGTTCTTAAACAGATAAATATCCGTTTCTGGATTGTAAACGCTATAATCTATTCCATTTAATATACCACTTAGCGCATAATTTCTAGCTCTTAGAAGACCATCTAACCTTTCTCCGTACTGAGGAGTTTGAATTTCATCAGCATAGGTGTAACTTACAGTAGAAACCTTATCTGAATAATTTATTCCACCTTTTAGGAAGCTAACTCCACCATAAAGTTCTAAACTTCCATTGTTAAACGGCTCCATATCATAACCAAAGAGTTCTTGAAGGATATTTGGATCATATATTCCTTGGAACAGTAGGTTATGGATAGAGAAAACTGTCTTTATATTGCTATAAAATGGATCGCCACAATACTCTAACTTTAAAAGTACAGGAAGCATGCCAGTTTGCCAGTCATTACAATGAATTACGTCTGGTTGGAAATCTATTTCTTTTAATGTTTGAAGAACAGCCCTATTGAAGTAAGCAAATCTTTCACCATCATCCCAGTATCCATACATACCATCTCTTCCGAAATACTGTTCATTATCTAGGCAATAAAACTTTACTCCTTCATGTTCATATTCAAATATCCCACAGTAAGATTCTCTCCAACCTACTGGAACCATATACCATTTCTTAAAAATAAGTTTGTCTTTATATTGTTGCTTTATATTCTTATACTTAGGAATTATTACCCTTACATCTACCCCAAGCTTTTTTAAGGATTTAGGAAGTGCTCCCGCTACATCCCCTAGTCCTCCCGTTTTTATAAATGGATCTGCCTCAGAAGCTACAAATAATACTTTTAACATGTAAGAACCCTCCTTGTTTTATGTGTAAATTATTATCTATATTGTATTTTAGTCCCTATTTTCTTTTTAAACTGCTATCTACAATTTAAATTACTTTATTAAAATCTATATCATTTAATATTTTTCTTCTATTATATTCACTGGTTTTAATATTAATGTTGCCATTGGAGGTACCTTAACATTCAAATGGTACTTTTGCTTTTGCCAACTACCATTTTGTGAGAAAATTGGTCCTTCAATGATTTGACCAGAGCCACCATATTCCTTAGCATCAGTGTTAAATACTACTTTATACTCTCCCAAGAAAGGAACTCCTATATTAAAATCAGAGTAAACACTTGGAGTAAAGTTGCATATATAAATTAATGTATCTTCTAACTTATCAGCTTTTCTCATAAATACAATAATACTTTGAGTTGCATTGTCAGCATCTATCCACTCGAATCCCCTTGGATCACAATCATACTTCCACAATGCTTCATTTTCCTTATAGAAAAGATTGATGTCACTAAAGAACTTTTGTGTGTCTTTATGCATATCAAACTGATCTACCAGCTTAAATTCAAGACCTTCTCTATTTCTCCATTCAATGAATTGACCAAATTCACTACCCATAAATAATGTCTTCTTACCTGGATGACCTAACATGTAAGAAGCAAATAATCTTAATCCAGCAAATTTATTCCAGTAATCTCCCCACATCTTATTTACTAATGATTTTTTACCGTGAACAACTTCATCATGGGATATTGGAAGTACAAAATTCTCTGAGTACTGATACATAATTGAGAAAGTAATTAAATCATGATGATACTTTCTGTATACTGGGTCAAGCTCAATGTATTTTAACATATCATTCATCCAACCCATATTCCATTTAAAGTTAAATCCTAATCCACCAACATCTGCAGGTTTAGTCACCATCGGCCATGCAGTTGATTCTTCTGCAATCATTAAAACATTTGGTATTTCTTTGAATATTGCAGTATTAAGTTCTCTTAAGAAATCTATAGCTTCAAGATTTTCTCTTCCACCATTTTTATTTGGTACCCATTCACCAGGACTTCTATCGTAATCTAAGTAAAGCATATTTGCTACAGCATCTACTCTTAATCCATCTATATGAAAGTTTTTAAACCAATAAAGTGCATTTGATATAAGGAAACTCTTAACTTCAGATCTCCCTAAATCAAAATTTGCTGCACCCCATCCTCTATTCTCAGACTTTGTAGGATCTCCATACTCATAAGTAGGCGTACCATCAAATCTATAAAGACCATGTTCATCTTTACAGAAATGCCCTGGTACCCAGTCAAGTATTACCCCTATACCCTCTCTATGCAGAGTATCTACAAGAGCCTTAAAGTCATCTATTGAACCGTATCTGCTTGTTACAGAGTAATATCCTGTAACTTGATATCCCCATGAATCATCTAGAGGATGTTCCATAATTGGCATAAACTCTACATGAGTATAACCCATTTCCTTTACATACTTAGGAAGCATCTTGCACAATTCTTTATAAGTGTAGAAATCTTCCTCGCCCTTTATCTTCCATGAACCTAAGTGTACTTCATAAATGTTAATCGGGTTCTGGTATATGTTGGTAGAGCTTCTTTTATCCAACCACTCCTGATCTTTCCACTTATATTTTGAATCTTTAACTAAAATTGATGCTGTATTTGGTCTGAGTTCTGAAGCAAAAGCATACGGATCAGATTTTAATACAGTTTTACTTCCATCTCCATTCTTAACTGCATATTTATATATTTCTCCTGCTTTTAATGATGAAATGAATATGCTCCATAGGCCGCCCTCTGTTATTCTATTCATTTCATATTCTTCTCTCTCTTCCCAATTAGAGAAATCACCTACAACAGTAACCTTACTAGCATTTGGTGCCCAAGTTGTAAATCTAACACCAGTTTTACTTCCTTCTCTTACAAAATGAGCCCCCATAAAGTTATAACATTCATAATGGCGACCCTCATGGAATAAGTATACATCAAAATCTGAAGGTGATTTCTGTTGAGCTTTGCTTCTAGTTGTCCTTCTTACTTTTTTTTCACTTTTATCGTCTTTTTGCATTTCTACTCCAAATTCATTTACTGCTTCTTTTATCATAGAAATATCTTCTTTTTCATCTTTCTTTGAAGTAGTCTTCTTTCTTGTCGACTTAGCTTTTACTTTCTTTTCTTCACTATTTTCCTCTATAACTTCGGTCTTCTTAGAAGACCGCCTTGTCCTTGTTGTTTTAGCCTTCTTTGGCTCTTCTATGTTATCAGAACTTTCCTGTAATTTAGGTTTTCTAGTTCTTGTTGCCCTTTTCTTTACTACTTTTTCTTCAATCTTTTCTTCAACAACTTTTAAAATTTCATTTGTTTCTATATGTTCTACATTATTCTTAACGTTACTCATGCTTTTTTCCCCCAATCCCTTCTATAAAATATTTCCATAATTGTAATATATTCTGCACAAAATGAATATCCCCTTCATAAATATTTAAAATTAATTGTGTTTTATAAAAAATTATAATAATGCCATTTGAAATCATTTTCATTTTTTAGTTTAAAAAATATAATTAATAAAATTAGTACTGATTTACAAAAACAACAAAAAAACGACATTTGTAAATATTAAGGGATTTATGAAAAATATCATTTTTTTAAACTAATTGTTTTATATAAATGAAGATAGATGAGTAACATATTTACTCGATTTAATATAAAATATATTAAGCCATTGTGTAATCAAAAATGCCTCCTAAAAATTTGTACGGACATAAAGTTTAATCGCTTTAATGTCCGTACTCTTTGTATCCTATATAAGCTTAATTTTCACCAAACAACACAATATTCTAATGCTTTTGTAATCATAAACTTGTCTATCTACTCTTTATTTTTGTACTGCTTCACCTAAATAAGCTTTCTTAATATCTTCATTATTAATCAAATCTTTACCTGAACCTTCTATTATCATTTTCCCTGTTTCCATAACATAACCATAGTCTGCAACCTTTAATGCAAGGTTTGCATTTTGTTCTACTAAAAGAATAGTAACTCCCTGACGATGAACTTCCTTAATTATATTAAATATATCTTGAACTATAATTAGTGCAGGTCCTAAAGAAGGTTCACTCATCATTAAAAGTTTCGGTCTTGCCAATAATGCTCTTCCTATAGCTAACATCTGTTGTTCTCCTCCTGAAAGAGTACCAGAAAGCTGCCACTTTCTCTCTTCTTAATAGCATCTTCTAAAAATTTAATCATCTAAATTCTTTTAACATGTAAATCCACATTGAGCTTATTAATAAAAATTTTTATGTTTATATATAGGTTTGCATTAAGTTTTATTTTATTAAATTTGCTAAAGAATGCTGTCTATGAGAATATTTGAAGAGATAAAAATGCATAACTTAGTTTGTGAATCTGAAGGAAGTAGATATTATACTTATTAGTATCTTACAAATTAATATCTGCTCAGTTTTATTCACCCTACAAATCCTATTATAAAACTGAAAATATACCTCTATTCATCACATATTTATTTATATTCATCTTATTTTTGGAGTAAAATACTACATTGTTATTCTTATCTATATATCCATTTCTTTCATTCATTACAAATTCTCCAAGCCCAAAAGAAAAGTCAGAGGTAAAATCAAATATAGGTTTTATCCTTATATCTCCATCCCTGTCTATATATCCATACTTAGAGTTTTTCTTTATTCCTGCGAGTCCTTCACTAAAATATCCAGCACTCTCAAACTTCATATCACATATAAGCTTTCCACTAGTATCAATATATCCCCAGCGCTCTTCCTCTCCCTTAAACACCCCAACGGCACACCTTCCTTCATTAAACGAAAGAGTGACATCATAGATAAATGGAGTTATTAATTCCCCCTTTTTATTTATGATAGCACACTTTTCATCCCACTCTACCACTGCAAACCCTTCAGAAAAATCGTGTACTCTATCAAATTGAGGCTTTATTACAATATTACCCATTATATCTACATATCCATATTTATCTCTCTCTTCAAAAGCTGCCAACCCATCATTAAAAAGAGAACACCTCACAAATCTTGGCTCTATGACAAACTTTCCTTCAGTATTAATATACCCTTGCTTTTCTCCAATCCTAACTATTGCCAACCCTTCATTAAACCTACTAGCAGTAACATATTTTAAATCTATAACTATCTCACCATTTTTATTTATATATCCATATTTTTCATCATTCTCTACTAATGCAAGTCCTTCAGAAAAGTTTGATACCATATCATATTTTGGTTCTACTACTTGGTTAAAATTTTTATCTATAAACCCCATAAGCCCATCTTTTTCAATCATTGCCATATCTTCATTAAATTCATATCCTTTCATCTCACAAAGTATCTTAGCTATATTTCCATCATAAGTTAGATATCCATAACCACTTTCTCCAAGGAACGATATATACCCTTCAGAAGGTGGAAGTAAAACAAAAAATTGTGGTTCTTTAATTATATTACCCTTTTCATCTATAAAGCCATAAAGATCCTTTTCTAAAAACTTATAAATCATTTATATCCTCCTATGAACTTACTTATAAAAGTTATATGAAGGATATTGTATTGTTAGAATTAGTAATATAATTAAAGATAAACAACTTCAATCTTTATGAATTTTAACAAGATAACACTGAAAAAGCATAGAGCACTTTCACCTTTAGCCAGATTTCATTTCATGAAATGACAACAAATAGTCTAGGCATTTAATACTTTTTATAAAATCCTTAATTCAATATGAACTTACATATTCTGAATTATAAACTTAGTTATGAGGTGTTTATCCATGCAAGTTATTTTCAAAAATAAAAAACACCTACTTTAGGTGTTTTATACTCATGCTTGTTTTTCTTCCTTTATACTTTTTTCTACTTCTTTAATCATTTGATCAATTTTTTCAGTATCTTTTCCTGCAAGTAGTAAATCTCTCTTTTTAAGCTTTAACTCAACTAACTCCTCTTCCAATTCCTTTAGCTTTGTCATCTCTAAACACTCCCCATTTTAATCTCTCACACTTTCCCAAGTGAAATACCCTCAACAATAAACTTCTATAATTTATATATATATAATATGCAGTTATTAATTAAATGTAAATAATCTATTCACTTATTGTAAACATTTAAATACAGCTTTCTTCTTGTATTTATTCTCTATAGATTTATTATATAATAAAACTTTATTAAGTCCATTAAATTTTTATTAATATTTTTTACAGAACTTTATAATGTATAATCATATTATATAGAATCTTTATAGTTTTGAAACCCTTACTTTAAGTTATAATATTAATAGGTGGTGGAATATGATTATTGATTATCATGTACATACAAATAATTCTTTTGATTGTAAGTCATGCATGGAAGACATGTGTGCTTCTGCCTTTGAAAAAGGTGTTAGGGAAATCTGTTTTACAGAGCACTTTTCTGTAAGAAAGGGAATACCTACTTATAATTATATAGACTTCGAAGAATACTTTTCTAGTATAGACAAATGTACTAAAGATTTTAAAGATAAGCTTATAATTAAAGCAGGTCTGGAGGTATGTGAACCTCATCTTGAAAAAAATAAACTGTCCTCTGTATTAAATAAGTATGACTTTGATTTTATCCTGGGCTCTGTGCACAATATATTATATGATAAGTTGAGAAACTTTATAAAAGAAAAAAATAATATAGATGCCTATGAAGGTTATTTCAAAGAAGTCTATGCTCTTGCAAGATATTCTGAAATAGATGTTCTAGCCCATTTCGACCTTCTTAAACTCTATGCCTTTGACACTCACGGTAACTATATACTTAATAATCATAAAGAGATTATTTATGAGACTCTAAAAATATTAGTAGATAGAAATATAGGTATAGAAATAAATACTTCTGGTGCAAGAAGCAGTGCTAATGAGTTTTTTCCTTCCTTTGATATCTTGACCCTTTATAAAGATTTAGGTGGGGAAATTATAACAATAGGTTCGGATGCTCATAGACCTCAAGATATTGCTGAAGGTTTCTATGATGCTGTTAATCTTCTGAAAAGCATAGGTTTTAAATATATATTTACATACTCTCACCGCAAAGCTCATGCAATAAAAATCTAATAAGATAAAGTAAGGGCCTTTTGTTCCCTTACCTTACCTTACCCTTTCTTATTTTTATTAAATCTCCTATTAAATCAGCAATTATACCAATCATAATAGATATTGCTAATACCATATAACCAAAAGCCACTACAAAGCTATCATTCTTCTTGTAATACTGAAAAATCATATACCACCCTTGTCCAATAGAAGCGCCACTTAGACCTCGACCATATAAGTTAGCACTTATAAGAAGTATTACTATAACCGCTATTAAAAACACAAGAATAATATTTTTAGTAACTCTCATAATCCACTCATTATTCATAATCCACTCTCCCATATACCTTATTTTTCTACTTCTTATGTCGTAAAAATTTTACTATTATAATATATATTTTATTTATATATGAAATATATTTAACATATAGAACTAAGTATCTATATATCCAAGTTGCTCTGTAAAAAATGGTAACAAATAAAATTACCTAAGGATCGAGCCTGGCTCAGCCTTTATTTGATGTCACTTCATGAATAGCCGCCAAATAAAGGCACATGGACTTTGCCATGCGCCACCTTACTATAGATAAACAACTTTCTAACTAAATTGGTTATGAATTGAAGTTTCCTATCTTTACTTAGAACCTACAAGTTGGTTTACATTTCTTGTTATAATATCTGCTTTTACTTTTTCAACTAACTTACCTCCACTTGATAGAAAGATATTTTTACTGATTATACTATCCATGGCTACAATAACTTCTGCTTCTGTTAGAGTATCCTTTATTCCTCTTATAGTTAGGTTTATTTTCTTTCCTTGTTCATTCTTAAAACTCATAACTAAATACTTTGTTTCCACACTTATCCCTCCCTAAAATATATAGTTATTTTATTACTTTTCTAAAATATAATCCTGCTCTTTAAGAACATAAATTACTGATGCATCTAAAAGAGTTTGTATTGCCTCTCCTACTGAATAAAAATCATCATCATTAATGTCTAATCTGACATTGGAGAATCTCTGGGTCTTAAATATATCATCTCCCTTTTCATTTACACCTGTCTTATACTTTAAAACCATTGAATTTCCTGTTAGTAATGTTGTTGCCATTTGCTATCAACTCCTTTCATACATTAAATATGCATGAAGCAAGTTTTTTTTAATTTTATACAAATATTTAAACGTAAAATTTTTTAATAATAATTCATAAAAAAACTTGAATAAAAATATTTCTTTTTACAACTACTATCATCAGAATTAAAACTATGATTTTTAAGAAAGCTTACTTATGAAAAGCTATTTGACTTAGCATTAGCTATATTTTTATCCCTAACAGTCTTTACTTGTAAAGCTTTTTCTAAATACAAGGATGGTATATATAGAGCAAAAGCAGATCCTTAACAATTTAGCTAAGAACAAGCTACTGTTATGATTAGAGATGATAAGATAATTAGACATCCCCTTAAGAAAAATTGATAAACCAGATGAAGAAGTAAATTATGATGATTGGGCTGATCAAATAAAAGCACAAGGTATAGAATAAGAATTCATTTAAATCTTATGCTTATACCCTGTGCTCTATTTTATCCTCTATATAATTATTTTGCCCTCTGAAATATAGTGCTCTATCTTATTATGTAATGTTACTTTTAAGCTTACAAATCTATTATGACTTTAAAAGCAGCAAGAATTACTTCTCCTTTATATACCTCTTTGACTTCTTCCGCTAGATTTTTTATATTACCGTGATGAGGAAGATGAGTAAGAAGAAGTTTTTTTATTCCTGCTCTTCTTGCCATATCTCCAACTTCTGTAGAACACATATGTCCTTTTACAGCACCCTTTTCACTCTTATATAAAGAACACTCACCTATAAGAAGTTCTGAACCTTTTGAAAAATCTACAAGTCTTTCACTATAAGCTGTATCTCCAGTATAAACTATAGTCTTTCCTGTAGTCTTTTCTTTCACCTTTATTGCTACTGAAATTAGAGGATGTTCTCCTTCACAAAATTCCACCTGAAATTCTCCTAGTTCTATGACTACTCCCTGAGAGATAGCATGAGGTAAAGCTATATCCTTGTATCCTAAAGTACTAAATTGATCCATACTTAACCCGAACATGTATACAGGTTTTTCTCTTTTATTACTTATCTTGTTTATAAGCATAAGATGATGAAAAACGCCCACATCTGCTATATGATCAGGGTGATAGTGTGATATAAAAACTCCATCTATATCTTTTCCTTCTACCAGATTAAGTAACTTACTTAATGCTCCTGATCCTAAGTCTAAAAGTATCTTTGTATTCTTTCCCTCTATAAGATAACAGGAAGTTGCTTCATTTTTTTCAGGATATGCACCCCAATATCCAATTACTGTCACCTTCATTTCTTCCCGTTACGCAAAACTTTATAAAACTTTATAAAAGTTTATGTTTGCTTCCTTATTCATCGTATTCGATTTTGCAATTCTAAAAGAATATGCTACTTTCGTTTGGTCTAACACTCCAAAGGCGTAAATTCGGATGTATCTCACCCTATACATTAACACTATCTTTTACATGATATATGTTAATTCAACGGTTTTTCAACTCCCTTCATATTTTTTTGACCATAATTTTATACATATCTTCAAATTCATATTCTATTAATTATTTAATCAAACTTAATATTACCCATTTTGATATAAAAATACAAAAAAGCTATGAACTTTCGTTCATAGCTTTTATTTGGTGGAGATAAAGAGATTCGAACTCTTGACCCCCTGCGTGCAAGGCAGGTGCTCTCCCAACTGAGCTATACCCCCAAAATGGTGGACCTTCAGGGACTCGAACCCCGGACCAACCGGTTATGAGCCGGTTGCTCTAACCAACTGAGCTAAAGATCCGTATACTAACCTGGCAACCTCCTACTCTCCCACACAGTCGCCCGTGCAGTACCATCGGCCTCTTAGAGCTTAACCATCGTGTTCGGTATGGGAACGGGTGTATCCTCTAAAAGCATCATCACCAGATATCAAACTTACATTTTGTATTATACCGTACTGTCAATATTATGTCAATACTTTTTTGAAAGATTATTTGTTCTTTCAAAATTGCACATAAGTTTTAGCCTTTTTATTGGTCAAGCCCTCGACCTATTAGTATCAGTCAGCTCAACATGTTACCATGCTTACACCTCTGACCTATCAACC
>NZ_BOPZ01000041.1 GCF_018332455.1 Clostridium polyendosporum
TTACCGCTTGGCGACATCCCAATATGGGGTGAACGATGGGATTTGAACCCACGACAACCAGAGCCACAATCTGGTGCTCTACCAACTGAACTACGTCCACCATGTTTGGTGCATCATCAGGGATTCGAACCCGGGACACCCTGATTAAGAGTCAGGTGCTCTACCGACTGAGCTAATGATGCATATGGTGTGTCTTAAGGGATTCGAACCCCTGGCCTACGGCTTAGAAGGCCGTTGCTCTATCCAGCTGAGCTAAAGACACATATTCAAGCGACAGTGTTTATTTTACTAAATCTAAATTCTTTTGTCAAGAACTTTTTTTTAGTGGAGCGGGTGAAGGGAATCGAACCCTCGTAGCTAGCTTGGAAGGCTAGAGCTCTACCATTGAGCTACACCCGCAAGTGGTCGGGGTGACAGGGATTGAACCTGCGACCTCATGGTCCCAAACCACGCGCGCTCCCATCTGCGCCACACCCCGATTTGTTTGCCTTATCGCCAGCATCTCGCGGCGACAAAGATTATTCTACACGATGTTACTTTATACGTCAATACTTTTAAAAAAAAAAATTAATACAAACAAAAAAGCTCTGAAGGCTGATTATTACTAGCTTGTAGAGGATTTTTTATAAAAAACCTTTTAATGTTTTAAAATTAAAATAAGTTTAAATTTTCAGATAAATACAAAATTCCATCCTATATATAGGAATATCAGTTATTAATTTACATAACAAACTATGTAATCCTGTTTAAATTTAGTCTATGTTAATAAAATGCAGCTTGAATTAAGTTAGATAATTACTTAACAACAAGCTGCCTTCCTATACTTTTCTTAATAGTTTTTAGACTAGAATACTTATATATTTAATAAAACTGATCAGGCTCGATGCCTATTAACTTTTATTTTTCATGAATTGCTTAAGGATTAAAGTTATTTATCTTTACATTATTGTTATTGAACCTCACACCATTAAAGTAGCGTGATTCTTAGGTAATCTCTCCTATTGGAAAGAAATTTACTAAGCCATCCCTCTAGTTCCTAGAGTTCTATATAATTTTTTATTATACGCTTAATATTCTCAATCCTTCATTTAATATATTGATGCTGGCATTATAATCCCTATATTTATATTTCGACTAAATATGGATACAATGGCTTTCCTTCTTCTATTTCTATAAAAGCAATACTCCTGCTGGTCATCCTAGGAAGAGATGGACTTCCCGGATTTATAATCCATACATTGTTCTGTTCAACTACAACAGATTGATGAGTATGTCCGAAAAGAGCTGCATCTACTCCTAACTCTTGTGCTCTAAAATACAGTGAAGTCAAGTCATACTTAACTCCATATTTATCACCATGAGTTATAAAGAGCTTTTTACCTAAAATCTCAATAATCTTCTCTCTCAAATAAATACCTGAAAAATCACAGTTTCCTTTTACACCATGAATCTGTCCATGGAAATTCTCTGTTAAATATTCTAAATCTACAATATTATCACCTAGATGAATTAATATATCAGCTCTTTTAATAAGCTTTTTTACTTTATTCATATATTCCTTTATACCATGAGTATCACTTACCACAGCTACTAGCATTTTTATTCCTCCACTGTATCAAATATCTTATTAAGCTCCTTCTTTAACATATCTAAAGCCTTACCCCTATGACTAATAGAGTTCTTTTCTTCTGCACTCATCTCTGCAAAAGTTTTATCAAACTCAGGTACAAAGAAAAGAGGATCGTAACCAAAACCTTCAGATCCACTAAGAACTTCAGTTATGTATCCATTTACTTTTCCTTCAACCTTAATTTCTTCTCCTGTAGAAGTTATAAGCACAACAGAGCATACAAAACTAGCCTTTCTATCTTTAAATGCTATTCCCTGAAGATTTCTTAAGAGCTTTTCATTATTTTTCTTTGAGTTACCATGTTCTCCAGCATACCTTGCAGAGTAAACTCCTGGTTCCCCATTTAAATATTCAACCTCAAGTCCAGAATCATCTGCCATAACCATAAAGTTTTGCTGACCCTTATTTTTAAGGTAATTTGATATCTCACTAGCCTTTTTATATGAATTTTCCATAAAGGTTTCTCTGTCTTCATCTACATCTATGAATATCCCAGCTTCCTTTAATGAAGTAATTTCCAAAGGGAAGTCTAATAAAATTTGTTTTATCTCCTGTATCTTATGTTCATTATTACTTGCAACTATAAGTTTTCTCAATCTACTCCCCTCCTGTTCCTATCCAAAGACAATCTATCTTTAAAACATCCTTTTGTGCTTGAATTACTTGTTTTACTCCTTTTTCACCTAAAGTTAAAAGTTCATCTAACTCTCTTCTACTAAATGGACTTTCCTCTCCAGTGCCCTGAAGTTCAATAAACTCACCTTTATCAGTCATTATTACATTCATATCTACTTTCGCTTTAGAATCTTCCTCATAACAAAGATCAAGAATCTTCTCGTTATTTACAATACCTACACTTATAGCACCAACAAAACTTCTAATAGGAAATACCTTAAAAGATTGTTCCTTATGTAACCTATTTATTGCATCAACTAAGGCAACAAAAGCTCCAGAAATAGACGCCGTTCTTGTTCCTCCATCAGCTTGCATTACATCACAATCAATCCATATAGTTTTCTCACCTAAAGCTTTTAAGTCTACCACAGATCTCAAGGCTCTTCCTATTAATCTTTGTATCTCCATTGTTCTCCCATCTATTTTTAGTTTTGATATGTCTCTTGGTTTTCTAGTGTGAGTAGATCTTGGTAACATATTATATTCAGCCGTAATCCATCCTTCACCTGATCCTTTTAAAAAAGGGGGAACCTTATCTTCAATTGATGCATTACATATAATCTTTGTATCTCCAACCTCTATTAATACAGACCCTTCCGCATATTTCGTATAATTTCTTGTAAGTTTTACAGGTCTTATTTGGTCATTTTTTCTTCCACCTATTCTCATTATTCCAGCCTCCATAAAAAAATATGACTAATCTAGTTTGCCATACACTTCACTTTAAAAAGTTATACTCTTATCTGTTCTATTAACATTTATTATCTAAAGATACATAACTTCAATCCTTAAACAGTTCATGAAAACAGTCTCGACATTCAATACTTTTTCTAAACTTCTTAATTCAATATGAACTTGTATATCATAAATTGTAAATTTAGTTATGAAGTTATGTATCTAGAATCATAAATTAATATTAAATAGTTCATCCCTCTCTGGTGGAGGTACAATCTCTTTTTTCCCTTTTCTAACTAATATTCCTTTTTCTTTTGTAATATTTCCAATAATTTTCGCATTAATACCTTTTTCCATTAACAGTTTAACCAGAGCCTCACCATCTTTAGTAGATATAAGCATGCTTCCTGAAGATATGAGCTTCAATGGATCAATCTTTAACTGTGAGCAAACTTTTTGGGTTACCTCTTTCACAGGCATATTTTCTTCATAAACTTCAAAGCCTAGCCCTGAAGCTTTAACCATTTCCCACAATGCACCTAGAACGCCACCTTCAGTGATGTCATGCATTGAATTAACTCCGAATTTACCTGCTATATTTCCTTCTTTTATAACACTTATTTCACTAATTAAATTTTCAGCTTCACTAATTTCTTCTTTTGTTAATACACTCTCAAATAGCCCTCTATAATCATTAACTAATATATTCGTACCTTCTATAGCTAAGTACTTTGTTACAACTAAATCATCACCAATCTGCGCCCCTTTAGTTGAAACAGCCTTTCCTACAATGGCTTTTCCAAGGACAGTGCAGGATAAAACCATTTGATTTACAGCTCTTGTTACCTCAGTATGTCCTCCTAAAATTTCAACATTAATTTTTGAAGTTTCTTCATCAATTTGCTTCATTACATTATTTATTTCTTCAAGAGTAGTCCCCTCTGGTGCTAATATAGTTACAAGTATCCCAAGAGGTTCTACTCCACATGAAGCTACATCATTACAGTTAATATGTACAGCAAGTCTACCTAGATTCTTAGAAGCACCGGTTATTGGGTCAGTAGAAATAACACATTCATAATCCCCAAAGTTTATAACCGCACAATCCTCCCCAATACCATTTCTAACTCTTACATCTTCACGCTTTATAGTTTTATTATTATTTATGACAGCTTTTAAATCATCCCAATTTAACTTTCCTGATTTCATAAATATTCTCCTTTATTAATGACTCATGTAATTTTTTTCTATTCATCTCATATTATTAATATAAGGATTATTTTTATGAGGTGAATGTATTGAGATACATTGGTTCTTTTTTCAGAATAAACAGCTTAACGCCAAAAGAAATTGAAAGTCAACTTTTCTTTCTATCGAGAGAGGCAGTAAAACATATAGTATTAAAATCTAGATGTGGTTTGATAGCCTCCATGAAAAATTCTAAAAAATGTCTTTCTAACAATGATATTAACATATTAAAGGATTTTTCTCCACTTTTATGTATTTATAGAAAGGGTCACCCTAAATTTACTTCTTCAAAACATCATCATGGTTGGGATGAAGATGGAATAAAAAAGGAAGTAACGCCTTCAAGTAATGCCTTTATGACATTATGTATTTTAGAATTGACATCATATTATGATAAATTTAAAGAAATAAACGGGAACATATACGCTCTTTCTAACATATACAAAAGTCTTGCCAAACTTCAGCTTGAATTTTACTCATCTCATTTAAGAAATACAGAAGGATTCTTTGTAGATAAAAAAAATACTTTTGAAGGCAATGCAGATTTTAATTTTGTTGATAAGGATAAAAAGTTTAAGTTTTCTGATCAGGCATTTATGATGGTAGCATACTATCTTTACTGGAGTTTGTGCCCAGAAGATCCTGAACGAGAGATGTTTAAAACATTTTCAATGGATATATTAAATATGTTCTTAAATTGTAAGGATGAGATTTATAATCTCTCTTTTGAAGAATGTTGTAAAATATGTCTAGCCTTTAACTGCTTTTATAGTTATTCCTTAAATAATGATGCAAAACTATATATTACTGATATTTCTGATTTTTTAATTGATAAGTATGAACAAAAAAATTACTTGATAGGAGGAATTGACTATTCATGTCTATTAGCAATTAATCTACTTCTATCATATAAACACAATGGAATCCAAACATTTAAAGACAATTTTATAGAAATTAGTGAAAAACATAAAAACCTTTATAATGAAGAAATTGGCATATTCATAAAACCTATGGAGAAAAAGGAAGTTAAATATGAACTCCTAGAAATAAATAATTATCTCTTAAATATGCTTTTTTATGAAGAAATTGTTGATTCATCACGTGATGTAAAAATTATGCTTTCAACTCTTTATAAACAATTTTATATTAACCCCGGAATAGTACTCTGTTGGCCTGAGGCACCTTCATTAGATAACGAGGAAAGATATAAAAACCTTACATTAAAATCTGAAGATTTAATTGAAGAGTCTATGTTTAGAATGCCTAATGCTCCAACACCTGAAGGAACTGGTACAGCACCTACTTTTATAAAAAGTGTTACTTACTCTAGGAAAAAAGATATCTTTTCATCATCGAAAACCACCTTTGATAGTTCAAAAAACTTTCTAAGTTTTTATTTAATAATATTCCTTTTAAAAGAAAATATAATGAATTGCCTTTTCTGCGAAAGAATTAACGAAACTGAGGATGAAATTGTTGATAATAACTAATAGAAGTTATATTGAATGGAAAGAGCATGCATTAATACTGCATGCTCTTTAACTTTAAAATAAGTAGCTATAAACTTATAATAAATTCAATTAATTATCTAAATCTAACAGTTCCAAATTCTTTAGAACTAAAACACCATCCGCATCAAATGTAAGGTATTTTATCTTATCTGATTTACAGCACACTATGTTATCAAAATATAAAGGAAATAAATAATTATTATCTTTTATTAAATTAAGTGCTTTGTTTGTAAACTCTTCTCTTTCTTTACTTTCCTTAGAATTATTAATTTTATTAATTAACTCTTCAAATTCCGTATCTGTAGAATTAAGATCAAAGTTATCTTTATACCACTGACTTACAAAATCACTAAGAGTATTCTTAGAAATCATAAAATCTCTTAAAAGCATATCATACTGCTTGTTTTTTATTACAGAATCATATTCTGCTGATGAATATAATTTATATCTGATGTTTATGTTGTTGTTTTCGGTCAACTTTTTAACAATTAACCCACAAATAATCCTATTTTCTTCATTATTTTTCCCAACTAATAATAATGGTTCATTTTTATAGCCTGCTTTATTTAACAATCTGCTAACTTCTTGTATTGTTTCTTTCTTCTTAACCTCATAGGTTCTTTCACTGGTAAATGATGAATTTGAGGAATTATCTTTTCTTATCATTTCTCCCATCGCAACCTCTACTGAATTATTTTTTACTAATGGAGAATCAATAATTTCCCACATTAAACCTATTTCTATCGCTTTTCTAAAATCCGAGTTTGAAACAGTTTTATTATTATAATTCATTTGGATTAGTTTAGTGCTATTTGAAGGTATTAGCTCTACTTTATTTTTCTCACTTAATCTATTTACTTCGCTTAATGGTACTCCAACTATTATATCTACACTTTGATCAGCTTCAAAAGCAGCAAGGGCTAATTCCGAACCTGTAAATATTCTTAATATAATTCTCTGTGGAGTTTCTACTTTTTTATTATAATATTTTTCATTAAGTTTTAACTCTATTTCCTTATTTGTATCAACTCTTACTATTTTGTAAGCACCCGAATACTCTATACTGCCAAAATCTTTTTCATAGCTATCTAAAATATTATTGAAGTTTCTTAACCTAAATACAGCCTTGCTTAACTTATGAAGAAATTCATCATCTTTTCTATTCATCCTAATTTTTAAAGTATTTTTATCTACTTTAGTTATAGCAACATTTTTATTAAAATCATTCTTACCGTCATGATAAGATTGTATACCATAAATTGAATAAAGCTCTTTAACATAATCCTCATTGTTTTTTGGATTGGTTATATCCTCAAAAAATCTTATAAAATCATCAACAGTAATTTTATTTCCACTGCTCCAAAAAATATCATCTCTTAATTTAAAAACATACTCTAATCCATCATTGCTAACCTTCCAACTTTCAGCTAAAGCAGGTATTACTTCACCATTTTCATTTAATTCTACAAGTCCATCAAATAATGAATATATCAAATCCTTATCTCTTGGTGAAAAAGTTGTAGAGACATTTAAGCTAGCAGGAAACTTATCTATAGAATATACTATATAATCTTTTTTATTTAGAGATTTTTCAGAAGATACATCAAAACATCCTGCAATAGAAAGAGATATGCATAAAAAAACAATTAGGTAAAATTTCTTCTTCATACCCAACTTCTCCTTTGTATGGTAAGTTACTTAAATTATCCCCATGTTATTCTAAAAATAATCATTTCAGATTGGCAGATATCTATAAAATTGTAGTTTCTTATACTTTAGATTTTCATTATACATCCTTTTCATCCATAACTGTTTTTTTATAAAATGAAAGTTATCCTCTAAAACAACTCGTGGTTCAAACAATTTCCACTGATTTAATTTATATACTTCTGCTTGAAAAACTCCTGTAGTAATATAGAAAGCTTTATCTGCCCCTAAAGTTTCTGCAAGATTCGAAAATTTATTATAATCTTCTTTAAATACTACTAATGTCTTATGAAATTTTAAAAATACTACTTCTCTTTTTCCTATAAGTTTGATTTCTAATTCCAACTTATCTTTGATTATTATTTCATATTGTATTCCATATTTCCAACACTGTTTTGTAAGTATCTCAAAAACCATGTCTATTTGTATTTTTTTTAACTTTAAAATTGCTTTGTCTATCATGCATTTGTGAAATTTGTAATATAGAACATCTAACAGATACAATACAGCCTCCATAAATACTTAATTTCACTACATTATATGTGATTGATTGATAAGCTATGTTTTAAACAAATTTCATTTTGTAAAATAGCGCCAAATGAAAAAGCAGATGGCTAAAACTTACCATCTGCTTTTTCTCTTTATTATATATAGATATACAATTTTATAACTCAATTTACAATTTTACACAAAATATTAATGCTAAAACTATTTTATAAAATCTATTAAAGACTAAAATAGTATATCTTTAATTATCTCTTAGCAACTTCTTCTGCAACAAGTGTATTAACTATTTGAGGGTTTGCCTGACCTTTTGTTACTTTCATAACTTGACCTACTGCAAAACCTAAAATCTTCGTCTTACCTTCTTTAAACTGTTGTATAACTTGTGGGTTCTCATCTAAAACCTTGTTTACAGCAGCTCTTATAGCACCTTCATCATTATTTTGCTTTAATCCTTTTTCTTCAACTATAACCTTAGGATTATTTCCACTTTCAAACATAATCTCCACGACTTGTTTACCTATAGCTGAAGAAATAGTACCGTCTTTTATTAAAGCTATTAAATCTGCTAAATCTTGTGGGGTAAACTTAAGAGCCTCTATCCAGGTTCCCTTATCATTCATAAGTCTTGAGATATCACCCATTAACCAGTTTGACGCAGCCTTTGGATCACCTGAAAGCTTTGCAGCTTCATCATAGAAGTCTGACATTGACATAGTTAAAGTTAAAACATGGGCATCATACTTTGGTATTCCATATTCTTTTATGAATCTCTCAGCCTTTTCATGAGGAAGTTCAGGAATGGTCTTTTCTATATCCTCTATCCACTGATCAGAAATATTTAATGTTACTAAATCTCCTTCAGGGAAGTATCTATAGTCATTTGCTTGTTCCTTACTTCTCATAAGTACAGTTACTTCATTTTGTTCATCCCATCTTCTTGTTTCAACAAAAAGTTGTTCTCCATTTTCAACAGCTTTCACTTGTCTATCATACTCATATCTTAAAGCCTTTTCAAGAGCTTTAAAGGAGTTCATATTCTTAATCTCAGTTCTTATACCAAATTTTTCTGTTCCCTTAGGTCTTACTGAGATATTAGCATCACATCTTAAAGAACCTTCTTCCATCTTACAGTCAGAAATACCAGCAGAGCTTAATATACTTCTAAGCTTTGTAAGATAAGCAGTTGCTTCTTCTGGAGTTCTAAGATCTGGTGCTGAAACTATCTCTGCAAGAGGTACTCCCGCTCTGTTGTAGTCGACTAAGGAACCAGACTTTGTATGTAGAAGTTTACCAGCATCCTCTTCTATGTGAATTCTTTCAACTCCTATTCTCTTTTCTTCTCCATTTTCAAGTTCTATATCAATATATCCATTTCTACAAAGTGGAAGTTCGTCCTGAGTTATTTGGTAGTTCTTTGGACAGTCTGGGTAGAAGTAATTTTTTCTATCCATTCTTCCTATCTTTGTTATTTCGCAATCTAATGCTAATCCAGCCTTTATTGCAAGTTCAACAACTTTTTTATTTAGTTGCGGAAGAGACCCTGGAAGTCCCATACAAATTGGACAAACATGAGTGTTTGGCTGTCCTCCGAATTCAGTTGTACATCCACAATATATCTTAGTATTTGTTAAAAGTTCTGCATGAACCTCTAAACCTATCACTGCTTCAAATTCCATGTATTTTCACTCCTTACCTCTTATAGTTGTGGAAGCTTTTTGTGCCAATCTGTTGATTGCTCAAAGCTATAAGCTAAGTTAAATAGTAAGTCTTCTCTGAAATAGTTACCCATTAATTGTAATCCAACAGGAAGACCATTAGCCATTCCGCAAGGAACTGAAATAGCAGGTATTCCAGCAATGTTAACTGGCACGGTATATATGTCTGAAAGATACATTTCTAATACGTTATCTGTCTTTTCACCAATCTTGAAGGCTGGGGTTGGGGATGTTGGTGATATTATAGCATCAACTTCCTTAAATACTCTATCAAAATCTCCCTTTATAAGGTTTCTAACCTTTAATGCCTTCTTATAATATGCATCATAATATCCAGCTGATAGTGCATATGTACCAAGCATTATTCTTCTCTTAACTTCTGTTCCAAAGCCTTCACTTCTTGACTTAATATAAACATCTACAGCATCAGCATAGTTTTCTGATCTGTATCCATATCTTATTCCATCAAATCTAGCAAGGTTTGATGATGCTTCTGCACAAGCAACTATATAGTAAGTTGCAAGAGAATAATCTGTCAATGGAAGAGAAACTTCCTTTATTTCTGCTCCATTCTCTTTAAATACCTTTAGTGCTTCCTCTACGGCTTTCTTTACATTTGTATCTAATCCGTCTCCAAAAAACTCTTTGGGTATACCTATTTTCTTTCCTCTAACATCAGTTGTTAAACCATTAAAGTAATCTTGTACTGGAGTATCTACAGTAGTAAAATCTCTATGGTCAACACCAGCTATAGCTTGAGTTATTAGTGCACAGTCCTTAACATCTTTTCCAAAGGTTCCAACTTGGTCAAGAGTTGAACCAAAAGCGACAACTCCACTTCTTGAAACTCTTCCATAAGTTGGTTTAAGACCTACAACCCCACAGAAAGAAGCTGGCTGTCTAACAGAACCACCAGTTTCAGTACCTAGAGTTAGCGGTGCTTCCATTGCTGCAACAGCTATTGCAGATCCACCAGATGAACCTCCTGGAACTCTTTCTAAATCCCATGGGTTTCTCCCTAATTTATATGCACTATTCTCTGTTGATGAACCCATTGCAAATTCATCCATATTAAGCTTACCTAATATAACACCATCCGCATTTTTAACATTCTCTGCTACTGTAGCATCATAAGGAGATATGTACCCTTGAAGAATTTTTGAAGCACAGGTATTTTGCATACCTTTAACACTTATGTTGTCCTTTATCCCTACTGGCACTCCTCCTAGAAGACCAAGAGATTCTCCCTTAGCTACCTTTCCGTCAAGTTCCTTAGCTTTTGAAAGTGCTTCTTCCTTAGCTACGTAAAGAAATGCTCCAAGCTTCTCATCAACAGCTTCAATTCTATTTAAATGCGCTTCAGTTACTTCTTCAACTGAAGCTTCTTTTTTTTCTATAAGACTCTTAAGCTCATGTGCTTTAAGCTTAGTTAATTCCATAATTCACCCTCCAATCTTACTGCTCTATAACATTAGGCACTAAAACATAATCTTCAAGCTTTTGAGGAGCGTTAGCAAGAACATCCTCAAGAGGCATTGACTTTTGAACTTCATCTTCTCTAAATTTATTTTCAATATAGTATGGATTTACGATTATATCCACATCTTCAGTGTCTAACTCACTTAACTTATCCACATAATTAAGAACCTGATTTAAGTCACCTATAAATCTTTCTTTTTCACTCTCACTAAAACTTAATCTAGCAAGTTCAGCTACGTATTCTACGTCTTTCTTGGTAACTGACATATATGAACCCTCGCTTTCAATTCTTATTATAAAAATAAACTAGAATACATTTTACCACAAAACTCATTATTTTACATACATGGTTAAAAAAAATAATGAACCAATGGCAATAATCATACATATTATTGAATACGCCACCCTTCTTTCTCCATTTTCATAGAAAAAGAATTTTATTCCCCATAAAATCATGGTTACTGCTAATCCAATTTGTATAGGATTATAAGAGTTAAAAATTTTATTACCATATATAAAATGATACGTTGTTAATAAAGTTAAAATAACAGCAATACATGTTACTAATCCTGATAACAAACTCAAAATATTAATTAGTTTTTTCATTCTTATCCCCCTATCAAATCTTCAAATTCTTCTTCTGATAGAACAGGTACTCCTAGCTCTAAAGCTTTATTATACTTTGATCCTGCCTCTTCCCCTACTATTACATAATGAGTCTTTTTACTTACACTGCCTGAAACCTTTGCTCCTAGGGTCTCAAGTTTTTCTTTGATTTCACTTCTGCTATATTTCTTCAGTGTTCCTGTAACAACAACCGTCTTTCCTTCAAATAAATTTTCCTTAACAGCAACTTCTTCATATCTCGGGAAAACTCCTAAATCTAAAAGTTCTTTAATTGTAGTATTAATCTTTTCTTCTTTAAAGAATTCTATAATACTTGTTGCGACAATTCCACCAACATCAGGAACCTCAATAAGTTCTTCATATGTAGCCTTCTGAAGATTTTCAAGGGTTTTAAATCTTTTAACTAAATCCTTTGCTGTCTTTACGCCTACATTAGGTATGCCTAAGGCATATATAAAGGAATGTAGTTCACAATTTTTACTTTTCTCTACAGCATCTAACAGGTTTTGTGCCTTTTTATCTCCAAATTTATCTAATTTTATAAGTTCTTCCTTATTAAGCTTATAAAGGTCTGATATAGACTTTATATCAAGCTTTTCAAAAAGTTGTTCTGCAGTTCTTTCTGAAAAACCTTCAATATTCATAGCTTCCCTAGCTGCATAGTGTACTATAGCTTTAACCATCTGAGGTTTACAGGACAACGTATTTTCACAGAAATAATGGGCACCATCTAAAATGATATGGCTTCCACAAGCAGGACATGTAGCTGGTGGAATTATTTCCTCACTTTCTTCTAAAGAATTCTCAACTACCCCCATTATCTCAGGAATAACATCATTTGATCTTCTTACAAAAACCTCTGCTCCAACTCTTACACCTTTTCTCTTAATATCATCCAAGTTATTTAATGTAGCTCTTTTTACAGTAACTCCTGCTAACTCTACAGGCTCAAGTATAGCTGTTGGACTGACTCTTCCACTTCTTCCTACGTTCCATTCTACCTGAATCAGCTTTGTAGTAGCTTCTTGAGCTTCAAACTTAAAAGCTATTGACCATTTAGGAAATTTCACTGTATATCCCATAAGTTCTCTAGTTCTCATATCATTTATAGCAACTACTACACCATCAATATCATAATTTAAATCAAATCTGGTACTCTTAATATACTCTATTTCCTTTTCTATTTCCTCAACATCATGACATACCTTAACATAATCATCCATTGGAAATCCTTTTTCTTTTATAAATGATAACATTTCTTCATAGTTTTCAAATTGATATCCTTCCTTATAACCTATATCATAAAAAAAGGCCGATAACTTTCTCTTTGCTGTTTCTCTTACATTGAGATTTCTTAAAGCTCCAGCGGCTCCATTTCTAAGATTTTTAAGAGGCACTTCAGCAGTTTTATTGTATTCCTCAAAAGCCTCTTTAGTCATTATTGCCTCTCCATGAATTTCGAAAACATCATTAGCATCTATTTTTAAAGGAAGGCTCTTTATGGTCTTAGTTTGAGCAGTAACATCTTCACCTACTTCTCCAGTACCTCTCGTGGCAGCCTTTATCAATATTCCATTCTCATCATATGTACAGTTTAGAGTTAGTCCATCAAACTTCTTTGTAATTATATACTTAACAGGAGGAAGCCTATTTTCAGAAACTCTGTTATGATCTTCTATAAATCTTAAATTTTTATGATGCCATTCTTTAAGTTCCTCAAGACTTTGAGCTTTATCTAAACTCCAAAGCTTAGCCCTATGGGTATACTTTGAAAATTCAGGAAGTATAACATCTCCTATTCTTTGACTTGGTGAATAAGGAAGTACATATCCTGTTTCTCTTTCTAAAATAACTAGTTCATCATACTTTGAATCATATTCCTTATCTGATATGGAATGACTTCCCAATGAATAATATTCATATGCATATCTATTAAGCTCTTCAACTAAAATTTCTATTCTTCTTTTCTTATCCATCACTACACCTCCAATGAAAAAAGAGGAAATTATTTTACCTATATTATGTATTATGCCATAAAATGTTCCATTAAATAATACTTTATTCATTTTAATTTGCATTCAATCTAATAAGGCATGCAGGTTTATGCTGCACGCCTATTAAAGATATACAACTTAGTTTAAATTCAGTTATAAAGTTGTATATCCTAAGTTATAGAAGTTCTAAAGGAGCAAAGCTTAAAAGCAATGTCTTAATTCCATTACTATCAAAAGCAATAGTTAATTTTACATCACTGCCTTCATTAATAGATTTTATGATAGTTCCAACCCCAAACTTAGGATGTTTTACCTTTCTACCCATAGTTGCTTCTGAAGATGTAAGTATCTTGCTTGAACTTCCTTCAAGGATTTCCTTTAATTTTTTCGTTACTTCCATTTGACTTTCTGTATTAGTGCTTTTTGAAGGATATGTTGGAGCATAGCTGTTTCTTAAGCTATGAGGATTTCTTCTCTGGGATGCAGCGTACGCATTTCCTTTACCTGCTCCATTGCTTGATGAACTTGATGAACCCATTAACGAATTTCTTGTAGAAAGGCCGGATCCTCCTCCTTTTACATATTCCTTAAGCGTTGCAGGAATCTCTGCTATAAAATCTGATTGAGGATATGCCATTGTTCTTCCAAATACTCTTCTTACTTCAGCAGAGGTCATATATAAAACCTCTTTAGCTCTTGTTATTCCAACATAACAAAGTCTTCTTGATTCTTCCATTTCATCTTCTGAATCAAAGGACGCTTGACCTG
This sequence comes from Clostridium polyendosporum, assembly GCF_018332455.1. Classification (GTDB taxonomy): domain Bacteria; phylum Bacillota; class Clostridia; order Clostridiales; family Clostridiaceae; genus Clostridium_AY; species Clostridium_AY polyendosporum. Next base: position 14,537 of record NZ_BOPZ01000041.1, read on the forward strand.
GGAATATTCCGTTCTCCATTCCTACCATAAATACCACAGGGAACTCCAATCCCTTTGCTGAGTGTATTGTCATAAGCACCACTGAATTTGCTTCCTGATCCATATTATCTACATCCTGTACTAATGCTACTTTTTCAAGGAAAGCTGAAAGAGACTTATCTTCTTCCCCACCTTTTTCAAATTCTACAGCTGCTGAAACGAGTTCCTTTAGGTTTTCCACTCTGCTTAAGTCTTCAGGTTCCTTTGAATCCTTAAGTTCTTTCATATATCCGGTCTTATCTAGTATATATTCAATTAACATAGAAACAGAGAGCTGTTCACTCATCATCATAAAGTCTTCCATAAGATCAGTAAACTTCTTAATAGATGTAATATTTCTTGCTGTAAGAGTAGATATATTTTCTACATCTAATAAGGAATTATATAAAGAATCCTCATACTCATTAGCAAATTCTATAACCTTATTTACAGTAGTATCTCCAATATTTCTTTTAGGAACATTAACTATTCTTCTTAAACTTATAGAATCAGTAGGATTGTTAATTACTTTCAAGTAAGCCAATATGTCCTTAATTTCTTTTCTATCATAAAATTTAAGTCCTCCTATGATTCTATAAGGAATATCTCTTTTTATAAAACAATCTTCAAATATACGAGACTGAGCATTTGTTCTATATAAAATAGCAAAATCTTTAAAGCTTTTTCCCTCTGTTTCCATAAGTCTCTTAATCTCTGAAACCACAAACTGTCCTTCATCTGTGTCAGAATACGCTCTATAAATTTTTATTTTATCTCCACTCTCAGCTTCTGTTCTTAATGCTTTGCTTTTTCTATTGCTATTAAGTACTATAACCTTATTTGCAGCATCAAGAATATTCGCCTTTGATCTGTAGTTTTGTTCAAGCTTTACAACCTTAGCACCTGGATAATCCTTCTCAAAATCAAGGATATTTCTTATATCTGCACCCCTCCATGCATAGATACATTGGTCATCATCCCCCACCACACATATGTTCTTATATTTAGATGCTAGGAGTTTAACAAATTCATACTGACATCTATTTGTATCTTGGTACTCATCTATCATTATGTATTTAAACTTATTTTGGTAGAACTCTAAAACCTCAGAATTTTTCTTAAAAAGTTCCACTGTCTTAAATATTAAGTCATCAAAATCTAGTGCATTATTATCCTTAAGCTTTTTCTGATAAAGTACATAAGCATCAGCAATCTTATTGCCCTTAAAATCATTTTCATATTCTCTTTTGTATTGAGCTGAAGCTATCATGTTATCTTTAGCTTTTCCTATCTTTGACATAATCTCTTGCTCTGTTATTTCTTTGTCATTTATATTAAGTTCTTTCATGCATTCTTTTACAAGTGCCTTCTGATCATAAGTGTCATAGATTGTAAAATCCTTCTTATATCCTAACTTATCAATCTCTCTTCTTAAAATCTTTACGCAAGAGGAGTGGAAAGTTGATATCCACATGCTATCTGCCTTGTCTCCAATAAGAGCTTTCACTCTTTCTCTCATTTCTTGAGATGCTTTATTAGTAAAAGTTATTGCTAAAATATTATACGGTTGAATTCCCATCTCACCTAGCATATATGCAATCCTATAGGTTAACACTCTGGTCTTACCTGATCCTGCACCTGCTAATATAAGTACCTGACCATCTACAGTAGTTGCAGCTTCATACTGCTCTTTATTTAATAACTTTTTTAAGTCCATTAGATCACTCCTTAAAATATTAAAAGAGGAACCTCGATTCCTCTTCATTATCTTAATTAACTATTGATATTATATCATAATAAATTAATTTTCAAGTTACTTATATCAATACTTTAATATATTTTACAAATCATAAAAAGCCGTCTAATTTTTTAAGTATTCTATAAATAGATTTACCATTAATATCCTGGAATAAACGAACAAAATTTGGATACATTAAATAAAGATACAATCTCTATTATACACTTTTTTTAAATTATATAATCAAAAGTTTATATAATTTAAATATTTTATTTCTATATACGAACACTTCATCTGAATTTAACTTAAATTCAGACTATTGAAGCAAAAAAATAATCAGCAGCAAGTTTTTCTCCAACTGCTGCTGATTAAGCTTTAAAACGAATAAAAAACGCAACCCTTGGGGCTAGGTTGCGTTTCAGCAATAAGCAATAAATAAAAAGGGGGCTATTTATTCCTTCTATTTATCCTTGCAGAACCATTATATTAAATTAGTATAAAAAACGCAAGGGATTTTGAACAAAATATTGTAAACAATATATTACTATGAATAGAAAAGTTTCATATTTAAAAATCAGTTCTAACCTTGTATTAACATGCCTAATTCTTCTTCAGTAAGTTCTCTATATTCACCTTCTTGTAAGCTTTCATCTAAATCAAGTTTTCCAAACCTAATTCTTCTTAAATAAACTACCTTCTTCCCTTGAGCTTCAAACATTCTTTTAACCTGATGGTATTTTCCTTCTTGAACTGTTACATAAACTTTTGATCCATCTTCTGTAGCTTCGAGTATCTCTAACTTTGCACTCATACATTTATAACCATCATCTAATAATACACCTGCTTCAAAGGCCTTTACATCTTTTTCATCCACTGATTTATCAATTTCTGCATAATAAACCTTATCTACATGCCATTTTGGAGAAATAAGCTTATGATTTAGCTCTCCATCGTTAGTTATTAGTAATAGCCCTACAGTATCCTTATCTAACCTTCCTACTGGAAAGGGATCAAATACTTGATGTTCTGGATATAAAAGATCTATCACTGTTTCATCATAATTATCAACAGTTGCAGAAACTACACCAGCTGGTTTATTCATCATAAGATATATATTTTTTCTATATACAACTTCTTCACCATTTACTAATATCTTAACTTTTTCTGGCTCAAGCTGCATTCCATTATCCTTAACAATCTTTCCATCAACTTGAACTATACCCTTCTTAACCATAGCTTTTATTTCTTTTCTTGAACCATAGCCAAGATTTGAAAGAACTTTATCTAATCTTTCCAATAATAACACTCCTTCACATTTATAAAAAATCAAAACCTATTATACAGTATTTTTTGTTTATACGAAATAAAATAAACATTATTTATGATGTTTATGAAATTCCTCAAAAATTAATAAAGCTAAGCAGGCATCGAGCCTACTCAGCTTTAGTCAGATTTCATTTTGTAGAATGTCAGCAAATAAAAAATTTTAGCTTCACCGCATTCCTCTATACAATAATATTTTCTATATAATTATTCTTCTACAACAACTTCAACTATGTCGTAATCTTCATATGCTACTTTTTTATAATAACTCTTTGCCAAAGCTAGAAGTCTTATCTTTCCTTCAGTAAAAGGAATAAATGAATAATAATTTTTTCTACTGTAGCTCTGGACAACTCTCCAGTTACCTTTTTCCATAATATAAAACTCATAACACACTTCTCTACCACCATAACTTTCTACAGTAAAAGTTATTTCATCATTAATCTTACAGTTTGTCTTATTACATATGATTTTTGTTCCTGTAACTGGTGGTGCTTCATGTATATAAACCTTTACGTCCTTCTTACTATCGAAACCTTCTTTACATTTAATGTTTTTTGCATACATTTCCACCACATATTTTCCTGCTCTTTTTGGCTTAAAGATAAATCTCTTATTAGGAATAAAATCTGTTTCCTCTACCGTATGTCCATCTATCTGAATTACATATTTAATAAAAATATTTTGCGTGTTTTGAGTAATAACTTCAAGCTCTACCTCATCATCTACAAGATAATATTCTTTAGATTGGACAAGGACATAATCAATCACACCCTCTACATATTCCTTAACGTCGAAGTAGAGAAATTGATGACTATCATACTCCTTATCAGAATACTTATCCTTAACCTTAATCTCCAACTCATATTCACCTTTGATTTCTGGTGTAAAGTTAACCCAATTTGAATTACCATATGGGACCTTTTCCTTTTCTTTTTTATCTTTATAAACAACAAAGCTATACTTTAGATCTGTTCCACCTTCTGCTATCACTTTTATATTTATAGGATCATTTATAATATAGTTTCTATCTTTATCTGCAACTATATCAGTTATTTTAACTGGCTTTTGATTTTTTTTCTCGATAACATACTCTATACTTCTTTTATCTTCATATTCACCTTCAAAAGAATCATCTTTAACCCATACTGTTATCTTGTATTGGTCTGCATGTTTACATTCCCAAATATAACTATTTGACCTTATATATCCGGAATCTTCTCCATAATTTCCGTCTATTCTAAACCTATAAAGAAGGTTTTTGCCACCTTCAACCACACTCTTAATTAATACGGTACTTCCTTCCATTTGAGGAGAACTAAGATCTGTAGTAAATGTTTTGATATTTACAGGATAATATGGTTGAACTTCATAAACCATTAATGCTCTATCATCATACTCTTTAGCAGAATACATATCTCTTGCTAAACATAAAAGTTTAAACGTTCCTTTTTCCTTTTCTATAAAGTTTACCATTGTCTTTGAAGAATAATCTTGAAGACAGCACGCCTTTCCATCTGGACCAAATTTCACAAACTTATATAATATTGTCCTTGAGTCATCAAATTTTGCTTCAACCTGAAATATAAGTTCCTCTCCAATTAATAGGTCCTTTGTAAGACATTTGAAATCAATTATTTCAAGTTTTTCAACTCCTTTTACCGTAAAATCCACAGTCTTAAAATCATCAAAATTATTATTGGATTCCGGTACCTTACATTCAACTAGTATTTCATGCTTACCCTCTTCTCTAGCAGTAAAGATTAGTTTATTTTCAATAGTATAATCTTTTATTAATTGCCATCCATCCTTACTACTAATCCAATACCTATACATTGCAGGAATTCGTGTAGTTTCTACTTGAACAGTTATCTTTTCTCCTAGATTTAAATCTTTTTTATCTATATAAACTTCATTAATTAAGCTTTGTTCTACAGTACCTACAAAAAAGTCTTGCATAGTCTTATAATCAAAAGGTTTTTGTGAATCCTTAACTTTAGCTTGTACCATTATTAAATATTTTCCGTCTATTTTAGGGGTCCAAGTGCAGTAATTTTTTAGGCCAAAATCCTTTAACACCTTCCATACTCCATCTAAACCAACTAAAAACTTATATAAAAGTCCTTCTTCTGTATTATTAATTACTGTTATTTTTATCTTATCATTTCTCTCTTGAGGACTTTTTTTGTCAAAGGTTAATAATATTTCATCCATGCATTATCAGCCCCTCTTGTTTATTGTTTTCCGCATTCGATTACTAAATTTATTATACTATTGCTACCATTAAATGTAAAACATATTGATAAATAATTCTGTAAAATTATAGGTTATTAATAAAAAAGAAGCTTACTTTTATCTAAGCTTCTTTTTTATCTTTTTTAATAAGTTCTATTAAATTATGATATAGTCTTTTGTCATCTTCTTCGCTTCTCTTTTTATGACTACCTGTCTTTCCACCAGCTCTCCTTATTTTCTGAGAGATGTGCCTTTCAAAAAGTAATCTGTCTATATTTTTATCATCATAAATAAATCCCCTAGGATTAATAGCATAGCAGCCCTTTCCTAATACCATAGCTGCAACTCCATAATCCTGAGTAACAATAATATCTCCTTTTAAAGCATTATTTATTATATACATATCAACACTTTGAAATCCACCCTCCACACATATTACTTTACTGTAATCCGATTGGATAAAGTGTGAATAGTCACAGTAAATAACCACTTCAACATTATTATTCTTAGCTGCTTTTTCTATATAAGCTTTTCCAGGGCATCCATCACCGTCAACGATTATTTTCATCTTCTCATCTCTACTTTCTATATATACTTTAGCAGTATTTTATATTATATATTATATACGATAAATAACAATAAAATAAATCTGAGCAGGCATCGAGCATACTCAGATTGAGTCAGATTTCACATCGTGAAATGACAGCAAATAAAAGAGGGAATTCGACTACTGTCGAATTCCTTCTAAATATTAATCTTAATTGTTAATTTTTTATTCTTAATTAATTAAAGTCTTTTTTCAAGCTCTGCCTTAATATCTTCAAAACCTGGCTTTCCAAGTAAAGCAAACATATTCTTCTTGTAAGCTTCAACACCTGGTTGATCAAATGGGTTAACACCTAATAAATATCCGCTAATACCACAAGCTTTTTCAAAGAAGTAAGCCATTTGTCCGAAGTAGTAAGCAGTAAGTTCTGGAACATTTACTATTAAGTTTGGAACTCCTCCATCATTATGAGCTAATACTGTTCCTTGGAATGCCTTATTATTTACAAAGTCCACAGTTTTTCCAGTTAAGAAGTTTAATCCATCTACATTTTCTTCACTGTGTTCTATAGTAATTTCTCTTCTAGCCTTTTCAACATTAACTACAGTTTCAAATATATTTCTTAATCCATCTTGAACATATTGTCCCATTGAGTGAAGATCAGTTGAGAAATCAACAGCTGCTGGGAATATTCCTTTATTGTCTTTTCCTTCTGATTCTCCATATAATTGCTTCCACCATTCATTGAAGTAGTGTAGTGATGGTTCATAGTTAACTAATAATTCTATAGTCTTTCCTTTATTGTAAAGTGCATTTCTAACAGCTGCATACTTGTAACAATCATTATCTTTTAATGAAGGAACTGAATAAGCTTCTCTAGCATCAGCAGCACCTTGCATCATTTCTTCTATATTTATTCCTGCAGCAGCTATTGGAAGTAATCCAACTGGAGTAAGAACAGAGAATCTTCCTCCAACATCATCTGGAATTACAAAAGTTTCATATCCTTCTGTATCTGCAAGTGATTTTAATGCACCTCTTGCAGCATCAGTTGTAGCAAATATTCTTTCCTTTGCTCCTTCTTTTCCATATTTCTTTTCCATGTAATCCTTAAAGATTCTGAAAGCTATAGCTGGCTCAGTTGTTGTACCTGATTTAGAAATAACGTTTACGCTTATATCCATTCCCTCTATAGTTTCTAAAAGATCAGCAATATATGTTGAACTTATGTTATGTCCAACGAAAAATATAGCTGGTGACTTTCTCTTATCTTTGCTTAATGTATTGTGAAAATTATGAGTTAACATTTCTATAGCAGCTCTTGCTCCTAAGTACGAACCACCTATTCCAATAACTATAAGTGCATCAGAGTTGCTTCTTATCTTTTCTGCAGCCTTCTCAATTCTTTCAAATTCATTCTTGTCATAATTTACTGGTAGATCTACCCATCCTAAAAAGTCTGATCCAGCTCCTGTCTTGTTATGAAGTTTGTCGTGTGCTGAAACAACCATTTCTTCCATATAGTTTACTTCATGTTCATTTAAAAATGATGCAACTTTTGATAGGTCTAGTGTTAATCCCTTTTTCATTTTTATACCTCCGTTATTTTGTAGATTAATAATAATTTATCTATGATAATTGTTTAATTTAAAACTTTAGAAAAAGTTTAAATTAATACTATCTTGCAAAATTTATTTATTAGGTGGTATACTCATATATTGAGATATAAAAAGTATTAGTATTTTGACTTGTACCTCAATTTAAATCTCTTTTAATATTATACCACATTGAAATATATTTAGTAATATGTGTGATGAAAACTTTAACATTTTTGTCTAAAAACATCTTATTTACTATTAAATTGCGATAATCTCTTACATAAAAATAACTTATTTTTATGCTTAGTGCATCACTTGTCCACCAGTTATGTTAACTGACTGACCTGTTAAATAGTGTGCATTTTCTGATGCATAGAAAGTTATTACATCTGCAACATCCTTAAAAGCGCAACCTCTCTTTAATGGAACCTTATCAATATAAACTTGCTTTACTTCTGATTCTTTTATTCCTAACTTTACAGCATATTGTGGTAGAAGACTTTCAAACATATCAGAATCTAGTAAATTACCAAGCATCATTGAGTTTACTCTTATATTGTGTTCTGCTAAATCTAGTGCAAGACTTTGAGTTAATCCTACACCTGCAAATTTTGCAGCAGAATATCCTGTATTATGCTTACTACCAACCTTTCCAGACTTTGAATTTATCTGAATTATAGATCCTTCAATACCTTGATCTATCATTACTCTTGATACTTCTCTTGCACATAAGAAATATCCTGTAAGGTTTACGTTTACTATCCAATTAAATGTATCTAACTGGAATTCAGTTATTTTACTGCTCTTTGCAACACCTGCATTGTAAACAAGTACATCTATTCTTCCAAGTTCCTCTACTACTTTATTAACCATATCTTTAACTTGTTGTTCGTTAGTTGCATCTGCTGATATAGCAATACTTTTCTTGTTTGTAGTTTCAATAATTTCTTTAGAAACCTTTGACGCATTATCATAATTTATATCAACAACTGCTACATCATATCCTTCTCCTGCTAAATGTTTTGAAAGGTACTCTCCTAAGCTTCTTCCTCCACCTACAACTAAAGCTACCTTTGACATATTATAATCCTCCTTTAAAACCTTACTTAATATTTATTTTCTTTATTATAATTTTGATTTGTTATATTAAATATTGGATACTTTAATTACGAATTACTTTAATTATTGAGCCTTCATTTAATGGCACAACTTCTTTTTTTTCTAGGTAAAGTGTACCTGCAATACTTGCATCTGTTTCTCCACTAAACTTATAAGTTATGTGTCCTAAATCTCTTAGATTATCATTAACTAAACTACCCACCCCTGTTATTAGGTATTGTTGTCCATCTATCTGTAGAATGTCATTTACCTCTATATAATCTACAAGATTGTTCTCATCATGAATAAAGCAGTAATCTACCAGTTCTTGTGGGGCATTGTCTTTAAATGTTATAAACATATTGTGTTCCAAAAAACCTTCAGCTAAATCACCAACACCTGTTATAACAGTTCTATATATTGTGCTCATAATAAGCTCCTTTCTTTTAGAATTTAAATTATTTATATAATCCAAAGCTTGCTAACCAAGCTATGATCACTGTTGGAGCTCCTGTTAGAAATCTTGAATATAACACAGAAGGTACTCCTACCTGAACAGTATCTGGTTCTGCTTCTGCTAATCCAAGTCCAACAGG
>NZ_BOPZ01000042.1 GCF_018332455.1 Clostridium polyendosporum
ATATAAAATTTTATTCAAATTAATAGAAAAGCTCTCTTTTAAAATTTATCCACAAGTTTGCTAGAAAAACCCCCTGTTTAAAAAACAGAGGGTTTTTCAGCAAACTGGAAAAAATAGAAATGCACTTAGTGCATTTCTATTTTTTTATTTTTGTATTCACCTTTATTTGCTGTGATTTCTCATAAAGAATTTCACAAGTTCATTGATAATAAATGGTATAAGTGAAAGTAGAATTACAAATATCCAATCATTAAATGTAAGGGCATAAACCTTAAATATCCTTGCTATTGGTGTGATTGTAATAACACTTGCCTGGAGGATTATACCAATTATTATTGAGTAAATAAGATATTTATTTGAGAATAATCCAATTTTAAAAATAGATTTTCTTTGATTTCTTATTGTTAGAGCATAAAATAATTGAGATATACTCAAAACTACAAAGGACATTGTTTGAGCGTGAGTTAAGGAATCAGGATATAAAGCTTCTCCAACTTTAAAAGCAACAAGCGTTAAAACACCTATTAGAGCACCGTTTAAAGGTAAGAAAATACTGGTTCTTCCTGCAAATATACTTTCTTTTGGATTACGTGGTGGTACGTCCATAACTCCCTTATCACCTGGATCAACTCCTAATGCAAGTGCAGGTAAGCTATCTGTTATAAGATTAACCCATAATATATGAATTGGTAATAAAGGAGTATCCCAGTTAAGTAAAATAGCAAAAAATAAAGTTACAACTTCACCTAAGTTACAGGATAGTAAGAATATTATGGATTTTTTGATATTGTTAAAGATATTTCTTCCTTCTTCAACTGCTGATACTATTGTTGTGAAATTATCATCTGTAAGTATCATGTCTGCAGCACCTTTAGCAACATCCGTGCCTGTTATTCCCATTGCGACACCTATATCTGCAGCTTTTAATGATGGGGCATCATTAACACCATCACCAGTCATTGATACTATATTTCCGTGTGATTTAAAGGCTTTTACTATTTTAACCTTATGTTCAGGTGATACTCTTGCAAAAACTCTAAGTGTTTTTACCTTTTCTCTAAATTCTTCATCGGAATATTTATCAATATCAGCACCAGAAATTGACTCATCAATGCTGCTAGCGATACCTAACTCCTTTGCTATAGCAAAGGCTGTGTTTCTATAGTCACCAGTAATCATAACAGGAGTAATTCCAGCACCTCTGCAAAAAGCAATAGAATCTTTAACTTCTATCCTTGGAGGATCAATCATACCTACCATACCAATAAATATTAAGTCAGATTCAACTTTATCTAGTTCTACATTAGTTGATGGAATTATCTTATAAGCGGCTGCAAGTACTCTTAAAGCATCATCTGACATAGCATCAGCAGCTTTTAAGATATTCTTTTTTAAATCTTCAGTTAAATCAACAATATTACCATCTAATAAGGCTTTATTAGAGATTCTTAGTATGCTGTCAATGGCGCCTTTCGTATATACTCTAAATTCATTTTCCGCATATTTATTAATAGTTGTCATTAGTTTTCTATCTGAATCAAAAGGAATTTCATCTACTCTTTTATGTTCTTCATTTAAAGAATCCCTAAAAATATTAAATCTAAAACCAGCTTCTAAAAGTGCTATTTCTGTTGGATCACCAGTTTTTGAGTTTTCTGAATAAGTAGCATCATTACATAAAACCATACAGTGAGCTAACAGTTTATTGGTTTCATTATTTATATCAAGGTTTTCTAAAGGTTCTAAATTCTTGTTGGCATAGTACTTGGTAACTGTCATTTTGTTTTGAGTTAAAGTACCAGTCTTATCTGAACAAATGATATTAACTGAACCAAGCGTTTCGACAGCAGGCAACTTTCTAATAATAGCATTTTCCTTTATCATTCTTTGAACACCCATAGCTAAAACTATGGCAACAATAGCAGGAAGTCCTTCTGGAATTGCTGCTACTGCAAGACTTATAGATGTTAAAAGCATCTCAAACCAATCTCTTTTTTGAAATATTGATATTATAAAAATAAGAATACATACTCCTAATGCAACAAAACCTAATACTTTTCCTAACTCTTCTAATTTTTTTTGTAGAGGTGTTACACCTTCTTCTTCTTCCTCAAGCATTTTAGCAATTTTACCTATTTGAGTAGTCATACCAGTTTCAACTACAATTCCAATACCTCTACCATAAGTAGCTAGAGTAGACATGAAAGCCATATTATGCTGGTCTCCAATGCCTATGTTTTCTTCTGTAATTATTAAGTCACCGTTCTTTTCCGCTGGTACAGATTCACCTGTGAAAGCTGATTCTTCAATCTTTAAATTAGCACTTTCAATCAATCTTAAGTCGGCAGGTATATATCTTCCAGCATCAATCACAACTATATCTCCAGGTACAACCTCCTCAGAAGGAATTTCTTTCAATTCACCATCTCTTTTTACAATGGCTTTAGGGGTAGAGAGCTGTTTTAATGCCTCTAGAGCTTTTTCAGCCTTTGACTCTTGGACTACACCAATAATCGCATTTATAAATATAACCATCAAAATGATAATTACATCAGAATATTCTCCCATAAAACCAGATATTACAGCCGCACCTAATAAGATATAAATCATAAAGTCAGCAAGTTGGGCGAGAAACATTTGAACTAGAGTTTTTTTCTTTTTAGTTTTTAGTTGGTTTCTACCATGCTTGTTTAAACGGTTAGATGCTTCTTCTGAAGAGAGGCCGTTTACCTTATTTACGTCTAACTTTTTAAGCACCTCTTCTGAGCTTGTGTTATACCACATTTAAATTATCACCTCTCAAAAATAAAAATTATAGTCTTTTTAAAGATAAACAACTTTAATCACCCTTAAACATTCATGAATAATAAAAGTTGTATATCTATAAGTATAGCATACATGAAAAGTAAAAAAATAATACTATGGTAAATTTTCCCATTAAGAATCGACAAGGGATTTATAGGGTTTAAAGATAATATATAGGGAGTGATGAGCTTCGCATAGATAAATATCATATAAATAATAAAGGTGAGCAGTCATTGAGTTTGTTCATTTTTAGTCAGATTTTATGTTGTGAAATGGAGACAAATAAACTCAAAGACAGCATATAAGCTGCCTTTGAGTATTATAATTATGTTTTTTTAGAGAGTTATTATTTAAACCATGTATTTACACTAGCATCTGAAGGCATTCTCCAATCTCCTCTAGGTGATAAACTGATGGTACCAACCTTAGGACCATCTGGTAGTGCTGAGCGTTTGAACTGTTGTGAGAAAAATCTCCAAAGGAATTTATCAAGCCATTTTTTAATAATTTCTTTATCATATTCATCCTTGAAAGCATGGCAAGCAAGGAATAGAATTCTTTCAGGTGAAGAACCATGTTTTATAAAATGATAAAGGAAGAAATCATGAAGTTCATAAGGGCCAACGATATCCTCAGTTTTTTGTGTTATATCTCCACTTACATCTCTTGGAAGAAGCTCTGGACTTACTGGTGTGTCTAAAATATCTAATAAAGTTTCACCAACTTCTCTTGAAGATTCTTTTTCAGCTACATATTTTACAAGATATCTAACAAGAGTTTTAGGTATGGAGCAGTTTACTGAATACATGGACATATGATCTCCGTTATATGTACACCAACCTAAAGCTAGTTCGGAAAGGTCACCAGTACCAATTAGAATTCCTCCTTCCTTATTTGCAATATCCATAAGGATTTGAGTTCTTTCTCTTGCCTGAACATTTTCATAAGTTACATCGTGAATACTTGTATCATGGCCTATATCTTCAAAGTGTTGAAGACAAGCTTTTACAATATTAATTTCTCTTAAGTCACATTCAAGTTCTCTACAAAGAGTAAGAGCATTGTTGTAGGTTCTATCTGTAGTACCAAAACCAGGCATAGTTATTGTTACTATATTTTTTCTTGGCATTTTTAGCATATCAAAAGTCTTTACTGCTACTAAAAGTGCAAGGGTAGAATCAAGTCCTCCTGAAATTCCTATAACAGCTTTTTGAGCTTTTGTATGCTCTAATCTTTTCGCTAAAGCAGAAGTCTGAATGTTGAAAATTTCTTTGCATCTTTCGTGTCTTAAAGCCTCTGATGAAGGAACAAAAGGATGCCTATCTACAAATCTATCAAACTTTTCTACACCGGAATCCTTAAGATTAAATTTGACTTCCCTATAGTTTGTTGAATGTAATTTTGCACTAGTTCTAAAGCTTACATTCTTCATTCTTTCTGAATTAAGTTTATAAATATCTACTATAGAATAGATATTTGTATTTTCTCTTTCGAATCTATCATTTTCATTTAAAATAATTCCATTTTCACCTATAAGCATATGACCACTAAATAAAAGATCTGTTGTAGATTCATGCACTCCAGCAGAACTATATATATAAGCACTCATGCAGCGACCACTTTGATCTTCAACGAGACCTTTTCTATATGCACTTTTAGATACAAGCTCATTAGAAGCAGAAAGGTTTGCTATAATATTTGCACCCTGTAATGATAAATATGAACTTGGGGGAATAGTCACCCATAAATCTTCACATATTTCAAATCCAAGCTTTATTTCACCACATGTAAAGATCAAGTCAGTACCAAAAGGAACATTTTCTTGGAAGGAAAGATCGATAGATGTTTCTTTTAGACCTAGACCTTCAGTAAACCATCTCTTTTCATAAAATTCAGTGTAGTTTGGAATGTAACTTTTAGGAACTATACCTAAGACCTTGCCTTCAAAGATTATATAACCACAGTTATAAAGGCAATTGTTGTGTAGAAGTGGTGCCCCTACAGCAATGACCATATCTTTACCTTCGGAAAATAAGCATATTTCTTTAATGCCTTGTTCCGCATGGTTTAGTAATTTCCATTGAGTAAATAAATCTGCGCAAGTGTATGAGGTGATAGAAAGCTCTGGGAATATTAATATCTTTGATCCATTAATATATCCATCCTCTATACAGCTTTTTATGTTTTCTATATTATAATCAATATCAGCAACTTTAGTTTTAGGACACGCTGCTCCAACTTTTATGAAATCCATAACATCATCTCCTTCTGTGATTTTTAGAATATCTGATTTTATTTCTAACTTATTATTTTAATTTAAAACTTAATATTTATATGCTGTCATTTCACAAAGTGAAATGTGATTAAGAATAAAAGGTTCGATGCCCTTGAATTCTTATTTATGATGTCATATTTGTTTATTCCTACTATAAAATCTTAAAACTAAAGTAAAGGAAAATCAATAAAAATTGAAACTATTTCTATAAAAAGGATAATGTTCTATATCTAAGCTTTGCTATTCTTAAATAATTGTAGTGCTGCTTTTTATAAAGGGCTGCAGATCTTTTTATCTTCTAAGACATGAATAGAAAATAATATAATGAAGATAATATAAATACCTTTAGGTTAATTTACGTAGGACTTTTGCCGCCAGAAATGGCGGTGTTTTTTTACTCTTTAACAAATTATAAAATTGAAGAATTGTGAATAACTTGAAAATGTAATTTAGGACGGCCAGTTTAATTAAGATACCTAAAGAGTAAAAAATAAAATATAGTTCGCCTGCCAATTTTTCCTCACATCTGTTCGGAAAGGCAGATGCGTAAAAAAAATCGACAGCTCCACACAGTCGCCTTGGCGATTTTTTAATATACCCTTGTTCACTTTTGATGGTATAATAAATTGGATATTTGATTATTGTAAAATTAATTTAAATTGTAGGTAATTAAAAGAGATTTGTTATATTGAGAAAGGATTAGACGGATGAAAAATTTTTGGTGTGAAGTTTACTTAGATAAGATAGAACATAACTTAAATCTAATAAAAAAGTTTACAGAGGATAAAAAACTAATAGCAGTAGTTAAAGGTAATGCTTATGGATTAGGTATTGAGGAAATTTCAGAATTTCTAGACCCTATGGTAGATTTTTTTGCTGTTGCAGATATGGAAGAAGCAAAAAGAGTACAATCCTCTAAAGAAATATTACTTTTAAGTCCACTAGTTACTTTGGATGATTTTTATACCGATATGGATAATATAATATATACATTAGACAATGAAGAATTACTTTCTCATCTTAATAAAGATATTGAGATAAAAGTACATATTTATGTTGATACAGGAATGAATAGGATGGGTATTAAGCCTGAAAAACTAGATGAGATGATAGAACTAATAGAAAAAGAATTTAACAATATAACTGTTGATGGTATTTATACTCATTTACATAATACAAAGAATAAAAAGTACACAATAAAACAGATTCAAAAATTTAAAAAATGTACTGAAAAGTATATTGATACTATTCCACATATTCATTGTTTGAATTCTGCTGGTACTCTTAAAGAAGAATATAGAGCATTATGCAGTTTTACCAATACTGTTAGAACCGGTAATTTACTTTATGGTTATGATGGTTTTTCTCAGGGATTTAAAAAAGCTTATGGTTATTTTGCAAAGCCAGTAAATAAATACTTTGTAAAAAAGGGAGAATATATAGGGTATGGATGTGCATTTAAGGCCAAAAAAGATATAAACATTGGCGTCTTAGGTTTTGGTAATATAGAGCACTTTGGGTTTAATAAAGATGTAAAGCACAATATTTTCTATGACTTATTAAAGGTCTTATATAACCATATAAAATTTAGACCTGTACTATTCATAGAAGGGAGAGGTGTAAAAATACTTGGAAGAGCAAATATGAACACAACTTTAATTGATTTAAATGGTTTTTCCTTAGATGACACAATTAGGGTAGATATCTCACCAATACTAGCGGATAGTTTAGTAAAAAAGTTATATTTAAAAGAAGTTGCCGAAACATAGGAAGTAATTTAAAATTGAATATTCGTTTTATGGCGAATATTTAGGTTTTATACTGTTTAAATATTGACAATAAACTATGAGAGTGGTATCTTTAAATTAAGGTACGAACGATATCGAAAATAAACAATAAATAATTCGGAATAATCAAAGGCGATTAGTTTTAAGGGTATTTCCTTAAGGCACTGCCTTAGGGTTTTTTTTGTGAAAAAAACTATGCTGGAGGGAAATTATGATAAGAACATTATATGTAGAAAAAAAACAAGGCTTTAATATTGAAGCAAAAGCAATGCTAGAGGATTTTAGACAAAGTCTTCTTATTGATTCACTAGAAGATGTTCGTATATTGAATAAATATACACTATCAAAAATTAATGAAGCGTATTTCGATAAGGCTGTTAATACAATCTTCTCAGAACCACCATTAGATAATGTTTATCAAGAAGAGTTTCCAATGGGAGAAAATGAGATAGCATTTGGAGTAGAATACCTACCAGGACAATATGATCAAAGAGCAGATTCAGCGTCTGAATGCTTTCAATTATTAACTGCTGAAGATAAAATAGATGTCAAGTCAACGAAGATAGTAGTTTTAAAAGGAAAATTAAGCGAAGAACAAGTAGGGAAGATAAAGGAATACTATATTAACCCTGTAGACTCAAGAGAGGTTGATCCTCTTTCAAAAGAGTTATTCTCATCTTATGACATTCCAGAAGAAGTAGAAGTTCTTAATGGTTTTATAGACCTAACAAGAGAAGAACTTCAATCACTATACAATGATTTATCTCTTGCTATGAGTATAGAAGATCTAATAATGATTCAAGATTATTTCAAGAGTGAGGGTAAAAATCCTACTATTACTGAAATTAGAGTAGTTGATACATATTGGTCAGATCACTGCAGACATACTACGTTCCTAACTTCAATACAAAATATTGAAATTGAGGAAAATCAGTTTACTTCTCCAATAAAAGAAAGTCTTGAAAATTATAAAGCTTCAAGAGAATTTGTTTATAAAAATGAAGATAGAGAGTTAACTTTAATGGACATTGCTGTTATCTCAATGAAAGAAATGAGAAGAAACGGCATGCTTGATGATTTAGATATTTCTGAAGAAATCAATGCTTGTTCAATAAAGGTAAAAGTTGAAACTGAAAAGGGTGTTGAAGACTACCTTGTTATGTTTAAGAACGAAACACATAACCATCCAACTGAAATAGAACCATTTGGAGGAGCTGCAACTTGCTTAGGTGGTGCTATTAGAGACCCACTTTCAGGAAGAACTTATGTATACCAAGCAATGAGAGTTACAGGAAGTGGAGACCCAACAGTTCCAATAGAACAAACATTAAAGGGAAAACTTTCACAAAGAAAAATCACGTTAGGAGCAGCAAAAGGATACAGCTCTTACGGAAACCAAATAGGTCTAGCTACTGGTCAAGTTGCTGAGATTTATGATGAAGGATACATAGCAAAAAGAATGGAAATTGGTGCAGTTATAGCTGCAGCACCAGCAGAAAATGTAGTAAGAGAAGTTCCAGCTCTAGGAGATGTAATTATTCTGCTAGGAGGAAGAACTGGAAGAGATGGTTGTGGTGGAGCAACAGGATCTTCAAAAGAACATACAATTGAATCTATTGAACAATGTGGTGCAGAAGTTCAAAAAGGTAACCCACCAACAGAAAGAAAAATACAAAGATTATTTAGAAATCCAGAAGTATCAACAATGATTAAAAGATGTAATGACTTCGGTGCAGGTGGAGTATCAGTTGCAATCGGTGAGTTATGCAGAGGTTTAGATATAAATTTAGATCTTGTACCTAAGAAGTACGAAGGATTAGATGGTACAGAATTAGCAATCTCAGAATCACAAGAGAGAATGGCTGTAGTTATAACTGCAGAAAATGCAGAAAGATTCAAAGCTCTTGCTTTAGAAGAAAACCTAGAAGCTGTAGAGGTTGCTAAGGTTACAGACACAGATAGAATGAGAATGTTCTGGAGAGGAAAGAAGATTGTAGATTTAGCTAGAACATTCCTAGATACAAACGGAGCAAGACAATATACAGATGTATTAGTTAAAGCTCCAGCGGCAGAAAAAACATTCTTTAACGAAACAAAGATTGATGATGTAAAAGAAGCTTGGTTTGATACAATCAGCAGCTTAAATGTTGCATCTCAAAAAGGATTAGTTGAAAGATTTGATTCAACTATAGGATCAAGTACTGTACTTATGCCTTTCGGAGGTAAGTATCAGTTAACTCCTACTGAAGGTATGGCTGCTAAAATCCCTGTTTTAGGAGGAGAATCAAAGCAAGCTACTATAATGACTTACGGATATAATCCACAGCTTGCAAAGTGGAGTCCATACCATAGTGCTTACTATGCAATAATCGAAGCAGCAACTAAGGTTACAGCTTGTGGTGGTGACTATAAGAAAATTAGATTAACATTACAAGAATACTTCGAGAAACTTGGTAAGGATTCATCAAGATGGGGTAAGCCTTTTGCAGCATTACTTGGAGCATACCAAGCACAAAAGGATCTAGGAATACCTGCTATTGGTGGAAAAGACAGTATGAGTGGTAGCTTTGGTGATATGGATGTTCCACCAACATTAGTAGCTTTTGCAGTAGCTGTTGAAGATGCAGATAATATAATCTCACCAGAGTTTAAGAATGTAAACTCAAAAATAGTTTATGTAAAAGCACCAAGAAAAGCAGATGAGATGCTTGATTTAGAACAATTCAAGAATAATCTTGAAGTTGTTGCAAAACTTATAAAAGAGAAAAAAGTCACTTCAGCTTATTCAATCAAATTCGGAGGAATTTGTGAGGGTATTTCTAAGATGGCTTTCGGTAATAAGATTGGGGCTAAGCTTTCAGCAGTAAGCAAAGAAGAACTTTTCGAAGTAGGCTATGGTTCAATGATATTAGAAGTAGCTTCTTCAGTTGAAATCGAAAAGGAATTTGACGGAGCAACTTATAAAGTTATTGGTGAAACACAAGAATCAAGACAAATTGATGTGCTTGATCAAAGCTTTGATATTGATGAACTTATAGAGACTTGGGAGAAGAAGTTAAAGAAAGTATTTAGAATAAAGACTTCTGATGAGAAAGTAAGACTTGAAACTTCACTTTATTCTGGTGTAGGAGCTAAAGCACCTGCAATAAAGGTAGCTAAGCCAAGAGTATTTATTCCAGTATTCCCAGGCACAAACTGTGAATATGATATGGCTAGAGCCTTTGAAAAAGAAGGAGCAGAAGTTAAGCAATTTGTTTTAACAAACATTACTAAAGAAGCTCTTGTTGAATCCATACATGAAATGGAAAAAGAAATCAAGAATAGCCAAATCATAGCAGTTCCAGGTGGATTTAGTGCAGGGGATGAACCAGACGGTTCAGGTAAGTTCATTGCAACTGTATTCAGAAACGAAAGAATTAAAGAAGCAGTTACAGAACTTTTAAAGAATAGAGATGGATTAATGATTGGTATATGCAACGGCTTCCAAGCACTTATCAAATTAGGATTAGTTCCATACGGTGAAATAGTAGATCTAGAAGAAGATATGGCTACATTAACTTATAACAACATAGGAAGACATATGAGTTCTATAGTAAAAACAAAGTTAGTTTCAAAGCTTTCACCTTGGTTCTCAGAAGCAGATCTTGGATCAGTACATGATATTGCAATTTCTCATGGAGAAGGTAGATTTGTTGCTCCAGAGAAGTTAATTAAGGAACTTCAAGAAAAAGGTCAAATAGCAACTCAATATGTTGATTTTGATGGAAAAGTAGCTTTAGATATGCCATTTAACCCTAATGGTTCAACATTAGGTATAGAAGGTATAACAAGTCCTGATGGAAGAGTTCTTGGTAAGATGGCGCACTCAGAAAGACTTAATGACAATCTTTATAAGAACATACCTGGAGAATTTGATCAAAAGATATTCAAATCAGGGGTAAAATATTTTAAATAGTATAAATTAAATAGTATAAGTGTGGTGGGAGGTAAATTAATTATCAACCACCACTTAAACTGAAAATAAAGCACTAAATCTAGGAGGGTAATTATGAAAGTTGCAATTTTCTTTGGTTCAAAGTCAGATACAGATGTAATGAAAGGTGCTGCTAATGCACTAAAAGAATTTGGTGTTGAATATAAGGCATTCGTTTTATCAGCACATAGAGTACCAGAAAAGTTAATGGAAACTTTACATAAGATTGAAGAAGAAGGATTTGAAGTTATTATTGCAGGAGCAGGACTCGCGGCTCATCTTCCAGGAGTAATAGCATCACATACTACTATGCCAATTATAGGGGTGCCAGTAAATGCGGCAATAGATGGATTAGATGCTCTATATTCAATAGTACAAATGCCAAAGTCAATTCCAGTAGCTACAGTTGGTATTAATAACAGCTATAACGCAGGAATGCTTGCAGTTCAAATGCTTTCAATAAAATACCCAGAACTTAAAGATAAACTTAAGAACTTTAGAAAAGAAATGAAGGAAAAGTTCATTAAAGAAAATGGAGAAGGAGTGGAACTATAATGGAAAAGAAAGAAATGCTATATGAAGGAAAAGCAAAACAAATATTTAAAACAGATAAAGCTGATGAGGTTATAGTTTACTATAAGGACGATGCAACTGCTTTCAACGGAGAAAAGAAGGGTCAAATAGAAGATAAAGGTGAATTAAATAACGCAATAACATCAGCATTATTTAAAATTTTAGAAGAAAATGGAGTAAAAACTCACTTTATAGAAAAACTAAGTGATAGAGAACAATTATGTAAAAAGGTTGAAATAGTACCTTTAGAAGTTATTGTTAGAAATGTTGCAGCAGGAAGCATGGCAAAAAGACTTGGTTTAGAAGAAGGCTACGAGCTAAAGACTACTGTTTTTGAAATATGCTATAAGGATGACTCACTAGGAGATCCATTAATAAACGATTATCATGCTGTTGGAATTGGAGCAGCTACATTTGAAGAACTTAAGAAAATTTATGAAATGACAGCTAAGGTAAATGACGTTCTTAAAGAATTCTTCTTAAAGCAAAACATAAAGTTAATAGATTTCAAACTTGAGTTTGGAAGATACAACGGTGAAATATTACTAGCAGACGAAATATCACCAGATACATGCAGATTCTGGGATGCTACAACTAACGAAAAGCTAGATAAAGATAGATTCAGAAGAAACTTAGGAAATGTTAAGGATGCTTACGTTGAAATACTAAACAGAATTAACAATCAATAATTAGGATGAGAGGATTTTAAATATGATAGATCCAATTAACGATAAATTCAGAGAAGAATGTGGAGTTTTTGGTATATTTTCAAAGAATAACTTAGATGTTTCAAGAATAACATACTATGGACTTTATGCTCTTCAACATAGAGGGCAAGAAAGTGCAGGTATTGCAGTATCTAATGGAGAAGGTATAAACCTTCATAAGGGTTTAGGTCTTATAACTGAAGCTTTTAAAGAAGAACATCTAGATAAGTTAAAAGGTCATATAGCTATAGGTCACGTTAGGTACTCCACTACAGGATCAATAAAAGTTGAAAATGCTCAACCACTTTTAAGTTCTTATAAGCTTGGTTCTATTGCTACTGCTCATAATGGAAATCTTGTTAATGCAGATGTTCTAAAAGAGCTTTTAGAGGATTCAGGATATGTATTCCATACAACAATCGACTCAGAAGTTATCATCAGTCTTGTAGGTAGAGCAGCAAAGAAAGGTATTGAAAAAGCAGTTTTTGATGCAGTTCAAGCGATAAGAGGATCCTTTGCTTTAGTTATTATGACTAATGATAAGTTAATAGGGGTTAGAGACCCACATGGAATCAGACCTCTTGCTATGGGAAAAATTGATGATTCCTATATACTTGCGTCAGAAACTTGTGCTTTTGATGCAGTAGGAGCAGAGTATGTAAGAGATATTGAACCAGGTGAGATTGTTATAATAGATAACAATGGCGTAGAAAGCATAAGATATTCAGAAAAGACTAAGTGTGAAACTTGTGCATTTGAATACATATACTTTGCTAGACCAGATAGTATTATTGATGGAATTAATGTTCATCAATCAAGAGTTAAAGTAGGAGAAATGCTTTATAAACAATCACCAGTAGAAGCAGATGTAGTTATAGGTGTACCAGACTCAGGAATCCCTGCGGCTGTAGGTTATGCAAAAGCTTCAGGAATACCTTTTGATACAGGGTTTGTAAAAAACAGATACGTTGGAAGAACTTTCATAACTCCTTCACAAGAGTTAAGAGAAAGAGCAGTTTCTGTTAAGCTTAATCCGCTTAAGGTGAATCTTGAAGGTAAGAGAGTAGTTCTTATAGATGATTCAATAGTAAGAGGAACTACATCAAGACATTTAGTAGAAGCTTTAAGAAAAGCAGGAGCTACTGAGGTACACTTTAGGGTAGCATCTCCTATGGTTAAGTGCCCATGCTATTTTGGTATAGACACAGCTTATAGAAGTGAGCTAATAGCTGCTAATCATACTGTTGAAGAAATCAGAGATATGCTTGGTGCGGATTCATTAGATTACATAAGCATCGATAATCTTTTAGAAACTTTCGGAGAAAAGGAAGGATTCTGTCTTGGATGCTTCAGTGGAGTATATCCAGTATCTACACCAATAGAAACATCAAAAGATCATCTTGAAAGGTAGTGTTGAAATGTTAACATACAAGGAAGCTGGCGTAAACATAGAAGAAGGATACAAATCCGTTAAACTTATAAAAGAATATGCTTTAAGAACAATGAACAAATATGTATTAAATGGCCTTGGAAGCTTTGCTGGAATGGTAGAGCTTCCAGAAGGATATAAAAAACCTGTACTTGTATCAGGAACTGATGGAGTAGGAACAAAGCTTGAACTTGCATTTAAGACTAAAAAGTATGACACAGTTGGTATAGATTGTGTAGCAATGTGCGTAAATGATATATTATGTCATGGTGCTAAACCATTATTCTTTTTAGATTATATTGCTTGTGGAAAGCTTGAAGCTGAAGTAGCAGCAGATCTTGTTAAAGGTGTTTCAGACGGTTGTGTTATGGGAAACTGTGCACTTGTAGGCGGAGAAACAGCTGAAATGCCAGGATTTTATAAAGAAGGCGAATATGACATAGCAGGTTTTGCTGTTGGTATAGTTGATAAAGATGAAATAATAAATGGAAAAGAAATTGAAGAAGGTGACGTATTAATAGGTATAGCTTCTTCAGGAGCACATTCTAATGGATATTCTCTTATAAGAAAAGCATTCCCAGATATAAATGAGGATTTTAACGGAGAACCAGTGTGGAAGGCTTTATTAACACCTACTAAGATTTATGTTAAACCTGTTACAGAGGTTATGAATAAATTTAAGGTTAAAGGTATGGCTCACATCACTGGTGGTGGATTTATTGAAAATGTTCCAAGAATGTTTGGAGATAGACAGCTAACAGCGGTTATAAATAAAGACAGCTATGAGCTTCCAGCTATTTTTAATAGAATAATCGAAAAGGGTGTTGACAAAGACCATATGTACAACACATTCAACATGGGTATCGGCTTTATGTTATGTGTAAACAAAGAAGATGCTAATAATGTAATAGAACTTTTAAACTCATTAGGTGAAAAAGCTTATGAAATCGGCTATGTAACTGCCGGAGGTGAAGGCGTTTGTTTAAAATAGGCGTATTAGTATCTGGCGGCGGAAGTAATTTAGGTTCTATTATAGATGCTATTGAAAATAAAGAACTAAATTGCAGTATAGAAGCAGTGATTTCAGATAAGCCAGGAGTTTATGCACTAGAAAGAGCAGAAGCCAAAGGCATTAAAACCTTTGTTGTTGATAAAAAAGAATATAAACAAGAAACTTCTAATAAGATTCTTGAAATATTAAAAGATAAGGTTGATTTAATAGTACTTGCTGGTTATCTTTCTATACTTAATGGAGAAGTTCTTAGGGAATTTAGGGATAGAATAATAAATATTCATCCATCACTTATTCCTTCCTTTTCAGGGCCAGGGATGTATGGAATAAAAGTTCACGAAGCTGCTATAAAAAAAGGAGTAAAGTTTTCCGGATGCACTGTTCATTATGTTAATGAAGAGGTAGATGGAGGAGAGATACTTCTTCAACAGGTAGTACCTGTGAACTTTGAGGATACTGCTAAAGACCTTCAACAAAGAATCCTTAAGGAGGAACATAAGCTTCTTCCTAGAGCAGTAAAGCTTATAAGTGAAGGAAAAGTTGAAATAAAGGACGGAAAAACTAGAATTATTGAGTAATACTAAGGGAGGCTTTTCAATGATAAAAAGAGCGTTGATAAGTGTTTTTGATAAAACAGGCGTATATGATCTTGCAAAATTTTTAAGTGATAGAAATGTAGAGATTATCTCTTCAGGTGGAACATATAAGTTTCTAAAGGAACAAGGCTTAGAGGTTAAGGAAATTGCAGAGATAACTAAAGCTCCAGAGATGCTTGATGGTAGAGTAAAGACTCTTCATCCAGTAATCCACGGAGGAATACTTGCTATAAGAGATAATGAAGAACATATGTCAACTTTAAAAGAAAGAGACATAGACACTATAGATATGGTAGTAGTTAATTTATATCCTTTCTTCGAAAAGGTAAGAGAAGATCTTACTTTTGAAGAAAAAGTAGAATTTATCGATATCGGTGGTCCTACTATGCTTAGATCAGCTGCTAAGAACTTTAAAGATGTAGTTGTTATGCATGATGTTAATGACTATCAAAAAGTTATGGAAGAAATAGCTGAAAGTGGAGATGTTTCTTTTACTACAAGAAAGAAGCTTGCTGGTAAGGTATTTAATCTAACAAATGCTTATGATGCTGCTATAAGCAACTTCCTTCTTGGAGATGAAGAGTATCCAGAATACTTATCAATCTCTTACAAGAAGATGCAGGATTTAAGATATGGAGAAAATCCACATCAAAGTGCTGCATACTATTCTTCAAATGAATTTGCTGGTGCAATGAATTCTTTTGAAATATTAAATGGAAAGCCTTTATCTTATAACAATATAAAGGATTTAGATATAGCATGGAAAGTTGTTTGTGAATTTGATGAAGTTGTAACTTGTGCATTAAAGCACAACACTCCATGTGGTGTAGCTGTTGGAGAAACTGTATACGACAGTTATGTAAAAGCATATGATTGCGACCCAATTTCAATATTTGGCGGAATTGTAGCAGTTAACAGAAAAGTTGATAAGGAAACTGCTTTAGAGATGAATAAGATTTTCCTTGAAATCGTAGCAGCACCTGAGTTTGACGAAGATGCTCTAGAAGTGTTAAAAGGAAAGAAAAATCTAAGAGTTATAAAAGTAAATTCAAAGCCAGTAGATAAGAAATACATGGTTTCTGTTGATGGTGGAATATTAGTACAACAAGAAGATAAAATCCTTTTAGATGAAGCTAAGGTTGTAACAACAAAGGCTCCATCTGAAGAAGAAATGAAGGATTTAATCTTCGGTATGAAAGTTGTTAAGTATGTTAAGTCTAATGCAATAGTTGTTGTTAAAGACGGAAAAGCAGTAGGAATTGGTGGCGGCCAAGTTAACAGAATTTGGGCTACTATCGAAGCATTAGAAAGAGGCAAAGATGGAGTAGTACTTGCATCAGATGCATTCTTCCCATTTGGAGATGTTGTAGAAGAAGCTGCTAAACATAACATTAGTGCTATTATTCAACCAGGTGGTTCCATCAGAGATGAAGACTCAATAGAAGCATGTAATAAGCATGGAATAAGCATGGTGTTTACTGGAATAAGACACTTTAAGCACTAATTGAATTGATAATTAAGGATGGACGATTGACAATGGAGGATTAAACTTACTACAGGTAAGATATTAACCAACACTGTCAATTGTTCATTGTTTATAAGCACAATTAATTATTGTACATCTATCTTAACTTTGAGAAATATGGAGTGATAACTATGAAAATTTTACTTGTTGGTTCCGGTGGAAGAGAACATACGATAGCTTGGAAGCTTGCAAAAAGCGAAAAGGTAGAAAAAATATATGTAGCACCAGGTAATGGTGGAACGGCTTTAGAAGATAAGTGTGAAAACATAGCTATAACAGATATAGATCAATTATTAGTTTTCGCAAAGGAAAATAAAATAGATTTAACAGTTGTAGGTCCAGAAGAACCACTTATAAAGGGAATAACTGATAAGTTTAAGGCAGAAGGTCTTAGAGTCTTCGGTCCTTGCTCAAAGGGAGCAGCTTTAGAAGGAAGTAAAAGCTTCTCAAAAGAGTTTATGAAAAAGTACAATGTAAAGACTGCTGCTTATGAAGTTTTTACTGATAGTGAAAAGGCAATTAACTACTTAAAGAGCTGTGAATATCCGATAGTAATAAAAGCTGATGGATTAGCTGCAGGTAAAGGTGTTAATATCTGCGAAACTTATAAAGATGCTGAAGATACTATAGTAGACTTCATGGTAAATGATAGATTTAAAGGTGCAGGTCAAAAGGTAGTAATTGAAGAATTCCTTGAAGGGGTAGAAGCTTCAATTTTATCAATAACAGACGGACATACAATTATTCCATTTTTATCAGCAAAGGATCATAAGCAGATATTTGATGGAGGAAAAGGACCTAATACAGGTGGTATGGGAGTTTTAGCTCCAAATCCTTTTGTTACAGAAGAAGTTTTAGAACAGTTTAAGTCAAACATAATGGATCAAACTTTAGCAGGAATTAAGGAAGAGAAGTTTGATTTTAAAGGAATAATATTCTTTGGAATTATGATTACTAAAAAAGGTACATATCTGTTAGAATATAACGTAAGAATGGGAGACCCAGAAACTCAATCTGTTCTTTCACTTATGGAAAGTGATTTAGTAGATGTTATAGAAGCAGCTTTAGATGAAAAACTAAGTGAAACAGAAATAAAGTGGAAGAAAGGTGCTTGCTGTAATGTAGTTCTTGCATCTGGTGGATATCCAGGAGACTTTGAAAAAGGTTTTGAGATTACTATAGATGAAGAAATAAAGAACAATGTATTCATAGCAGGTGCAATTATGAAAGACGGAAAGTTATATACTTCAGGCGGTAGAGTGCTTTCAGTAGTAGGAATTGGCTCTGATATAAATGAAGCAAGAGAAAATGCTTATAAGAATGTAGAAAAAGTATCTTTTGAAAAGATGTACTTTAGAAAAGATATAGGGTTAGTATAATGAAATTGAGTAGGCATACAGCCTACTCAATTTTAGCTAGATTTCATTTTATGAAATGTTAGAAGATAAGAACTAAAGAACATTGACCCCTTTTATTCTTAATCAAATTTCATAAAATAATAAGAAAAGATGTCTTAAAAATAGGGCATCTTTTTTGTCGTTTGTTTAAAATATTTAGGTCATTTTAGTTTGATATATTTAGGTTAATTTAGCATACTTACATGTTTTTTGTGATAATTTATGTTTTTTTGGTAAAAATAAATTTGAAAGGAGGATTGAATATGATAAATAAAAGAATTAAAGGTGTGACTTTAGGAATATTATTTTTTTTCCTAATTGGATTATTCCCTCATAAAGTTTATGCTGAAGAACAAATCGATGTGGAAGCTAAATCAGCAATATTAATGGAGGCAACAACAGGTAAGGTTATTTTTGAAAAAAATTCACATGAAAAGTTTGCACCAGCATCTGTAACAAAGGTTATGACGATGTTACTTGCAATGGAAGCAATAGATAATGGTAAAATAAAATTTTCAGACAAGATAACAGCTAGTGAAAATGCAAAAAAAATGGGTGGAAGTACTATGCTGCTTGAAACTGGAGAAATAAGAACAGTAGAGGAAATTATTAAAGGGATAGCTATAGCTTCAGGTAATGATGCTGCTCTAGCAATGGCTGAGTATTTAGGAGGAACTGAGGGAAACTTTGTCACTCTTATGAATACAAGAGCTAAAGAGTTAGGTATGAATGATACAACCTTTAAGAATTGTACTGGGCTACCAGCTGATGGACATCTATCAAGCGCTTATGACATTTCTGTAATGTCAAGAGAATTACTAAAACATCCATCTGTATTAAAATATACAGGTACATATATGGAAACAATCTCAGAAGGACGAAAGAGTCCTATAGAGTTAGTAAACCATAATAAATTGGTTAGATTCTTTAAAGGCTGCGATGGATTAAAAACAGGCTTTACAAATGAAGCAAAATACTGTATTTCAGCAACTGCAGTTAGAGACGGAGTGAGAATGCTTTCAGTAATTATGGGGGCACCAAGCTATAAGGTAAGAAATAGAGATGCCAGCATGCTTATGAATTATGGTTTTTCAAAATTTGAAAGCAAAAAGGTTGTTGTTAAGGATCAAGATGTAGAAAAAATCAGTATGAGTAAGAATGGTGATAAATTCTTCATGGCCAAGGCCAAAGATGATGTAACATTAACCTATCCAAAGGGCTATGGTGACAAGATTGTAGGTAAAGTTGTTTTATCAACAGCAAAGGATAGATATGCAAAAGGTGATGTAGTTGGTAAGTGTGAATACTATCTAAATGAAGAGTTGATTGGAACCTCAGAGCTATATGCTGATAGAGACATTAAGAAAGCTAATGTCTTTGAAAATATCAAATTTAATTTTCAACACATATTTAAAGGCGGAGTTTAAGAAGGAGTAATCTCCTTCTTTTTTGTTGTCCTATAAAAAAGTATAGATTTTTCACATGTTTTTGAGGTAAATCAACTGCTGAAAAAGGGTGGCAGTGGCATAGCTACGTAGTTCTTTATTGCCTTTATCAGTTGTTGTTGATATTATATATATGTATGCAAATTTATACTGTAGGAGAGAATAAATGATATTTCCAAATATAAAAGTAGGGGATTTTGAAGGTCCATTTGATCTGCTTTTGCATCTAATAAAACAAAGTAAGATGGACATTCATGATATTAAGATATATGAGATAACAAATCAATATCTAGAATACTTAAATAAGATGAAAGAGCTTGATTTAGAGGTTACTTCAGAATTTATAGTAATTGCCGCAACATTACTAGAGATTAAGTCTAAAACACTTCTTCCAAAAGCTATTGATGAAAAACAAGAAGAAGAGGGAGATCCAAGAAAAAATCTTGTTGAAAAGCTTATAATTTATAGAAAAATTAAACAAGCTGCCGAATTATTAAAGACAAAGAGTCTTTATACTGGAGCAGTTTTTACAAAGAAGCCAGAAATCATTGAAGATGTTCCTAAAGATAAAAACAATAATAATGATGACATACTAAAAAATATTACAATGTTAGATCTTTATAATCTATATAATAAATTAATTGAACTATATAGGAGTAAGCAAAATACTGAAAATATTATAGAAAAAAGAATTTCAATAGATCGATATAAGATAGAAGATAAAATGGAATTCATTAAAGAAAAGATTTCAACCAAGGAGTATATTGAGTTTTCCTCACTATTATTTGATTGTGAGTGTAAGTTAGAAGCAGTAGTTACTTTTTTAGCAGTACTTGAGTTAATCAAACAGATGTCAATTAAGGTTACTCAGAAAGAAAGTTTTAGTGACATTATTATTGAGAGGATGATTGAAAGTGAATAACGTTGATATAAATCAATTTGAATTCGAAGAAATATCTAAAAAAGACACTCTTTTATCAATTATAGAATCACTGCTGTTTGTAAGTGGAGAACCTTTGGGGGTAAAAGATATAGCTAAAATTTTAGAGTGTTCTATTGAAGATACAGAGATGGTGTTAGAGGAACTTAAGCTTTCTTATGAGGACAGTGCTAGAGGAATAAAGCTAATTACTATAAATGGTATGTATCAACTTGTGACAAAACCACAAAATAGCGATTTTATACAAAAATTATTAAAGAAAAATACACGCCAATCTTTGTCACAGGCATCCTTAGAGAGCTTAGCCATCATAGCATATAAGCAGCCAATAACTCGTATAGATATAGATGAGATTAGGGGAGTAAAGAGTGATAGTGCTATTCAAAAGTTAGTAGAAAAGAATTTAGTAAAAGAAGTAGGTAGACTTGATGTTATTGGAAGACCAATTCAGTATGGTACTACTGACGAGTTCTTAAGACAATTTGGATTACAAGATTTAAAGGAATTACCATCCCTAGACTTGTTTGCAGATAATATTGAAAATGAAGAAGAAACCCATTATGATGAATCATAATGGGTTATTCTTTTTCTAAATCTTTATGAACTTCCTTTTCTACTTCTTTTTCTACCTCTTTTTTGACTTCTTTATGAACTTGTTTTTCTACTTCTTTTTGGACATTAATTTCTATCTTATCGTCACCCTTGAACTTCTTACAAAAGTCTTTAATTATGTCAATTACTTGAGGAACAGTATCAACGATTTTGTCATAGGTATTGTTTTGATCAACAGGAAGTAATCTAATAGAATCATTTTTTAGAACTAAAAATGCTACAGGCTTTACTGTAACTCCTGCACCAGATCCACCACCAAAGGGATATCTGGTCTCATCATGTGTTACTTTACCACAACCAAATTCACTACCACCTGAAGCAAATCCAAAGGATACTTTAGATATAGGAATTATGCAGCTTCCATCTCTTGTTTCAATAGCCTCTCCTATTACAGTATTTACATCTATCATGTCTGTGAGACTTTCCATGGTGCTTTTCATTAAATTTTCAATTGGATGAGTATCCATAAGCTTCCCTCTAAGGGGATACACCTCCTTTATTTTAATCGTAATTTAACTAGAATAATGATGTATATAATTTTAACTAAGTTGACAGAAATTATACTTTTAATTTTAAGATAGATAAAAAACTTTCCAGAATTAAAGACTGGATTAATTTTGGACTGAGATTTAATCAGTTTTAATGGAACATTTATAAATATATTTAAAGCAGATATTATTTGATGTATTATTCCATAAGATACTGCTGTTGTTGAAGCATCATCAAAGCCATATTCTAAGGAATAGTTCATTTTTATCTTTGGTTTTATAGGATTACAAGAAAGTAAGTTCATAAGCCTTCGTGCTTTTGGATAATTAAATTTATCTCTTATGGTATCTGATATTTTATGATCAATCTTTAGGTCTTTTTCTTTCTTTGCAGTTGAAAATATCTTAAATCTATATAAATAAATATTTAGATTTTTATCCTTAAGGATTATTGTTGTCTTTAGTGGAATAGGAGTTAATAGGGTTGATACAATTGTTATAATAATATAAAGAAAATTCATATTATGGTTATATCCTCCAAGTAAATTGCACATTAGTATTATTGCCTATTAACTCAATAATTATCCAACTTTAGAAAATAGTTAAGGAGTAATTTGATGTTTTTAAGTGAAAAATATTTATGAATAACATTTATCTTTGAATGAAAAGGTGATGATATGC
This sequence comes from Clostridium polyendosporum, assembly GCF_018332455.1. Taxonomy (GTDB): domain Bacteria; phylum Bacillota; class Clostridia; order Clostridiales; family Clostridiaceae; genus Clostridium_AY; species Clostridium_AY polyendosporum. The sequence continues at coordinate 22,246 of NZ_BOPZ01000042.1, forward strand.
TTATAAAAGAAAGATTAATAAAATACATAGCAGTGTTAAGTATCTTCTTTTTCTTTAGTTTAAGTTTTGGAAAGATTTTAGTATATGCAAAAGATTTAACTCCTGAAGCTCATCATGTTATTGCTATTGATAGCGATTCTAAGCAAGTTTTATATGAGAAAAATGGATATAATTCTGTACCTATGGCTAGTACTACTAAAATATTAACTGCATTAATAGCATTAAATTCTGGAGATATTAATAGAGTTTTTACTGTTAGTAAAAATGCAACAGCAATTAGAGGTTCAAAAATAGGTTTTAGGGCAGGTGAACAAATAACATTACATGAATTATTATTTGGTCTTATGATGAAATCAGGAAATGATGCAGCTATTACTATTGCAGAGGGTCTAGCAGGGAGTGTAGATGATTTTTCAAAGGTTATGAATAGTTTTGCTGAAAATATAGGACTTTTAAACTCCCATTTTCAAACACCACATGGATTAGATATGGAAGACCATTATTCTTCAGCTTATGATTTAGCAATAGCAACATCAGAAGCAATGAAATATGAAAAGTTTAGAGAGATAGTAGCTATAAAAGAGATTAGTAAGGAAAAATATAAATTTACAAGAGATTATAGAAATATAAATAAAATTCTCTGGATAATACCTAATGCAAATGGTGTAAAGACTGGATACACAGGAAAGGCAGGCAAATGTTTAGTTTCATCTATTGATCATAAAGGTAGAGATGTTATCATAGTTGTACTTAACAGCCCTCAAAGATGGCGCGTCACAGAAAAGGTTTATAAATATGTAGGAGAAAATTACGACTTCATGTCAGTGAGTCTTAAAGATACAATAAGATCTCAGTATAAGTCTCTTGAAGAATTTGTAGATGATTCCAATATTGATTTTGTCATTAAAAAGGGTGAAAGCTATCAAATTAAATTTACACCTATATCAAATAAAACCATTAAGGGAAATATTATAGGTAAAATAGCTGTATATGATAGTATGAATAATGTTTTAGTGAAAAAATATGTTTATTCTAATACTGATAAGAAGGGCTTTTTTAAGAACTAGCTGAGTGCTAGTTCTTTTTATTTTGACTTTAGTCCGTTGAGCACGTTGCGTGCGAAACATAAAACCACCCGCTATGCGGGTGGCGACATAAGGTTATACAAAAAACTCACCTTTTCACTATAATAGA
>NZ_BOPZ01000043.1 GCF_018332455.1 Clostridium polyendosporum
CTTTTCTTTCTCGTATCATTTGAATAACTCCTATGAAATAAAATTCTATACTTTTAATTTTACTTCATAATTCAGTAAAAACAAAGACTGCTGACACTTTGTCAGCAGTCTGAGAAGAAGTATATTATACATGTATAATATACTTCTTCTTTATATATTCTGTTAATAAATTTGTTTATAACTTTTAGTTCATAAAATAAGAAAAGTGCGAAGAAACTTAATCACAAAAATATTGGGAACCAAATAAATTTATTTTTCCTTTCTATCACCTGTTTTTTATTATGAAAAGTGTCTAATAATACCAGTAAATTATTTTCAATATCATACTTATTGTACCAATTATCTAATATTGTATATTGTCTTGTGTCTATATCTATAATCATAGAATACAATTCATTATTATAAGAACCTATTTCCATTCCCTGCAATACAACATAATTATTAAAGAATAAGATAGCCCTTCCGTAAATCCAAAATGGAAATATATTCATCTGACCTCCATCAAATACTAGTTTTACTGAATATATAGAATCTCCAAATGGAGGCTCTGTTTTGTATTCAAGTTTAATTCTTAATCTTTGATAATCTATTATTGCTTGATAATCCCAGATTCCAATTTTTTCTTTGTTTTTTGGATTATAAAATTTCATTTAGACACTACACCTCTTTGATTTTCTATATCGTAATTTTCTACTGCTGCGACTCATTTTAAAAATATTATGACTTAATACTCATTTCTTCCAACTATCATACAAAACTCCATTTTAATCTTCTTCTTATCATTCTTATGACTCTAAATTTTCTTTATCTTTTCATAAGCATCAAAATAAAAGTCAGTTCCTTCCACTTCAATACACAACCTTGTTGCTGACCATGATTGCATATATGCAAAGAGCTCGTCTAAGTTCCATTCAACACTCATTTCGATATTAGGATAATCAACTTTTTTAAAAGGTAACTTTACATCTACATATTTTTCCCATAGAACTTTATTCTGAGGTGCCCAATATGGGGTAATCTTTTCAAGTAATTCAGACTTTATTAATGAATCAATTTCTTTATTTATATAGAACCATGAATAACCCCATGCTGCAAATATTCTATCTTTTTTAAGAACTCTTTTTACTTCTAGCTAAAAAGTATCATAACTAAACCAATGGAGTGCTTGAGCCACACAGATTAAATCAAAGGAATTATTTTTAAACTCTGTTGATTCTGATGAATGAATAGAATATTCTACACCTTCATGCTCCATTGCGTTTAATATTTGATTTTCACTAATATCTGTAGCATATACCTTATTAAAATATCTAATCAAATCAATTGCAACTTGTCCATTACCACATGCACAATCTCATGCTAAATCTTTATTTTTGCAAATTGAATTTAAGTGATTATAAAGCTCATCTGGGTAAGATGGACGTGAATTTAAATATAACTTTGAATTTTTATTAAATAGTTTACTATATTTCATAATACACTCCTGAAAGATTCCTTTTATTATTGTTTAAATTAAGCTAGAGATTTAAGTCTTATTAAATTACTATTATCTAGTTCAAATAAATGTTGGCTCTACTAGATTTAAAAATTCTTAAAGCTCAACATATACCTTAATCTAGAAATTATTACATATATTCCAAATATCATAACATGAAAAAAGACTTGTCTACAAGACATTAGTAAAACTTATAAATTATTTATATATGACCAATAGAGTCCTATTTAGATTTATAAATTAAATTTATTTTGTATAACAAAAAGTACTAAAGCATATCATCTTAGCTTTAGTACTTATTTTACAGATAGCTCAAACTTCCCCATTAAGCTTACCTATACCTATATCAAATTAAATTAGGTTTTTTCATATAAATCTTATAAATTTTATCTTTTAATTTAAACTATAAAAATTCTCTACAATAAGTTTATTACAAAGTATTCTGGTTTTTATTAATAAAATCCTCAACTTCTCCTCTTGTTGGTAACGCAGCCATAGCTCCTTTTTTAGATACAGTTAAAGCAGCAACCCCATTAGAAAACTTCAATAATTCTTTTATTTTTTCTTTATCTAACCTGTTTAAATCTTCTATTTTTATGCTATTAGCTGAAAGCTGATATAATAAAGATCCAATAAAAGAATCTCCTGCTCCTGTTGTATCTTCTACTTTCACCTCAAAAGTATCTGATTCAACACAGAGATTAGTTGTTATAAACTTGGCTCCCTTACTACCTGTAGTATATACAACGGCTTTAACATCACCTACAAATAATGATTTCAAAGCTTTTTCTTCATCTTTAATACCTGTAATAAACTCCAATTCCTCATCACTTATTTTTACTATATCCGCATATGGTAGAGATTCTAGTACAGCCTCTCTGCAACTTTCTTCACTATCCCAAAGAGGTAATCTTATGTGTGGATCGAAACTTACTCCTACCCCATTAGCTTTTGCATATTCTATAGCCTTTTCATGAGCATTTTTAATAGGAGCATCTATTAAACTTACAGAGCAAAAATGTAATATATCTCCATATTCAAAATCTTCTTTATTAATTTCATCCTCACTTAAAAGCATATCTGCGCTGGGATTTCTATAAAATGAAAAATCTCTTTCCCCATCTTCTCTTAGTGAAACAAAGGCCAAGGCAGTATTTGCTTCCTTAGTTCTTAGAACTCTTAAAGTATCTATACCTAATATGTTAGCATCTTCTAAAATCTTATCTCCAAAGGCATCTACTCCAAGCTTTGTTAATAGCATACCTCTACCACCCAATTTGCATACTGCTGCAATTACATTAAGAGGTGCACCTCCTGGAACTCTTAAAAATCCATCTACATCTTTAAGAGTCTTTCCTTTTTGTTGAGGAATGAAATCTATTAAAGCTTCACCTATGGATATTACTTTGCTCATATAATCATCGCCCATTAAACAGTTTAGTTAGTCGCTTTCGGAATTCCGTAAGCGTTGATTTTTCTAACTTTTTATAGTTATACTATTATATTTTCCTCCACTACAAACCTAACTTACTACTTTAAATATTAACCAACATGCTACGCATACCTTTTTATCAAAAGGCTTTTTGGCGTGTTCTTCTTTTGAATCTTTTCAAACTTTTTTTAAAGTTATACATATTTTTTAGTTTTCAATTCTGCAATCATCTAAACAGTTTAGTGCTCTATTATTATCTCTCTACTGGTTTTAGGAACCGGTTCCCGTTGTTATAATATTATCATATAAATATTTCCCTTTCAATACTTTTAAGTTAACGTTTTGTGAATACAAAAAACATTATCAAGTTTCAAAATTTAATAACATTGATAATGTTTTTTACTCTTCCTTAAAATCTTTTAACACTATTTCTTTCTATAAAGTTAAATTCTGTAATTTGTAGTTTAGGAACTTCTTCGCCATTAATTAATTTAATTATTGTATCTGCTGCCATTTCCCCCATTTTCTTATTATTAAATTTTATTGTTGTTAAACTAGTACTTATTAAAGTTGATGTATCATATCCTCCAAAACCTATTAAAGATATGTCTTCTGGAACTTTTTTATTATTATTTTCAATTGCTCTAAAAGCTCCTACTGCAATTTTATCAGTTGCACATATAATAGCTGTAGGTGTGTGACTTTTTAACAACTCATCTACAATACTTTCTGCATTTTCACTTGTAAAATCAGTTATTTTAACTAGCATTTCATTGCCAAATCCGTTTAACACTCCATTTTTACGTTTTATACCTACAGCTACATCCGTTTCTGAAACTCCTAGGTATACTACATCTTTATGTCCACATTCTCTAATATACTCACCTACTCTAAAACCAGCATTATAATCATCATTTATTATGGATGTAACTTCGCTATATTGTTGTCCAATAATTGTAATAGGAATATTAATCTTATTAATTACCTCTTTGTGCTTTTCGGTAATTTCAGTCGCCACTAAAATTATTCCATCAACCTTTAATCTTGCTAAATTTTCTAGACTTTCCACCTCTAATTCCGTTTTCAAACTTGTATTGATAATTAAGGAATTATATGAATTATTCCTAAGTTCATCATCTAAAGCCATAATAACTTTAGACTTTACTACTGAGTCTAAGCAAGGAGCTATTATACCTACAAATCTAGTTCTTTTTGCTTTTAAACTTTGAGCAAATGCATTAGGCTCATATTGGTTAGCTTCTATAACTTTTTTTATTTTTTCACTAGTGGCAGCACTAATATTACCATTATTTAAATATCTTGAAACAGTACTTTTAGCAACACCTGCCATTTCAGCTATATCTTTAATCGTTAAATTCTTTTTCATTGATGCTTCCTTTCAAAACAAAGTGTATAAACGTTACTAAAACTTTATCTAAATAATCGCTTTTCTTCTTTGGATCGTTAATTATATTACTAAACTTTTGTATAACAAAAAATAGTGAAAAGTTAGATATTTCAATGTTATAAAGAAAAGTTCTACCTTTTAAGTATCTATAAAATCATACTAAGTAATTAACTAATAAAATAATATTTTTTATAAATACTATTATAACAGAAAAAGATATACCTAATTAGACTTTACGATAAATAAAATATTTTTAAATAATTGAATTAATCAATTTTTAAAGCAATTTAAACTTTTTAAAGACACCAAACTTGAGCTTTTGATAAATCTAATTCAGCTCTACCATCCGATAATATTTCCATATATTTTAAATAAAATTATTTAATTTAAGTGTTGACAAAGTAAAATTTATTATGATAGGATTAACTCATAGGAACCGGTTCCAATGAATATGAGGGGGATTAATAATGAAAAGTAAAACTGAACAATATGAAAAAATATCTAAAGAATTGTTACAACTCGTAGGGGGAAAAGAAAATATTCAAGGATTAGCTCATTGTGCAACAAGATTAAGAATCGTTTTAGAAGATAATAAAGTTGCAAATCTAGACATAATAGAAAAACTAGATTTAGTTAAAGGTGTATTTATAGCTGGAGATCAGCTTCAAATAATTTTTGGCGCTGGCACTGTAAACGATGTCTATGAAGTGTTTGCAGATGTTAGTGGAACTAAGAAGATGTCACTTGGAGATGTAAAAGCTAAATCAGTACAAAAACAAAATCCATTTCAGAAAGCTATTAAATCATTATCAGATGTATTTGTTAACATAATACCAGGTTTATTAGCAGCTGCATTGCTTATGGGGATAACAGGTCTTTTAGGGCAAAAAGGAATATTTGGATCTCAATCAATTGTGGAAATGATCCCTAGTTTAGCAGGATTCAATAGATTTTTTACAATAACTTCAACAGGAATATTTACAATTCTACCTTTATTAGTTGCTTATTCAGCTACACAAAGATATGGTGGAACTCCAGTATTAGGTTTAGTAATTGGAGCAATAATGTTACATCCAGCTTTAGCTAATGCATATGATGTGGGCAAGGGTACGGTACAACCTGAGATAATAAATATGTTTGGACTAAATGTGCAATTGGTAGGATTCCAAGGTGGAATTATTATTGCACTAATGATGGGATTTATAACAGCAAAATTAGATGTATTCTTTAATAAAAAAATTCCTGATATGCTTAAGTTATTTTTAGCACCAATTTCAACAGTTACAGTTGCCACATTCCTACTATTCACAATTATAGGACCAGCAGGAAGAGGACTAGCTTATATTTTAACAAATTCATTATTCTGGATAACTGAAAATCTAGGTATATTTGGATATATGCTATTTGCAGGAATCCAGCAAATAATAGTTATCACAGGATTACACCATGTAATAGGTGCAGTTGAGGCACAATTAATAGCAGATACAGGTAGAAACTTCTTAATGCCTTTAATGTCAGTAGCTTTAATTGCTCAAGGTGGAGCAGTTTTAGGATTCCTATTCTTAAATTGGAAAGATCTAAAGGCAAGACAAATATGTATTTCATCATTTTCATCAGTACTTTTTGGAATTTCAGAACCAGCAATATTTGGTGTTACATTAAAATACAAATTCCCATTAATAGCAGGATGTTTAGGTGCATCTTTAGGAGGATCATATGTGTACCTATCTCAGGTAAAAGCAATAGGATTTGGAGCAACAGCCATTCCAGGTATAGCTATAGTTGCAGCTGAAAACAGCGGACATGTTAACTATTTAATAGCCCATTTAATTGCTTTAATAGCTGGTATTGTATTCACAGTTTTATATGGAAAACTTAGAAAAGGAGCTATGGCTAATAGTAATTAATTAGATGGTTGCAGAATTGAAAATTAAAAATGTGGATAACTTTTGGGAAAAAGCTTAAAAACATCCCAAAAAAGGACATGACAAAAAGCCATTTGATAAAAAGGTATGCGTAGCATGTAGGTTAATATTTAATTGTGGATATGTGACTAAGCTGATATTTTAAGTAGTTTATTCAAGCTTCTTATATAGTTAGGGTTACCTATGGCGTAAGCCAGTATAGCATTTATAAGTTTTGAGATAGCAGTTAAATATAAATTAGCACGCATAGTTGAAGTGTTTACTGTTCTTGGATGCTCAATACACGGATTGAATTTGAAAGAAGCTATACATCTTTCAACACAAGATCTAGTAGGGTAAAATTCATCTCATTGAGGAGAATTTCTTTGAACACCAGGATAAAGTCTAAAATCTTTGTCATGATAAACATATGTCATGCGACCACTTTTTTTATCAGTACATGGATTTTCACATGTATGATAGCATTTTCCACGTTTATCTCTATGAGATTTAGGGCAAGTGAATTTAAATCTGAGACTTCTATTTTTACCTTTACAAGGACCATCAGCTTTAAATTCCTCTTTAGTTAATGGGCAAAGAGGTTTTCAAAAGTAGTTTTAAACCTACTAAAAAAGGATTCGTCTGGTACAGAGTCACAGAAATTACAAAACTCTCTTAGTTCAGCAGAAAAAACAAGAAATATAGTTAATAGAACAGTGGTAGGTATATGAAATATTTGCATTATTAATAAGGAAGAAAGTATAGAAGAAAGGTCATATTTTCTATCCCTGCCTAAATCGGCATAATAATGTTGAGTGAAAGATTGTGGAATGAAGCTCTGAAGATTAAATTTTTCAGCAAGTAAGCGTAGAAACCCTACGGGTTGTTTTGAAGCGAATTGGTTTAATTCAGAAACTTAATCAAAGATATTAAGTTGATTAAGTTTGTTAAGACAAAATATGTTAAAAACCTCCCTGTGATATTTTGTTTTATGTGGTGTAATTTCATTATATCCCAGTGGAGGAAAATATAAAAGTTTAACTTAAATGAAGTTAGATAAATCAACGCTTGCAGAATTAATAATTTACAGACTGTATATAAAACCTATACAAAATGATATATGGGGGAATGAAGAAGTGAAAAAATGTATTATTTTTTCCATGTGATCCCGATACTTTTCGAGTTATCAAAGAAATAGAAGCATATTTAGGTTTGCCGCATAAAAATATTAATGAGATAAGCAAATGGGAATTAGAGGAGTATATTAATCAGTTAACTTTGATCGCTCTATATGAAAGTAGTAAGTTAAATCAGTAATGGAGGAAAACATATAAGTGTGTATGCTTAAAAATTAGTAAAATCAATGTTTGCAGCATTCTGCAAGCGACTAAATAGTAATTAATGATAGAGAGGGTTTTAAATAACTATGTATAAAGAAGAAAAATATAGAACTATCCTAGAAGCTACGGATGAAGAATTAAAATATCTTAGGGATAAAGCATTAAATGATAGATGGAAACCAATATATCATGTTCATCCACAGTATGGATTGTTAAATGATCCTAATGGTTTAGCATATTATAATGGTTATTATCATTTATTCCATCAATGGTATCCTTTCGGATCAATACACGGAATGAAGCATTGGGCACATTTAAAATCTAAAAATCTAGTTGAGTGGACTAGAGAGGACGTTGCATTGATACCAACAGAAAGTTATGAATCACATGGAGCATATTCAGGTACTGCTATAGAAATAGATGGAGATTTATTTTTATACTACACTGGTAATGTTAAGTATGATAAAGAACGACGAAATGCAAACCAATGCCTAGCTATAATGGACAACAATGGTAAAGTAGTAAAGTATAAAGATAATCCATTAATAGAGGGTGTTCCTAAAGGATATACAGGTCATGTAAGGGATCCAAAGGTATTTAAAATTAAAGATTATTACTATATGCTGTTAGGTGCACAAAGAGAAGATTTGACTGGAGCAATTATAGTATATAAATCTAAGGATGGCTTTCAATGGGACATATGTGGGGAATTACATATATCCAACTTTGATAATGATTTTGGATATATGTGGGAATGCCCTGATTATTTAAACATTGATGGGAAGGATATACTTGTATTCTCACCACAAGGAATTGAGCCAGATGGAGAGAATTATAAAAACTTATTCAATGTTGTATATGTTCTAGGAAACTTAGATATAGACAATTTAGAATTTACAGTAGAAAGTTTCCATGAATTTGAAAATGGATTTGATTTCTATGCAACTCAAAGTTTTAAAGGTAGAGAAAAACAAATGTTGCTTTTAGCATGGGCAGGACTTGGAGAGTTTAAGTATCCTACAGATAAAAATATGTGGACCCATTGTTTGACTTTCCCTAGAGAATTGAGCTTAAAGAATAATAAAATTATTCAAAAACCTGCAAAGGAACTAGAATTATTAAGAGATGAAAAAAAATCTGAAAAAGGAATTTGTAATAGATTCTTTAAGGTAGAAAATTTTAATAACACCTATGAACTTGATATAAACTTAGATAGAAAATCATCAAATATTTTTGGAGTAAACTTGGTATCTTCAAGTGAAGAAAAGTTAGTACTAGAATTCAATAAGGAAAGTTGTATAGTAACATTAGATAGAAGTAATATGAAAAATATTTTTGTAGAAGAATATGGTTCTGTTAGAAAATCAAAGCTTCATATAAATCAAAACATTAAAATAAAAGTTTTAATGGACAACAGTATAGCAGAAATATTTATAAATGATGGAGATGTAGTTTTTACAACTAGAATATTTCCATTAAAGGAATCTACGGGAATAGAAATATTTAGTGATGACTTAATTGATTTCCATTATGATAAGTATACATTAAAAAGAGGAATATTAGATTAAGTTGATGTAGAAAGTTATATCTGAATGTGAAGGTTGAAACAAAAGAAAGTGGAATAACTTATATTAAGTAAGGTATTCCACTTTTTTTATGTATTTAGTAGTTCATACTATAAGAAAATAAAGAAGATGCATTATACAACTTCTTTGCTAAAAATTTTCTTCGTTTTAGATAAGAATATTATTGCTATTATAAAATATACAAATACTATATCTTCTGTAATGAATATGTTTGTTACTTTCATTTGGTATAATGCAGCTGGAAAATCCATTAATGCGTGCAACAATATTGCAATAAACAAGTATATATTCTTTCTATGTATATAGGAAGATTGAAAACTGACGCGCAAAAAGGCGCTATAATTAGTTTCCTCTAAAACCAATTATCTCATAGTAGGAAACAACGAAAATCCTTGCTGGGCTTATTCATGCCATGGAAGAAAAGTAGAAGAAGCAATCGCCCTCCGAAAGAAAGGTCATAAGGTAGTAGTTGTACATGAAAATGACTTTTGAGATGCTATTGAAGATTTGGGTTAATGTATTAAGTGATTTTGTTGGAAAAAGAGGATATAGACAAAAGATTTTTCGTACTTTTGGCATAGCCTCCTTTTTGTTTAACTCCCGTAAATAATTCGGATTTACTCTCAAGTCACTATATTCTCAATACCATTCATTTTTTCAATTGCCCATTCCACAGCCTCTCTGCTACTGCCAAATTCCTCATTTGTACTACTTACATAGGAATAACCCTCTTTGTCATCCACAGTTTGAATAAACATCTCTTTTGTTCCATCGGTGATACTTATTTCACCATTTGCTTCAAGGGCACCTATTAATTCGTCAAGCATTATCGGGTTTCCTTCCATATGGTAATCACCTCTCTATTCTATTTATAAAACTATGATTCAACAAATCATATTCTTTTATAATCTATTTTCAAAAACATATTTCACAAATATTATATATTGAATCATCGCCTAAAGTTTTATAACCACACCATAGATAGGTTTTCATATAAAACACTTACTTTGTAATGTTGAATTAATACGCAATAAATTACAATTCCAACTTAATTTCATTATATAAAAAACAAATATGTTTATATATCAATATAGTATCATGGTCTCAACATTACTCCCAAACATAGCCAAAGGAAAAGACATGTAAAATTGATAACTTTACATGCCTTTTTTGTTATTAAGACAACTATTAAAACTAGTATAATTTTAAACTTTGCACCTCTAAAGTAACCCTATTGTTCTATTTCTTGTACTTTAATTTTTTCAACTGGTATATCATTTACAAAAATAGTAACTTCATTATGTCCTGAATCAGGTATTTCAGTTTCTAGCCAAAATGGTTCGCCTAACATAAGTACACAATAACCTCCTTTAAACTCATCTTTAAAATCTATACTTATAAAGACCTGTGCTGTACCAGGATCCATTATATACATAATATTGCCCCCTGGATATTTATCGATCACCTTTGCTTCATGACACACAGTTGGAAGAACTCCTGACATCTGAACTTTAATTATACCATTTTTCCTAGTTGCAGTGGCTTCACTTAACATTCTAAATATTGAATAATAAGGATATCTATAGCTCATATTTTACTCCTACATAATTTCTTATGGTACATACTATGGATAAAGGTAAAACATGTTACTTTTAAAGGGAAGTCAAATGACTTCCCTTCAGTTTGCTGAAAAACTGGGATATTTTAATATCCCAGTTTTTTTATTAATAACTCTCTTTTTCTACAGTTTATCGTCTTCTTTTATTCTTACTTTTAATAAGTTTTTGTGCTTCTTTCATAGCTCCCATGCTACCAAACATCTCATTTATTTTTTCTTTTTCCAGTTGTTTTGAGTTAAGTCCGCTATACTTTAACTCTCTTTGAAGCTTTTTATAGTTTTCTAGTCGTTCTATATCGAGCAGCCCTTCTTCTATGGCCTCTTTAACAGCACATTTAGGTTCATTTTCGTGTCGACAATCTGAAAACTTACACCTTTTAGCTATTTCTTCTATATCACTAAAAGATTTATCCAAATCCGCATTTATTATACCTAACTCTCTCATTCCAGGAGTATCTATTACAACTCCACCATCTGGAACTAAGATCAACTCCCTATGAGTAGTAGTATGCTTTCCTTTATCATCATTTCTTATGCTATTCGTTTTTAAAGTCTCATTACCTATAAGCTTATTAATGAGAGTAGATTTACCAACACCTGACGATCCAATAAAAGCTATAGTTTTACCACTTTTAATGTATTTTTTTATAGCTAAATATCCATCCTCTAATACACTACTTGTAACTAATATATCTATACCAATGGCAACAGATTGAACTTCTAAAACTTTACTCTCAATATCCTTGCACAAATCTGCTTTTGTTAATACTACCATTGGCGTTGCCATACTATCCCAAGCAATTGAAATATATCGTTCTAACCTGCGAATATTGAAATCATTATTGAGAGACATGCATATAAAAACTGTATCAATATTAGCAGCAACTATTTGACTATCACTTCTTGCCCCTGCTACCTTTCTTTCAAAATAACTTTTTCTTGAAAGAATATGATGAATAATCGCATTCCCATTTTCGCCTATAATTCTATCTACTAAAATCCAATCTCCAACTGCTGGATAATCGATAGCTGATTTTGATGAATAGTTTAGCTTACCAGAGATTTCGGCCAATATCTCTCCATTTTCAGTAATTATTTTATACATATCTTTATATTGAGCAGATACCCTTGCAATGTATAAGTCTTTTTCATACATTGAAGCTTCTTGAATATATCTTTCATTTAAACCTAGGTCATATAAATTTATTTTATCCAATTTTTATTCCTCCCACATTAAATAACAAAATTTATTGCTGCGGGGAGGTATTAATAATTATTCTTCACACACCTCCCCATTTATTACAATCTCAGCTTTAAAGCATGTATTTATATTTAACACAACACATCATTCCTTTCTTTTTCAACTTATTAATTTATATAATACAGATAAATCTCTGTATTACCTTGATTTATCTATATGTGACTATCATATGATGAGCATATTGTTATGTCAATAAAACCTTTATAGAAAAGTATAAAACGTATTCAGCAAGTAAAAACTTCAGTTTTTACAATTTCCCCTGAGGTAATGAATAAAATATAATCATAGTTTGTTTTGCTAATTATTTTCTTTCCCAAAATTGTATCATACCATGTCCAAAATTTTCGTTAGGTCTTTTCCAGAAGCCAAACTTTTCATAGAATGCTTCTTTTCCTTTTGGAGACATCAATCCTGCAACTGCTCCAGAACAAGCATTTTTACTTATGTTAACAATGCTGAACAATATCAAATTATTACGTCTGCTTTCATTCCCTTTGAATTTTCAAGTGTAAATATATAGGCTTTTTCCCTTCTTTCGTTATTCCAAATAGATCTTTTTTAACGCTCATTTTTCCTCCTTGATAACTCAACTACCCTGTATTTTATAAGCTTAATTTACAAGAATTTTTTAGTGTCCATTTTTAATCAAATCTACTACAACAGGATCCTTTGATGACACTCCCTGTGCCTTTAACTCAATAATCTTTTCTTTAAATTGTGGAAGATACTTTTCATGTGCTACCATCAATTCATCTAATACCTGCCTTGCTTTAATTCCATTTTGAATTAGTGGGTTTATTGTAAAAGCTTGTAATGCCATTCCATAATCGCCCGATAATGCAGCATTAATTGTGCATTCTTCCATTGCTTTCATAATTTGTAACCATCCTTTTTCAAATGATCCCATTTCACCCCATGCTATTGGTTCTGCACCTCTAGCTGAAATAATACTAGAAACCTCAACTATAGAATCAGAATCAAGACAAGGTATAGCTCCATTATTTTGTGTGCTTACAACCATAGTAATACCTTTATTATTGTAGATTGCACTTATACATTCGCAAGCTGCATCACTATAATATGCACCACCACGCTTTTGAAGCTCTTCAGGCTTTTTGTTTAAGTCTGGATTTTTATATATTTCAAAAAGTGATGCCTCTACCTCTTTCATTTGTTCTGCACGTGTTCCACCTTTATTAAATTCTTCTAAACTATGTTCTAACATTTCTTTTTCTAAATAATAATAACGATGATATCCACAAGGTAATAAATTAGTAGAATTTAATAATTCTAATGGGAATTCAGCTTGATGAATATTAGCTGGAGTTCCACCATTTTTCTTGTTAATGTGTTCTATTATTTGTTCTGTAATCTCTTTTCCTTCATTGTCAAAAACTTTATGCCAATGAAAATGATTTAATCCAGCGAACTGATAATTTAATTGTGAAAGCTCCATTCCAATAGTTTTTGGTTCATTCATCATTGAAATAACTGGTACATTACATAATCCAATACACTTTTTCCATCCAAAATGCTTAATAACTGCTTCTGTAATAATTCCACTAGGATTAGTAAAATTAATAAGCCAGGCATCAGGACATAGTTCCTTCATATCTTCAACAATATCTTTTATTACTGGAATTGTTCTAAATGCCTTAAATATTCCACCAGCACCATTGGTTTCTTGTCCTAGCATTCCATGCAATAAAGGCATTCTTTCATCTTTAATTCTTGCATCTAATAAACCAACTCTAAATTGTGTAGTTACAAAATCAGCACCTGCCAACGCTTCTTTTCTATTTAGAGTTTTAACTACTTTTACATTATATGGTGTTGCATCCCACATACGCTGTGCCAATTTCCCAACAATCTCTAGCTTTTCTTTTCCTTCTTCAACATCAACTAACCATATTTCACTTATTGGAAGCTCATCATATCGCTTAATAAAACCTTCCATCAATTCTGGAGTATAGCTGCTTCCCCCTCCAATTGTTACAATTTTTATAGATCTTTTCATAAAATTCCCTCCAATCAAATGTTATACACTTCTTTGCTTATAGAATTTTTCACTTCCTAAATTCCCCAACTCCCTCAAGCTAAGTAGTTATATTTTTCTCCACTATGTCAAAATATTAATAACCAATAAATTAAGTTGTTACTTAGCCTAAAATTTTTTAATTGAGATTTCTAAATAAGAAATAAATACTATACTTAAAGTATATTTATCAGACATACCTCCATCAACGGAAGTAGGTTATTCTGGTCTTTTTTTCTAAAGATTCTTATCAAGTAACATGTTATATTGAAACTTTTTGATACTTTTAACTAACTTTCGCTTCTTCAAATGTAAAAAGCTCGTCAGAGTTTTCCCCTAACGAGCTTTAAGATCACTATTAATAAATTCCTCTAAAAAGGAATTCTGAATTGCTATTCTTCATTAATGTTTCTGTCATCAACAATACCAATAACTTCTTGAATATAATCTATATTCTTTTCATAATCCATTTTAAAAATGCAGCTAAAAATAACATCTAACATATATTGCATTGCAATATGGGATGAGAACTGAGATATTCTGTTCCTAAGATTTTCTCTATCGCTTATATACAAGTGATGCTTTATATAATTAGGTACAACATTCTTTCCAACTCTTCCTATCCAGATTATTTCTATCCCCTTTTTATGTAATATTTCTACGATAGGAGGTAAAAAGGTTGCTTTTCCTGAATATGATAAAATAATAGCTACATGCTTTCTCTTAGATGCAGTTGCCGTACAACGCTGTTCATAAAAAGATTTTGGACAATTAACCATTCTACCAATTGAACGCATTTTATCCTGAAAATTTTCTGCAATATTAATATTATGTGCATGAGTATATATATCAATAATTTCTGCATTGTGTAATAATGTTACTGATTTACTTAGTTCCTCTACATTAATAGAATTATAAGTATCTTTTATTGATGCTTCATATAATTTTAGCAGCTTTTGAGCTATTATTCCCTGAGTATCATTAGACGCAAAAGGAAAATTAACATCTATTTGATTCTCACCTTTACTCTCTTCTATGATATCTTGAACAAGGTTTACTTTAAGCTCATTAAATCCATCAACCCCAATTTTTTTACAAAACCGGTGAATTGCAGATTTTGATACAAAAGTCTTTTCAGAAAGATCTTGAATAGATAATTTTTCAATTTGTTCTTTATTTTGCAGAATATATTGCGCTAATTGGTTTTCTGTGGGGGTTAAATTATCACAGCATTTAATCATATTTTCTATTGTCATAATTACCTCCTAGTTCACTTCAAAGGAATTTCTTCTAATGTATTAATACCAGCTGATGGCGAATCATACATATTTTAAGGTATAACACAGATAAAAATTGTAGTTATGACATCTTTCATCAACTTAGACCAATCTCCAAACTCAACTAAAAATTATTAATTAATCCAATCTGCAGTAGGCAATTATTTTGTCTACCGCAGATTGGAGACATAAAGTTTTTTTAGTTGATTAACTTTGTCTTCTAAAACAACATATCATAATACCTCTTAATACTTTTTTCTAATTCTATTAAATCAACATTCCTTCCAACTCTTATTGTTTCTTTACCATTAACGTAAAGTATCAATAATGGAAATGAAAAAACATTATTCATTGCTACAAATTCCATTTGTTTTTCACTATCAATATCAATCCTCTTTACCTTAGAATAAGATTCTAATATTCTTTGAACCTTATTTCCAATCACTTCACAAACTCCGCAAACCTTATTACTAAAATATAAAATAACCATTTCATTCTCGCTAATGATATTTTTAATTTTTTCATTACTATTTATTTTTAACAACCTGTCTTCACCTCCTAAATATCCTATTTATATACAGATACTTAATTATAACAAGAATTGGTCTCTGATAAATCTAATATTTTTTAACTTCTTTCATTATTCAAGTAAAACTGCAAAAAGACTTGATTTTATCTATGTAAATATCATCTTGTATTTTATAAAATGTATACAAATACTAATACAATTAAAAAGAAAAGGAGTTATTATTATGAATTTTCAACAAATTAGAAACGCAACTATAACTATCACATATGCTGGAAAGAAATTTTTAATTGATCCATGGTTAGCAGACAAGGAGACTTTTCCTCCTATTCCAGCAGAAAATCAGGAAAGTAATCCAATGGTCGATTTACCGATGCCTATTGATGAAATCATAAAAGATGTAGACGCTGTAATTGTCACACATATTCATCCGGATCATTTTGATGAGGTTGCTATCAAGGTAATACCAAAAAACACGAAAATTTTTACACAAAATGGAGAAGAAGCGGAAGCTTTGAAAAGTTTTGGTTTTAAGGATGTCGAAGTTTTAAAAAAGAATGGTACATTATTTGGAGATATCAAGTTAACAAAAACAAATTGTATACATGTAGCAGATGAAGAAGCTATGAGCTATTTTAAACAATTTAACGTTACAAGTGAAGCTTGCGGGGTTATCTTCAGCAATCCAAATGAAAAAATAGTATACTTAGCAGGAGATACTATTTGGTACGACGATGTCAAAAAAGCAATAGACAATCATAATCCAGAAGTAATTATTTTAAACGCTGGTGGTGCTCAGTTCACAACAGGTAGCCATATAATCATGAATGCAAATGATGTTTACGAGGTATATAAAGCTGCCCCACATGCAAAAATTATTGCCAGCCATATGGAAGCAGTTAACCATGCAAGGGTGACAAGAAAAGCTTTAAAACAATTCGCAGATGAAAAGAGAATGTCTTCTAACGTACTAATACCAGCTGATGGCGAATCATACACATTATAGTTTTTATTTTTAAACAGAAAAGCGATAGCGATTCAGTAAAATAAAATAACAAAAATAATGTCCATATTAGCATTAAATTCAGATCCATTTGTTAATTGTATCTGGCTAGATGGAACGTGCTAAACACCATCCACATTATGGACATTGTACTTCCAATATCAAATATTACAGAGAAAGGAGATTAAACAGTGCCTCAAACAAGAGATAAATTGTTAACGAAGAATTTTGTCATTCTTTCCTTAGTAAATTTTTTCTTAACGTTAATGTTCTTTCTATTAAATGCAATAATCATTGTTTACGCTGTAGATAAATTTCATGCATCTACAAGCCAAGGAGGGCTTGTATTCGGTATTTTCATTATCGGGGCTTTGATTGGTCGCTTGTTTAGCGGGCGGATCATTCATCCAACTGGGCCAAAACTAATATTAATTATGGGGTTAATCTTTTTTACACTAGCTACATCGTTATACTTTGTAGATTACGGGATTACCTTTTTCATTCTGAGCCGGTTCATACACGGTACTGCACTGGGTATAACCAGTACAGTGATAGGTACGATTGTAGCCCTCACTATACCGTTATCGCGGAAAGGGGAAGGAATTGGCTACTTTAGTATGAGCCAAGCACTAGCTACTGGACTCGGGCCATTTATTGGCCTTTACATTAGGCAACATACAAGCTTCCACATGATTTTCAGTTTCTGCCTTTTATTAGGTATCATCAGTTTGGTAACCGCATTCTTCTTTAATGCCCCTATATTGAAAACGGCAGAAATTAAACATGAAAATTTAGGATTTAAGCTTTCCAGCTTCATTGAGCCAAAATCACTTCCCATCTCCGTCATTATCTTTACGGTAGCCTTCTGTTTCTCCAGCGTTCTTGCTTATATAAATTTATATGCTATCAAGATCAACTTGGAGGATACAGCAAGCTTTTTCTTTGTTGTTTATGCAGCTACCGTATTGGTATCACGACCATTCATCGGTCGCTTGATGGACATAAAAGGAGCAAACTTTATCATGCACCCTGTCTTTATCATCTTTGGAGCCGGAATGTTGCTGCTCAGTTTAGCAAACAACAGTGGAACCTTCTTATTGGCAGGTGCTTTGATTGGTCTTGGCTTTGGCAATATTTCGTCATGCACACAGGCAATAGCAGTTAATTCGGTTGAACGTGACCGCATGGGCCTCGCTACATGCACCTTCTTTATATTTTTTGATGCCGGCAATGGATTTGGCCCTTATCTTCTTGGTTTGGTCATTCCAACAACAGGCTATAATGCTCTGTATGCGATTTTGGGAATCATCGGACTTGCAACGTCTGTCCTCTACTACTTCCTGCACGGCAAAAAAGAACGTACACATTTGATGCGTATGACTGCATAAAGAAGATATGAACAAAAAAATCAGGTATTGCCTCGCTATGGGCATTGCCTGATTTTGGTTGTTTCATTAATAATAATAGTTAATTTATAATTTACATAATTATTTAACTCTATCAAGAATTTATCTAACAGTTCGTTAGAGGGAAATTTGCATTCGAGAAGATAACAGCCGTCCCCGCTGATTTTATAGTTATGTATTATATATTCTTCTTGTGAGCTTATGAAGGACAAATAAGGTTGGTGGTACTCACTTTTTGTATAGATATTTATCATTGCGTGAATAGAGTATCCCAATTTCGCTTGGTTAATTTTAATAGTATATCCCTCAATAACACCATTGTCCTCTAATTTTGCGACTCTGGACGAGGCTGCCTGCCCTGTCAAATGCACCTTCTCTCCCAACTCTTTCATAGTGATACGGCTGTTCCGAGACAATTCGGCTAAAATACGCTTATCCGTGTTATCTAACATTTTTTGAGCTCCTTTCATTATTCAAGTTAAATAGCAAATATTTTACATTCAACATCCATTTTCAGATAAATACTTTTTTAGCCGCAATTAATTTACCATGTCTATTCATATCTGAAAGCCTTTGTTTTGAAATTCCTAAGTACTCTAAAACCTCGCTAGATTCCATTGTATTATCCTTAATTAAAGATATTAATTCATCCCTAGTCATTGTTTCTACCTAGAAGTTTTAATATATATTCTAGCATTCCCCCGCCTCCTAAATATACTACACTAACATCTGCGTACTTTGTCAATAGATTTTATTAAAGCGACTTAATTCCACTAACATCGCCTTTTAAGAAGAATGTGAATTATTATCGTTGATTAAATACTTTGGATATTAATATCATATTCCATCCTTTTAGCTGTAGCATTAGCTATTTCTTCACCTAAAAGTTTTTTAATAATATAAAATGACATATTAATTCCAGCTGATATGCCACCTGATGTAATAATAGGAGTTTCATCTATAAACTTAACATTACGCTGGACTTTAACTTTTGTATATTCCTTTTCTAACCTATCAATGTCCATCCAATGTGTTGTAGCTTGTTTCCCATCTAATAAACCAGCTTCTGCCAATAGAAATGCACCAGTACATACAGATGCCATTATATAAACATTATTCATGTTATTCTTAATCCAGTTTATAACCTTTGGATTGTGAATTTCAATTTCTTCTGCTCCATATCCTCCAGGTATAATTAAAATATCAAACTGTGGAGCGTCATAGAAATCATAATCAGGCTGAATTTTCAATCCATTACGAGCCTTTATTAAGTCTTTTGTTTGAGCAACTGTATTTACTTTGAACGGTTTTTGATTACATTCGGTATATGTAGTAATTGAAAATACCTGAAATGGACCAGCAAAATCTAATATCTCAACATCATTAAAAAGTAAAATGCCAATGTTTTTCTGTTCTAACACCTTCTCATCTCCCCCCAATATCTTTAATTTTAATTATAGTATCATACTGACATACTGATTCGTAAAAAATTATAAGTCCCATTTTACTCAATTAGTTATTATCCATTATACAATACACTTCCAATTATTAACAACAAACATAGTTATAACTAAATATTCTATATTAAATATCTATAATAAATCCAATATTAATGCCTTATCAAACCCGTTATTTTACTTATGGCCACTACACTCTTAACTTTTATCAACTACAAAATATTCTGAAATCATTCCTACTGAATTAAAATATATCAGCTTTATTCAATAAACTAAATATTCAACTTTATGAATAACAATTATATTTTTAAACACACATATATTGAAAATAACTTTATTACTTAGAGCTATAAAAATATTAGCATCAATGGAGGTTGATATACGTTGATTAATAGGAACAATAATTTCATGAATAAACAAATTATCAATAACGTGCTGCGTCTTTACGTAAAAGGCCTTGATTACACAAGAATTATAGAAATAATGAATGAACGATTAAGTACAAACTATTATAGTAAACAAAATAAAATTAATCAAAAAATAGCTAACCTCTAACTTATCACTAAATTAACGTTAGCTACTATTTATGATAGAGATGTAGTAAAGTCTACTTCTGCTATAAAAGCCTTCATTGCTGGTGTCATCCATTTATTCTTATGGTAAAGCAATTGTGTCATCATTTTGAATTCCTCACCAGCCCAATCCAAAGCTATTAATTGCATTTGATTCATTTCTTTTTGTACCGTCATTAAAGGCAATAAAGTAATTCCTAAATTACTCATAGCAAAAGTTTTAATGGTCTCAATACTTCCTACTTCTAAAGACAAATGTGGCTGTAAACCTACCTCGTGAAACATTGCTTCAAAAACACCTCGATAACTACATCCCTTTTCAGTAAGAATTAATGGTTCATCTGCAATATCTCTTATTGTTACTTTCTTTTTACTTACCAGCTTATGTTCTGGAGAAGCTAAAATTACCATGGGTTCCTTATATGACATACTTGTAATTAAATCTGGATCATAAACTTGTTCATCTAAAATAAACACCAAATCAACCATATTACTTCTAAGCATATTCCGTAAATCAGAACACACACCTAATTTAATGATAATTTCCACTTCAGGATACTTCTGACGAAAATTTCTAAGTAAATCCGGGAGTCTTATTGTACAAAGTGATTCAACAATGCCAATTCTCAGAGTACCTTTAGGAGTATCTGATGCACTAATAGCTTCTTTTGCTTCATTTGAAAGATTTATTATTTTTTCAACATAACCAAGAAAAATTTCACCATTTTCAGTTAGCTCTATACTTCGTCCAATTCGTTCGAACAGCTTTGTTTCAAGCTCCTGTTCCAGAAGTTGAATTTGAGTTGTGACTGTAGATTGTGCATAGCCAAGGGTTTCTGCTGCCTTCGAAAAGCTTTTTAAATGCGCAATTTGGGAAAAGGTTATTAGATTTCTAAGTTCTATAATACCTCACCTCCTAAACTTCAATAAAATCGAATATTCACTTCAAATAATTCAATTTTATTAATACATAATCCTATGTTAATATAAAATAAATGTAAATTCAAGGTACTAAAAAGATAGAAAGGAATCAATTTATGAATGAAGATAAGTTAAAAGCCACTATAAATTGGAAACAAGGTACAGCCTTATCCATATCCGCTGTAATTGGCTGCGGTATATTGGTACTACCTGCCTTAACAGCTCAGAAGGCAGGACCTGCATCACTATTAGTCTGGATTATAATATCCTTATTATCCTTTCCCATTGTTTTTGTCTTAGGAAGACTAGCTGCACGTGTACCTAAAGCTGGCGGCATTGCCTCTTATTCTGCTAAAGCTTTTGGTTCTAAAGCTGGAGTAGTTACCAGTTGGATTCTTATGGGTTCAATTCCGATCGGCCTTCCCGCTGTTGCCTTGAGTGGAGCTTATTATTTAGGTTATGTTTTGCCCCTTAGCTTTTGGCAGTTAATATTGGTATCTGCTGCTATGCTTTATATATCCATAGCATTAAATATAAAGGGAATTGATATTTCTTCTAAAATCAGCTCAATTATGGTAATAATTATAATAGTTCTGTTATTATCTATTGTTTTGTTTTCAAGCTTTCATGTAGAACTAACAGCCTTTAAACCTTTTGCCCCTAAGGGAATAAAATCCATATTATCAACATTCCCTATAATATTTTTTGCCTTTGCTGGTTGGGAACTCATTACACCCTTAGCGGAGGAATTTAAAAAACCTACTAGGGATATACCAATAAGCTTATTTTTATCGGCTTTGTTTATAGCATTACTTTATACCTCTATATCCTTTGTAACTATAGGCACAGGAGTTTATTCTTCCGATAATGCCTCTACACCTTTAAGTTCCTTAATTGCTCTATCCTTAGGTAAAACCTCGGGATATATAGTTGCTATTTTGACTGTATTAATTACATTTTGTACAATACATGCAAATATAGCGGGTTTCTCAAGAATAATATATAACGAAGCAAGAGATGGAGAATTCCCAAAATTATTTTCGAAGTTACATTCAAGGTTTAAAACGCCAGTAAATGCACTTTTAGCCTTAGGAATAGATTTTGGAATAGTTCTAGCCTGTTTTGCTTTTATTAGTCCAGACTTAAACCAACTGCTTAAATTTCCTGGTTCAGTTTTTTTATCATCATATATTATAGCTATGGCTTCTGCACTAAAAATACTCAGCAGACGAGATCTCGGCTGGTGGTGTGCTCTTCTTGCATTAATTATCTGTCTAATTATTTATTTTTGCAGTGGATTGATATCTCTGTTTCCCATTGCCTTAGGTACTTTGGGATGGCTTTATGTAAATTCTAGAAAGTAAAAAGAGCCTTACTTATTATCAATACCTAATTAAAAAAATCCTTAAAAACAAGAGAAGGAGTATATTATACATGTATAATATACTCCTTCAGTTTGCTGAAAAACCCTCTGTTTTTTAAACAGGGGGTTTTTCTAGCAAACTTGTGGATAAATTTTAAAAGAGAGCTTTTCTATTAATTTGAATAAAATTTTATATAAA
>NZ_BOPZ01000044.1 GCF_018332455.1 Clostridium polyendosporum
ATTTCCTCTGTTTAATTTTCAAAGACCAAGTTATTTTTGCGTGTCATCAACTGACCGCTTGATTATCTTATCAGCTTTTCGCTTCTCTGTCAACAACTTTTTTTATAATTTTTAAAGTTGAATTGACATCTGTAGAAAAACTACTTTTTTGATTTGTCGCATCAAGTCGACAAGTGCTATCTTATCATTATTATGCAGTCTTATTAAATAGTATATAGCACCTTATTCAAATTTAACTTAATAATACTTAATTATTCTTATAAAAACTCTAATTACCTTATATAGATACACCAGGCAAGGTATATACTAATTCAAGATATACTTTCTCTTCAACAGTTAACATTTGTGTGAACTACCACAGAGACAAGCAACAATGGTTTGGTGAGAGACTTGATATTTAATTTTCCATCTTAATAGACAGGCAACCCTTACTTTCAACGGCGAGGATACCCTCTCTTTATCCCTCATAGCGTGCACTATTTCGAGAATATATTTTCCTTCTTTTATTTAGAAGCTATTTACATCACTATTTACTAATCCAAAACTTAATTTGAATAGCCCCATAACTACTCTACCAGTTTTATCATAGTGCTTTTTACTTATTGGTTCTAAATAGAAAGTGCTGCAACCACTTGTATAACTTTCTTCCTTCAATTTAACTTCAAGGCCTTGTAACTTTGCCTTATACTTTATTAATTGTAATAAGTCTTTGTACTGGTATTTAAATAAAAGACTTATTACAATTAATATCTTCCTTTATACCTTTTATTTTCCCTATAACTATTTTTTCACCTTATGTTCTATTGCTTTATTTATAATATTTTTACTTACTTTATGAAGATAATCATTAACTTAATTATTTCTATATCTTCTTAAAGAATCTATCATTTTAGTATTTTTCAACTTATCCGAACCATATTTGTTCATTTCAATACCTTGATAATGGCCAATTTTCTTATTTACAAAGGTGTTCATACCTTTAAGCTTCTTACCACATACGAGGACTTAGTTTAAAGTCCTTGATACTTTCAAATATGGCTTCTAGTTTTGGTCTAATATCTTATTATCCAGCTTCCACCTTAGAGAATATAGGATAAATTTTTGTAGTTAAATTAAATTTACAGATGGCATAAAATCTTTCCACTTATCGTTAATTATTTTACACTTTGTCATAAAACACTTACTGTTTTTGATATAATATCACAACTATATAGGTTTTCTTATCTATTTATCATATTTTCGTTGAATTGTTTAACATTTTATGATATCTTTTTATTAACAATGAATACCGTGCACTAAAAAATAAATGCTTATTAACGAAATTATTTTAGGAGGTAGTTTTTATGGTAAATCCAAAATATCACATTTTCGTATGTACTAGCTGTAGAGTTAATGGAAAACAACAAGGTTACTGTTATACAAAAGAGTCTGTAGATGTGGTTAACACATTTATGGAGGAAATCGAAAGTAGAGAGTTATCAGGAGAAGTTATGCTCACTAATACTGGTTGCTTTGGCATATGTAGTCAAGGTCCAATAGTAGTTGTTTATCCTGAAGGAGTATGGTATGGTTCAGTGACTCCAGATGATGTTGAAGAAATTATGGAAAAACATATCGAAGGTGGCGAAGTAGTTAAAAGACTTCAAATATAAAATCATTAGATATGAAGAAATCTGGCAGTATAGTAAATATACTGCCAGATCTTTTTTATATCTAAATAATATTCTATGTAAATACTAAACATCATAAATATAATTGAAATTATATTTTAATTCTCATTACAGGTTTTGCGGTAAATTATTATTTTATATTCACCTGAACTATTTTGTGTAATATCTAATCCCATGTGTAGTCTTTTTAATTCACTCTCCATCCATGGTGGTATATGACTACATATAACTTCTAGCTCATAAAAAGTATTATTACGTAAAAAAGGTAATAATGCTCCTTTAGATGTAATACCAGGTTTACTCTTCTGTACCTCTTTAAGATTAATATAATAAGAACCTTCCTTGTTTAGAGGTATTGGTTCTACTTTAATATCATTGTCATTAACAGATGAAGTCTTTTCTACTTCTCCTTGCTCCAATATTTCCAAAACAGGGTCCAAAAGTTCTTCTGGTTCGCCTTCAACTTCAAATATCTTGAAACCAGCCATATCTAAAACAGTATGTGGAATACCAGAAACCTCTTTTGCTACAATAACTCTACATTCATTTAAATATTCTACTATATTCTTAATACTTTCACGAATTAATTTTGTACCTGTCATCTTGTTATCTGAAAGTGAAGTTTCACTTATCACTTTCCATTCTTCTTTTTCTTTTGTGTACACTTTTATAACACTTGACTCATAGAATGTTGAAGTTTGTCCGTTTTCATCTAAGACAACCGCTATTTTTCTACCCATATTTAATCATCCTCCCTTTTGTAATTTTATTGATATCTTAATATTGACGAACGATATAACTAGTTATACATATCTTAACATAATTTCATGGCTTCTAAAATATTTTTTTATGTATTTTAAAAATATTTTGACTATTTGTATAATTGTTATAACAAAATGTTAACCTGCTTAAATTAGTACAAATCTAACACTTTAGAAAGAGAGTTCCCAAAATTTA
The DNA here is from genome assembly GCF_018332455.1 of Clostridium polyendosporum. Lineage (GTDB taxonomy): Bacteria > Bacillota > Clostridia > Clostridiales > Clostridiaceae > Clostridium_AY > Clostridium_AY polyendosporum. Next base: position 2,628 of record NZ_BOPZ01000044.1, read on the forward strand.
TTTATCTTTAGTAGTTGTAGGATTAAATTTTAAAGGAACTTAGTTGCCACCAAGTTCCACTTAAACTTTTATTCGTAAAATTATTTCTTAAACCGGTTATTCTTAAGTAAGTAAAAGGTAGTTATTATATTCTTTAGAGTTTTATCACTATTATTCAACATGATAAAACTCTATTTATTATTTAATATATACTGTTGTTCCAACTGTAATATTGTTGTATATCCATGCTGAATCATTTAGAGATAATCTTACACATCCATGAGAAGCCGCTATTCCTAATGTACTATCAACTATATTTTTATTAATATCCATAGGTACAGAGTGAAATAAGTAATTTCCATAGAACTGAACCCAATATTTAGCTCCTTCCTGATACTTTTGACTATAAAACCATGTTCCTCTTTTCGTTACCCTAAAAAAACCTTTAGGAGTTTCGTTTCCTTTAGTTCCAGTAGAAGATACAAAAGACTTTATGAGCTTCCAGTCCCCCTTTTTTCCTACAAATACATTTGTCTTTTGTTGATTTAGATCAACCCAAACCAAAAATTGTGTGCTACTAGAGAATTTTCTAACAATATCTTCCTTTTCACGATTGGGCACATATCCCTTCAAGTATCCATTAGCTGTTACAACTTTTTCTTTTTCCTCAGTTGTTAACCCAACACTCTTCGTTTTTATTACATTGCTCTTTTTCTTCTGCATCTCCTTTAATTTATTTACATTTGATTCATAAAAATCTTCGTCTAACACACTCTTATTGTCCTCTAATAACTTTAATCCATTTTCAAGTCTATTATTTTTCATATATCCTTGTATCTTAACGTTTACTTCTTCTGTAGCTCTTTTATTAATATCATCCATAAGTACTTGAGCTTTTTCATAATATAACTTATCCATACCACTAACTGTTTTAAGTTTCTTTACTGCCTCTATATACTTCTTCTTATCAGAAAGTTTTTTAGCTTCTGTATAAGCTTGTCTCATACTTTCTATTTCTTGAAATGATTTTAATTCTTCTTCATATGGGGAACTAGTAATTTTAGCAAGCTCTTTTACTTTTTCTCTAAGTTCACTATAGGTTATAGTATCATTAGAATATTTCTGTTTTAGTGCTTCAAGTTCATTATTTAAAAGCTCTTGGGACTTTTCATTAAAACTAAAGTATTTTTTAATTATAGAATCATCATTCGCCCTTTTATGCACTTCGTAAGCATTATCGTATTTTCCTTGTTCTAAAGCGCCCGTAAATTCACTTTTAAACCTATTAGCTTGTACACTTTTATCGTATAAAAAAACTGCTGCTAAGATTATGAACAATACTAATATTGTTGAAGAAACTCTCCTCAATCTTAACAAATTATCTCCCCCTAAAGAATTTTTACATTTATATTTTACCACATATTTACATATAAGTCTTTTCTCTTGTTTTCAAATACTATTTTTAACATTATCTTTTTAATGTTAGCAGTATGATATAATTTTAATGAGGTGATTTTCATGAGTATAAATGAGTTAAAAAATCTAATAGAAAATTCTAATAATATAGTATTCTTTGGAGGTGCAGGGGTCTCCACTGAATCCAATATCCCTGACTTTAGATCTGCTAATGGACTTTATAACTCTAAAGAGAATAGAAAATATTCTCCTGAAGAAATGCTAAGTCACTCCTTCTTTATGTCTAATACAGAGGATTTTTATAAATTTTACAGAGATAAGATGATTTATAGGAATGCAAGACCAAATGCTGCACACGTTACTCTGACTAAACTAGAGGAAGCCGGTAAACTTAGAGCAATTATAACTCAAAATATAGATGGTCTCCATCAGATGGCAAAAAGTAAGAACGTACTAGAACTTCATGGTTCTATTCATAGAAACTTCTGTATGAAATGTGGTAAGTTTTTTGATTTAAACTACGTTATAAATTCCTCTTCAATAGTTCCTCACTGTGATCACTGTAGAGGTACTATAAAACCTGATGTAGTTCTTTATGAAGAATCATTAGATGATAGTGTTATAGACAGTGCACTTCATTATATTTCAAAAGCTGATGTACTTATTGTAGGAGGAACTTCTTTATCAGTATACCCTGCTGCAGGAATGATTCAATACTATAACGGTAATAAACTTATACTAATCAATAAATCCTCTACTCAATATGATAATATCAGCAACCTACTTATAACGGATAATATTGGAAAAATATTAAGTCAGTGCATTTAGTAAAGATATTATATTTATATAATAATTTTAATCATCTTTCTAATAAGTATTTAATATATTTTAGTGATAAATATTTTAGGAAGTGGAATTTTTGAGTATAATTATAATTCTTCTTTTACTATTAGCCTTAGCATGTACTTATCTTTATTTTGATAAAAAACTTACAGCTATCAAGCATCAGTTATTTTTTATTAATAAACAATATAAGGCTTTAAAGAATAAGTACTCAGCTAAATACAAGAGTTCTCCTAATGTTTATGTCAAGTATTCTATTCCATCATGTTCCAGCGGAGTTACTCAAAGTAATGCAATTCTGTTCTTAGCTCCAATAGCTACAAGTCCTGTAATAAATAATATAAATGAGAAACTTCAGGTAACTATACTTGATGAAGCGGAAATTAATAATGAAAAATGGTTTTTTGTTTCCTTACCTTTAAGTACTAACGTGAATTCTAAAGGATGGATTAAAAAAACAGACTTTTCACTAATTTTTAGTAATTCCAAAGAGGTCATTAATCAGTAAGAAAAAACGAAGCACTCACTGCAATATCATGCAGTGAGTGCTTCGCTTTTAATATAACTGTTGGGTAGTGAAGTGCATTTAATATAATAACACATATTAAACTATTTTTGTAGTCCATTCTTCACAATTCCAAACATTTGTTACAACGTCTTTATAGAACTCTGGTTCGTGACACACTAAAAGAATACTTCCTTTATATTCTTTAAGCGCTCTCTTTAACTCTTCCTTAGCATCAACATCAAGATGGTTAGTAGGCTCGTCCAATATAAGTAGATTAGTTTCCTTATTTATAAGCTTACATAACCTAACTTTAGCCTGCTCTCCCCCACTTAAAACGCATACCTTACTTTCTATATGCTTTGTAGTTAATCCACACTTTGCAAGAGCAGCTCTAACCTCGTATTGCGTAAAAGAAGCGAACTCTTCCCAAACTTCCTCTATGCAAGTCTTATAATTAGCTTCCTTTATTTCTTGCTCAAAGTATCCAACTTGAAGGTAATCTCCAAGTTCTACTTCTCCACTTAATGATTGTAATTGGCCGATTAAACTCTTTAAAAGTGTTGACTTTCCAAGACCATTAGCACCAACTAAAGCTATCTTCTGTCCTCTTTCCATCTTTAAACTTAATGGTTTTGAAAGAGGACTATCATATCCAATAACAAGATCTTTTGTTTCAAATATAAGTTTTCCTGAGGTTCTACCCTGCTTAAATTTAAATTCTGGTTTTGGTTTTTCTGCAGCAAGTTCAATCTTCTCTATTTTATCAAGTTTCTTTTGTCTTGCTCTTGCCATACCTACCGTTGCAACCCTTGCCTTATTTCTAGCTATAAAATCTTCAAGTTTAGAAATTTCTTGCTGCTGTCTTTCATAAGCAGCTTCTAGTTGTTTCTTATTCGCTTCATAAATTCTTAAAAAGTTATCATAATCTCCTACATATCTTGTAAGCATTCTGTTCTCAACATGATAAATTAGGTTTATAACACTATTTAAGAAAGGAATATCATGTGAAATTAATATAAACGCATTTTCATAATTTTGAAGGAATCTTTTAAGCCACTCAATATGTACTTCATCAAGATAGTTAGTAGGCTCATCTAGTAATAATATGTCTGGATTCTCTAATAAAAGCTTAGCTAGAAGAACTTTAGTTCTCTGACCACCACTAAGATCTGTAACATCTCTATCTAACCCTATATCCTTAAGCCCAAGGCCTGCTGCTATTTCTTCTACCTTTGAATCTATAACGTAGAATCCATTGTGATCTAGCATATCCTGAATTGTGCCCATATCTTCAAGAAGTTTTTCAAGTTCTTCAGGAGAAGCGTCAGCCATCTTATCTGTTATTTCAAGCATTTCTTGTTCTAAATCAAAAAGATACTGGAATGCTCCTCTAAGTGCATCTCTTATAGTTAGTCCTTTCTCAAGTTGAACATGTTGATCCATATAACCAACCCTAACTCTATTGCTCCATTCAACACTTCCTTCATCTGGCATAAGTTTACCTGTTATTATATTCATGAAAGTAGACTTACCTTCTCCGTTAGCTCCTATAAGTCCTATATGCTCACCTTTTAAAAGTCTGAAAGAAACATCTTCGAAAATAGCTCTATCTCCAAACCCATGATTTAAGTTCTTTACTGTTAATATACTCATGCTATTTCTCCTTTTATTTTCTAATATTCAAATACAAAAAATATAACTCTTTTATAACTAAGTCACTATTTACCTATGTTAATTTAATATGGATTTCTTAAAATAAATAAATTTAAACACATCAATGATATTTTAATTTATAGCTATGGCTTATGTCAAAAGAAATCATTGTATTAATTAGCAGTGAAAAAGGTACAGTAAGTAAAATTGAGCATGCATCAAGCTTGTTCAGCTTTAGCCAGATTTTCCTTTATAAAGTGGCGCCAAATAACAATAAATGAACATCTAACCTTTTCACTATTGTCACATTTCATTTTGTTAAATAGCAACAAATTAAAAGAATTCACCCAAAAGATGAATTCTTATCCTAAATTTCCTCTATCCATCATCAAATCAAACATATGATCAACTCTTAAAAAAACTTAAAGTTATAGCCATATATGCTATATAGACAACTATTGACACTATAAATGGGATATTTATGGTTCTTTCATGATTTAACACTAAAGTAGATTCTACACCAGTCCCTATTCTTAGAGTTTCATATTGCTCTGTTTCATAACTATCCTCTACACCTCTAGCTTTACTTATCTTTTCCATCCACGTGATTACTATCACTATAAGAGCTGTAAATATAACAGCTATGAAGCCACTGATAGCGACCATATTTAACTTATCTGATAGAGGTAGTGTTACGAGTGAGTACTCTTCTGGCTTAGACACTTTAATAAATGTAGAAATTAATTTTTGCATTGTAACTTGAATACCATTTATAGTAAAGTGACATATCATAGAAACAAAAATACTATTGGTTATTCTTACCATATATGCAAAAAGTGCGCCTAATACTGTTGCATATAAAAACTGTTGAGCATTTAGGTGGAACATGCCAAACATCAACCCTGTTATCAAAGCAGTAGTAATTCTTTTTTTATTATTATATCCTGAAAGAATTACTCCTCTTATAGTTATTTCCTCTGTAATTGCTGGGGTTACTGCTATTATTAAAAGCATCATCCAGTAAGGAACATTACCCATACTTTCCACAAATTTCGCAACATCATTTTCAAAAAAGAATGAAGAAATTATAGAAAAGAAGATAATAATAGGTTGAGCTAAAAATCCGACAACAACTGATAATAATCCTTCTTTCAATGTAATTTTATTAAACCTAAAAGTCTTTTTTATTGATGATTTGGTTATAAATACATATAATATTGCTGGAATAATAAATAATATTATGTGTACTACAACCAAAACCTGCCCTACATCTAAATTCACTGAAGTTAATGGTGTCTTTAAAAAGTAAGGACCTATAATCTCTAGAAGGAGTACTATAAGAAAATATAGATTAGCTCTAAATACAGGTTTCATGTTATTCTCCCTCTGCAGAAATCACTTAAAAATCTGCTAAAAAATTTGATATTTTTTTATAACTAGGTATAAAAGCACTGAATGAGGGTAATAATTAAAATGTAAATATTAAATCGCCTCTCCCCCATTTTATTTATATAATATAATTCCTCTTAAAGTGAGTAGGTAATCCTCCGCTTTAAGAGGAATTGTTTTTATATATAATTATACTAAATATTAATATTAAATATCTATAAGTAAATATTGCCCATCCCCATTAGATTAATCATATACTGTTATTAAGTAGCTCTCTTCTTAACCAATCTATAGCATTCATAACAGTTCTAATTCTTATCTTTTGTCTATCTCCCTGGAAATTAAATTCTTTTACCTTCACCTGACCTTTTATGTATAAACCTACATATACAAGTCCAACAGGTTTTTCTTCTGAACCTCCACCTGGTCCCGCAATACCAGTTATAGAAATTCCTATATCTGCACTAGAAGTTTTTGCAATTCCTTCTGCCATTTCTTTAGCTGTTTGCTCACTTACAGCTCCATAACTTTCTATGGTTTCTTTTTTAACTCCTAGCCTCTTAATCTTTGCTTCATTAGAGTACGTAACAATTCCTTCGACGAATATTTCTGAAATTCCTGGGTAGTTTATTAATGTTGATGCAAGAAGACCTCCTGTACAAGATTCTGCTGTAGCGATAGTAAGTTTTTTCTGAATAAGCATCTCTACCACTACATTTTCAAGAGTAGTTTCTCCTTCAGCATATATATTCTTTCCTAATCTCTTTCTAATTTCTTTTTCTATTGGCTCTATAAGTTTGTTAGCTTCCTCTTCACTCTGTGCCTTAGCTGTTATTCTTAAGATTGCTTCTACTCCCTTTGCATAAGGTGCTACAGTAGGATTTGTATTGTTTTCAATAATGTCTCCAACTTGCTCAGCCATAAATCCTTCGCCTATACCAAAAGTTCTAAGAATTTTAGAAACGAGTATACTATCAGTAAATTTACTTAGATAAGGAACTACATGATTTAAAAACATAGGCTTCATTTCTCTTGGAGGACCTGGAAGAATAACTAATATTTTGCTATTTACTCCTTCAATAACTGCTCCTGGTGCTGTACCATGCGGATTAGAAAGTACTATTGCATCCTTAGGAAAATAAGCTTGTTTTTTATTCCCACCCTTAAGTTCTCTACCATTTTTTCTAAAATAACTTTCAATATATCTTAAAGATTTTTCATGTAAAACTAATTCTTTATTAAAATACTTTGCAGCCATCTCCTTTGTTAAATCATCCTGTGTCGGTCCAAGCCCCCCTGTTGTTATAACCAAATCACATCTTTTAAAAGCATCATCAAAAGCTTTTAAAATTCTTTCCTCATTGTCCCCTACTACAGTTTGATGATAAACATCGATACCTAAGTAAGCAAGTTCTTGTGCCAAAAACTGAGCATTACTATTCACAATGTCTCCCAATAAAAGTTCTGTTCCAATTCCAATAACTTCTGCTTTCATACCAAGCTCCTTTTACACTATTTTCTATATAATAATAATATCATATATTTTTTATAGATACACACCTTCATAACTGAATTTATAATTCATGAAAAAGTATTGCATGTCGAGGCTATTATGCTGCCATTTCACAAAGTGAAATCTGGCTCAAATTTAATAGGTCGATGCCTATTAAATTTTATTTAACATGAATTGTTTAAGAATTGAAGTTGTACATCTTTATTAATAGATTTATTATTCCCTTATATAAAAAAGTAATAATATTTTCAAAAACTTATCTTTTAAAAACAAAGCTGCCCACTACTAATAGTTTTACTATTAGTAGTAGGCAGTTATGTTAAAAATTCCTTTGCCTCAATACCTACACCATAAAATTTTGGTCTTTATTTGTGAGAAGGGATACAAACAAAGACTAACTTTATAAAATTAATCTAGCTTTAAGGTGGGGTAAAAGCTATAACCTAAATGTAAGTTATGTATGAGACAAAAAGAATTTATTGCCCTACATTTCTAGGTGCAGATTGTTTTTTAGTAGTTCTAGTACGGTTTTTGGCTTCCTCATCAGCCAATGTGGTATCCCAATTTGCTTTTAATTTTCTAGTAAGTTTATCATCAACTTGACTATCCTTTGGCATTTCCACATCATCTCCTATCGTTAATATTATCCATATACTTTGTCCCTCTCTACATTCTATAATTTATGTAGTTTTCTTTAAAATATGCCTGTAATTTTTTGAGAAGATTGATCATTTCTACAAAAAAAGGATTCAGCTTTTAAACTGAATCCTAATCAAACATTATTCATTTTACTTGTCTAATATAAATTATTACTTTCCATTATAGCAAGTGCTACTGCACCTACAACTCCAGCATCTGTTCCAAGTCCTGCTGGAACAATTCTGCATGCTTCTGCCATTGCCTTGAAGCATCTCTTATTTACAACTTCTTGAACCTTATCAAATACAATTTTACCTGCCTTTGAAACGCCTCCACCTATAATAACTACTTCTGGATCAAAGGTTGCTATTGCATTTGCTATACCTATGCCTAAGTAGTTTAAAGCTGTATTTACTATATCTTTAGAAACATCATCCCCAGCAGCTGCTTCCTTAAACACTTCTGCTGAAGTTACAGTATCATATTTCTTTAATGAAGTTTCTACCTTACTTTCTACCGCTTCTCTTCCTCTCTTACCTATTGCTGTCCCTGAAGCTACTGCCTCTAAACATCCAAGATTTCCACATCCACATCTTGGACCTTCTGAAACAACTGTCGTATGTCCTATTTCAAGTGCATTGCTTGTGTTACCTCTATATATCTTTCCATTAAGAACAGCTCCACCACCAACACCTGTGCTTACTGTAAAATAAACCATGTTCTCTGTTCCTTTTCCTGCACCAAACATAAATTCACCTATTGCAGCAACATTAGCATCATTATCTAAATAGACTGGTAACTTAAACTTTTCTCCAATAGGTCCTACAAGATTAAAATTCTTAAATGGAAGATTAGGTGTTGTAATAATTATTCCTTTTTTAGCATCAAGTGGTCCTGGAGAACCAATTCCAATAGCTCTAATATCATCAGTAGTCAGATTTGCTGATTTCAAAACATATTCTACTGTTTCAATAATTCTATTTAATACTGGAATTTCACCTTCATGCGCATCTGTTGGAATTGTTATCTGGCTCTTAACATCTCCATCTAAATCTGATAATGCAGTACTTATTTTTGTTCCTCCTAAGTCTATTCCTATTACAAAGTTTTTCATTTTATCCCCCTAAAACGCAATGTTATTTAAATGATTACAAAAACATATCTTTATTATAATTTAAAATTCCATATAAGGAAATAATTTTTCAAATTTTTACTTACTTTTATGAGCATTAATAAAATATCTACCTTTATCGTCATATCCCTTATCTCTTATTATAAAACTATTATCTAAAAGCATAGAAGAGATAATACTTATACTATCCTCAGCAGTATTATCTATAGTTATTGTAAAATTATCATCATTGTCAACTACTCCAATATAGTCATAAATATTACTATAATCACTTAGACTTATGGTTCCTTTGATATCCATTTTGTAGTCTGACATACACAACCCCCTAAAATCTCAGTTTTGCATTTATAAATATACAATAAAATGATAAATATTCCTAATTTAGTATTAATTTATCCACTATATAGAGTATATATACATTCATTGACAAGTATAATAAACAAAAAAGCCCAAAGGGATTATTTTCTTCCCTATGAGCTATTTTATTATTAAGCCTCATTCCTCAACTCTCTAAACTTCTTCATCTTTTCAATGATTTTACCAGTCTCAGAACTTGGTACTTCTTCATATCTTTCAAACGTTGCCTTAAAATCTCCTCTAGCTTGAGTAATTGAACGTAAGTCAGTTGCATACTTAAACATTTCTGCCATCGGAGCTTCAGCTATAATCTTTTGAACACCATCTTCTGGTTCCATTCCTAAAACTCTACCTCTCTTTTTATTGATATCACCTATAACATCTCCCATGTATTCATCTGGTATTTGGACTTCAACATGCATAATTGGTTCTAATAATATAGATGATGCCATTTCTAATCCTTTCTTGTATGCTAAAGAAGCAGCTATTTTAAATGCCATTTCTGATGAATCGACTGGATGATAAGACCCATCATGCAGAGTTGCTTTAAGTTTTATAACAGGATATCCTGCTAATACTCCATGTTGTATACATTCTCTTAAACCTTTTTCTACTGCAGGTATAAAGTTTCTTGGTACTACTCCACCAACAACCTGATCTACAAATAAAAGATCATCTTCTCCATCTAATCTAGGCTCAAATTTAATTTTAACATCACCATACTGACCATGACCACCGGATTGCTTCTTGTGCTTACCTTGAACATCAGCAGTACCTTTTATTGTTTCTCTATATGGAACCTTTGGTTCTTGAAGCAGAACATCCGCTCCGAATTTATTTTTAAGCTTTGAGGCTATAACCTCAAGGTGAGTTTCTCCAATACCGGAAATTATAGTTTCAGCATTCTCTATATCTCTTGAAATCTTAAAAGTTGGGTCTTCTTCAAGAAGCTTTGATAATGCTGATGAAATTTTATCTTCATCCCCCTTAGTCTTTGGAAGTACTGCCATAGACATAACAGGCTCTGGAAATTCTATACTTTCATAAACTACCTTAAAATTAACATCACATAAAGTATCTCCCGTTGCAGTATACTGAAGTTTAGCAACTGCACCTATATCTCCCGCTATTATTTCCTTTGCAGCTGTTTGATTTTTACCTCTTAAAAAATACAGGTTACCCATCTTTTCACTCTTATCTTTACTAGAGTTATAAACTGTAGTATCCAAAGAAATCTTACCAGTCATAACTCTAAACATTGAAAGTTTTCCAACAAATGGGTCAGCTATAGTCTTAAATATAAATGCTGAAAACGGATCATCTTCATTAGGTTTAATCCAAACATCGTTGTTATCGTTTAAATTAACAGCCTTCTTTGCAACCGCCATTTCTGGTGATGGAAAGCATTCTATAATATCTTCAATTAGCGCATCTATACCTATAACTTGAGTAGCACTACCACACATTACAGGTGCAATATCTCCACTTGCACAACCATTTATTAATCCTTTATAGATTTCCTCATCACTTAATTCACCTTCACTGAAGTACTTCTCTAAAAGTACTTCATCAGTTTCAGCTACCGCTTCCATTATCATCTGCTTACACTCATTAACTTTGTCTATGAGATCTGATGGGATATCTGTTATTTCTACACTGTGAGTTTTTTTATTATAAATACTAGCTTTTCTATTAATAACATTAATAACGCCTCTAAAGTTCTCTTCACTTCCTATTGGATATTGAATTGGAACAACACTTACTCCAAACTTATTCTTAAGATCATCAAGAACTTTATCAAAATTAGAATTCTCTCTATCTAATTTATTAATAAAAAATGCTCTTGGTAAACTTAGCTTCTTACAGTAATTCCATACCTTCTCAGTTCCAACTTGTACTCCAGCCACTCCACAAATAACTATCATACCTACATCTACAGCTCTTATTCCTTGAACTTTTTCACCTATAAAATCAAAGTATCCAGGCATATCTACTATATTTATTTTCTTATCTCCCCATTCAAAAGGAGCTATTGATGTTGAAAGTGATATTGCCCTCTTTTTTTCCTCAATGTCATAATCACTAACAGTTGTTCCTTCTTCTGTCCTTCCTAACCTATCTATAGTTTTGGTATAGTACAGTAAAGCTTCGGTTAGTGCAGTCTTTCCAGCAGCACTATGACCAATAATTCCCACATTTCTAAGGTTATTTATTTTATACTCTTTCATACATCTTGCCATAAATATAAACTTATTATATCTAAATTTATGGCATTCACCCACCTTTCCTTAAGATTTAGCATTGATCTTTATACTATGCTGATTATCAGCTAATAATGTTACTAGTTAATTTTTTATAATAAATTATAGCCAAACAAGATTGAAAATTCAGAAAAAACTTTATTTAACAAGCTATTTCTGAATTTAAAAAGAATTACACTGTTTATTTTGAATTACTACTAAATGTATTCTTTTAAAAGAAAAAATATTATATTTAAATAATATATTCTACAATTGTAATTTTTTTCCTTCATATTTGTATAAATATTCTGATTATTTTAATTTCATAATTTCTCTATATTTCTTAAATCTACCTTCTATATAGATATTACCTATAGATATACTTTTTATTCCTTTTATTAGGATTTATTTCGACTATAAATTTTACTTTTTTATAAGAATGGGTATAATTAACTATATTAATAATTGATTAACCTAAAGGGGGTAGGACTATGGATTTTGAAAGAAAGACCCCAGACGAAGCACTAAAAGAATACTATAAACAAAGCCGTGGTGAACTCAAGGTATTTCTCGGTTATGCTCCAGGTGTAGGGAAAACATTCTCTATGCTAAATGAAGCAAATAGAAGATTGAAGAGGGGTCAAGATATAGTTATAGGATATATTGAAGGTCATGGTAGGAAAGAAACTTTAGAGCAGGTTGGTGATTTAACCACCATTCCTAAAATGAAAATTCAATACAACGGTAAACAATTAGAGGAAATGGATGTTGATGCCATAATAACAAGGAAGCCTGAGTGGGCTATTGTTGATGAATTAGCTCATACTAATGTTCCTGGCTCAAAGAATGAAAAAAGATATCAAGACGTTGAAGAACTTCTTAATAATGGAATAAGTGTATTAACTACAGTGAATATTCAACATTTAGAAAGCTTAAATGATGTTATAAAACAGATAACTGGTATTCCTGTAAGGGAAACAATACCTGATAAAATATTAAAAGATGCAAATGAAGTTGTGCTTGTAGATATTACACCTGACGCCCTTATCAATAGACTAAAAAGAGGTAATATATATAAACTTGAAAATGTAAGACGTTCCTTAAAAAACTTCTTTAGAAAAGGAAATCTTACAGCTCTTAGAGAACTTGCTCTACGTCAAACAGCTGATGAAGTGGATGAAGATCTTGAAGATTATATGAAAAAAGAAGGTATAAATGAAAACTGGCAGGTAGTCGAAAGAGTGTTAGTTTGTATTAGTTCAAACCCTCATGGTGCTAAGCTTATACGACATGGTGCTAGAATAGCTAATAAATATAAATGTGAGTTCTACGTGATAGATGTAGAATGTACTCATCCTTTCTCACCCAAACCTACAGAAGAAGACAGAGATATACTCCTAAAACATAGACAGCTAGGGGAAAAGTTAGGTGCAGAAGTTATTTCATTAAAGGGACGTTCTATTTCTCATGAAATACTTAAATTTGCTCATGAAAGACATATAACTCAATTAGTATTAGGTCATAGTAATAGAAGCCAGTGGCAAACTCTCTTAAGAGGGTCTACCATAAATAGAATACTAAAAGATGCTAAAAACATAGACATTCGTTTAATATCAGTTTAATCTATAATGACCCAATAATTCTGTACATTAATTCAATAATGATAAAAAGCAATAGGTAATTAAAAATAAGTTAAAAAGCAGCCTTAATAAACTATATTAGTTAAATTAAGTGCTGCTTTTTTCATTTATAATTTTATTAAACCCTCTATATACTGTTACATATTTGCTTTACAGAAACATTTCTTGTAATAAGTTCACCAACCACCTAAGAACCTCTTTTCTTAATAAAGCCGAACAAGCATCAGGCCTGCGCAGCTTTAACCAGGTTTCACTTTGTGAACTGGAAGAAAATCTCCTGCCTAATATTAAACATTATTTATAGAAATATACCTATTTCATCTACAAAATTACACAGTAACATTTCCACTATTTGCAAATCATTTCAAATCAAATTATTCTACCTATATTAAACCGAGAAATCGTTAATAATAGCTATGAATTAATTGAATAACTTAATGAGATTCAAGTTAACGAGTTAGACAATTCCAAGTATATAGTATTCTCTCAACTTTAGTTATTTTAGCAAAAATACTATAATCAATATCTAGGTGGATAATATTATTTGCAGGAGGAGGTAAATATGGCTGATTTAATCTTTATTGTTACACTTATTGTGTGTTTTTCTCTAGTAATGCTTTTCACATATTGGTGTGATACACAGATTAATAAAATTCAATAACATTATTAGCTGGAGGGGTTACAATGATAGTTTTAATGGTATTAGTTATCTTACTATTTATATATCTAGGTTATGTACTGCTTAATCCTGAAAAATTTTAAGTTGGAGGATGATTTAATTGGATATATTACAAATTGCAATTACTCTTTTACTTTTTATTCTACTAGTTATACCAGTTGGAAAATACCTTTACAAAGTTATGAACTTTGAGAAACCCTTTGGTGATAGCTTTTTTGATAAGATTGACAATCTTATTTTTAAAATAGCAGGTATCAAAAAAGATAATATGCATTGGAAAAAATATGTTGGGTCCTTAATTATAACAAATATGGTAATGGCACTTTTGGTTTATATTATGTTTAGAGTTCAATCGCTGTTAGGCCTTAACCCAAATGGAATTAAGGCATTGGAGCCTTCTCTAGCCTTCAATACTGCAGTTAGCTTTATAACTAATACTAACCTTCAGCATTATTCTGGAGAATGGGGTCTTTCATATCTATCACAAATGGCTGCGATTACTTTTTTAATGTTTACTGCTGCAGCAACAGGACTTGCAGCTGCCATGGCATTTATTAGAGGTATATCCGGTAGATGGGATAGCTTAGGAAACTTTTTTGTTGATTTAGTAAGAATTATTACAAGAGTTTTATTACCATTTTCAATTGTTGTTACACTACTTTTAGTATGGCAAGGAGTACCTCAGACACTATCTCCCAATCAAACAGTAACTACCATACAAGGGACACTTCAAGATGTTCCTTTAGGACCTGTAGCATCCTTTGAGGCAATTAAACAACTTGGAACAAATGGGGGAGGATTTTTTGGAGCCAACTCAGCACATCCATTTGAAAATCCTACTCCTTTAAGTAATTTAATAGAAATGCTTTCTATGATGATTATACCTGGAGCTTTAGTTTACGCTTTTGGATTAACATTAAAGAATAAAAAGCAAGGATGGGCAATATTTGCTGCAATGTCAATTTTATTTATCATATCTTTATCCGCTTGTTACTATGCTGAAAAGTCAGGAAATCCTCTTTTAGCAAGAACAGGATTAAGCCAATCTATGGGTAACATGGAAGGTAAAGAGGTGAGATTTGGAATAGCTGGTTCGGCACTTTTCACTTCCATAACTACAGCTTTTACAACAGGAGCTGTTAATAATATGCATGATTCATTAACACCACTTGGAGGTCTTGTTCCGCTTTGGCAAATGATGCTTAATGTGATTTTTGGAGGAGAAGGTGTAGGATTTATAAATATGCTTATGTATGCAATTCTTGCTGTTTTCCTATGTGGACTTATGGTAGGAAGAACTCCGGAGTTTTTAGGCAAGAAAATTGAAGGTAGAGAAATCAAACTTATAGCACTTGCTATACTTGTTCATCCATTTATAACACTTATTCCTACTGCTATAGCTCTAGTTACTTCTCAAGGTGTTGCAGCAATAACTAATCCTGGATTCCATGGACTATCACAAGTACTGTATGAGTTCACTTCAGCAGCAGCAAATAACGGATCTGGCTTTGAAGGTTTATCAGATAACACATTATTTTGGAATGTCTCAACAGGAGTTGTAATATTTTTAGGACGTTATATTTCAATAATAGCACTACTTGCAGTTGCAGCGTCTATGGCATCTAAAAAAACTGTCCCTATTGGAGTTTCAACATTTAGAACTGATAATGCTCTATTTACCATAATTTTAGTTGCTGTAGTTCTAATTGTAGGAGCTTTAACATTCCTTCCTGCCATTGCTTTAGGACCTGTAGCTGAACATTTGACATTAGTACGATAAAGAGGTGAAAAGTTAATGAATAAGGATAGAAAAAAAGGATTTATCACAAAAGAAATAGCAAGAGATGCTGTAAAGGATTCCTTTATAAAGCTTAACCCGAAGTATATGATTAAAAACCCTGTTATGTTTATAGTGGAAGTTGGAACATTAATAACACTGTTGCTTACTATTTTCCCTAACTTATTTGGAGAATCTGGAACTAGTCTTCGCCTATACAATGGTATAGTTTTTATAATACTACTTATTACAATTCTGTTTGCTAATTTTGCTGAAGCCGTAGCAGAGGGTAGAGGAAAAGCCCAGGCAGAAAGTTTAAAAAAGACAAGAAAGGATACACAGGCAAAGCTTATAGATAAGAATGGAACAATAAAGGTAATAAATGCAAGTGAGACAAAAAAAGGAGATATAGTCTTTGCCGAGGCAGGAGATATCATACCAAATGATGGAGAAGTTATAGAGGGTCTAGCTTCTGTAGATGAATCTGCTATAACTGGAGAATCTGCCCCTGTTATGAAAGAAGCAGGTGGGGACTTTAGCTCTGTCACAGGCGGAACTCGGGTTGTTAGTGACTCACTAAAAATAAAGATTACTGCAACTCCAGGTGAATCATTTCTTGATAGGATGATCAGTCTTGTTGAAGGAGCAGCAAGACAAAAGACACCTAATGAAATTGCTTTAACAATGGTTTTAGTAAGTCTTACTATGATATTTTTAATAGTTGTTGTAACTCTATTCCCTATGGCAAAGTATGCTGGAGTAAGTATCCCTGTATCAACACTTATCGCTCTGCTTGTTTGCTTAATTCCAACAACAATTGGAGGACTTTTATCTGCCATTGGAATTGCAGGTATGGACAGAGTTACAAGATTTAATGTTATTGCCATGTCTGGTAAAGCGGTTGAAGCCTGTGGTGATGTTAACACAATGATACTTGATAAAACAGGCACAATAACCTATGGAAATAGACTTGCAGCAGAATTTATCCCTGTTGGAGGTCATACTGCTGAAGAAGCTACAAGATTTGCTTTAGTATCATCTTTAAAAGATGAAACTCCAGAAGGAAGATCCACTGTAGATCTTGCTAATAAACAAGGTACTACTGTAAATTTCGACGATTATAAAGATGGTGAATTTATAGAATTTACTGCTCAATCAAGAATGAGCGGTATTAACCTTAAAAATGGAGTAAAAATCAGAAAGGGAGCTGCTGATGCTATTAAAAAATTTGTTACTGAATTAGGAGGAAAAGTTCCTAATGACCTCGATGAAGTTACCACAAGAATATCAAAGCTGGGTGGAACTCCACTTGCTGTATCAGTAGATAATCGTGTACTAGGAGTAATATACCTAAAAGATACTGTAAAACCAGGCCTTGTTGAAAGATTTGCAAGACTTAGAGAGATGGGAATAAAGACTATAATGTGTACAGGTGATAATCCACTTACTGCTGCTACGATAGCTAAAGAAGCAGGTGTTGATGAATTTATTGCAGAAGCAAAGCCTGAAGATAAAATTGAAGCTATTAAGAAAGAGCAGGCAGAAGGTAAACTTGTTGCTATGACAGGTGATGGTACAAATGATGCTCCCGCTCTTGCTCAAGCTGATGTTGGTCTTGCCATGAACAGTGGAACTGTAGCTGCGAAGGAAGCTGCTAACATGATAGATCTTGACTCAAATCCTACAAAAATACTTGAGGTAGTTGAAATAGGAAAACAACTTCTTATAACCAGAGGAGCTCTGACTACATTTAGTATAGCAAATGACGTTGCAAAGTATTTTGCTATAATACCTGCAATATTTGCTGTTGCAATACCAGAAATGAATGTTTTAAATATTATGAGACTTGCTACCTCTCAAAGTGCTATACTATCAGCTTTAATATTTAATGCAATTATCATCCCCGCATTAATACCAATTGCTATGCGTGGAGTAAGATATAAACCTATGAAGGCTGAGGCACTTCTTACAAGAAATATTTTAATTTATGGAGTTGGCGGAGTTATTGTTCCATTTATAGGAATAAAGGTAATTGACATTTTGATATACCCAATTTTAACAGCGTTAAATTTGGGTTAGGAGGTGCATTTTATGAAGACAGTTATTAAAGCATTTATTATAAGTTTTACTTTAATGATTATATGTGGTGTTGCTTATCCACTTGTTATGACAGGCATTAGCCAGGTAATTTTTGCTCATAAGGCTAATGGAAGTTTAGTAGAATTTAATGGAACAAAAATAGGATCTGAACTCTTAGGGCAATCCTTCACCGACCCTAGATTTTTTATAGGAAGAGTTTCTGCTATGAATTATAATACCTATAAAAAAGAAGATACAATACCTGATAAGAATGGAAAAATAGCTTACACAGGAGTATCGTCAGGTTCTGCTAACCTTGCTCCTTCAAACCCAGTTCTACTTGAAAGAGTACAAAAAGATATTAATGAATTTCTAAAAGCTAATCCTGAAATAAAAAAAGAACAAATACCTGTTGACCTCTTAACCGGCTCAGGTTCAGGACTTGATCCTAATATCAGCCCTGAAGCTGCTAAAATTCAAGTTCCTAGAATATCAAGCAAAACAGGAATTGCTCTTTCTGACCTTGAAAATCTTGTTTCAAAACATACTGAATCAAGACAGTTTGGAGTACTTGGTGAGCCTAGAGTTAATGTTTTAAAGCTTAATATTGAAATAGCAAATATACTTAAACAAAAAGGAACACTATAGAAATAAAAACTTCCCTAATGGGAAGTTTTTATTTCTCAGACTGCTGACAAAGTGTCATCAGTCTTTGTTTTTACTGAATTATGAAGTAAAATTAAAAGTATATAATTTTATTTCATAGGAGTTACTCAAATGATACGAGAAAGAAAAG
>NZ_BOPZ01000045.1 GCF_018332455.1 Clostridium polyendosporum
TTGCAGTTGGCAGACCGCAATTTTATTATATCAAAAGGAGTTTTTATATTGTGTCCCATAGCTAAAAGCTTCACTGAACCCCTGGTCTAACCAGGGGTTTTCTAATACAAAAAGGGCTGTATAAAGATATACAGTCCCTTTTTATATTCTAAATGTATTAAGTACTGATTTAAAACAAAATAGCTTGTACCAGTAAAATTATTGCTCTATTCTGAGGTTTTTATTAGGTACAGAGAATTCAACTTACTATAGCAACGTCCGGTTAGTTACTATAGTTTTTTAGTATATTATAACAATTTAAATTAACACAAGAGATTACTTTACAGTTACTACATTTGTTTCCTTAGCTGTAACTTTTCCAGAATTATAATTAAAGCTCTTTCCGTTAAGTTCTGTAAAGATTATAGGAACAATAAGAGATGGTACTTTATTCTTTATTTTTTCAATGTTAACTTTTAATAACATATCTCCTGCCTTTACTGAATTTCCTGCTTCAACATAAACATCAAAACCTTCTCCCTTTAAATTAACTGTATCTAAACCAAAATGAATTAAAATTTCAACTCCAGAATTACTTTTTATTGAAATAGCATGTTTAGTAGGAAATACTGCTGTTATTTCTCCATTTACCGGTGAAAATACCTCTCCATTTTCAGGATCTATAGCAAAGCCATCCCCCATCATCTTTTGAGCAAATACCTCATCAGGCACTCTATCTAAGCTGATTACTTCTCCAGAAATAGGAATTATAAATACGTTATCTTCTACGTTTTTATTTTTTTTAACTTCATTCACATTTTCTTGTTGAACATCTGATTGATTCTTAAATAAAATAGATTTAATTTTTTTTAGCATTTTAATACCTCCAAATATTTGTTATATCTTTTTCTAAATTTATTATTAAGATTTATATAGTAATATTGTACCAAATAAACCATTTGTTTGTTAAATTGTTAACTTTGTTATATTGTTATTATATTACAAATACTCAACCGTTTAAACCTTTTCATTCAAAAAAAAACATGTACTTCATAAAAGTAACATGTTTTTTCTACTGGTATATCTATAAAAAATATCAAGACAGAAGACGATATAAGTTCCTAAATTTATACATTCTTCTGTGTTTCTAAGCATAACCTCAATTATCTTTAATTCTTTCTAAATATTCACCTATTAAAAATTCAAACAGCATTAAAGTATTAGGGTAGAAGGAATTAGCTAACTTATTACGATCATCCATAGTATACATATCATATATTTTAAAATTTATATCTGACATTTTAGCTAATGTATTTTCTACTTCTCCTGTAAAAGAAACTATTTTTATTCCATTTTTCTTAGCAGCTTCTGAAGCCTTTACTAGAAAATCTGTTTCTCCGGACTTAGAGATATTTATAAACAACTTAGCTTTTATAGCATTTACATCATAACTTTCATATGCTTCAGAATAAATACAATTGAATCCAAGCACTATTAATTTTCTAGTAAAATATTGTGCAATAGAATATGAAAATCCTGTACCACTAGTATATATAACTTCATTTTTATTTTCTATTAATAAATCTATAAAATCACTTATATTTTTATATCCTATCAATGCTAATAATTCTTCTAGATCTACTCCGTAATATTTATTGTTTTTTTCGCCAGAAAAATAAGCCTTTTTATCCTTTAATATAAAGCTTAAATTATAATACATATCTAGAAAACCAGAATACCCCATTTTTTTTGCTAACTTCATAACAGTAGTAGTTGAGGTGTAGTGTTCCTTTGCTATACTTCTTACTCCTATTTCTTTAACATCTGTTATATTATTTATTATATAAGTTAGTATATTTTCCTCTAATTTGCTTAACTGATATTTATCTACCATCTTACTAATATCTAAATCCATAAATTTCTCCTCTGTTGTAAATACTATGAAATTCCTTAATAAATATTTTCCTACTTTCACCATTATATTTTATCCTATGTTCTGCAGAATGAAAAGTAATGACGACTTATCTAGTACACCTACACGTTAATATTTTTTTCTAATAAATCTTTTTAAATAAGCTGTGTAAAACTTAATAAGGTATATTCCGCATTGGAATATACCTTATATCTTTTAAAATAAAGACATTTGCTTTACTTTTGACAGTCTAAATTTATTCTTTTTATTTTTTAAATTTATAATCATTTCCCTATTTAATAAAGAAAAAATATTAAATTTGTTTTAAATACTATTTTAATTCAGGCCAGTATTCTTTATTTGCTTCAATTAAGTCATCTAAAATATTCTTAGCAACTGATGCACTTGGCACTGTTTTAGAAAGAGTAATTGCTTGCCATAATTTTTGATAAGATTTTTCTATCCAAGCTTCGACTACTAACTTTTCTACAGAAACTTGTTGTTCCATTAAACCTTTTTGGAATTGAGGAATTTTACCTAGGGATAATGGTTCTGGTCCGTTACTACCAAGAATACAAGGTATCTCCACCATTGCTGTAGGATCAAAGTTTTCAATAGCACCATTATTTTCTACAATTAATAACATTCTTTCTTGTGTGTTATATGCTATAGCTCTTGCAAGATCAACTATATATGAAGCATGCTCATCTATATGCAATCCACATCCTTCTGTAGATTGTTTTTCAATAACTTTCTTACATTCGCCAAATACAAATTTTTCTCTTCCTTCCATTACTTCATTTGCTCTTGTATGTTCTTTATTAGAATGCTTAACAACATAATCTTGGAATAAATAATATTTTAAATAAGTATTAGGTAATGTATCTCGGTCAAGAGCATGTACATCTTTTGCTTTAGCAAAGGTATCATTCCAACTTGCCTCAGTATGCTGGCTATCTCCATTAGAAACCACATAACCATATTTAGAAACGTGTTCTTTTATCTTTGGCATTAAATCATTTCCATCTTTATCACGTATATCTGTCCACCAACCAAAATGGTTAAGTCCATAATAACGAACTGTCATATCTTTTCTTGACTCTAATCCTAAAACTTCAGCCATACGTACTTCTATTGCTATTGGCATATCACAAATGTTTAATATCTTTGAATTTGGTCTTAATCTTCTAGTTGCTTCTGCAACTATTGCTGCTGGATTAGAGTAATTTAACATCCATGCATTTGGTGAATATTTCTCCATATAGTCAAGTATTTCAATAACTCCACCAATAGATCTCATTCCATAAGCAATTCCTCCTGGACCACACGTTTCTTGTCCAAGTACATCATATTTTAATGGAATTTTTTCATCTAATTCACGCATTGCATATTTACCTACTCTTATGTGAGCCATAACAAAATCTATATCTGTAAAAGCTTCTTCTGGATTTACTGTTGCACTAAATTCAATTTCTGGTGCTTTCTCCTTTAAAATAACCTTACATGCCCCAGCAATTACTTCTTGTCTTTCTTTATCATTATCATATAATTTTAATTTTCCTATAGGAAATTTATCCAAATTATCTAATAGCATTAATATTATTGCTGGTGTAAATGTACTTCCACCACCGGCTATTGTTACTGAAAACTTTCTCATAATTATTCCTTCTTTCTAATTTTTATTTTTATATTTACTTAATATTAAATTTAATACTTAGGTTTTTATAAGCTTCTGTTCTTTCTTTCAAACTTTTACCAAATTGTTTACATGTATACTTTAACAAATTTTTTAGTCTAATTAAATACAAAAAGGCTATAAAAAAACAGGTTAAGTCAATTGACAACCTGTTTTTAAGTTTTACAAATATTAGTGGTATAAAGGGATTAGGTTTACTTCATCTAAAAAGACTGCCAAAAGAGATTTAAAATCTACTTTTAGCAGTCTTAATTGATTCTTTTTATTTTTAAAACTTATAATTATTTTACTATTTAATAAAGAAAGAAGATTAAATTTACTTTAAACATAACCCAAACTTAATAATTGTTTACATAATCATTAATTTAAACAGCAAGATATTTATCAACGGAATTTCTAACTCCATTTACTTTAGGTCCATATACAACTTGAATATTATTACCATTCTTTATTACTCCTGATGCACCTGTACCTTTTAAAGCTGGTTCATCAACTTTACTAGCATCTGTAACTTTTACTCTCAAACGTGAAAAGCAATTATCAACAGTTTCTATATTTCCCTTACCACCAAGACCTTGAACTATTACAGCTGCTAAATCAGAACCTTTGTCTGCTGCTACCTCTCCTGAACCTTTAGAAGTTTTATCTTTATAATCTTTTTTAGTATATAACTTAACTTCATTATCTTCTCTACCAGGAGTCTTAAGATTTAATTTTTGAATTAAAAATCTAAATATAAAGAAATATGTTGGTAATTGAACTAATCCTACCGCTATAAATATAGGCCATCTAGTTCTACCAATTCCTGCTGGTAAATTATATGCCACAAAGTCTATAAGTCCACCTGGTCCATAAGTTCTAGCTCCTAATAGCACTGTAACAGCTTCAAATAGACCATCCATTGCAGAATGAACTAGCCATAAAAATGGTGATACAAATAAGAATGTAAATTCTAAAGGTTCTGTAATACCAGCCAAAACTGATGTTGCTACCGCCGGTATTAAAATTGCCTTTAATTTAATCTTATTTTCTGGTTTAGCTGTTTTATAGAACGCTAAGGCGGCTCCCACTAAACCAAATA
This sequence comes from Clostridium polyendosporum, assembly GCF_018332455.1. Classification (GTDB taxonomy): domain Bacteria; phylum Bacillota; class Clostridia; order Clostridiales; family Clostridiaceae; genus Clostridium_AY; species Clostridium_AY polyendosporum. Next base: position 4,669 of record NZ_BOPZ01000045.1, read on the forward strand.
TTTTAACCATACCATACTGTAAATATTTTGCTGATGGATCAAACATCTTTACAGATGGATCAGTTAGCTGAGCTAAGAATATATTTACAGCTCCAAAATATGTTTTCCCATTTATAGCTAACTCTCCTCCAATATTAGAATATAGGAATGGTGTATTTATTAAATGATGCAATCCAGTTGGAATTAAGAATCTATTCAAGAATCCGTATAAAAATACACCTATAGATCCTGACATATTTATAAAACTTGTCAATGCTGTAATACCACTTGCAACAACAGGCCAAACATAACTTAAAACTACTGCTAATGTTAGCAAAATTGGAACTAATACCATAAATACTAGTTTAGTATTTCCATATGCCCCAAATGCTCCTGAAAACTCCTTATTACAAAATTTGTTATGAACAAGTGCTACTACTACTCCAAGAATCATTCCTAAGAAAACTCCCATATCTATTACTTGAAACCCTAATATAACTGTTTGTCCAGTACCATATAAATCAGAAGTAACTTTATAAGGTACTAGTTTTTCAGTTAAAGTAAGCCATTGATTATTTGCTCCTAAGAATATTAAAAATGAAAATAATGCTATAAGTGCAGCTTCTGCTTTCTTTTCTTTAGCCATTCCCATAGCTATTCCTACACAGAAAACAATGCCCAAATTAATTAAAATAGGCCAAAGCCCACTACCAATGAACTTACCTACATTGATTAGAAAACTCCCATTTCCCACAATAGTTGGGTTACTAAGGATAGAAGAAAGTGCTAAAATTATACCTGCAATAGGTAAAAATAATACTGGAACCACTACAGATCTCGCAAAAATCTGCATACCGTTTACAACTTTATCTTTCATTAAGAATCTCCCCCTTTTAAACATAGTGTTTTTTCTTTATAGTGTTTTTTCTTTAAATGTAGTTTATGAATTTTTTACCATAATAACCTCAAGACCTTAGTTTAGCAGTAATTGTGAATTTAATGTACAATTATTTATTATATAAATATGGTCTCCTTTCTTCAAATCTTTATTAAATTGTTTACATTTACACTTTAACAAACTTCTTAACCTAGTTAAATACAAAAACAGTATTAAAAAACAAGTTAAGTAAATTAACAACCTGTTTTTTAAGAAGTTTCATAATATAAAGTAGGGTGTCCCAAAAGTTATACTTTCGGGACACCCTTTTAATCACTCCATTATAGTCTTTTAAGCTCTATTATTTTATTCTAGCAAAATCCACAAATCTAAATTTATCCGGTCTATGTCTAGATTCAGTATACTGGAACAAACTAGTATCATCTAAATAAATATAATTTTTTATAAATACAATCATGTTATAAGGTCTTATATATATTCATGTTCTTTTAGTATTTTTAATATTATTTTGATGTAAGTAATTTAGTATCTCTTGCAATCATTAACTCTTCATTAGTTGGTATAACATACACTTTAACTTTTGAGTCTTTAGTACTTATTTCAGCTATTTTTCCTCTAACCTTATTTCTTTCAGTATCCATTTCAAGTCCAAGGAATTCCAATCCTTTGCATATTTCTTCTCTTGTTTCAGGTCCATTTTCACCAACACCAGCAGTAAATACTATACAGTCTACACCACCCATTGCTGCTACATACGAACCTATATATTTTCTTACTCTATAGTGAAACATATCGAGTGCTAATTTAGCTCTATGATTTCCTTGTGCTTCGGCATTTTCTATATCTCTGAAATCACTACTTATGCCTGAAATACCTAGTGCTCCTGACTTCTTGTTTAATACATTGTTTACTTCGTCTGCAGAATAACCTAATTGATTAATTAAGTAGAAAATAACTGCTGGGTCTATATCTCCTGATCTTGTACCCATTACTAATCCTTCAAGCGGAGTAAATCCCATTGAAGTATCTATTGATTCACCGTTCTTTATAGCAGTTACGCTTGAACCATTACCTAAGTGACAAGTAATGATTTTAAGGTCTTTAACATCTTTACCCATAACTTCTGCTACTTTATTAGAAACATATTTATGAGAAGTTCCATGGAAACCATATCTTCTTATATTATGTTCTTTATATAACTCGTATGGTATAGCATATAGAAATGCCTTTTCTGGCATTGTTTGATGGAATGCAGTATCAAATACAACTACCATTGGTGTATTTGGCATTAAAGCTTTACAAGCGTTTATTCCGATTATATTTGGAGGATTGTGAAGCGGCGCTAATTTTGCACATTCTTCTAAATCCTTCATTACTTCATCGTTTACAAAAACTGAGTTTGAATATTTCTCTCCACCATGTACTACTCTGTGACCAACAGCTGATATTTCATCCATTGATTTAATAACACCATTAGTACTGTCAACTAAAGCATCAAGAACTAACTTTATTGCATCCTTATGACTTTTCATAGGTTGTTTAATTATATATTTATCTCTTCCTTCAACTTTTTGAGTAAGTATTGAACCTTCAATTCCTATTCTTTCAACTAATCCTACCGCAAGCGCCTGTTCATTTGACATATTGATTAATTGATACTTTAATGATGAACTTCCACAATTTATAACTAATATATTCATTTTTCTTTCCTCCTCAAAGCTAACTATCTTCTTTAATAAAGTTGATTATTTTTTCCTGTACTTCATAAAAAACCTGCTAAATAGTTATTGATAAAATTATATCTTAACAAGCTTATATTTTTATAAATCAATTTTTATAAAATTTAATAAATTATTAGTCCACTAGTACCTAAAGCTATCATCGTGAAGAATGCTTCACCACTTAAAGCTATTACCGCTTCTTCACAAACCTCATCTACATCTGCAAATTGGCTTGCTACTGCTACAAAATTTCCTTTAGAAGCATACCCGTATACGTTTTCTTCAATTTCATAAATATTTCTACATGACTTAATGATATCAACTTAGACTCCTTCTTAAAACATTCTATAAATTTAAAATATATTTTGTTTTTTTAGTTTTGTTTGTGGAAACCTTAACATTTAACTTTAAACACCATTATAAGCAGTTCTAAACATTTAACTATAATTACAAAGTAAATATAAAATATTAGACATAAACAAGTAAACACCCTCAAATACTTCGAGGGCCTTTACTTCTATCTTTGCTTGTAAAATCTTGGCCACTAGTGAGAATATCCTAACGATTGGACACCGCTACAATGGATTGTTATTAAACGACTATCTTTAAGCTCTATTATTTTCTTCTAGCAAAATCTACAAATCTAAATTTATCCGGTCTATGTCTAGACTCAGTATATTGAAACAAATTGGTATCATCTAAATAAATATAGTTTTTTACAACTACAATCATATCATAATGTTCCATATCCAAATATCTTTTATCTTCTTCTGTAGCTTTCTGTACTGTAATTTCTTTTTTAGCAAAACTAATATTAAGTCCTAGCGTATTTTCAAGATATTCATATATGGAATCTTCACATATTTCCTTATTTAATAAAGGTACAAATTTTTGGTTAAAGAAATCTTTATCTAATATAATTTTATTATTCCCTATCTCTCGTACTCTTATAACCTTCCAGACATTATCATCCTGTGATACATTTAACTGCTCCATTAGAAATTTATCTGGTTCAATTAACTCTAGTTCTTGTAAAACCGTATTTGACTTTTTACCTATTTTTTCAGACAATTCCTTAAAGCTTGTTAATCCTGAAACAGGGAAATCGAATTTATTAATATCTAGAACAAATGAACCTTTTCCTTTAATTTTTTGGATATATCCATTTTGTTCTAATAAATTTAATGCCTTCCTTATTGTATCTCTAGATACATCATACTCTTGCATCATTTCATTTTCGGATGAAAGTTTTGTGTTAGGTTCAAATTTACCATTCTCTATTTTACTTGTAATCTCATTATAAATAGTTAAATATTTACTATCCATCGTTATCACCTTAGACATTTTAACCTATTAACCATTATTTGTCAATAGGTAAACAATGGATTCATATGGTCTTAACTTTAATTTTTTTAACTCCTTTGAAGAATCACTGTAATTTGAAATTAAAATTTCATTTTTATATTCATCAAAGTTTAATTCTAGAGGCAATTCAAATGTAGTTTCTTTTCCATAAAAATTGTTTATTACTAATAATTTTTCATCATTATAATGTCTTATATATGAAAAAATATCTTCATGTTCTTCTAATATTAATTCAAAATCTCCATAGGCAATAATATCATATTCTTTTCTTAACTTAATCAACTTCTGATAATGATAGAAAACAGAATCCTTATCGTTCAGTGCTTGTTCTGCATTAACGTCTTCATAGTTTTTACCTACTGATATCCATGGTGTGCCAGTGGTGAATCCTGAATTGCTATTCTTATTCCACTGAATAGGCGTACGAGAATTATCCCTTGATTTTGATTGTAAAATTTTAATTATTTCCTCTTCATCTACACCTTGCTGTTTTAAAATGTTATAGTAATTAATTGACTCTATATCTCTATATAAATCAATTTTATCAAAATACGGATTTGTCATACCGAACTCTTCACCTTGGTAAATATACGGTGTTCCTCTCAACATGTGTATTGAGGTTGCTAGCATTTTTGCTGATTCTTTGTGATATTCTTTATCATTTCCAAAGCGAGATACAATACGCGGCTGATCATGATTACACCAAAATACTGCATTCCATCCATTACCTTCTTGGATTCCAACCTGCCATGAATTAAACACTTCTTTTAACTTCTTAAAATGAAAATCCATCAAAGTCCACTTATCTCCGTCTTTATAATCGACTTTTAGATGATGGAAGTTAAAAACCATGGATAACTCTTTCTCTTCCTGATTTGAATATTTATTACAGTTATCTATTGTTGTTGAAGACATTTCACCAACAGTAATTATATCTTCATGTTTGCCGAATGTTTCTGCACTTAATTCTTTTAAATACTGGTGAATACGAGGACCATCTGTATAGAAACGTCTACCATCACCTTCATAATCATCTTCGTATTCATCTGACTTAGAAATCAGATTAATGACATCAAAACGAAATCCTTTCACTCCTTTTTCAATCCAAAAATTTACTATATCAAAGATTTCTTTCTTTACCTCTTGATTTTCCCAATTAAGGTCAGCTTGAGTTACATCAAATAAGTGTAGATAATACTCATTAAATTCCTCAACATATCTCCAAGCGGAACCACCAAACTTTGATATCCAATTTGTTGGTTCTTTTCCATCCTTAGGCTGCTTAAATATATAATAATTTTTATATTTTTCATCACCATTCATAGCATTTTTAAACCATTGATGCTCTGTAGATGTATGATTAAATACCATGTCCAACATAATATCGATACCACGTTTATTAGCTTCTAACACCATCTCTTCAAAATCTTCCATAGTTCCAAAGCGTTCATCAATCTTATAATAATCTGCAACATCATAACCATTATCTTTTTGAGGTGAAATATAAAATGGAGTTAACCATATATAGTCTACACCTAAAGTTTTTAAATAATCTAATTTACTAGTAACGCCCTTTAAATCTCCAAATCCATCACCATTAGAATCATTAAATGATTTAGGATATATTTGATATACTACACTCTTCTTAAAATCTTTCATAATACCTACTCCTTTAAATTGAATATATCTAGAAAACTGTATAATATTTATGCTTTTGCTTTCTTATAACTCTTTATTAGCTGCAAATTTGCCTTAGAAAGAATAGTTGTTAAAACAAACGGAACAACAATTGCTACTAACACTGCAAATGCATAAGCTAACATGAATTGTGGTTTTATAGATAGAATACCAGGTAATCCCCCAACTCCAATTGAGTTAGCCATAACCCCTGAATTTATTGATATTACAGCTGCAATTGCTGAACCAGTCACAGCAGCTATAAATGGGTATATATACTTTAAGTTAATTCCAAACATAGCTGGTTCAATTACTCCTAAATAACATGAGATTGCTGCTTGAATAGACACTTGTTTCTCCTGTTCATTACGTCTATTTATAAATATCATTGCTACAACCGCAGATCCTTGAGCTATATTTGATAAAGAGATCATTGGCCATAAATTAGTTCCACCTAATCGAGCCATAAGTTCTAAATCAATAACATTTGTCATGTGATGTAATCCTGTAATTACTAATGGTGCATAAGCAAATCCAAATAGAGCTGCAAACAACCATCCAAATGATGAAGTTAAGCCTGAGTATATTACAGTTGATATACCTTTACCTATTACCCAACCTATTGGACCTAAAATAGCATGGGCTATTAATACAGCTGGAACTAATGATAGGAGTGGTACCACTATCATTGATATATACTCCGGAACAATCTTACGCACGTTCTTTTCTAATATAGCCAAAAAGAATCCTGCTAAAATAGATGGTATAACCTGTGCTTGATAACCTATCATTTGAACCTTAGCAAATCCAAAATTCCAAACTGATATTTTATCAACAGGAGTACCTGCAAATGCATAAGCATTTAATAGCTGTGGAGATACTAAAGTAATACCTAATATAATTCCTAAAATTTGAGTTGTACCCATCTTCTTAGAAATGGACCATGTTATTCCTACTGGTAAAAAGAAGAATATAGATTCTCCAATTAACCATAATAATGAATAAACTCCAGACCAAAATTGTAATACTTCTGTTAATGTTTTAGTTCCACCCTCAATTAATTTAATATCTCCGATTATATTACGGAAACCCAATATTAAACCTCCAACTATAATTGCTGGAATAAGAGGTGCAAATATTTCTGCTAAATTTGCAAGTAATCTTTGAATAAAATTCCTGTTATCTTTAGTTACAACCTTCGTCTGTTCTTTACTAACTCCATCTATGCCTGCTGCTTCTGCGAAGTCATTGTAAAATATAGATACTTCATTTCCTACAATAACTTGAAATTGTCCAGCTTGCACAAAAGTTCCTTTTACAATCTTCATAGCTTTGATTTTTTCAATATCTGCATTGTTAACATCATTTAATACAAATCTCATACGAGTTGCGCAATGATTTACCGAGGCAATATTTTCTTTTCCACCAGCGTACTCTAATAACTCTTTTGCTTCATTTACAAACTTAGCCATACAAAAATCTCCCTTTACCCTCTTTTTTTGATATCTGTAGATACAATGATATTTGACTCTATTAAGCTCTAATTATATCTATGCATCTACAGTATCTACCCCATTTTTTAAACTCTCATATAAGAAAATACTTTTACCTAGTTAAACTTGTATATACAAGTTATCTTATAAATCTATTATAACTTGTACGTACATGTTAGTCAATAAGTTTTCACAGTTTTTTACATATTGTAAAATAATCCTAAATTATGTGAACACTAAAAAAAACCTCGACATTCCGTCGAAGGTTTCAATAAGAAACAAATCTAAACTAACAGACACTATAAATATATAATCCTAATTAGGGCTGTGAAGGTATATATGATAAAGAAACAACGTCCACAGGCATCTGCGGAGATGCCGATTCAGGTGCAGCGATTGAACAAATTAATATTTCTTCTTAATATTTCTTCTATTCATCAAAAGATAAACATACTTTACTTCACAGATCCGATTTGTTCGGTTTGTTGAAAAGAAGAACATTGCTAAAGAAGAAAATCTCCTTCAAGCAACAATGGATGTCAGGCTTGATATAGAAGAAACTAGAGAGGTTATCTCTAGTTTCTTCTATTATTATATTAACCTACAACGTTAGCAACTACATCCTCTTCTTTTTCTTTCTTTTTTACTAAATAGTTCATTCTAAATATTGCACCAAAACATACAATTAATGAACCAACTACAACCCCTACTACCCAACCTAGTGGATTTGTAGCTAATGGCCATCCCCAAATTGCTGCAGGAACACCAACAGTTCCATACGTTCCCATTATATGTGATATTCCTGCACCAACTGCCGAACCAACTACATTTAGTGGAATCATGAATAATGGATCCTTAATTGCAAATGGAATAGCACCTTCTGAAATTCCCATAAATCCTAGTATAAAGCATGACATACCATTTGTACGCAACCCATCATCAAACACACTACGTCTTACAACAAATTTATCTATAAAAACTGCTAAACCTATACCTATTGGAGGAATAACTGCACCTATCATAGCTGGAACCCATGCTGATATACCTGCATCTGTATTTAATTGCATTGATAATGCTAGTGCTGTTTTATTTACTGGACCACCAAGATCGAATGCCATTGCACCACCTATTACTACTGCTACAGCAAGCTCACCAGTTTGACCAACTAAATTAATAACTGAAGTAATAGCATTTATGAATAGCTGACCTATTGGACCAACTACATAACGACTGGCAACAACTACAAGTACACATGTTGCAACCGGAATGATAAATAATGTCTTAATTGGCATAAATGTACGTTTTATTTTGATTTTCTCATTTAAATATTTAACAGAATAACCTGCTAATAAACCAATTAACATTGCTCCTAAGAAACCAGAACCCATTTTTTGGGCTAATAAACCTCCAATAAAACCCGGAGCTAATGCTAACTTATCAGCAATTCCATATGCTAAGAATGCTGCAAAAACTGGGAACATTAATCCCATCATACCAGCACCTGCAACTTGCGTCATCCAAGCAAAGAAGCTTTGTAACTCATTTGGAGTTCCTTGAAGAAGTTTCCCATCCCATGCATCAAATCCCATACTTTGTCCTGCCATAATACCTATTCCCATAAGCATACCAGCACTAACTACTACTGGAATCATATAAGAAATACCCGTCATTAAGTGTTGTTGAAAAATGGTTCCTCTACTATTTTTCATATTTAGATCCTCCAAAATAATATTTTGTTATTGATTTATTTGTTTAATCTATTTGATATTAATTCATGTCCTTTTTTAATTACTTGTTGTAACTCAAGACGTAAAATCTTGTGTTCATATCCATCAAAACGTGTATTATCTTCCAACTTAATCGCTGTTGCAATTACAATTAATTCTGCTTCTTCTATATCACTTGATGTAAGCTTGTCCTCAATTCCACATGATCCTTGAGTCTCTACCTTTGATTTATATCCTAAACTTTTTGCTGCTGCATCGATAACATCAGCTGCTAAATATGTGTGTGCTACCCCCATTGGACATGCACATACTCCTACTATTTTCTTCATAATTAACACCTCCAAAATTAATTATTTTCTATTTAATACAAATTAACTGTCTTCTATTTTATCTATTCACCAGTTAATATTGCATTTATTGTACTAAATAACTCTTCTTCAGTACTTGCTGAATTTAAACTTTCTAAGAAATCATCATGTAACAAATTCTTTGCCAATTTTGATAATAATTTCAAATGTAAATTATTTGATTGATCTGATACTAAAATTGAAAAAACAAACTTAACAGTATCATTATCCTCGCCTTCCCAATACACTAGATTTTGTAAACGTATTACAAACAAACCTGCTTTCTTAATATCAGTTGATTTACAGTGTGGAATAGCTACATTTTTACCTACACTTGTAGACACTAATGCTTCACGATCTAATAATCCCTTTAGTATTTGTTCACTTGAATCTGCAACACCTTTCTCAAAGGCCAACTGAGCTATAGCCTTTAATATATCTACTTTTTTGTCACATGATAAATCTAACATTATATTTTCAAGTTTAAATATTTCTTCAAACATTCTCGTCCTCCTTTCGTATCTATAACTAATACGTGAATAATATATTCATAAATTTATTAAACTCTTTTACATTTATAAGTTCCTCAATCTTTTGTTTAGATTTAGTCAACTCATAAATTTTAGGAAACATATTCCTAACTTCTCTATCCTTTGTATTCATACAACCTAAAAAGATAACTTGGACTTGCTCTGTTCCCCAATGTATTGGCTTCTCTAGTGTACATATAATAATCTTTGTAGTATCCTCAATAATACAATGTGGAATAACAATAAGGTTTCCTAATTCAGTTGGTGCAGTTCTCTCTCTTTGAAAGATTATATTCTTTAAATTTTTATCAATCACATTTTTATTAATAAGTTCGTTAGTAATAAATTCTAAACATTCCTCTTTATTATTAAAACTTAAGTTGCTATAAAATAAATCTTCTCTAAAAAGTTTTTTAAGATACTCCTCACTATTAACATAACTTAATAAGACATTAATAGACTCCTTATCTTCATCAGTTAATAATGGTTTTACATATACAACTTTTTTAGATGTTGTATTTTCAAAAGGATTAGTTGAAATTATAAAATCTATCCCAGTTAAATCTTCCTTTTCAAGCATATACTGTGGTACAACTGACTTAATATGAATTTGTGGAAAGTTACTTTCAAGCTTTATCTTTAGTACTGTAGATGTTCCTAAGCCTCCTGAACAAACAACAATTACTTGATATTTTTCTTTTAATAACTGACTCTCCATATTTGCAAGAAAATGAAGTGCAATATATCCTATATCATTTTCATCGATATTTATGTTAAATTTACATGATAGCTGTGAAGCTAGTTCAACTCCATAATTATATGCTTGTAAATACTTTGATTTAATTATATATAACATTGGATTATCGATATTGATTCCAAATGAAAATCTTCTAAAAGATGAACATATATGATTTGTTAACGAAGATAAAAGATTGTCTATATTAATAAAGTTATAATTAAATTTCTCTTCTATTTTTATAAGACTCTGTTTCACAGTACTCTCAATCATTTTACGCTCATCAACAATTGTGTCGCTTCCACCAAGTACGATTGATAGATATAATAAATCATTACTCAAAAATTTATATCCATATGAGTTTTCAAGTTGTGTTAAAACTTCATTTGTAACTTGAAAGTAAACAACATTTACTGATTCACTTTCTAAAAATCTTAATGATTCCCTAGTGGAAACCCCACTACGTAAAACTGTTACTATTAAATATTTTATAAACAACTCTACTTCCTGAAGGCTTTTTACCAATGAATGTTGTTGAAGAGCACGGATTAAATATTCTTTTATATCATCAACATTCAATATGTTCTCATTTAAAACAATCTTTAGCTTTTCTTTTAAATAATAAGAATAAATATCTAAGTGCTTTACTAAACAATTTCTTATATTAATTTCATTCCCTTGAATATAAAATCCATAATGTGCTCTGTTGTGTAATGATATATCAAATTTTGCTAACATGTCTTTAATTTTGAGCATCTTCTTAGCTACTGTATTTCTACTGCAATAAATCTTTTCTGAGATATCATCAATAGCTGCATATTCATTTGATAACAAGAACAAAATTATATCTACTTCTATATTCTCTAAATTTGAATTATATTGATTATTTTGTAGTCGTGTTGTCACTAAATGCTTTTGTCTATCTTTAATTTCTACTTTATAACCTTTATTATCAGATATAAGTTGACATCCATAACTTTCTAGCATTTCTGATGAATTCTTCATGTATCTCTTTATTGTTCTACTACTAACTCCTATTTGTTTTGCAAGTACGTTACTAGATGTATGTTCTTTGCTTTCAAGTAGTATCTCAACAATAGATTTAGCATAATCTTTCAATTCCTATCACCTCTACAACTACAATTATATATAATACTTAAAACTTATTCATCATATTTACTTTCACCGCACGGTGACATATTTTTCCGAATAGTTTATTAAAGAAGTTCATGTACCCCCATTGAAAAGGGCATCTCTTTTTCTCATGAGATACCCTTCTAAATTCCACTATCTTCACTTCCTTGCTCTACTCCATCAACATTATTAATATATGTTCTTAAAACTTAAAAACTTGTCCTGTAAAATTATTGCTCTACCTCTTGGTTTTTTATTAATATCGAAAGACTTAATTTATTAATAAAATTTACTTCTCTCTAAAATTCTTTATTAGCTCTGTTTTAGCACCTTCAGAACCTACATTAGCAGTAATTTTATTTATCCCATCTGAAAAAGAAGTATAGTAAACCCAATTTTTATCAGCATTTACGATTAGTTCAACATCAGTACCATAGTATATTTGTTGTTTACCTGTGCCATCTACTTTTATTTTGGTTATTCCTGGCTGTACTGTTTCTGTAATATTTGTATAGTAGATCCAATCTTCTGATATAACTGCCCAACCACCAACTTTATCATCACTAAGTAGTGTTTTGTTACTACCATCTAACTTCATTTTATACATTTTTTCATCATCAAAATTTTTATAATAAATCCAACCATCTTTAATATGAAAACCAAACATATTATCAGCTATTTTTATTTTTTCTCTACCATCTGTTTTCATTTTATACAGCTCTATTTTACTTGCTTTTATAGACCAATCAGTAATGTATCTATAGTAAATAGTATTATCTACTATATCAATAAGTCCTACATAATTAGCTGGTATATTTTCTTTTTCAGCTAACCCAGTATCCACTAATAGAGTTTTTTCAGTACCATCTATCTTTACCTTATAAAGCTTATATCCGTGCTCAAAATCAGAAATGTAGTAAATCCAATCATCTACTATCTTTGCAGATTCCATAATATCGTCAATTACTTTAATATCACCTTCACCATTCTTTCTAACTCTATGAAGTTCACCGCCTAAACTATATTTATAATCTAAATAATATATCCAATCTCCTTGCTGAGTAACAAGTCCAGCCTTTATACCATCTTTTATGTTTGTTTTATTACTTTCATTTTGAGTTAGAATCTTATCTTGTTTTATATCTTTAGAAGGTTCTTTCTTTTTTTGTATGTACCCATACATTAGAATGCCTGATAGGACAATAACTAAAATAATGCTACTAATAATTATTGATTTAGTTTTCATTATAAATTATCCCCCCTTTAAATTTTAATCCCTTATGTATATTTTAACTAATTATGTATTACATTTACAAATAAAAATAATAATAAAAAAAGAGCCTTTTACATTTGGCTCTTACTTATAACTATCTAAACTTCACTTCGTTCTAAGTAATCATTAAAAATTTTTCTACCTCAATCTTTTCTTGTCCAGTAAAATTAAATCTGTTTATAGTATTACCATCTTTATCAATAATCACAATTGAGCACTTATTGTTACTAGGAGTGCTACTTATATATTGTAATCTATTGTCCCCTTTTGTTTCTAATATTTCTTTTATCTTATCATCAAATGTCATATCTTCTTCCTCCTTCCATATATTTACTTCTACACAAAAAGGAAATTTCCTCCTTTTTTTTAATAAAAGTATTGATAAATTATAATACTCAAACACAGATTATTTGTCATTAATTTCCATATCTAAATAATACCAAATAATTACAAGATAAATATCAAATATTTATGTGAACTTTATGTGATATATACTTAATTAAATCTATTTACAATTTTACCTACAAACTTTAACAAATACTTGAGCTTTTATTAAGCTTTACATCTTTAGTAGTTATTTTTTTAAGTTCTAAACGAGCTCTTTGCACAAGATCCGAAACCACTTAAGAACCATACAACCTAGATTTTTTCCATAACCCACTAAGATACTCCCTGATGCTTAATTTATAATTTTAATATATATATAAAAAAGAACTCAATTTTTAAAAACTGAGTCCTTTTTTATATAGTATTTCATCCATATTCTATGTTAATATTTAATATTTTAGCGTATAACCTCTGCCTTAGGGGTTGGAGAATTTGACGATTTGATAAGGTTCAATTCTTCAATATAATTATAGATAATCTTTTTATCTATATCAAACATTTGGGCTAGCTCTTCTTTATTAGTATAACCTGATTTAATGAGACGAAACAATTCAAATAAACATCTTGGTTTCTTATAATCTGAATAACGTAACATATAATCCAACTCCTTAAAATTATACTATTTATTACCATATTATACTATTTTATTAATCTTTTTTAAAGGAGTTATATTTTCTATTTCTATTAATCGCTAGTTTTATAATCAAAACTTTCTAAGTAAATATTATATCTTAGTTAATTCATATATAGCTAATGCATTACTATTTCTAACCCTTTAAGGTCACAATAAAACAAGAAATAATATGCATTAGTTCTATATATTACTTTCTTCATTAACTTAATTTACACCTACAAACTAATTAAAAAATCTGGAGTCACTCCAGACTTTTTTGAATATTTTTTCACTTATTACATAAAATATTAAGGCTTTTGTACTAAATTTCTATTGCTATTATTAATCTCCTAAAGAAAAAGCCCTAGATAAATTCTAGAGCTTTTTCTTGTTAATATATTATTTTAAACCTTGTTCGTAAGCTTCTACCATTTTCTTAACCATATTTCCACCTATTGATCCAGCTTCTCTTGAAGTTAAATCGCCATTATATCCTTGTTTTAGATTTACTCCAACTTCAGTAGCTGATTCTTGTTTAAATCTTTCTAATCCTGCTTTTGCTTCTGGAACTAATACTCTATTATTTCTATTTGCCATAACTGTTACCTCCTATGAATATTAATTAATATTTGGTGTCTATTCATAGTTTGTACATATCAAAAATTATTACACTAGTAAATTAATTGTATTAAAGGTGGAGTTTTCCTTATAGTAAACAAAATAAAATTAAGCAAAAAAATAGCTAACCTCTAACTCATCACTGAATTAATGTTAACTACTATTTATGATAAGGATGTACTAAAGTCTAATTCTGCTATAAAAGCCTTCTTAGCAGAAGAATTTAAAAAACCTACTAGGGATATACCAATAAGCTTATTTTTATCTGCTTTGTTTATAGCATTACTTTATACCTCTATATCCTTTGTAACCATAGGCACAAGAATTTATTCTTCCGATAATGCCTCTACACCTTTAAGTTCCTTAATTGCTCTATCCTTAGGTAAAACCTCCGGATATATAGTTGCTATTTTGACTGTATTAATTACATTTTGTACAATACATGCAAATATAGCCGGTTTCTCAAGGATAATATATAACGAAGCAAGAGATGGAGAGTTCCCAAAATTATTTTCGAAGTTACATTCAAGGTTTAAAACACCAGTAAATGCACTTTTAGCCTTAGGAATAGATTTTGGAATAGTTCTAGCCTGTTTTGCTTTTATTAGTCCAGACTTAAACCAACTGCTTAAATTTCCTGGTTCAGTTTTTTTATCATCATATATTATAGCTATGGCTTCTGCACTAAAAATACTCAGCAGACGAGATCTCGGCTGGTGGTGTGCTCTTCTTGCATTAATTATCTGTCTAATTATTTATTTTTGCAGTGGATTGATATCTCTGTTTCCCATTGCCTTAGGTACTTTGGGATGGCTTTATGTAAATTCTAGAAAATAAAAAGAGCCTTACTTATTATCAATACCTAATTAAAAAAATCCTTAAAAACAAGAGAAGAAGTATATTATACATGTATAATATACTTCTTCTCAGTTTGCTGAAAAACCCCCTGTTTAAAAAACAGAGGGGTTTTCTAGCAAACTTGTGGAT
>NZ_BOPZ01000046.1 GCF_018332455.1 Clostridium polyendosporum
AAGTTACCAGACGGAATGGAAATGGTTATGCCAGGAGACCACATTGATATGAATGTTGAATTAATCAATCCTGTAGCAATGGATGAAGGATTAAGATTCGCTATCAGAGAAGGCGGAAGAACTGTAGGTTCAGGAGTTGTTACTACGATAGTTGAATAATTTTAATATATTGTAAGGGCTGGGTTTAATAACCTAGTCCTTTACATAGCCTTGAATTCTTGACAGAGACTAATATTTATGTTAAGTTTATTTAGTAATATGCTAAGTAACGATTAATAGTGACTATTTTTATGTCTATTATTTCAGTAACTGGAGGTGCAGAACGTGAGAGTAAAAATAACTTTAGCATGCACAGAATGCAAGCAAAGAAACTACAATTCAATGAAGAACAAGAAGAATGACCCAGATAGATTAGAAATGCAAAAGTACTGCAGATTCTGTAAAAAGCACACTGCTCATAGAGAAACAAAGTAATTTGTTTTTTTAAAGGATGTGAATATATGGCTGTAAATGGGAAAGTGAAAGGTACTGTATCTACAAAAGAAGCAGGCACAATGAAATTTTTTAGAGAGGTTAAGGCTGAAGTTAAAAGAATAACTTGGCCGTCCAAGCAGGAATTAAAGAAAGCATTTTTAGCTGTCTTAGTGTTCGCACTAATATATGTAGTATTAGTAGGCGGATTAGACTTTATTTTCAAAAACCTCTTTGATTTAATATTCAAACTCAACAAATAAAAGGGAGGTTTGGATGGAGCCATTCATCCGTTAGATATGAGTGAAAGATCTAGATGGTACGTTGTACATACATATTCTGGCTATGAAAACAAGGTTAAGGCTAACCTTGAAAAAGCTATAGAGAACAGAAATCTTCAATCCTTAATTCATGATGTTCAAGTTCCGATGGAAGAAGTTATAGAAGAAAAGGATGGAAAGCAAAAAATTTCTCTAAAGAAGAAATTTCCAGGATATGTTTTAGTAAAGATGTTAATGACAGACGACTCTTGGTATGTTGTTAGAAATACTAGAGGAGTAACTGGATTCGTAGGACCAGGATCAAAACCAGTTCCCCTTACCGATGAAGAGGTAGAATCTATGGGAGTTATGGAAATGCCTGTGGATATTGACTTGGAGGTAGGAGAGACTATTAGAATTATTTCAGGTCCAATCAAGGATTTCCTTGGTACAATACAGGAAATAAATCTTGAAAAGCATAAGGTGAAAGCCTTAGTTGATATGTTCGGCAGAGAAACTTTAGCTGAACTTGATTTCCATCAAATCGAAAAATTAGATTAAATCAGACTAACGTCTTAATTAAGTGGGAGGGCATAAGTCCGAAATTACCACAGTATAGGAGGAATAACGCATGGCTAAGAAAGTAACAGGAATGATTAAACTTCAACTTCCTGCAGGAAAGGCAACACCAGCGCCACCAGTTGGTCCTGCACTAGGTCAACATGGTGTAAACATAATGGGATTCTGTAAGGAATTCAATGCTAAAACTGCAGATAAAGCTGGATTAATAATCCCAGTTGTAATTACAGTTTATCAAGATAGATCATTCAGCTTTATATTAAAAACTCCTCCAGCTGCTGTTCTTATAAAGAAGGAGCTTGGAATTGAAAGTGGTTCAGGAGTACCAAACAGAAATAAAGTTGGTAAGATCACAATGGAACAAGTTAGAAAAATAGCAGAATTAAAGATGCCTGACTTAAATGCAGCATCAATAGAAGCAGCTATGAGCATGGTAGCAGGAACTGCTAGAAGTATGGGTGTAGTTGTTGAAGAGTAGTTTTCACTAAATCAGTGGGAGGTACTAACCGTTAATACCACAAAGGAGGCTTAAAATAATGGGAAAAAAGTATATCGAGAGTGCAAAATTAATAGATAGAAGCGCATTATATACACCAGCAGAAGCTTTAGAGCTTGCTGTTAAAACTGCAAAGGCTAAGTTCGATGAAACAGTAGAACTACATGTTAGATTAGGAGTAGACCCAAGACACGCTGACCAACAAGTTAGAGGTGCGGTAGTTCTTCCAAATGGAACAGGTAAAACTGTTAAAGTTTTAGTTTTCGCAAAGGGAGAAAAGGCTAAAGAAGCTGAAGCTGCAGGAGCAGATTTTGTTGGAGCTGATGAATTAGTAGCAAAGATCCAAAATGAAAACTGGTTCGATTATGATGTAGTTGTTGCTACACCAGATATGATGGGTGTTGTTGGTAGATTAGGTAGAGTATTAGGACCTAAGGGATTAATGCCAAACCCAAAATCAGGTACAGTTACATTTGATGTAGCTAAGGCAATAGCTGAAATAAAGGCTGGTAAGGTTGAATATAGAGTTGACAAAACTGCTATAGTTCACTGTCCAATAGGAAAGGTTTCATTTGGAGTTGAGAAGTTATCAGAAAACTTCCACGCATTAATGGAAGCTTTAATAAAGGCTAAACCAGCAGCAGCTAAAGGACAATACGTTAAATCAGTATCAGTTTCATCAACAATGGGACCTGGTGCTAAAGTTAACCCAACAAAAGTGTTAGAATAGTATTGACACACGAGGTACAGTGTGATATACTAATCTACGTTGTGAAAAGAGAATATTATTTCCGTAGACAGTAGGTGCAGGTAAGCATAACGTACAACAACCTACCGAGGGATTCCGATACAATGCTTGTAATGGGTCTTCCTGCGTCTACGGGAAGACTTTTCTTATTAATAAAGCAGTTGTAAACTGTGAGGAGGTGGACACACAGTAATGAACAAAAATAGACAAATTAAAGAAGCTAAAGTTGCTGAAATTAAGGAAAAGCTAGAAAAAGCTCAAGCGGTTATACTTGCTAGTTATCAAGGTTTAACAGTTGAAGAAGATACTGAGTTAAGAAAGAAACTAAGAGAAGCTGGTATAGAGTATAAAGTTTATAAGAATACAATGGTTACATTAGCAGCAAAAGAGTTAGGACATGAAGGAATAGTTCCATTCCTTGAAGGACCTGTTTCAATAGCATTCGGATATGAAGATGCTACAGCTCCAGCAAGAATTCTAGCTGACTTTGCTAAAACTCATAAGAAGCTTGAGTTAAAAGCAGGTATAGTTGATGGAGAGGTATTTGATCAAGACAAGGTTCAACAACTTGCATCAATACCATCAAAAGAAGTTCTTATTGCAAAACTTCTTGGAAGCTTCAAGGCTCCACTATCAAATCTTGCTTACTTATTAAATGCTATAAAAGAAAAGAACGAAGCAGAATCTGCTGAATAATCTTAAATACTAATAAATTAAACAAATTAATTGAAAATTTTCGGAGGTGCGAAACATGAATAAAGAACAAATCATTGAAGCTATAAAGAGTATGACTGTTTTAGAATTAAACGAATTAGTTAAGGCTTGTGAAGAAGAATTCGGAGTAAGCGCTGCTGCTCCAGTTGCTGCTGCAGGTGCTGCTGCACCAGCTGCTGCTGAAGAAAAGACTGAATTTGACGTAGTATTAGCTAGCGCTGGTTCAGAAAAGATTAAAGTTATAAAGGCTGTTAGAGAAATAACTGGATTAGGATTAAAGGAAGCTAAGGAAATAGTTGACGGAGCTCCTAAGACTCTTAAAGAAGCAGTTTCAAAAGAAGATGCTGAAGCTATGAAAGCTAAGCTTGCTGAAGTTGGAGCAACTGTAGAAGTAAAGTAATTTAATAGAACTTTATATAAAAAGACATCGCATATGCGATGTCTTTTTATTATGTATATAGATAAAGATTGCATTTTTAGAAAGTATAGAACGAAATTTGTAACATGAAGTAAATAAGAGTTGACAAGTATATCTGTAAATGTTAACATAATAATGTAAGGAAGATAACTAAGAGGATTGTTACTGATATGCAGGCAATACCTGGATTGATATAACTTTTTAAAAAAGGTTATTTTGGTTTAGGTGCTTTGTTATAGCTGTAAATTGGAAAACTGCAGAGGGTGAGGGAATCTATGATCATAGAGAAAATCTTAAACAACAATGTTGTTATTACAGTTGATCCTAGTACCAGAAAAGAGAAAATCCTTATGGGAAGTGGGCTGGCATTTAAAAAGAAAATTGGACAAGAAATTGATGAAGACAAAATTGAAAAGATCTTTGTTACAGGTAATCAGGATGAGAGTAATCAGTTTATTAAGCTTATAGAAGAAATTCCAATGGAGATTATTGAAATAACAGATGACATAATAAAATATGCAGAAAATAATTTAAACAGAATTTTAGATAAGCATATATATATAGCTCTTGCTGATCACATTGCCTTTGCTCTTAAAAGATTAAGCAGTAATATAATTTTGAAAAATAACTTACTTGTAGAAATAAAGAGAGTTCATAAGGAAGAATTTGATATAGCTCGATGGGCAGTGAATTTTATAAATGAACAATTAAGTGTAGAGTTGCCTATAGATGAAGCAGGATTTATTGCTTTACATATAGTTAACGCAAGCTATACCGAAAGCATTAAAGAATCATATCTTCTAACTAATGTTGTAAGAGATGTTTTAAATATTATAAGATATCATTTTTCAGTAGAATTTCTTGATGATGATTTAAATTATGATAGGTTGCTAACTCATTTGAAGTTTTTTGCAAAGAGGGTAATTTCAAACAGTCAACATCTTAGTGATAAAGATATTTTCATAGATATAGTAAAGAGTAGATATAAAGGTTCTTATGAGTGTGCAGAGAAAATTAGAAACTATATTCATAGTAAATATAAATATAATGTATCAGATGATGAATTAGTATATCTAAGTATGCATATTCAAAGGGTTATAACAGTAATTAGAGATAAAAAAAAATAACAGGTTTGTTACTGGTAATGCAGGCAAGACCTAAATTTATTGCTTAAATAGAGTGTTACTTTATTTTTTTGAGCAATAAATTTAGGTCTTTATATTTTATAAGTATTTTGAGCAAAATAATAAAAAAGAAAGGGAGACTATAAAATGAAAAAAGTTTTTGGTGTTTTACAAAGAGTTGGTAAAGCTTTAATGCTTCCAGTTGCACTACTACCAGCAGCAGGGATTTTACTTGCATTTGGTAACATGTTCAGAAATCCGGCATTTTTAAAATCAGTTCCAATGTTAAATACAGAATGGTTTCAATTAATTGCTTCTGTAATGGAGAAGTCAGGTGATATAATTTTTGGTAACTTAGCACTTCTATTTGCAGTAGGGGTTGCAGTAGGACTTGCAGAAGGTGAAGGAGTTGCAGGACTTGCAGCTATAGTTGGATTCTTAATAATGAATGTAACTATGGGAACATTTGAAGGAATAACTGCAGATATGTTAAAAGGAAATCCTATGTATGCAAGTGTACTTGGAGTTCCAACACTTCAAACAGGTGTTTTTGGTGGTATTATAATAGGTGTTGTAGCTGCAACGCTATATAAGAAATATTACAAGATTGAATTGCCATCATACTTAGGTTTCTTTGCTGGTAAGAGATTCGTTCCAATCGTTACTGCTGCATCAGCAGTTGTAATTGGTATATTAATGACATTTATATGGCCAGTAATACAAAGTGGATTATTCGCATTCTCAAGAGGAATGATAGATACAAACAGGACTTTAGCAGCGCTTATATTTGGTATCATCGAAAGATCATTAATACCATTTGGATTACATCATATATTCTATAATCCATTCTGGTATCAATTTGGAGAATATACAACTAAAGCTGGTCAACTTGTAATGGGTGACCAACAAATATTCATGGCACAGTACAAGGATGGAGTACCATTTACAGCAGGTACATTTATGACTGGTAAGTTCCCATTCATGATGTTTGGACTTCCAGCTGCAGCACTTGCAATATATCACGAAGCTAAGCCAGAAAAGAAAGTTCTTGTTGGTGGTATAATGGCTTCAGCAGCATTAACTTCATTCTTAACAGGTATTACTGAACCAATTGAATTCTCATTCTTATTTGTTGCTCCAGTGTTATTTGGTATTCACTGTTTATTTGCAGGTTTATCATTCATGACAATGCAAATATTAAATATTAAGATAGGTATGACATTCTCTGGTGGTTTAATAGACTATATACTATTTGGAGTGATTCCAAATAGAACTGCATGGTGGTTAGTAATACCGATAGGTTTAGTATTTTCAATAGTTTACTATTTTGGATTTAGATTTGTGATAAGAAAACTTGATCTAAAGACTCCAGGTAGAGAAGATGAAGAATCAGCTAATGTAAATGTTCAAGGTGATGAATTAGCAGCACAAATCCTAGAAGCTCTTGGTGGAAAAGAAAATATAAAGCATTTAGATGCTTGTATAACAAGATTAAGAGTAACTGTTAATGATGTTAAACATGTAGATTCACAACAATTAAAGAATCTTGGTGCTGCAGGTGTTATGCAGGTAGGAGAAAACATCCAAGCAATTTTTGGAGGAAAGTCTGATATAATTAAATCACAAATCAATGAAATAATGTCTGGTAAAATAGTTACAAAAAAAATAACTAATGAGACGAAAGAAGTACCTACTGGTGAAATTCAAAATGACCAAATAGTAGTTCCAATGACAGGTAAAATTGTAGAATTAACTGAGGTTCCTGATGAAGTATTTGCTTCAAAGATGATGGGGGACGGTTTTGCAATAGTACCTACAGATGGATTAGTCGTGTCACCTGTAGATGGAATTGTTGAATCTATATTCCCAACAAAACATGCTCTAACTATGAAAGCTTCAAATGGCAGAGAACTATTAATACACATAGGTATTGATACTGTTAATCTAAAAGGTGAAGGTTTTGATGTTTTAGTAAGTCAGGGTCAGAAGGTTAAAAGAGGAGAGGCTCTTGTTAAGGCGGATATAGATTATATTAAGAAGAATGCTAAATCTACAATTACACCAGTAGTATTTGCAAATCTTTCAGAAAAAGAAATCGTTGATGTTAAAGTGGGAAAAAATGTTAAGACTGGTGAAAGCAAGGTAGTTTCAATATATAAAAAGTAATTCTTCAAGACCTAGAGTTTTAGCTCTAGGTCTTTCATTTAGAAATATTTATAAACAAAACTTTTACTACGAATAAAAAATATTTGCATTATTTCTATATTTACATTATAATGTATTTTTATAATAGTTATTGACAGTGTTGAGTTGTTATGGTAACATATTTAATTGCATTGAAATATAACTTTTATAATAAAATTCTATGTAAAAGTTATGAATTAAAACATTAAAATTTGGCAAAATAATTAAATGCAGTGTATTTAGTCCAATAACACAATTCGTGTTTATTGGTTATTTTAGTTTATACAAGGGGTGAAAGTTGATGGTACATCCTGTCCAAGATGGAAAAAGAACTAGAATGAGCTTTGGAAAGGTAAAAGAAGTTGCAGACATGCCGAATCTAATTGAAGTACAATTAGATTCCTACCAATGGTTCCTAGACGAGGGTCTTCAAGAAGTGTTTGATGACATTAATCCAATAGGAAACTTTACTGGGAATCTTGTGCTTGAATTTGTTGGCTATAAGCTTGATATGTATAATATCAAGTATTCTGTTGAAGAGTGTAAAGAAAGAGACGCAACTTATGCTGCTCCTTTAAAGGTTGCAGTAAGACTTCAAAACAAAGAAACTGGTGAAATTAAAGAACAAGAAGTGTTTATGGGAGATTTCCCATTAATGACAGAACAAGGTACTTTTGTTATTAATGGGGCAGAAAGAGTTATAGTTTCACAGCTTGTTAGATCACCAGGGGTATATTACAGCTATACAGTTGATAAAAGCGGAAAGAAGCTATATGCTTCTACAGTAATACCAAACAGAGGTGCTTGGTTAGAATATGAAACTGATTCTAACGATATAATATACGTTAGAATAGATAAGACA
This sequence comes from Clostridium polyendosporum, assembly GCF_018332455.1. Taxonomy (GTDB): domain Bacteria; phylum Bacillota; class Clostridia; order Clostridiales; family Clostridiaceae; genus Clostridium_AY; species Clostridium_AY polyendosporum. Next base: position 7,857 of record NZ_BOPZ01000046.1, read on the forward strand.
AGAAAGCTTCCTATCACAATATTAGCTAGAGCAATGGGCTTTGGAAGTGACCAAGAGCTTGTTGATTTTTTTGGAGAAGATGAAAGATTCAAAGCCAGTATAGAGAAGGATAATACTAAGACAAAGGAAGAAGCTTTGTTAGAAATCTATAAGAGATTAAGACCAGGTGAACCACCAACTGTAGATAGTGCAGTTGCACTTATAGATTCATTATTCTTCGATGCTAAGAGATATGATCTATCAAGAGTAGGTAGATACAAGTTTAATAAAAAGCTTGCTCTTAATCTAAGAATAGCTAATCAAATAGCAGCAACTGACATAATAAATCCTGAAACTGGAGAAATATTAGTTGCCAAAGGAGAGAAAATTTCGAGACCTAAGGCTGAAGAAATTCAAGATTCAGGAATTAATTCAGTAGATATAATAGTTGATGATAAAGTCGTAAGAGTTATAGGTAATAAGTTTGTAAATATACATAAGCATATTAATTTTAATATAGACGACTTAAATATAAGGGAATTAGTACATTACCCAACGTTAATGGAAATACTTGATAATTATTCTGATGAAAAATCTATAAAGGACGCCATAAAGAAGAATATTAGCAGATTAATACCTAAGCATATTATCAGGGATGATATATTTGCAACTATAAGCTATGAGTTAGGATTAGCTCATGGAATTGGTTATGTTGACGATATAGATCACTTAGGAAATAGAAGACTTAGATCTGTTGGTGAACTTTTACAAAATCAATTCAGAATTGGTTTGTCAAGAATGGAAAGAGTAGTCAAGGAAAGAATGACTATTCAAGACCAAGAAGGATTGACTCCAGGTGGACTTATTAATATAAGACCTGTAGCAGCTGCTATTAAGGAGTTCTTCGGTAGCTCACAGCTTTCACAGTTCATGGATCAAACAAATCCGCTATCAGAATTAACTCATAAGAGAAGACTTTCAGCACTTGGACCAGGAGGTCTTTCAAGAGAAAGAGCTGGTTTTGAGGTAAGAGACGTTCACCATTCACACTATGGAAGAATGTGTCCTATAGAAACGCCAGAAGGACCAAACATTGGTCTTATCAACTCACTTGCAACTTATGCAAGAGTAAATGAATATGGATTTATTGAAACGCCATATAGAGTTGTTGATAAAGAAGCAGGAATAGTAACTAGTAGCATAAAATATGTGACCGCTGATGAAGAGGATCAATATCTAGTTGCTCAAGCAGAAGAGCCTCTTGATGACGAAGGTAGATTTATAGACAAGAGAGTAACTGTTAGAGCTAAGGAAGAAGTATTAGTTGTTGCTAGAGAGGAAGTTGATTTAGTTGACATATCTCCAAGACAGATAGTATCTGTTGCAACTGCTATGATACCATTCCTTGAGAATGATGATGCATCAAGAGCACTGATGGGTTCAAACATGCAGCGTCAAGCAGTTCCACTATTAAAGCCACAAGCTCCAATAGTAGGTACAGGTATTGAATTTAAGGCAGCAGTAGATTCAGGAGTTCTTCCAAAGGCTAAGAATGCTGGAGAGGTTGTTTATGTTGGTGCTAACGAAGTTAGAGTTAAGAGAGATTCTGACGGAGGTGTAGATACTTATAGACTACTTAAGTTCAAGAGAAGTAACCAAGGTACTTGTATAAATCAAAGACCTATCGTTTCAAAAGGTGAAAAGGTAGCAAAAAATCAAGTGCTTTCTGATGGACCATCCACAGACTTAGGAGAAATAGCATTAGGTAAGAACATAAGAATAGGATTCATTACTTGGGAAGGTTATAACTATGAAGATGCTATGCTTATCTCTGAAGAGTTAGTAAGAGAAGACGTATTTACTTCAATACACATTGAAGAATATGAGTGTGAAGCTAGAGATACTAAGTTAGGACCAGAAGAGATTACTAGAGACATACCAAATGTAAGTGAGGATGCTCTAAAAGATATAGATGAAAGAGGTATCATAAGAATAGGTGCTGAGGTTAGATCAGGAGATATCCTAGTAGGTAAGGTTACTCCAAAGGGTGAAACTGAGTTAACCGCAGAAGAAAGACTTCTTAGAGCTATTTTTGGTGAAAAAGCTAGAGAAGTTAGAGATACTTCATTAAGAGTGCCACACGGGGAAGCGGGTATCATTGTTGATGTTAAGGTATTTACTAGAGAAAATGGTGATGAACTTCCACCAGGAGTAAATGAATTAGTAAGATGTTATATAGCTCAAAAGAGAAAGATATCTGTTGGAGATAAGATGGCAGGAAGACATGGTAATAAAGGGGTTATCTCAAGAGTATTACCAGAAGAAGATATGCCATTCTTACCAGACGGAAGACCGCTTCAAATATGTTTAAATCCTTTAGGGGTTCCATCACGTATGAACATCGGTCAGGTTTTAGAAGTGCACTTAGGTTGGGCAGCTTCAAAATTAGGATGGCATGTTGCAACACCAGTATTTGATGGTGCTACAGAAAAGGATATAGAAGATTGTCTTGTTGAGGCAGGATATAATGCTAATGGTAAAACAAAGCTTAGAGATGGTAGAACTGGTGACGAGTTTGATAATGAAGTAACTGTTGGTATAATGTATATCTTAAAGCTTGCTCACTTAGTTGATGATAAGATTCACGCAAGATCAACAGGTCCATACTCACTAGTTACTCAACAACCACTTGGAGGTAAGGCTCAATTTGGTGGTCAAAGATTCGGTGAGATGGAAGTTTGGGCACTAGAAGCATATGGTGCTGCGCATACACTTCAAGAAATCTTAACTGTTAAGTCAGATGATGTTGTTGGTAGAGTTAAAACTTATGAGGCAATAGTTAAGGGTGAAAATATACCTGAGCCAGGTGTTCCAGAATCATTCAAGGTTCTAATAAAGGAATTGCAGGCTTTATGCTTAGATGTTAAGGTACTTAATGATGAAAATGAAGAAGTTAGACTTAAGGATCTTGTAGATGAGGATATGGACGAATTAGAAGTTAATATTGAAGGAACAGAAGATTATGTTCCACCAGTAGCTGATGTAGATGACAGCTATGTTGCAAGTGAAGAAGTAGAAGAAGAGATAGATTATGACAGCTTAGATTTTGATGAATTTAATACTGAATTAGAACTTGATGATTTTAATGATGAACACTAAAAGTGAAGGGAGGATATACCCTTGTTTGAATTGAACAATTTTGATGCGTTACAGATAGGATTAGCATCTCCGGGACAGATAAGAGAATGGTCTAGAGGTGAAATTAAAAAACCTGAAACAATTAACTACAGAACATTAAAGCCAGAAAGAGATGGTCTTTTCTGTGAAAGAATTTTTGGACCAATGAAGGATTGGGAATGTCACTGTGGTAAGTATAAAAGAGTTAGATATAAGGGCATAGTTTGTGATAGATGTGGAGTTGAAGTAACTAAAGCTAAGGTTAGAAGAGAGAGAATGGGGCATATTGAACTTGCTGCCCCTGTATCTCATATTTGGTACTTCAAGGGAATTCCATCAAGAATGGGTTTAATTCTTGATATGTCACCAAGAGCTTTAGAAAAGGTACTATATTTTGCTTCATATGTTGTTATTGATCCAAAGGAGACACCATTATTAAAGAAGCAATTGCTAAATGAAAAAGAATATAGAGAAGCTGCAGATAAGTACGGTGAAGAAAGCTTTGTAGCAGCAATGGGTGCAGAAGCAATAAAAGATCTTCTAGCAGAAATAGATCTTGAAAGAGGTTCAATAGAGCTTAAGGAAGATTTAAAGCAAAGTACAGGTCAAAAGAAGGTTAGAATTATAAGAAGATTAGAGGTTGTTGAATCCTTCAGAAAATCTGGAAATAAACCAGAGTGGATGATTATAGATGTTATTCCAGTTATACCACCAGATTTAAGACCTATGGTTCAGTTAGATGGTGGAAGATTTGCAACTTCAGATTTAAATGATTTATATAGAAGAGTTATAAATAGAAACAACAGACTTAAGAAATTATTGGATCTTGGAGCACCAGACATTATTGTTAGAAATGAAAAGAGAATGCTTCAGGAAGCAGTAGATGCTCTAATAGATAATGGTAGAAGAGGAAGACCAGTAACAGGTCCAGGAAATAGACCTCTTAAGTCATTATCAGATATGTTAAAAGGTAAGCAAGGTAGATTTAGACAAAACTTACTTGGTAAAAGAGTTGACTACTCAGGAAGATCAGTTATTGTTGTAGGACCAGAACTTAAAATGTATCAATGTGGTCTTCCAAAAGAAATGGCACTTGAATTATTCAAGCCATTTGTAATGAAGAAGCTTGTTGAAGATGGTGTAGCTCACAATATAAAGAGTGCTAAGAGAATGGTTGAAAGAGTAATGCCACAGGTATGGGATGTTTTAGAACAGGTAATTGCAGACCATCCAGTACTTCTAAACCGTGCTCCTACTCTACATAGACTTGGTATTCAAGCATTCCAACCTGTGCTTGTAGAAGGTAGAGCTATTAAACTTCATCCACTTGTATGTACAGCTTACAATGCTGATTTTGATGGAGACCAAATGGCAGTTCACGTTCCGCTTTCTGTTGAAGCACAAGCAGAAGCTAGATTCTTAATGCTAGCGGCTGGAAATATATTAAAACCATCAGATGGTAAGCCAGTGTGTGTTCCTACACAGGATATGGTACTTGGTTCATACTATCTAACAATGGAAAGAGATGGAGCCAAAGGTGAGGGAAAAGTTTTTTCATCAATTGAAGAAGCGTTAATGGCTTATCAGGTAAAAGCAATTGATATACATGCAAAAATAACTGTTAGAATCACAAAAGAAGTTAATGGAGAGCGTAAATCAAAACTTGTTACTACTACTATTGGTAAAGTAATATTCAATGAATCAATTCCTCAGGATTTAGGCTTCATTAACAGAAGTAACGAAGAAGAAAAATTGAACCTAGAAGTAGACTTTTTAATTACTAAGAAAACTCTAGGACAAATTATAGACAAATGCTATATGAAGCATGGACCAACAAAGACTTCTATAATGCTTGATAGAATTAAGGCATTAGGCTATCATTATTCAACAATTGGTGCCATTACAGTTGCCGCTTCAGATATGATAGTTCCACAAAAGAAATACGAACTTCTAAAAGAAACTGATGAAACAATTGATAAAATTGAAAAGATGTATAGAAGAGGATTCATATCAGAAGATGAAAGATATGAAAGAGTTATCGATAAGTGGACTAAGACTACAGAAGAAGTAGCAGATGCCTTAATGGAGAGTCTTGATAGATTTAACCCAATATTCATGATGGCTGACTCAGGAGCGAGAGGTTCTAAGTCTCAGATTAAGCAGCTTGCTGGTATGAGAGGTCTTATGGCAAATCCATCAGGTAAGATTATAGAGTTACCAATCAGAGCGTCCTTTAGAGAAGGTCTAGACGTTCTTGAGTACTTTATTTCTACACATGGTGCTAGAAAGGGTAATGCCGATACAGCACTAAAGACAGCAGACTCAGGGTACCTAACAAGAAGACTTGTTGACGTTAGCCAGGATGTTATCGTAAGGCAAGAGGATTGTGGAACAGTTGAGGGTATTAATGTATTAGAAATAAAAGATGGTAGTGAAACTATTGAACCATTGAAGGAAAGAATTATTGGAAGATACTGTGCAGAAGATATTAATAATCCAGAAACAGGCGAAGTTATCATACCTGCCCAAACATATATAGAAGATGATATGGCAGATAAGGTTATAGCAGCTGGCGTGAAGAAAGTTAAAATTAGATCAGTATTCACATGTAAATCCAAAATAGGTGTATGTGCTAAGTGTTATGGTATGAACATGGCAACAGCTCAAAAAATCAATATTGGTGAGGCTGTTGGTATTGTAGCAGCTCAAAGTATAGGTGAGCCAGGAACACAGCTTACAATGAGAACATTCCATACAGGTGGAGTTGCCGGTGCAGATATCACTCAAGGTCTTCCAAGAGTTGAGGAGCTATTTGAAGCTAGAAAACCAAAAGGATTAGCTATTGTCAGTGAAGTTTCTGGTACTGTTAGAATAGAAGAAACTAAAAAGAAGAGAACTGTTGTAGTAACAGCTGGAACTGGTGAAGAATACAGTTATGATATACCTTTCGGTTCAAGACTTAGGGTTAGTGAAGGTGATTTTGTTGAAGCAGGAGATGAAATTACTGAAGGTTCAGTAAACCCACATGATATTATGGGTATTAAGGGCGTGGATGGCGCAAGAGAATACTTATTATCTGAAGTTCAAAAGGTTTATAGACTTCAGGGTGTTGATATTAATGATAAGCACTTAGAAGTTGTTGTAAGACAAATGACTAGAAAGGTTAAGATAACTGAATCTGGGGATACTGATTTATTACCAGGAACTATGATAGATATATTTGACTTCCAGGAAGAGAATGCCAGAGTTGAAGCTTTTGGTGGAGAAATTGCTAAGGGAGAACAAGTTCTTCTTGGTATAACAAAAGCAGCTTTAGCAACAGATAGTTTCTTATCAGCTGCATCATTCCAAGAAACAACAAGAGTTTTAACAGATGCGGCAATTAAAGGTAAAGTTGATCCACTTCTTGGATTAAAAGAAAATGTAATTATTGGTAAGTTAATTCCAGCAGGTACTGGAATGTTAAGATACAGATCAGTAAAATTAAATACAGAGAGCAATTTAGCACAAAAAGAGAGTGCCAATGCTCTTGTGGAATAGAAAATTAATTTTATTGACAGTAAATATGTAAGATGATAAAATACATTTTGTGTGATTTAGCATAGTACTAAGTGATTAACTTGTCTAACATGATAGCATGGAGGCAAAGCAGTCCTTTGCCTCGGTGTTACTGTTTATTAGGGAGGTATTTCATGGTAGACAGACTTTTGGGAAAAAAAGTTATAGGTATAAAGCAGTGTAAAAAGACCATTAAGAATGGTAAAGGCATTATATTATATATAGCTAAAGATGCTGATGAAAAGTTAGTTAATCCATTAGTGGAGTTGGCTAGAGAACATGATGTTGAAGTAAAGTATGTAAATACAATGAAGGAATTAGGTCGTATGTGTGGAATAGAGGTTGGTTCAGCTGCTACACTTGTGATTTAATAATTTTGCTAACATCTTATTTATGTTATAGATTGCTTCAAAAATTTTTAGGAGGTGAAAGTAATGCCAACAATTAGCCAATTAGTAAGAAAAGGCAGAAAGACAATAGTAACAAAATCAACTGCACCAGCACTTAAAGAGTGTCCGCAAAAAAGAGGGGTTTGTACAGTAGTTAAAACTACTACTCCAAAGAAGCCTAACTCAGCGTTAAGAAAGATTGCCAGAGTTAGACTTACAAATGGATACGAAGTGTCAGCTTACATCCCAGGGGTAGGCCACAACTTACAAGAGCATAGTGTTGTTCTTATAAGAGGAGGAAGAGTAAAAGACCTTCCAGGTGTTAGATACCACATTGTAAGAGGAGCTTTAGACTCAGCTGGAGTAGCAAACAGAATGCAGTCAAGATCAAAGTACGGTGCTAAGAAACCAAAGCAAAAATAGTTTTTGCAGCTACTTAATTAGTGCTATGTCTTCAGCGGTTACATAGATTTATACATATAAGTTTATAGATATTGCAGAAGTCAAAGCGCTTTGCGGCAAGATTAATGCCGAGTACCGATGACTTAAATTATCATGTTAAGGAGGGAAGAAAAGTGCCAAGAAAAGGACATATTGCAAAAAGAGATGTATTACCAGATCCAGTTTACAATTCAAAGGTTGTAACTAAGTTTATAAACAACATAATGGAAGATGGTAAAAAGGGAGTAGCACAAAAAGTATGCTACGATGCTTTTGAAATCATAGCACAAAAGACTGGCAAGGAAGCACTTGAAGTTTTTGAAGCAGCTATGAACAATGTTATGCCATTACTAGAAGTAAAGGCTAGAAGAATAGGTGGAGCTAACTATCAAGTTCCAATCGAAGTTAGACCAGAAAGAAGACAGACTCTAGGTATCAGATGGATACTTGCAGCTGTTAATAACAGAGGTGAAAAGTACGCTAGAGAAAGATTAGCAGCAGAACTTATGGATGCAGCTAACAATACTGGAGCCGCTGTTAAGAAGAGAGAAGATACTCATAGAATGGCTGAAGCTAATAAAGCATTCGCTCATTACAGATACTAATACCAAAACTGTTTTGGCTTATGCCAAAACAGTTTTGTCAAATTAAAAAATACTATCCGAGAGGAGGAAAAAAAGTGGCAAAGAGAGAGTTTCCGTTAGAAATGTTTCGTAATATTGGAATAATGGCTCACATTGATGCAGGTAAAACTACAACAACTGAGCGTATATTATTCTACACTGGTAAGACTCACAAGATAGGTGAAGTACATGAAGGTCAAGCTACAATGGACTGGATGGTACAAGAGCAAGAAAGAGGTATAACAATTACTTCTGCTGCAACTTTCTGTCAATGGAAAGGTCATGCGATAAATATAATAGATACACCAGGACACGTAGACTTTACAGTTGAAGTTGAAAGATCATTAAGATGTTTAGATGGTGCTGTAACTGTTTTAGACGCTAAAAGCGGTGTTGAGCCACAAACTGAAACAGTTTGGAGACAAGCGGATAAATATGGTGTTCCAAGAATAGTGTACGTTAACAAGATGGATGCTACTGGAGCAGATTTCTATGCTTGCGTAAACTCAATGAGAGAAAGATTAAAAGCTAACGCAGTTGCTATACAAATTCCAATAGGTCAAGAGGATCAATTCCAAGGTATGGTAGACTTAGTAAGAAACATTGCTATACTACACAAGAATGACCTAGGAACTGAAATAGTTGAAAGAGAAATCCCAGCTGAATTAAAGGACCAAGCGGAAGAATATAGATCAGCTATGGTTGAAGCAATAGCTGAAACTGATGAAGAACTTATGATGAAGTATCTTGAAGGTGAAGAAATCACTGAAGAAGAACTTAAAGTTGCAATCAGAAAAGCTACAATTAATAATCTAATGATTCCTGTAATATGTGGTTCATCATACAAGAATAAGGGTGTTCAAGAAATGATAGATTCAGTAGTTGAATACTTACCATCACCACTTGACATTCCAGCAATTAAAGGAACTCATCCAGAAACAGGAGAAGAGTTAGAAAGACCAGCAAGTGATGATGCTCCGATGGCAGCATTAGCATTTAAGATTGCTACTGATCCATTCGTTGGAAGACTTGCTTTCACAAGAGTATACTCAGGAGTTATGGAAAGTGGTACATACGTTCTTAACTCAACAAAGGGTAAAAAGGAAAGAATAGGTAGACTTGTTAAGATGCATGCTAACAGCAGACAAGAAGTTTCAGAACTTAGAGCTGGTGACCTTGGCGCTGTAGTTGGATTAAAGGATACAACAACTGGAGATACTATATGTACTGATGCAGATCCGGTAATCTTAGAAAGCATGGATTTCCCAGAACCAGTTATAAATGTAGCTATAGAGCCAAAGACAAAGGCTGGCCAAGAAAAGATGGGTATCGCTTTAGCAAAACTTGCTGAAGAAGATCCAACTTTCAGAACTTGGACTGATCAAGAAACTGGTCAAACAATTATAGCGGGTATGGGAGAACTTCACCTTGAAATTATCGTTGATAGACTTCAAAGAGAATTTAAGGTTGAGTGTAACGTAGGTGCTCCTCAAGTTGCTTACAAAGAAACTATTAGAAAAGCTGTTAAGGCTGAAGGTAAGTTTGTAAGACAATCAGGTGGTAGAGGACAATTTGGTCACTGCTGGATTGAAATGATACCACATGAAGGTGAATATACATTTGAAAATGCTATAGTTGGAGGATCTATTCCAAGAGAATATATTCCTGCTGTAGATAATGGTATAAGAGAAGCTTCAGACAGTGGGGTTATAGCTGGATATCCAGTTCTAAACTTCAAGGTTAGACTTTTCGATGGATCATACCATGATGTAGACTCATCAGAAATGGCGTTCAAGATCGCTGGTTCAATGGCATTCAAGAATGCGATGGCAAAAGCAGATCCAGTATTACTTGAGCCAGCAATGAAGGTTGAAGTTACTGTTCCAGAAGAATACATGGGAGACGTAATGGGTGACCTTAACTCAAGAAGAGGTAGAATCGAAGGTATGGAAGCAAAACATGGTGCTCAAGTTATAAGAGCATTTGTTCCACTATCAGAGATGTTTGGTTATGCAACTACATTAAGATCAAGAACTCAAGGTAGAGGAGTTTACTCAATGGTATTCGATCATTATGAAGAAATGCCAAAGAGCATCCAAGAACAAATTGTAGGAAAGAAATCTTAATTATAATATAATTTCTTTATATATTTTTAATTATAAGGAGGAAATAACAATGGCAAAGGCTAAATTTGAAAGAAATAAACCACACGTTAATATCGGAACAATAGGTCACGTAGACCACGGTAAGACAACATTAACAGCAGCTATTACATCAGTATTAGCAAACAAAGGGTATGCAGAAGCATTCAAGTATGACGAAATAGATAAGGCACCAGAAGAAAAGGAAAGAGGAATCACAATCAACACTGCACACGTTGAGTACCAAACAGACAACAGACACTACGCTCACGTTGACTGTCCAGGACATGCTGACTATGTTAAGAACATGATCACTGGAGCTGCTCAAATGGATGGAGCAATCCTAGTTTGTTCAGCAGCAGATGGTCCAATGCCACAAACAAGAGAACATATACTTCTTGCATCAAGAGTTGGTGTTGACTATATCGTAGTATTCTTAAACAAAGCAGATATGGTTGATGATGAAGAATTATTAGAATTAGTTGAAATGGAAGTTAGAGAATTATTAAGCGAATAC
>NZ_BOPZ01000047.1 GCF_018332455.1 Clostridium polyendosporum
AAGGTTGATAGGTCAGAGGTGTAAGCATGGTAACATGTTGAGCTGACTGATACTAATAGGTCGAGGGCTTGACCAATAAAAAAGGCTAAAACTTATGTGCAATTTTGATGGAACAAAATTTCATCAACAACCCTAAATTTTTTAGGAACGAGCAGTACGCGAAAGCAACGAGCGAAGCGTGGAGCTTGCTGGGTAGGCAAGTGAGCACTGCAGCGAGGAAGCTGACAAAGTAATGCGAAGTTAATAAGAAATTTAATATCTGGTGATGATGCTTTTAGAGGATACACCCGTTCCCATACCGAACACGATGGTTAAGCTCTAAGAGGCCGATGGTACTGCACGGGAGACTGTGTGGGAGAGTAGGAGGTTGCCAGGTAAAAAGCTTCACAGCAATGCTGTGAAGCTTTTTTGTTTTGACTTTAGTTGTAAAAAAGGAGTATATTAATCAACTTATTGGATATTATATCTTATCCTTAATAGGTGGTGTGAATATGAAAATTGACGGTTTTTTTAATACCAAAATCGAGGGTGCTAAAATAAAAAAAGTAGGAATTTATTTTTCAAGGTTTGGTATTCTTAAAGTTTATAATATTGAAGAAATAATTAGTAAAAAAGAGTCAAATGAACTTAAAGAATGGCTTGTAGAGCAATGTAAACATTAATTAAATGTGCTGTTATTTTTCAATAAAAAACAATAGAATAAAAATGGACAAGCTAAAAGGTATTGGGTTTCCCAGTGCTTTTTCATACTGTTTAATATTGAAATCGAAGTATGGGTTTTGAAGTAAAGGTCGGTAAATACATAGAGTAACACTAAGATTGTACTACGATTAAGGGATTCTGTAATGAAGATAATTTTAAGTTGAAAAGGATTTGATTCTCAACGTAAAGATGGGTGGAGGCCAGCCTTTGGACAGATAGATCAGGCACAATCACATTTAGAAAATCGATAATACAATATATGTAGCGCGTAATACATTATCATGGGGGTGCAAATATGACAATTAGGCAAAGTTTAAATAAAATACTTGCAGATAAAAATTTTCAACTATTAGAAGATAGATTAAATCAAGAGAGTATTTTTCATATATTAAATGTGCAAAAGCGTGAAGTTACACATTCTGCTTTTGTAGCGTGGTTGCTTAATCCAAGTGCTTCGCATGGAATGAACTTCAAGCCTCTTAAGAGTTTTTTACTTCAAGCATGTGGTTTAACTATGGAAGCAGTTAAGAATCAGTATATATCAAGTAATCATGAGTTTATAGACATTATTGCTTTAGATAAAATAGATTTTAATATGGTTCAGGTTCAAACTGAATTTGCTCTAAATAATAAACGTAGAATGGACATACTTGGTAGTATTACACAGAATGATGAAGATAGAGTACCAATTCTTATAATTGAATACAAAGTAGAAGCAAAAGAAACAAATCAGCAAACTAAAGAATACTCAAGTTGGGCTAAAAAGCAACCTAAATATTTAGGTAAATATGACCCTATACATATTTATCTTGTGCCTGATAATAACGATGAAAGTGAGCCAGCAGATCCGTTTGTAATAATGGATTACGATGAGTTTAATAAATGGCTCATTCATTTAAATAACTTCGAAAAAACGTCTCAAGCTGAGTTTTTAATTTCTGAGTTTAGGAGTTGTTTAAGAAAACAAGAATATATGATGGACGAAAAAATTGAAAGATTAATAGAAAATATTAAGGATAGCAATAGAGATGAGATTAGTATGTTATCAGAGGCTAAATATAATGATTTAGATGTAGAAGTAAAAAATAGTATCAGAATTCATCAAAAAGGTCTAGAGAGATTAGAAGTATTTATGCCAAACAAAGCTTCTAAGGGTACTTCTGAATTTATTAAGTTTGTTAAACATAGTATAGGAGAAAAAATATCAAAAGAACAATGGAAGTTTAATTCAACTAGTGGTTGTTTAGCAGCTAAGAATATGAACTTTTCAATCAAATTAAAGTCCTTAAATGAAGAGTTATCTAAAATATATCTTCAGTTTTGGATGGAAAGACCTAGTAATGAAAGAGGAATTTTAAAACTAGAAATAGCAGGTGGAGGTTCTCAATTAAAAGAAACTAGAGTTAAATTAGCTAATTCTTTAAGAGAATATCTTAATAAAGTTGATGGAGTGGAGCAAGGAAGAGAAGGTAGTGGAATCGTAATCTATAGAGCTCTAAATTTCCCGGGAGTTAAGAGTCTGGAAGACGATACTGAAGAAAATGTTATTAAATTTAAGGAATGTCTGATTCAAGCAATAAACTCTATTATAGAAGCAGCTTCTGAGGAGAAGTTAAATAGATGGATGGATAATGAACTGCAAAAAAATATAAATATATAATGAGAAAGGCTTTTTCACTAGTTAAAGAAATGATGATGAGAAAATTTTCGATTATCCTATAATATTACAGGGAGTAACAGAACGGTACAGTTCGCTTTCACCATACAAATCCTCTACAATACTAATGTAGTATTGTAGAGGATTTGTTTATTTGTTATATTTTGTTAATAGTTTATATGATAGCATTATAAACTATTTTAATGTTATAAATTTCCTGTGATATAATTATCATATAAATTCAGTGATTAAAAAAATTAGCCCTATCGCATTAATAATATCAAGGCATTGGAATTATGCACAAGGCTAAAGTAAGATAGTATTTGGAGTGATGTATTATGGATTATATGGATTATAAAATATTAGAGTGTTTAAAATCTAATGCTAGGATTAAAGCATCAGCAATAAGTAAGGAAATTCATTTATCAGTTTCAGCAGTTCTTGAACGTATTCGTAAAATGGAGATAAATGGTATAATAAAAAACTATACAATAGTATTAGATGAGAGTAAATTGGGAAATGATATAAGTGCTTTAATGGAAGTTAGTCTTGATCATCCAAGGTTTTATGAATCATTTACTGATGCAGTTAAAGAAAATAAGAATATAGCTTTTTGTTATTATGTAACAGGAGATTTTGATTTTATTCTTAAGATACTTTGTAAATCATCCGAAGACTTAGAGAAAATTCATCGTGAGATAAAAAGTTTAGATGGTGTGTCTAGAACAAAAACTTATTGTATTTTAAAAGATGTGAAAATGTAATGCCAGGAATACCTGGTGTAGTGTAACTTATAGATAAGATAATATTAATTTATAAAACTGCAAATTTTTCATAATATATGGCAGAATACAGTAAATATTTTTGTTAAAAGTATAATTGATAGTAAATTATGCACAAATTTTGTAAAATATTGAAAAAATTTAATTGGTAATATAATATGTATCTATATTATAAAAGTTGTAAAAGACCTTGTATATTTAGACAAAGAAGTCAAAGTTTCTATGTCTAAAAGTACGAGGTTTTTTTTATAGGAGGGAAAATAAATGGAGAACTTAGGATATTACAATGGAGAGTATGATTTAATTGAGAATATGAAAATACCGATGAATGATCGTGTATGTTATTTTGGTGATGGAGTTTATGATGCTACTTATAGTAGAAATCATATTATATTTGCATTAGATGAACATATTGATCGTTTTTTTAACAGTGCTGGTTTATTAAAAATTAAAATTCCATATACAAAGGATGAACTAAAAGACCTACTTAATGAAATGGTTCAAAAAGTTGATTGCGGCGAACAATTTGTATATTGGCAAGTTACAAGAGGAACAAGTATGCGTAATCATGCTTTCCCATCAGATGAGGTAAAAGCAAATGTTTGGATTGTATTAAAGCCAGCAAATATAAAGGACATGTCACAAAGATTAAAACTGATTACTTTAGAGGATACTAGATTTCTACATTGCAATATAAAAACTTTAAATTTATTACCAAGTGTAATGGCAGCACAAAAGACTGAAGAAATGGGATGTCACGAAGCAGTATTTCATAGAGGGGATAGGGTAACTGAATGTGCTCATAGCAATATATCTATTATAAAAGATGGTATTTTAAAAACAGCACCAGCGGATAATTTAATTTTACCAGGTATAGCAAGAGCACACCTTATAAGAATGTGTAAGAAATTTAATATTCCTGTAAATGAAACACCCTTTAATTTAAAAGAATTAATGGATGCAGATGAAGTTATAGTTACAAGTTCAGGTCAATTTTGCATGGCTGCATGTGAAATAGATAGAAAGCCTGTAGGGGGACGAGCACCAGAGATTGTTAAAAAATTGCAGGATGCATTACTTAATGAGTTTTTAGAAGAAACAAATAAGATTTGGGAGGTAACATATGACTCAAGAAGAGTTAACAATATTAAATATAGGAGAAAATCTAGATAGTTTAATGAATTTAGATCCAAGAGGATATGGAGTATGTAGAATTTTATATAGTGCAGCAAGAGAGTATACTAAAGAACCTTTAACAATGAATAGTGCTAAGAAACTACTAAACACATTAAAAGAAGATGATTTAGTTTATATAATGACAGGCTTTGTTTTATTTCCATTTAAGAAAGCAGAAATGGACGGAATTGTAAGTACAATGCTTTTAGGAAGAGCCTTAGTAAAAGGATTTAATGTGAAACCTGTGATTATATGTCCTCAAGATAATATTGAAGCAGTAAAGAATTTATCCTATACAATTGGACTTGATTTTCAAAATAATATTGAAGATTTAAAACAATATCCTTTATCATTAGCAGGTATAACATTTACAAAGGACATAAAACAAGCTGAAAAACAAGCTGATGAGCTTATAGCAAAAGGATTGCCAAGTGCAGTTATAAGTATAGAATGTCCAGGAGCTAATTCTCTTGGTGTTTATCATAATGCTATTGGACTAGACGTAAGTGAATTAGAGGCAAAGCAGGATATTATATTTACTAAATTAAAGAAAAAGGGTGTTTTAAATATAGCAATAGGTGATCTTGGAAATGAAATCGGAATGGGAACTATAAAAGAACATTTAGAAGAATATGTTCCATATGCAGCTAAAGGAAGCTGTAGCTGCGGATGTAATGGAGGGATAGTATCCAATGTGAAAGCTGACAATATTATAACTGCAACTGTTTCAGATTGGGGCTGTTATGGACTTATTGGAGCATTATCTTATTTAAAAAAAGATTTGAATATAATGCATACAAAAGAAATGGAAGAAGAAGCCATAGTTACAGCATCTAGAAGCGGTATGATAGATATGTATGGGGAGTTGATTCCGGCCATAGATGGATGTGGGTTATCGATGAATATGTCAATAGTTAATTTGATGAGAGAATGTATATCATCTGCTATGAAATTAGAAAAAACATGCACTACTTGGTTTGAAAAAGTAATTGAACTTGGTTTTTATGAAGACCGATCGCTTAAAAATAATAAAAGTGAATCACTGAAAAAGATCATTTAAAGGGGGACGGGAGTATGGACTATTCAAGAATGAAACCCTATGATGTTCGTAAATTAATACGTGAAGAGAAGATTACAACTCCAACAGCAGGAATGTGCGCAGGCTATGCGCAAGCTAATTTGGTCATCTTACCTAAGGAATTAGCATATGACTTTTTACTATTTACTCAAAGAAATCCTAAGTCTTGCCCAGTATTAGAAGTCAGTGATGTTGGAGATAAAAAACTTAAATATTTAGGGAAAGACATTGATATAACTAAGGATATCCCTAAGTATAGAGTTTATGAAGATGGAGTTTTAACTGGTGAATATACAGATATAGAAAATCTATGGAGAGAGGATTTTGTAAGTTTCTTAATTGGATGTAGTTTTTCTTTTGAATCAGAGCTTATTGAAGCAGACATTCCTATAAGGCACATTGAAGAAAATTGCAATGTGCCTATGTTTGTTACCAATATTGACTGTACACCAGCGGGAATATTTAACGGGAAAATGGTTGTAAGCATGAGGCCGATTTCCTATGACAAAATAATAAAATCAGTTTTAGTAAGTGGAGAAATGCCTAAGGTACATGGAGCACCAGTTCATATAGGAGATCCATCAATTATTGGAATAGTAGACATAAATAAACCTGATTTTGGAGATTCAGTTACTATAAAAAATAACGAAGTACCTGTGTTTTGGCCTTGCGGTGTTACACCACAAGCAGTAGTTATGAATGTTAAACCTAAAATAGTTATTACTCATTCTCCAGGTCATATGCTAATAACTGATATAAAAAATATAGATTTGAAATACTAAAGTATATGTTAGGTGCCTGCCTCTTTATGTTAGGTGCCTGCCTCTTTACATTTGAAGGGAATTAAGGTGCCAGCCTCTTTACATTTACATTTGAAGAATAGAAGAGTGAGAAAAGAGATGAAGAAGTGCTTTTTTTATATGATGCAACGGTATTGGGCAGTGGTAAATTAGGATTTGTACTGACTAATAAAAAAATTTATACTAATAAAGAAAATAAAAATATATATTTAAATGAGATAACTGATACAGGTGTAGAAGGTGATAATATTATATTTTAAAAGATAATTCAGCAGGGGGGAAATAACTTATGAAAGCTTTTAAAAAAGACTGGTGGAAGTTTATATTAATTATTATTGTAAGTAGTTTTTTCAATATGGCTTTACATGGACTACTATCACCGCTTAATTCATCGAATACATCTTATTTTGAACCAAGTTTCTTTGTTGAAAATGGTATACTTATACCTGCTGTAATTGTTTGGGAATTACTGGCTTTTGGTATACTAGCGTTAATTTATATCCTAATTCAAGATAATCTTTTAGGTAAAAGGTGGATAAAAGGTTTTTTATATGGAGTTTCCTTTGGGGGCTTATACTTTAAAAATATATGCAGAAATCTTAAGCTAAACAGATTCGTAACTGAAAATATTAACTCATACATGTAATATTTCGTCCTTGATTGCAAAAAACAATCCTTTATTCATAGCTTAAGTGAGATAAGATAAAAGCTATAAAATAAAAAAATTTTAAATCCCGGGGGGAATTATCAGGACTGAAGGGACTGATTGCTACGCTAAAAACATAAAAGGAGCATTTATCACTTCCTCCCTTGAATTTAGGGGGGGATATTCTAGTGAACGAGTTCATCTTGACCCTTTTGACAGCTATATGGATTAATCCTGTTGTGTTATGGGCATTTCCATGTTCTCGTTTGCAATAATTTTTACGGAATATCGTAATATTTGGATTTATAGATTGACGGATAGTTTGCACGTCTAGTATAATATAAAGTACCCGGTGGTGGTATGCGAAGTTTTATTTTTAAGGTGTTTTTTATGAACAAAATTTAAAAGTTTATTCATAAGTAGGCATGGATTTTACTCGTCGTATACTATGGTGTTTTGGAGGTAATTTGGTTTAAGCTGGTATTTGTGGCAGCCTTAATGGGGATTTTACATTCCAAATTGTTTTTTCCTGGAGTAGTGTTATTGAAGTATCATTTGTTTTTGTAAGAAAGATTATTATAACTACAATGCTAACTATAATACTTGGTATTATATACAATATATATTGTTTAGAGGAAGGGGTAAGGTGATTTAAGTGATTAGAGGTCTTACACAAATTTTATTCCTAATAGTATTCTTATTATTAATGATTATAGGCAAAGCGCAGTTATGGATGGGTTTTATTTTTCTATCAATTATTTTAGCTGCATTTTTCGGAAGATTCTACTGTGGGTGGGCATGTCCAATTAATACAGTTATGAGGCCCTTTGTTTGGATAAGTAAAAAGCTTGGATGGCAGAGAAAACAAGTTCCTGAAGTTTTGAAATCAGGTAAAATCCGTATTGTTGTATTTGCTTTCTTCTTGGTGGGACTGGGATATACAATCTATACAATAACACAGGGGAGAAAATTTCCTCTTCCTCTTATCATCATACCACTAGGGGTCATTACTGCAGTATTTATTAATGAAAGGTCATGGCACCGTTATCTTTGTCCCTGGGGTGTATTATTCAGCATAACTGCCAGGTTTTCAAAGAGAGGTGTAATAGCGGAGAGTGGATGTTTGAGATGTTCAGCTTGTGAACGGATTTGTCCTGGGGATGCGATTATAGTAAAAGAGATCAGTAAGGCTTCAATTGATCCGACACATTGCTTACTATGTCTGAAGTGTAAAAAAACTTGCCCTTTAAATATGTTGAACTATAAAAATTCAATAAGTAATGATGTTTAAATTCTAGGAGTATTTGTATTCTGTATATTTATAAAATGGAAATTAAAGTGTATTTTATGTTATCTTAGACAGATTAAAATGTACCGTATAGAATAGACAATTAAAAAGAGTCTACTCTATAGGGTACATTTTAAATGTTTTGAGGGGATTTTTTTAAAAGGGAGTGGTACTTTTACGCAGAACTAAAGGGTATTTGGATATTTGTTTAATTCTGCGTAAAGGCTTATAGGTTTTATGAAGATTAAGATTATGACTATTAGGTTACTCTCTGTTTCTAAAAATAACTCCTACTGGTAATACTATATTTTAATCAGATATGCTTATTTAATATTAAAGCTACTCATAAAATATAAATTATATATTTGGTATAGAGCTTAATTTAATTATATAACATTGATGCAATTAGAAAACTTTTTAGAATAATATCCAGATTTTTAGACCTTTCATGAAATATATGAGGGAAAATGTGAAAATGACCTCTACAGAACATGGAAGTTTTTCACACTTATAGAAAGATAGAATATTAAATAGTATAATTAAATTTGATTTTGAGAATATGAAAATGGCTTTAAATTTACTAACATTTCACAAAGTGAATTTGTCTCAAATTAAATAGGCATCGGGCCTATCTAATTCTATTATCAACGCTTGGATTATTAGTATTGGTTTGAATTATATTGCAAAACATGCATAAGAGAACATTTAATAGAGGTAATGTTTAGTATGAATGAGGAGTTAACAAAAAATGCCGAGGTATGCTATCGGCTGGCTGAGCAGAAGGCTGCTCATTATTTTAAATCGCTTTATGTGCAGGTCATGCAAAAGACCTATGTCCCTATCCTAACAAAAGATATACAATCGTGGAAACACAACCATATTCATCATCATTCTTTATTATCCTTTTTTTCTCGTGGAAAGAGAAAACCTGATGTCCAGGAATATCGCAGTTATATCCAATGGCTCCATTATACAGGCAAACTAGATAATTACTTGGACCGAAGCATCTCATATATTTTCATGCGAGATCTGGGTAAGGCCCTGGACTCACCTGACACACAGATTCGGGTTCGACGTGCAGTTGATAGTTTAAAAAATCACCTGACCTCTTCCAATGAAAAAAATCGAGGAGACAAAACTGACACGGTTAGCATGGCGGGGTTGTACCGGAAGGCCCAGAAGGAAGGTGTTGAATCTACCATGATCTGGGTCATGGACAAACTAAAGACTGTATCCGCCAATATTCCAAAGGAGATGGATGTTGAGCAAGCCCAGCGAAAACTTATCAAAATTATTGGTGGGGTAATTATGCACCAGGTTGAAGAGATGGGCGATGATATATCGCCTGAAGAACGTACTCGAAAACTTGATGAAGCTATTCGACTAGGCTATTCCTATGGTCTGACCTATCCCTTCATTGACGATCTTTTGGATGCCAAAGTCTTATCAGCTAAAGAGAAAAAACAATATTCTGATTTGATACGTACCACACTTATCACAGGAGCTGTACCGGAATTGGGCGAGTGGGATGGAAATAATATATACCTAATCAGATATATTCATTCTGAACTACGAGATGCCTTTGAGTATATTAAGGCCCATCAGAGGCCAGAGACAATGAAATCATTTTTCGAGCAGTCCTATGTGTTTTTTAATTCTCAGGAAGTGGACCGTATAAAGGATCTATCCAATGCAGATTATACCAACGAAGAGCTTTATATACCGATTATTTTAAAATCCGCTTCTTCTCGATTGATTGTCCGTTCAGTAATCAGTGCTCCTGAAGATGAGGGTTTTGACAACCGAACATTCTTTTATGGAATTTACAACCAGCTAGCGGATGATTTTACAGATATGTTTGATGACATGAAGGACGGTGCCGTGACACCCTATACCTATTATATGAAATATCATGATAAGCGTTTGGATCTTATAAATCCCTTTGAATTATACTGGACGGTCATCTCCAATTTGATCCATAACGTGTATCATTCAGATACCAAGACCTGTGAGGTAATTCTGGACCGTGCAATAAACGGTTTGAAACGATTTAAAGAACGAATGGGAACCCAAAAATACAATGAAGTTATGGAGCTATTTGCTTGTGAAAATCCGAAATTTAGTAGTCTAATCCAAAGTATGGTTAGAAAAGCGGATGATGTGGATTTCTTTGACAAACTGCTTCGGGATCATATGATTACCATTCTGAAGAATGAGCGGAAGGAGCAGGAAGACTTTTTAGATACTATCGAAACTATACGCAGTCAAATTAACAATATCTTAAATATCCCTAAAATCGAGAATATTTCTCTGATGAAGGAGTCAATAATTGATGCTGCAAATTACAGTCTGGAAGGCGATGGAAAGCGGTTAAGGCCAATAGTGACTTGGGTCATGGGCGTTAACGAGTATGGATTAAATAAGTCGGCAATCGTGCCACTTATAAGATCATTGGAATATATGCATACTGCATCCTTAATCTTCGATGATCTCCCATCTCAGGATAATGCACTTACTAGGAGGGGGCGTCCAACGCTACACCAGGTATATAACATTGCTACAGCTGAGTTAACCAGTCTCTTTCTGACTCAGAAGGCTATTGAGGAACAAGCATCTCTTGACCAGTTTGATTCAAAAACTGTGCTTAATTTGATTCGATATTCGGCCCAAATAGCAGAGAATATGTGCAGAGGACAGGCGATGGACTTGGATTCCAAAGGGAAGCAATTAACACTAGAACAATTGAATATGATGTGTTTTTATAAAACCGGGATAGCATTCGAAGCTTCCCTCATAATGCCTGCAATTCTCGCCAATGCAGAGGAGTTAGAAATTGAAGCTTTGAAAAAGTTTGCCCATTATGCCGGCATTGCCTTTCAGATTAAGGATGATCTGCTTGATGTTGAAGGAGATCCTATTTTACTCGGAAAATCCACTGGCAAAGATGCTGAAAATAACAATTCCACTTTTGTGTCAATCCTAGGTCAGGAAGGTGCCAGAAAAGAGATGTGGGAATATTACTGTCTTGCAATGGAAGCGTTGCAAGAGGTGCTGCGCAATACTACTTTTTTGAAGCATTTATTAAATTATATTGTGAATCGGGACCATTAAGAGTTTGTCAAAATTGGAGTGGAGATATTTTGGATTTTACCTGTAAACAATGAACTACCTTTGGGTGGTTCTTTTTTTGTTTTAATGAAGGTTAACGTATTGTAAATTAAAGAAGGGGCAATAAATCACCAAGCACCCCATTGCCCCTGGGCATAAATAAAACTTACTCTATAACCTGTAATATTCCCATTGCAATCATCATGATACCAGCTAGTATTGTAGCAATTCTCTTATCTATTTTCAGTTTACTTAAAAGTCCTATAGTGTAATTACCTGAAATGAAGATAAGGAAACTTATTACAAAGAAAGCTAAGCCTACTGCGACTGGATGGTAACCAACCAAGCCTACTCCTACCGAACCGCCTATATCATCAAGAGCTAAAGCTGTCCCTATAGAAATTGATTCTTTGTAGCTTAAGGTTTGTATTTTATCAGTTTTGTTTTTTTTCTTGATGAAGGGTTCAAGTATTAATTTGATACCTGTTCCGGATATTAGAAGCATGCTTAGTATTGAGGCTATATCATTGTTTAAAAAATGAGAAATTACATTGCCAGACAAAGAGGCTATAAAAGAAACTGTAAATGCCATTAAAGATATGAGAAGATTTTTTATTAGCTGAACCTTTATTCCTCCAATACTATAAGCTATTCTTATGCCGATATTGTCAAAGCTGTTAATAAAAGCTATAAAGAGTAGATAAATAGTAGTTTTCAAAATAGTCTTCACCTCCTTATAATAAGTACCTGCCTATTAATTTAAAATTATTAGGTTGGAAGAGGTTAAACTATTGTTGAATGTATTGTATGTAAATATGTAGAATTATGTTACATTTTAACAAAAAAGGTATTCTGAAAGCTGAAGTGGATTTATACTGCAAAATCAGTCATTAGAAAGTTTATTTCTTAACTTTGATTAAATGTATTTTTCTTGAATAATATTGAAATAAGAGAGAATAAAGGGATTAATTAGATAAAGATAAAGCCATACAATGCACTAATAATTAGGTGTTGACCAATAGATATAATAATGTTAAAATATAGCAAATATTATGAGGTGAGTATATGTTTATAAATTATTGTTTAATCAAAAAACTTCATCACCATCACAGGAAGCACTTGTAACCTTGAATGTATTTCACAGGTACAAGTGCTATTGGTGCTTGTACCTGTGGTGTTATCTATATAAGTAGAACTCTACAGGTATTTAATAGATACTGTGTAGAGTTCTTTTGTTTTTTTGTAGTTAATAATTTTAAAAAATAAAGGAGAGATTTATATGTCAGTAGAGTTAAGAAATTTAAAAGGAACAAGGGACTTTATTAAAGGTGAGCAAAGAATTAGAAATGAGATTATTAGAAAACTTCAACAAATATTTGAAAACTATGGGTATCAGCCAATTGAAACACCAATAATCTGTAAGTATGATATATTGGCTTCAAAATATGCAGGTGGTGATGAAATACTGAAAGAAGTATATAAATTTAAAGACCAAGGACAGAGAGATATTGGATTAAGGTACGACCTAACAGTTCCATTTGCCAGAGTAGTAGGAATGAACCCAAATATAAAAATGCTCTTTAAAAGATATGAAATAGGAAAGGTTTTTCGTAATGGTCCTGTTAAAACTGGACGGAGCAGAGAATTTATTCAATGTGATGTAGATATGGTAGGGGTAAAGTCAATGTTGGCGGAAACAGAACTAATGATAATGGCAAGTGATATATATAAAACTCTTGGTCTTGACGTTTATATATCTTTTAATAATAGAAAGCTTTTATCAGGAATAATAAAAACCATAGGAGTAAGAGAAGAACTTGAAGGAAGTGTGATATTAAGTTTGGATAAGCTTGAAAAAATTGGGAAAGGTGGTGTCAGAAATGAACTTATTGAAAAAGGATTATTGGATGAAGATATAGTAAAATTATTTTCGCTTTTAATGATGAATGAGAGTGATTTACTTGAAAAATTACGTAGCAATCCACTTAACGAACTCATAGAACAGGGAATAAAGGAGTTAGATGAACTGCTATACTATATAGAGTTATTGGGAATAAAAGATATTTGTAGATTTACACCTTGTCTTGCAAGAGGGCTTGAAATATATACTGGTACGGTTTTTGAGATATTTCTCTCTGACGGAAGCATTAGTTCAAGTTTAAGTGGCGGAGGAAGGTATGATAAGATAATAGGAGCATTTTTAAACAATGGGAATGAATATCCAGCAGTTGGAATAACTTTTGGTCTTGATGTAATATATTCAGCTTTAGAGGCTAAAGGCATAGAAATTGATAGTTCACCAGTACAAGTGTATATAATTCCGCTTGGAACAGAGATTGAATCACTCGGATTATTAACAAGGTTAAGAAGACAAGGAATTTCAGCGGATATTGAAATGGATAAAAGAAAGTTAAGAAAAAGTCTTGAATATGCAGGAAAACAAGAAATTCCTTTTGTAATAGTTATTGGTGAAGATGAAATAAAAAATGGAAAAGTTAGAATCAAAAATATGAAAGAAAGTACCGATGAAGAAATTGATATAGATAAGATTGAATTTTTCTTTAAGTGATTTCTTATTGATTTGTAAAGACTGAATAATTTTCCTGTTTTATGAACAAAGTTACTTATACCATATGGCTATGGCTTGAGAAAATTGAGGATATAACTCTTGATGGAGAAATATCTTACATGAAATCTTCAGATGGGATTAAGTCCAAATTTATGGAATATATAATCAAAATGTCTGAAGTAATAGGAAAATACGAACTACATCAAACAGATAGTCTTGTAAAAAAGACTTGTGATTATGTTTTAAATCATGTTGAAGAGAATATAAGCCTCAAAAAAATAGCGAAGGAGGTACATGCAAGTAAGGACTATATAGGAAAACTTTTTAAGCAGAAGACTGGATGTAATTTTAATCAATATGTCACAAAGATTAAAATGGAGCATGTAAAATATCTTATAAAACTCGGCAGCTATAAGAACTACGAAGTTAGTGAAAAACTAGGTTATAGCAATACTGATTACTTTTGTTGTTTGTTTAAAAAATATACCGGATATACCCCAGAGAATTCAGGAAAAACTATTTAGAAAAAATACTTTTCAATAAGATAAATTAAATTCACTTTTTTGCAGGGTAAAATTACTGTTTTTTTATGTTTATTTATTTTAACATAAGATGTAGTATTAACATATAAATAATGTTAAGATATATTTAAAAGTTGAATTAATAAAGAGTAGCAAGGACGCTATGAGAAATGGTTATCCATTATGTGGGTATATATATTTTTCATAGCTCTTTTTATTATATTTGAATTGATTTATAGATTAAATTGATTAAGCTAGCAAAGGCGCTATAAGAAATGATTATCTGTTAATGCGGATATATGCATTTTTTATAGTGCCTTTTGTTATATACGATGTTATTAGTAAAGGTAATTGAATGGATTAAGAAAGACGTTTTGTTGGAAGGATTAAGCTAGATGATAAGATGGAAGACGGTAGTGCAGCACAAGAGATGACGGCTACTTTAGAAGAGGGAGCAAATTTTAATGAAATAGCTCAAAAAATATAACGTAGAGGAACTTTCCTTAAATACTAATTTTTAAAGATTGGAAAGTATCTAAAAAACTTTAAAAAGGAGGGGGAGATGTTATGCATATGGCAGATGCTTTAATATCACCAGTGGTTGGTAGCACAATGCTAGTAGCCACTGGTGGGGTTACAGCTTATTCTATAAAAAGACTTAAGATTGAGGAAAAGGAAAACAAGCTTCCTCTTATGGGAGTTATGGGTGCTTTTGTTTTTACTGCTCAAATGATTAATTTTTCAATTCCAGGGACTGGATCTAGTGGGCATTTGGCAGGGGGATTACTACTTGCTGCACTACTAGGTCCTTATGGTGGTTTTTTAACCATGTTATCAATTCTGCTGATTCAAAGTTTAGTTTTTGGAGATGGAGGCTTGTTAGCACTAGGTTGTAATGTAATAAATCTAGGATTTATGGGCTGTATTATTTCATATCCATTAATATACAAAAGGATTATTACCAAGAGCTATACCACAAAGAGGATTTTTACAGCATCTATAATATCTTCAGTAGTAGCACTACAACTTGGTGCATTTAGTGTAGTAATTGAAACATTATTATCGGGAGTTACACAATTACCTTTTTCAACTTTTGCGATTTTTATGCAGCCTATACATTTACTTATTGGTATAGTTGAAGGGGTTGCAACAGGCATGGTTATAAACTTTGTTTGGAAAAGTCGTCCTGATTTATTAGAAAAGATTGACGAGAAGAGCAGTGGAGTATTAAAGAAAAATATAATAGAAGTATTTTTAATTGTAGCTATGATTCTTGGTGGAGTAGTATCTTGGTTTGCATCAGAAAAGCCAGATGGGTTAGAGTGGTCCGTGGAAAAAACAGCTGGGGTAGAAAAGCTTGAGAAGAGTAGTAAACTTCATAACGTCGCAGCAGAGGTGCAAGATAAAATAGTGATTTTGCCTGATTATAATTTTAAGTCACAGGAATTAGTAGAGAAGTTCTCAAAAATAGGCACCAGTGTAGCTGGTATAGTAGGTATGGCATTAACAGCAGTATTTACATTGGCTATAGGATTTGGAATTAAGAAACACTCGAAGAGAAAGAAAAGGTATAAACTAGATTATGGTAGATATCAATAATGTTTTATATAGGATAAGAGCCATAGATGATATGGGTGATCAGGATACTTGGATACATAGAATTAACCCAACAGTAAAATTAATAGTAACCTTTTTCTATGTTATTAAGGTAATTGCTTTAAAAGAATTTTATTTAAGAGATATAATTTCCATTATTTTATATATTACAATAATAACTTTAATGTCCAAGGTATCTATAAAACCTATATTGAAAAGGGCTCTTATAGTTCTTCCTGTAGTAATTGGAATTGGGGGGATTAACTTATTTTTTTATTTTACTTACAGTCAAATGATATTATCAGCATTATTGTTGTTTAAGGGGTTATTTTCAGTAATAGGAGTACTACTATTTATATCTACTACTGGGATAAACAATGTGGCAGCAGCATTAAGAACTTTAAAGGTACCTAAGATATTGGTAGCTCAGTTACTATTAACTTATAGATATATTATGGTATTATTAGAAGAAGGATATAGGTTAAAATGTGCATATGAGCTTAGAACTGGAAATAAAACTAAAATAGATATAAAGGTATGGGGACAGATAATTGGACAAATGTTATTAAGATCCATTGATAGAGCTGAAATGGTATATTCAGCAATGAAATTAAGAGGCTTTGAAGGAGAGTATTATATTTCTTGTGGACAAAGACTTAAAAGTTGGGATATTTTATATACTATCATATGTATAACTTTATTTATCCTTTTATAGACGTAGATGTGGGGGAGTATATATGGATAATTTTAGTATAAGATTAAGCAATGTATCTTATGAATATCCTGATGGGTTTAGAGCGATAGATAACCTTTCATTTTCTTTAAGAAGAGGGGAAAATGTAGCATTAATTGGTGCTAATGGAGCTGGTAAATCTACTATTTTACAGTTAATCACAGGATTATTTATCGCTAAGAGAGGTGAAATTTCCATAAATGGTTTAGAATTAAATAAGAAGAATTTAAAAAATATAAGAAGAGAAATGGGGTTTATATTTCAAGATTCTGATAATCAACTATTTATGAATACCGTTTATGATGATATAGCTTTTGGACTTAGGAACTTATATAAGGATGAAGAAATAGTAAATGAAAAGGTAAATCATATTTTAAAAGCAACTTCAATTGAACATTTGAGGGACAAACATATATATAAGCTTTCAGGTGGTCAGAAGCGTACCGTTGCTATAGCAGGAATACTAGCAATGAATCCAAGTGTTATATTGATGGATGAGCCTACAGCTTCATTAGATCCTAAATCAAGAAGAGGATTGATTAATCTTTTAAAGACTTTACCGCAGAGTAAGTTAATAGCCACCCATGATTTAGATATGGTGCTGGATTTATGTGAGAGGGTTATTGTTTTAAGTGAGGGAAAAATAATAGCCGATGGAGATGCAAATACACTTCTTAGTGATGAGGGGTTAATGGATAGATGTAATTTAGAATTACCTTTATGCATGCAATATTAGGTGCCTGCCTCTTTACATTTACTTTTATAAAGTGAAATCTAACTTAAGCTAAGCAGATTCGATAAATGCTTAGCTTTATTACTATAGTTTCAGAGTAAAGCTGAATTTTTTATAGGGTTTACACAGGAGGGGGGCGGTGTAAGTATGATGTAGCAGCATTTTGTTGTTTTCCTATTATGTGTTAGTTAGATATTAAAGAAACAGTAGTAGATGTAAATGCTAAAAATATTTTAAATATTTTGCTTTCATATTTAGAGGCAAAATAAAAAAGGGAATAATATTAACTATTATCATACTTATATTAATATTTTTTGTTCTTCTATTTTTGGATTATAGTTATTTCAATATGTTGATAGATCCTTTAGTTCATGCTAAGTCTAGTTATAGCAACTATATCTTTCGTATAAATCTACCTAGCGTATCACTAATAGGATAGTTGACAATAAACGAGGAAAAAAGATAAATATCGAGATATTTTGACAATACGATATAAAAGCACTTTTTTGTTATTAGTTTATGTGATAAGATAGTCTATGTCGCTGCGGTGAGCAAGCGGCAGGAAAGTCAACAACAAAGTGCTGACAACAGCTTTAGATGTGATAAGATATCACTTGTCGGTTTAACTCGACAAACTAAAAGTAGTTTCTCTATAGATGTCAATTAAACTTTAAAAATTATAAAAAAAGTTGTTGACAGAGAAATGAAAAGCTGATAAGATAGTCAAGCGGTCAGTTGATGACACGCAAAAACAACTTGGTCTTTGAAAATTAAACAGAGGAAATTAAGTACAGCAATTCTTTTGAGAGCATAGAGATTAAACTTTTAAATTGAGAGTTTGA
>NZ_BOPZ01000048.1 GCF_018332455.1 Clostridium polyendosporum
TCTTTTCTTTCTCGTATCATTTGAATAACTCCTATGAAATAAAATTCTATACTTTTAATTTTACTTCATAATTCAGTAAAAACAAAGACTGCTGACACTTTGTCAGCAGTCTGCAGAAAAAAGAGGAAGATAATCTTCCTCTTTTTTCTTGCTTTCATTGACAAAAGTTAAAGTAAAGTTATATGATAATGTTGCTTTATTTTAAGATAAGGAGCTGATTGTATGAGCAAGGTTGTAGTAATTGGTGGAGGTCCAGCAGGGATGATGGCTGCCATTACAGCTGCAAAGAAACATCAAGTTATTCTATTAGAAGGTAATAATAGATTAGGTAAAAAGCTTTATATTACTGGTAAAGGAAGATGTAATGTCACAAATGCCAAAAATATAGGAGAATTTTTTGATATGATACCTGGCAATCCGCATTTCCTCTATAGTTCTCTATACACTTTTACTAATGAAGATACAATGTCTTTTTTTGAAAAGGCAGATGTTAAATTGAAGATTGAAAGAGGAGATAGAGTTTTTCCAGCATCAGATAAATCATCAGATATTATAGGTGCAATGAATAGAGAACTAGAAAAAGCTAAAGTAAATATACAGCTTAACTCAAAAGTTGTAAAATTTGAAAAGGATGGACAAAAAATTCTTCATGCAGTATTAGAGGATGGTAGAATTATAAAGGGTGATTATTTTATCCTGTGTACTGGCGGCAAATCATACCCTCTTACAGGATCTACAGGAGAAGGATTAAAATTTGCAAAAGCTTTAGGACATAATATAATTGAACCCAAACCATCCTTAGTTCCTATTGAAATAGAAGAAGGTTGGGCAAAGGAACTTCAAGGATTGTCTTTAAAGAATGTGGAATTAAATATATATGAAAATAAAAAGTTGGTGTTTAAGGAATTTGGAGAGATGTTATTTACCCATTTTGGAATATCAGGTCCTATTGTTTTAAGTGGAAGTAGATATATTAAAAAAGGAAAAAATTACACTGTTTCTATTAATCTGAAGCCAGCTCTTGATTATAAAGAATTAGATAATAGAGTACAAAAAGATTTCCAAAAGTTTATTAATAAAGATTTTAAAAACTCTCTTGATGAACTGTTACCTAAAAAACTTATAGATGTAGTTATAAAGTTAAGTGAAATTCCTGAAAATAAAAAAGTAAATACTATTACAAAAGAAGAAAGAAAAACGCTAGTTAATCTGTTGCAAGATCTAAGCTTAACAGTTAAAGGACTCAGACCAATAGAAGAGGCTATTGTTACTGCCGGTGGGGTTGACACAAAAGAAATTGATCCATCTACTATGAAATCAAAAATTATTGATAACTTATATTTTTCAGGAGAAGTTATCGACGTCGATGCTTATACTGGTGGATATAATGTTCAAATAGCATTATCTACTGGATATTTGGCAGGAATAAAAGTAGGAGAATAGGTTGATATTTTAAGATTAAAATAGAAAGTGGCCATATCTACCTTCTTATTAAGAATGATGTTTAATAATAAATGACAATATTAATTAATAAAACTTATTACCTAAATTAATTATAAAGTTTTAAGGAAAAATTTGTGTTATAATAATTTAGTATGAATTGGAGAAAGGTGGAATAACGGTGAGACTTTCAGTTGCTATTGATGGTCCTGCTGGAGCAGGTAAAAGCACAATTGCTAAAATTGTTGCAAAAGAATTTAATTTAATGTATATAAATACTGGTGCTATGTATAGAGCAGTAACTTTAAAAGCTATAGAAAATAATATTAGTCCTGATAATATAGAAGCCCTATGTACAATTATAGAGGATATGGAAATGCATTTTGAAAATGATGAACTGTATCTTAACGGTATAAATATAAATGATCAAATAACACTACCAAACATAAGTCAAGAAGTTTCAGCCTATGCTTCAATTGGTGAAGTTAGAATTAGACTTGTTAATATGCAAAGAACAATGTCATTAAAATATGATGTAATAATGGATGGTAGAGATATTGGTACAGTAGTTCTAAAGGATGCAGCATATAAGTTTTTTCTTACAGCTACTCCTGAAGAAAGAGCTAATAGAAGATATGAAGAATTAAGAAATAAAGATATTGAAGTAAATTATAATCAAATATTAAAAGAGATTATAAGAAGAGATTATGCTGATTCTCATAGAGAGATTGACCCTTTAAAAAAAGCTGAAGATGCTATAGAGATTGATACTACTGGTTTATCAATTAACGGAGTAGTAGAAAAAATATGTAGTTATATTAAAAGTCATAAAAATATATAAAGTGAGGAAAAATATGAGAAGAGTAATTCTTGCAGAAAGTGCTGGTTTCTGTTTTGGAGTACAAAGAGCTGTAGAAGAAACCTTGAAGATTCAAAAAGAGTTCAATAAAAAAATATATACTTTAGGTCCACTTATACATAATAATGATGTAGTTAATATGTTGAAAGAAAATAATATCTTCACAATTGAACTAGAAGATATAGATTCATTATTTGAAGGTGACATAGTTGTAATACGTTCTCATGGAGTATCTTATGAAGTAATGGAGAAATTGTCCCAAAAAGGGTTAAAGGTAATAAATGCAACCTGTCCATATGTTACTAATATTCAGAAAAAAGCAAATAAGTATTATAAAGAAGGATATAAAATAGTTATAGTTGGTGATAATAATCATCCAGAAGTTATTGGAATAAATGGATGGTGTGAAAACTCAGCAATTATAACTAAAAACGGACAATTTGATGAACCTCTTCCAAATAAAGTATGTGTTGTTTCTCAAACTACTGAAAAAGGTGAGAATTGGAATAAGGCACTACAGGTTATTATTTCTTCATGTAAAGAGATTCTTGCATTTAATACAATTTGTTCAGCTACAGAAGTGAGACAAAAAAGTGCTGAAGAATTATCAAAAGAAGTAGATGCTATGATAGTTATTGGTGGGAAAAATAGCTCAAATACTACTAAACTATATCAAATATGCAAGAAAAACTGTAATAAAACTTATCATATTGAAAATTTTAGTGAACTACCTGAAGAATTAATTTGTGATGACACTATTGAAAAAGTAGGTGTTACAGCTGGAGCTTCAACTCCAGACTGGATTATAAAGGAGGTTATAACTAAAATGTCTAACAATATTGATGAAGTACAAAATGAACAAATGGAGCTTATGAATCAACTTGATAAAAAGATTCATATAGGGGAAAAAATTAAGGGTGAGATCCTGTCAGTTGATAATAGCAGTGTTATAGTAGCAATTGAAGGATATAAAGCTGATGGTATAATTACTTCTTCTGAGCTTTCAATTGATCCAAATGTGATTTCTGACTTGAAGAATAACTTTAAAAAAGGAGATATTATTGAAGCAAAAGTATTAAGGCTTCAAAATGATGATGGTTATGTAGTTCTATCTAGAATAGAGTTAGAAAAAGAAGATTCCTTAAATGACATACAAAATATATTTAATCTTGGAGAATATATTAATGTAAAAATAAAAGAAGTGGTAAATGGCGGCTTAATTACTAATTATAATGGTATTAGAATTTTCATACCTGCTTCACAAGTAGATATAAGATATGTAGAAGATTTAGATTCATTTGTAGGCAAGAATATTAATATAAAAATTATAGAATTCAATAAAGAAAAAGGACTAAAAATTGTAGGATCTAGAAAAATAGTATTAGAAAAAGAAAAAGCTGAAAGAGCGGTAAATACCTTAAACTCATTAGAGGTTGGAGCAATTATTAAAGGTGTTGTAAGAAGATTTACTGATTTTGGAGCTTTTGTAGAAGTAGCTGGGATTGATGGGTTAATACATATTTCTGAAATATCTTGGGGGAAAGTTAATCATCCATCAGAAGTATTAAAAATAGATGAAGAAGTAAGTGCTAAAATCATTGGTTTAGATATAGAAAATAAGAAGTTATCTCTTAGTATAAAGGCTCTAACGCCTAATCCATGGACTGATATTGAAGAAAAATACCCTGAAGGAAATATAGTGCTTGGTAAAGTTGTTAGAATTAATGATTTTGGAGCTTTTATAGAACTAGAACCAGGAGTTGATGGATTAGCTCATATTTCAAAGTTATCATTTCAGAAAATAAAACATCCATCTGAAGTTTTAAAAATTGGAGAATTTATTAAAGCAAAAATCCTGAATGTTGATAAAGATAGTAGAAGAATTAGTTTAAGTATAAAAGATATTTAAAAAGCAGAGCAAATTATTAGCTCTGTTTTTTTATTATTGATATATAATTTATACTTTATTAAAATAGAATAGTAGTAAAAATAAGTTTAATTTGGGAAAATGTTTACAATTTTTCGATTTTTTAAAATTTGATTTTATTGAGAACTTATTGTTTTCAGTGATGAAGTTATATTTGTATAAATGAATAAATGTAAAGGGATGTAATTATGTTTATAGTTAAAAGATTTTCTTATAGAGCTTTAAAGGATATTAAAAAACTATCTGTTAATTCCAAAAGATTTAGTATACTAAATGAAAACTTTTATAACCACTTTACATCACTTTCTATAGTAAAAAAAATCTTTATAGGTTCAAAGGTTAAGTTATTTACCTATAATAAAAGCATCATAGGTTATATGTGGTATGAGGAAATGTATAATAAAGCATACATAATAAGAGATTTAGTTGTTAATTCCGATTATGAATACAACGTAAAATTAAGTTTAAAAGACTATTTCAAAAAGGCATTATTCATATATGAATGTATAAATGAAAAAAATAATAATAAAGTTCTAGTATCGCTAGGTTTTAATGAAAGGAATGAAACTTATCTTTTAGTTAAAGAAAACATTTGCAATGAAAGTGAAATAGATATTGAAGGTGTTTGTTTTGAATGTTTTATAAGGAATAAGCATGAATATATTAGGTGTGACCTTCAAAATTCTATATTTGAAGCTGAAACAAGAGTACCTTTATCGGTAGAAGATATATTTTTTGATGAAATACAAGAATATTATTTAGATGATTGTTCAATTTTAATGAAATTAAATCATAAATATATTGGATATGGTCAAATAATATGTAGCAATAATATGTATACTATAGTAAATCTAGGTATTATTAGTGAGTTTAGAGGACTAGGATATAGCAAAATGCTGGTTAGAAACTTAATAAATATAGCTAATAAAAAAGGAATAGATAAAATATACATTAGAGTGAATAAAAACAACCAAATAGCTAGAAGATTATATGAATCTTTAGAATTTAAATATATTAATAAAATAATAACTTGGGAACAATAAGAGCGAATAGATATCGAACCTAGTATAGATAATACCACTTAAATCTTTAAACAATTCATGAAAATAAAAGTTAATAGGCATTGAGCCTACTAATTTTGATCTCAATTTCACTTTATAAAATTGCACCAAATAAAAGCAGCTTTAAGTAGCTGCTTTTATTGTTTTGTATGTGTTAAGTTAAATATTAGTTAATTTATTGTATTCGCTAAAACTAACTAAAATAGAGTATCAGTTGGTACATAAGAAGATTTTGTATATAGGATATTGTCAGTTAAATGATTTTTGAAATAAGTTCTATCACTTATTTCACGATTATTTGAATTTGAATCAGTATTTTGTCCATTATTGTTATCAGAATTTATAGATTTTAAATCATACATATTTATCCCTCCCATAGTATTATTCCAACTGACAATGATTTTTATAACTTTTAGTAATATTTTTCTATCTTTGACAAACGGTATGTCTCTTATTGTCTAAAAACATAAAATTCTCTGTTGAAAAGCGAACCCTTAGAGAAAAAACTCAATATAATATCGTATATTATAAAAAATATATTATATTTTTCAAAAGAAAATTCTCTAATTTATTTTTTTGAGCGGGGATTTTTATCTTCGTTTTTATTTTCAAAGGAGGATATTTTATGTATAGAGTTGTAATTGATCCAGGACATGGAGGCTACGATAGTGGGGCAATAGGATTTGGACTTTTAGAAAAAGATTTAAACCTAAAAGAAAGTTTGTATTTAAAGGAAGAACTAGAAAGGTCCGGAGTTGTTGTAAAATTAACAAGGGAAAATGACAGTTATGTATCTCTAAATGAAAGAGTCAGTATAGTAAATGCTTTTGGAGCTGATTTAGCAATAAGTGAGCACTTTAATGCAGGTGGGGGAACAGGGTTTGAGGTTTACCACAGTATCTATAGTCCAATAGGACAACTGGGAAATCTTGTTGCTTCATTGATAGCAGCAGAAGTATCTAAAATCCAAAATTTAAGAGGGGATGATGGTGTATTTACAAAAAAAGGAAGCGATGGAGATTACTTTTTCTTCATAAGAGAGACAGATCCAACCGCTATTATTACAGAGGGTGGTTTTATAGATAATGAAGAGGATATAAAGAAATTATCTAATGATAATTGGTTAAGACAGTATGCTGTTGCACAAGCAATTGGTATTTGTAAATACTTTAATATTCCCTATGTACCTTATATACCTGAGCCAACTCCAGAACCACCAGTACAATATGGAGTAGTTACTGTTTCTGTATTAAATATTCGATCTGGAGCAGGAACTCAATATGAGGTTTTAGGAACTCTTAATAAAGGTGAAAAAGTTAAAATAGCAAATCAAGTAGGAGACTGGTATAGTATCTATTGGGGAGATCATGGAGGATTTGTCTATAGCAAATATATTCAAGTTATAACAGAACAATATGGAGTAGTTACTGTTTCTGTATTAAACGTTCGCTCTGGAGCAGGAACTCAATATGAGGTTTTAGGAACTCTTAATAAAGGTGAAAAAGTTAAAATAGCAAATCCGGTAGGAGACTGGTATAGTATCTACTGGGGAGATCATGGAGGATTTGTTTATAGCAAATATATTCAAGTTATTTAATAATGGTTAGTATTCCTAATTACTAACCATTATAATTAAGTGTTTCATTATTGATAATTACTAATTTATTTATATATTAATATTAAGAAAAATGATGATAAAAAAGTGAGATTTATTCTCACTCTTTTATTTTTTTAAAAAATAATATATAATATATGAATTGTAGAAATGAAAACTACAATAAAGCAACAATGGATAATATTCAAAGTAAAGAGGTGTATGAACAATGAATAATTACAAAAAAGTAGAGTTTAATGTGAATAAAAATAAAAGAACCTATCAAGATATAGAAAAAAACGTTACAATTGAAGGGAATGGAAAAAAGTTCGCAATAATCACTTATGGCTGTCAGATGAACGAAGAAGATTCTGAAAAACTTTCAGGAATGCTTAAAAGAATTGGTTATGAAAAAACTGAAAATAGAGATGAAGCATCTATTATTATATTTAATACATGTTGCGTAAGAGAAAATGCTGAAAATAAAGTTTTTGGGAATCTCGGTCAACTAAAGGCATTAAAAGAGAAAAAACCAGAACTTATTATTGCAATATGTGGATGTATGATGCAGCAAAAAGATATGGCTGATAAGATTTTAAGTACTTTCCCTTATATTGATATAGTTTTTGGTACTCATAATTCATATAAATTCCCTGAATACTTAAATAGAGTTAAGCAAGAGGGAGTTCAGGTAAAAGAGATAATAAATAAAGAAGAAGAAATTGTTGAAGGAATTCCTGTTGATAGAAAAAGTACAGTAAAAGCTTTCGTTACAATTATGTATGGCTGTAATAACTTTTGTACATATTGCATAGTTCCTTATGTTAGAGGAAGAGAAAGAAGTAGAGAACCTGAAAATATAGAAAATGAAATTAAGGAATTAGTATCTCAAGGGTATAAGGAAGTAACATTACTAGGACAAAATGTAAACTCATATGGAGTGGGATTAGAACCAAAGATTACATTTGCTGATCTTTTAAGAAGAATAAATGAAATAGATGGCCTTGAAAGAGTTAGATTTATGACATCACATCCAAAAGATTTAACTGAAGATGTTATTATGGCTATCAAAGAATGTGATAAGCTATGTGAACAAATTCATCTTCCAGTTCAAAGTGGATCCTCAAGAATATTAAAAGAGATGAATAGAAGTTACACAAGGGAACAATATCTTGAGTTAGTTAAGAAGATAAAGAAGGAAATACCTGACGTGGGTATCTCGACTGATATAATCATAGGATTCCCAGGAGAAACAGAAGAAGATTTTCAGGACACTTTAAATTTAGTAAAAGAAGTTGAATATGATTCAGCATTTACTTTCATCTATTCCAGAAGAAAGTATACACCAGCGGATAGAATGGAAAATCAAGTTCCTGATGAAGTAAAACATGATAGATTTAATAGATTAGTTGAAGCTGTAAATGAAATAATTGGTAGGAAAAATTCAGAATATGATGGTAAGGTTGTTGAAGTTTTAGTAGAGGGAACAAGTAAAAATGATGAAACAAAGTTGATGGGAAGAACTAGAAATGCAAGACTTGTTAACTTTGTAGGTAATAAGGAGAACATAGGTAAATTAGTAAATGTTAAAATAACAAAGGCACAATCATTCTCATTATTTGGGGAAGAAGTATAAAAGCTCTTTTAAAGAGCTTTTTAAATTATAAGGAGGTTTTATGATGGGGTTAACACCTATGATGAATCAGTACCTTGAAATAAAAGAAAATTACAAGGACTGTATTCTTTTCTTTAGATTAGGTGATTTTTATGAGATGTTTTTTGAAGATGCTGAGGTTGCTTCTAAGGAGCTAGAGCTTGTACTAACAGGAAGAGATTGTGGTTTAGAAAAAAGGGCTCCAATGTGTGGTATTCCTTATCATGCATCAAACTCCTATATAGGAAGATTAGTAAGTAAAGGATATAAGGTAGCTATATGTGAACAGGTTGAAGATCCTGCTGCTTCAAAAGGAATTGTTAAGAGAGATGTTATAAAGATAGTTACTCCTGGTACATATAACGATAGTAATTTTATAGATGAATCAAAAAATAACTATATTATGTGCATTTATCTAGATGAAAATAGTAAAAAAGCATCTATAAGTACAACAGATATATCTACTGGAGAATTTTTTAATACCTGCTTTGAATTTAGAGGAAACTTAGTATATGATGAGATATCAAAATTTTCTCCAAATGAAAT
Organism: Clostridium polyendosporum; assembly: GCF_018332455.1. Lineage (GTDB taxonomy): Bacteria > Bacillota > Clostridia > Clostridiales > Clostridiaceae > Clostridium_AY > Clostridium_AY polyendosporum. Next base: position 9,082 of record NZ_BOPZ01000048.1, read on the forward strand.
AATTATAAGCTCTAATGCTGATAGTGACTTTATTAAAGAATTAATGTTATATACTAGTGCTCTAATTACAAGAAGATGTGTAGATTATTTTAAAATTATTGAAGAAGATTTATTATTTAGCCATTTTGGTGAAGAAGTGAGAGAATTAGACGATACATCAGGTGGAAGCGCATATGCTCTACTAAAGTATGTTATAGAAACACAAAAGATGGCATTAAGCAATATAAATCATATAGAAATTTATGATATAGTTGACTATATGATTATAGATGCAAACTCTAGAAGAAACCTAGAGCTTGTTGAAAATATAAGGGAAAAAACAAAAAAAGGTTCATTGCTATGGGTATTAGATAGAGCTCAAACTTCCATGGGAAGTAGACAGTTAAGAAAGTGGATTGAACAGCCTTTGATTTCAAGAAAAGAAATTGAAAAAAGGTTGGAGGCAGTAGAAGAACTATATAATAATCCTTTTGTGTTAGAAGAAATAAGGGAAGCTTTAAAAGAGATTTATGATATAGAAAGAATTATAGGTAAAATATCTAATAAGAACGTCAATGGAAAAGATATGGTGTCCTTGAAAATTTCATTAAATAAAATTCCAAAAATAAAAGAAACATTAAAGGCATGCAATTCAAGTTTATTAAGTTACTACTTCAATGAAATAGATGAAATGGAGGATATAAAAAACTTGTTAGAAAATTCAATTTTAGATGATCCTTCAATTACTTTAAAAGAAGGTAATATAATAAAAGATGGTTACAGTGATGAGGTTGATCAATTAAGAGGAGCTAAACTTCACGGTAAAGAATGGATTGCAGCTTTAGAAAATCAAGAACGGGAATTTACTGGAATTAGATCATTAAAAGTAGGATATAATAAAGTTTTTGGGTATTATATTGAAATCTCTAAAGCTAATTATTCATCTATACCTGAAGGTAGATATATTAGAAAACAAACTTTGGCTAATGCAGAGAGATTTATTACGCAGCAGTTAAAAGAAATGGAAGATAAGATACTTGGAGCAGAGGAAAAGCTTACAACATTAGAATATGATCTTTTTGTTGAAATAAGAGGCGCAGTAGAAGAACAAATAAGCAGAATGCAAAAAACTGCGAAATTTATTTCAGAATTAGATTGTTTAACTTCTTTTGCTTTAATTGCTCTTGAAAATAATTATATAAAGCCAATCATAAGTGAAGGGGATGTAATAAATATAAAAGATGGTAGACATCCTGTGGTGGAAAAGGTAATTCCAAGAGGTGAGTTTGTTTCAAATGCTACTAATTTAGATAATATTGAAAATCAGCTACTTATCATAACAGGTCCTAATATGGCTGGTAAATCAACATATATGAGACAGGTAGCATTAATTACCCTAATGGCACAGATTGGTTCCTTTATCCCTGCTTCTTATGCAGAAGTATCAATATGTGATAAAATATTTACTAGAATTGGTGCCTCTGACGATTTGGCTGGTGGAAAAAGTACTTTTATGGTTGAAATGTGGGAAGTTGCTAATATTCTTAAGAATGCTACAAAAAATAGCTTGGTTTTATTAGACGAGGTTGGTAGAGGAACTAGTACTTATGATGGGTTAAGTATAGCATGGTCTGTGATTGAGTATTTATGTAATAATCAAAATATGCGATGTAAGACCCTTTTTGCAACACACTATCATGAATTAACTAGGTTGGAAGAAGAAATCAAGGGAGTAAAAAATTACTCTGTAGCTGTTAAGGAAGTGGAAAATTCAATACTATTTTTAAGAAAAATAGTAGAAGGTGGCGCTGATCAGTCTTATGGTATTGAAGTTGCTAAACTTGCTGGATTGCCTGAAGAGGTAATTAATAGAGCTAAGGAAATATTAAAGAATCTTGAAGATAATTCGGTCTATTCTAGCAAGTCTGAAATAATAAAGGATAGCAATACTACTAACCAACCTGTAAAAGAAGCTGCCATTACTGAAGAACAGGTAGCTATTGAAAATAGTGCTCCTAAAGTAAATAAGAAAAATATAGAAGAGAACGTGCAGCTTGATTTCTTATCCCTATCTAAGGAAAACTTAATAAAATCAATTGCTAACCTAGATATTCTATCTATAACCCCAATAGAAGCTATAAACAAATTATATGAATTAACCAAACAAGCTAAGGATCTTATATAAGGTGGTGATACCTTGAAAAGAATAAATTTATTGGATATAAATACATCTAATAAAATTGCAGCAGGAGAGGTTGTTGAACGTCCCTCTTCTGTTGTAAAGGAATTATTAGAAAATAGTATAGATGCAGACTCTAAAAATATAATAGTTGAATTTGAAAATGGGGGAGAATCTCTTATTAAGGTAGTAGATGATGGCCACGGAATTCATCCTGAGGATGTTGAAAAGGCTTTTATGCCTCATGCTACAAGCAAAATAAATAGTGTAGAAGACATATATTCAATTAACACCTTAGGATTTAGAGGAGAAGCACTTCCGAGTATTGCTGCTGTATCAAAAATTCATTTAAAAAGTAAAAGTAGTAATTATCCCTTTGGTAAAGAGATAATAGTTGAAGGGGGAAGTGTGAGGGCAGTAAATCAAGTAGGTATGGCTCAAGGAACCCATATTGAGGTTAGAGACTTATTCTTTAACGTTCCTGCTAGAAAAAAGTTTATGAAATCATCATCTAGGGAATCGGCATTAATAAATGAGATTGTAAGCAGAATAGCAATTTCTGCTCCAGATGTATCGATAAAACTTTTTAGCAATGGCAAGAAGGTTTTTCATACCTATGGAAATGATAATCTATTAGATGCTATAAGAATAATTCATGGAAAAAACATAGTTGAAAATCTTGTTTATTTTGAGAATCATTCAGATGTTATTTCTGTTTACGGCTATATAGGAACAGAAGACATAAGTAGAGGTTCAAGAAGTAATCAAATAATCTTTGTAAATAAAAGATTTATTAAGAATAAATTAGTTACAGCTGCCGCAGAAAATGCTTTTAAATCCTTTAGTACTGTTAATAAATATCCATTCTTTATTATATTTATTGATTTATATCCTGAATTTGTTGATGTAAATATTCACCCTACAAAGTCAGAAATTAAATTTAAGGATGAAAGAAGTTTATATAAAGTCGTTTTTGATGCAGTGCATAATGCGTTAAAGAAGAGGGTTTTTGATTCATTTACTTTGCCTGAGGAAATAAAAAAAGAGAGTGATTCAATTGAAGAAATTACTTTTAATTTCTCAGCACCTCATGTAAAAGAACCAAATAATGCGAAGATTTATGATAAAGAAGAAATAGCACCTAAAATTGATAATACATTTTTTGTAAATGATAAAGGTAATAATTATAATGGTAATGAAGTTTTCTCAAATGATAAAAAAATTGAGGTAGCTTTACCTGTTGATTTAAAGTCAGTAAATACGGAAACAATATTTGATAAGGAACTAGCATCACAAGATGGTAAATCACCTAATATAGATATACCAGTTGCTAAGTTTCCAAATCTCAGGATTATAGGTCAATTTAACAAAACTTATATTATAGGAGAATATGAAGATACATTATACCTTATAGATCAGCATGCTGCTCATGAAAAAATACTCTTTGAAAAGTACTTGAAAGATATAGAGAATTCTCAAATAGTAGTTCAGCCTCTTCTTGTACCTTGTATTATTGATTTATCTACAGATGATATAAGTTATTATGAAGAAAATAATGAAATATTTAAGAAAGCTGGCTTTAGTATAGAGTGTTTTGGCGGTAATACTATAAACCTAAAAGAGATACCATACTTTTTAGGTAAGTTAAATCCAAGAAATCTTTTTTTAGATATAATTGATAATTTAAAGAATCTTGGTACTGGAAAGACTACAGAAGTGAAATATAATAGGATTGCTACTATGGCTTGCAAAGCTGCTGTTAAGGCGAATGATTTTTTAACTGAAAATGAGATGCAGAAATTAGTTGAAGATTTAAGATATATTAATGATCCATTTCATTGTCCTCATGGCAGACCTACCATAATTAAGTTTACATTAAATGAACTAGAGAAAAAGTTTAGGAGAATTCAATAAAGGAGAGGTTTATGAATAAGGACTTATTAGTATTGAGTGGTCCAACTGCTGTTGGTAAAACTGAAATATCAATCAAACTTGCTAAATTACTTAATGGAGAAATAATTTCCGCTGATTCTATGCAAATTTATAAACTTATGGATATTGGATCTGCAAAGATATCGAAAGAAGAGGCACAGGGTGTACCCCATCATATGATTGATATAGTAGATCCTTCACAGGAATTTAGTGTTTCTGAATATAAATACATGACTGAAGAGATAATAAAGGATATCCATAGTCGAGGTAAACTACCTATGTTGGTAGGGGGAACAGGATTATATATAGACTCTATAATTTGCAATCTAAATTTTACTGATAGTGCTAAAGACGATGATTATAGGGAATATCTTTGGAGACTTGCAGAGGAAAAGGGTAATGAATATATACATAGTATGCTTAAGGATGTTGATTTAGAGAGTTTTAATAGTATCCATGCTAATAATAGAAAAAGAGTTATTAGAGCTTTAGAGGTTTATAAAACCACTGGAAAACCCTTCAGTGCATATAAAGCTGGTGAAGAACTTTATGATGTACCGTATAATGTACATTATTATGTTTTAACAATGGATAGAGATAAACTATATAGTCGCATTAATAAGAGAGTAGACATTATGATGGAAAAAGGCCTATTAGAAGAAGTAAGGAAGCTTAAGGAAATGGGCTTTACTGCTGATATGCAATCGATGAAGGGTATAGGCTATAAAGAAATAATACATTATCTTGAGGGCAATCTTTCTTTGGAGAAAGCTGTTGAGTTGATTAAGCAAGGCAGTAGAAATTATGCAAAAAGACAGCTAACTTGGTTTAGAAAAGATCCAAGAGTACAATATATAGATAAGGATTTATTTAAAACTGATGATCAAGTGGTAAGGAAAATAATAGATGACATAGTAATGCAATAGCATTATAATATTATTATATATTTTTTTGAAAATTTGGAGGGTGAGATTATGAATAAATCAACCAATAACCTACAAGATATATTTTTAAATGGAGCTAGAAAAAATAAGATTGCTGTTACAATATACCTAACAAATGGATTTCAATTAAAGGGTTTTGTAAAGGGTTTTGACAGTTTTACTGTTGTTTTAGATTGCCAAGGAAATCAAATGTTAGTTTATAAACACGCTATAACTACAGTTACACCAGCTAAACCAATACTATTTAATAATTCTCAAGTTGATGAAAGTTAATGAAGAGTTACATAGGCAAGCAGATACTGTTTGCCTAATTTTTATGCTTATGATAATATATCTTTTGTGTAATATTTTTACTGGAGGTCAAATATGCTTGAAATTACTAAAGATTTATTAAAGAAAAGCTATAATATAAGTGAAACAACACTTAATTTATTTGAACAAGCTATGAAAGATGTAGAGGAACAATTTCAATTATATGATGAAATAAGAGAATTTAATCAGTTAAAAGTGCTAAAAGCTCTTCAAGAAGAAAGGATTAGTGATTCTCACTTTACAAACTCATCTGGATATGGCTATGGAGATATAGGTAGAGATTCCCTAGATAAGGTATATGCTAGAGTATTCAATACTGAAAGTGCATTAGTTAGACCACATTTTGTTAATGGAACCCATGCTATTGGTGCTGCTTTATTTGGAAATTTGAGACCTAGAGATACCATTTTAGCAGTAACTGGTAGTCCTTATGATACACTTCATAACGTTATTGGTATTAGTGGCAATGAAAATATAGGATCACTTAAAGAATATGGAGTTAATTATAAGCAAGTTGATCTAACATCAGAAGGTAAAATAGACTTTAAGAAAGTAGAAGAAGAGCTTTTAAAAGATGATTCTATTAAGTTAGTACATATGCAAAGATCCACTGGTTATGGGTGGAGAAATGCTTTTTTAGTTTCTGAACTTGGAGAGGCAATTAGTTTTATAAAAAGCATAAGAGATGATGTTATTATTTTTGTTGATAATTGTTATGGTGAACTAATAGATACTATAGAGCCTACAGATGTAGGAGCAGATTTAATTGCAGGTTCACTTATTAAAAACATTGGTGGAGGTATTGCACCAACTGGTGGTTATATAACAGGTAAAGCAAAATATGTAGAGCAAGCTGCTTATAGACTTACTATTCCAGGAATAGGAGGAGAGTGCGGTTCAACTTTCGGAATAATGAGACAACTTTATCAAGGATTATTCTTAGCACCTCACGTAGCTATAGAAGCTGTAAAAGGAGCAATTTTTTGTGCGAGAGTAATGGAGCTTGCTGGATTTGAAGTATTACCTAAATATAATGAAAAAAGAAGTGATATTATTCAAGCTATTAAATTTAATAATCCTGAGAAGCTTATTCAATTCTGTAAGGGAATTCAAAAAGGATCACCGATTGACTCCTTTGTTGAGTGCGAGCCTTGGGATATGCCTGGTTATAACGATCAAGTAATCATGGCTGCAGGGGCCTTTATACAAGGTTCATCAATAGAATTATCTGCTGATGCACCAATAAGGGAACCGTATATCGCATACCTTCAAGGTGGACTAACACTTGATCATGCAAAGATAGGAGTTCTTATTGCTCTTTCTAATATATTAAATATAAACTAAAACCAAACAAATCTATTTAGTTTTAGCCAGATTTCATTAAGTGAAAATATATAGTAAAAAGAACGGAAAAATTCCGTTCTTTTTACTTTTTAATATGATCTAAATAATCCTACTAATTTCCCTAAGATTACACAGTCATCAACTATGATTGGATTCATACTTTTATTTTCAGGTTGTAGCCTTATATGATCTTTTTCTTTATAAAATCTTTTAATTGTTGCTTCATTTTCTATAAGAGCAACTACTATATCACCGTTTTTTCCTACTGGATTTTGTTCTATTATAGCAAGATCTCCATCCTGTATGCCGGCATCTATCATGCTGTCACCAGTAACTTTAAGCATGAAGAGTTCTCTATCATGTTTAACGTATTCTATTGGAATGGGAAATATATCTTCTATGTTTTCAGTAGCTAAAATCGGAAGTCCAGCTGTAACTTTACCAACAATAGGTATATGAATCATTTCTTTCTTTGGAGCGGACAATTCAGCAATTTCTAATGCTCTTGGTTTAGTTGGATCTCTTTTAATAAATCCCTTTTTTTCAAGTCTCTTTAGATGTCCATGAACTGTTGATGTAGATTTTAAAGCAACAGCTTCACAAATTTCTCTTACTGATGGAGGATAACCTTTTGCTTCTGTATACTGTTTTAGGAACTCATAGATTTCTGTTTGTTTATCTTTATTGTGATCTGCCATAATATGTACACCTCTCAATCTAAATTTGATTATATCATAATAAAATTTAGATATCAAACTTATGTTCTCATTTTTTCGTTGATTATATAAATTCGTTTTGCTATAATGTACTAAGCAAATTTATTAAAAGAAGGAGTAGTACTATGAAGGAAAACTGTATATTTGATAGTTCAAAACTATGTAATGACTGCAATCAATGTGATTTATGTGATATATTGCCAAACAAAACGTGTAATAATTGTGGTAAATGTCTTGAACAAGAGGGCGTAGATATTAGAGCTATAAGAATTGAAGATATAGCTAAGAATTCTGAGGAGAATGAGTTTGTAGAGGGTGAACTAGACGATATAATAGATGACACAAATGATGACATAGAAGAAATAGAAGAGAGCGAAGAAGATTACAGTGTTGAAAGTGTAACTGAAGATGTTGAAAGTGTAACTGAAGATTATGAAGATGCTTGGGATCATATAGAATACCTTGATGGTCTTCAGGATGTATTAGATGATGAGGTTAAGTTAGGAGAATTAACACAAGAACAATTTCCTGGTTTATTAAAATTTAAGAGAAGAGATTAGTTAATAGAGTGGGAGAGTTAGAATCTACCATTTTGTTTTCTGTGTTTTAATAAAGTGAAAACTGAGTAGACATTAAATCTTCTGCTGTTGCATTAATACAATAACAGCCTATTGACTCTTATAAAAAGGCAGTCATATGAATTGAAAATACAATTCACTAACTGCCTTTTTCTTATACATTACTGATTATGAATATTATTCCATTAAATTTATATAGACTAATTCCATATTAAACGAAAGCAAAATTTTCAATTTTGCGAGTACTAGCCTGTTTTAAAATATTCAATAAAATACTCATCATAAGCTTCAAGTAAATTAGAACGGATTATTCGAGTTAGCATAAGCATTGAGTACTTTACTTTAGTATTTCTAGCTTTACATCTTAGATAAATTAACATATAAGTTATTAATGCTGAGAATATTTGAATTCTTATCGCATTTTCGTTGTATCCTATAAATTTCTTTATTTTAAGATTTTGTTTTATCCATTTAAAGAAAACTTCTATTTCCCAACGGTTCTTGTAGATTGCAATTATATCTTCTTTCGATAAATTGAAAATATTAGTTATAAATGTTACTGGC
>NZ_BOPZ01000049.1 GCF_018332455.1 Clostridium polyendosporum
AAGCTAGTAAGACCCCTTGAAGAACACAAGGTTGATAGGTCAGAGGTGTAAGCATGGTAACATGTTGAGCTGACTGATACTAATAGGTCGAGGGCTTGACCAATAAAAAGGCTGAAACTTATGTGCAATTTTGATGGAACAAAAATTTCATCAATAAATCTGGTGATGATGCTTTTAGAGGATACACCCGTTCCCATACCGAACACGATGGTTAAGCTCTAAGAGGCCGATGGTACTGCACGGGCGACTGTGTGGGAGAGTAGGAGGTTGCCAGGTAGAAACCTCACAGCTATGCTGTGAGGTTTTTTATATAAATTTTATTAGTTAGTTAATACATTAAAGAACAATGATACAAGTTCTAGTAGTTAATTTAAGTGATATTCTAATAAGTGAATAAGATAATATCATTAAAATATTCACATAATCATAGGAGACATATGACCCTAACTCCAGTCTTTGGTGATAACTTGACATAAATAATTAATGTGGTTATGATATGAATTTGTTAAGGGTTTAATTCTCAAGCATAATTTTCGTATTAATCTATTATACAGGTTAATTATTTTACTAAGAATATAGAAGAACATATTAACTCTTAAGATCATTAAAAATTATTTTTTATAGGCTTTAAACTTGCTTAGCAATTATATATAACTCCTTATCTAAATTTGAGATAGGGAGTTTTATTTTAATTATACTACAAATAAAAAGTTATTTAGAAGATTCATATATTTAATCAAATTTGAAACAATTTGATTATTTTATTGACAGTGTAAATGTTACCATAGTAAAATATAGTCAAAGGTGCAAGAACGATTATAAGTAATCAAAACAGATTAATAAGTTAATATAGAAAGTGTGGTTTTTGTCGTGTTCGCTGAAGAAAGATATAGCATTATAATACAAATGTTAAATGAAAGAAGTAGTATAAAAGTAAGTGAAATTTCAGCTATACTTAATGTTTCTGAATCTACAGTTAGAAGGGATCTTCAGGAAATGGAAGATATGAATCTACTTATGAGAACTCATGGTGGTGCTGTAACTGTAAAAAGTAGAACTAACTTTGAACCATCCTTCTTAGATAAGAAAGATGAGATGATGGAGCAAAAAGTTAGTATTGCTGAAGTAGCTAGTAACATGATTGAAGATGGGGATACAATAATACTGGATTCAGGGACAACTACTTTGGAGATTGCTAAAAGAATAAAAGGAAAAAATATTACAGTGCTTACAAACTCAATAGATATTGCTGCTGAACTTTTTCAGAAGGATAATATAGAAACCATCGTTACAGGCGGAAAACTAAGATCTAATACAAGGGCAATGGTTGGCCATATAGCCGAAAGTGTATTTAGAGATTTTAGGGTAGATAAAGTTTTTCTGGGAGCCAATGGTATATCAATTCAAGATGGGATAACAACTCCAAATGATGTGGAAGCTCAAACAAAAAGAACTATGGTTAAATATGCTAATAAGGTGATAGTAGTAGCAGATAGTAGTAAGTTTGAAAATGTATGTTTTTCAATCATATGTTCTTTAAAGGATGTAAACACAATTGTAACTAGTAAGGACTTACCAGAAGAATCAATAAATAAATATAGTAATTTAGGAATACGAATAATTACTACCTAAATAAATAATAGCATTAAGGGGGCCTAATTTATGTCAATTAAAAAGATGTTTTCAAGGGAAAGGGTTTCCTTTAATATGAAAGCTAAAAGTAAAGTGGATGCTTTAGATGAATTGATTAACGTACTTGTAAAGGATGGAAAGGTAAAAGATAAGGAACAGTTTAAAATGGCTGTTTTAAAGAGGGAAGAGGAGTACACAACCGGGATTGGGATGGGTATTGCGATACCTCATGGAAAAAGTAATGCTGTAAAAGAGGCATCTATAGTATTTGGAAGAAGTGATATGGGAATAGAGTATGATTCTATGGATGGAAAACCTGCTCACTTATTTTTCCTTATTGCTGTACCAGAAGAATCAAATGATGTTCATTTAACAGCTTTAAGTGAGATTTCTATAAAACTTATGCATTCGAGAACAAGGGGAATTCTTAAGAATTGCAGTAATTTTGAGGACTTTATTAAGGTTTTTGAGTAGAAAAACTTTAATAATATTATCAACATTAATTGTAGTTTCTATTTATAATATAGGGCGTAATCCTAGTGGCAGTACCATATGGTGGAGTTTGCGTTCTACCAATACCAAATGCTGTTGAAATAGTAGGTGGTATAGTGGTTTCTGAATTAGTACTATTAATTATTAAAAAGTCAACAAACCAAAATTCATAATAAAAATCCCTTAAAAAGAGGTGACAATATTGTCACCTCTTTTTTCACTTATGAAGTTGTGTATCTATACATGAACTTAGCTTTCTATTATCTACTTTTACAAATAATATTGCACCTACAATAAATAATATAATAAGACTTAAAACACCGTAGCGGGTATTTTTTGTTAAGGTGCCTATTATCGCTATAAGTAGAGGGCCAAATATAGAAGATATTCTTCCGAAGATATTATATATTCCATAGTATTCAGCTGAATTTGCTTTTGGTATGAGCTTTCCATAGTAAGAACGACTGAGAGCTTGAATTCCTCCCTGAGCACTTCCTACAAGTATAGCAAGAATCCAGAAGTCTAATGGAGATCTTATAAATACTGCATAAATGGATACAAAGCTATAAGTTAATATTCCTATTAAAATCATAGTTCTTGTAGAGAATCTTCTTGCTAGTTTACCGTAGATAAGAGAACAAGGGAATGCTACAATCTGTAGTACTACCAGCACAATCATCATCATGTTAACAGACATACCTATATCCATACCAAAGGCTGTTGCCATAGAAATTATAGTGTTTACCCCATCAATGTAGAAGAAAAAGGATAAAAGAAATAGAAAAATGATCTTATTTTGTTTTACTTTCTTAAATGTATTCCAAAGCCTCACTAGGCTATTTTTTATATAATGAGGTTCAGGTTCTATAAAGTATACTTGATGGACATTTCTTAGTATTGGCATGGAAAATAGAAACCACCATATTGCCGTAATTAAAAAGGAGATTCGAGTTGCAAGCACTGTGGAAATACCTATTTTGGCTGAGAAAATAATTAATGCTATGCTCATTAGGAAAGGAATTGTGCCTCCTATATATCCCCACGCAAAACCTAAAGAAGATACATAGTCCATATTTTCATCAGTAGTAACATCAATTAGAAAGGCATCATAAAAGACGCTACTACCACTGAAACCTATGACTGTTAAAGTGTAAGTTATGAGGCAGGGCAACCAACTTTCCTCTGTTATAAAAAATAAAGAACTGGTTGACAGTATTCCTAGCATGGTAAAAAAAATAAAAAATCGTTTCTTATGACTCTTATAATCAGCAATTGTTCCTAGAAGCGGTGCTAGGATTGCTACTAGTAGTGTAGAAAAGGAATTTGCATATCCCCAGTAAGCAGTAGAGATATGAGGGTCTAGCCCTTTTCCTGCAACTGTTTTAAAGAACACAGGTAAGATTGCAGTGGTAATTATTATGGAATAGGCAGAATTGGCAAAGTCTTGTAAAATCCAGCTTCGTTCTTGCTTGGTCAAATACATACACTCCCTTATAATAAAATTAGTTTCTAACTTTATTATAAGGGAGTGTATGTTATAAAAGTAGTAACTATAAAATAATTAACTAGTTTTTTTACTTAAAAACAGCTTGTTAATAAATCTTTATTTAAGTTCATTTAAGCTGCTCTTATAATTTAATTTTAGAAGTGTAAATCCCTTTCTCCATTTGTTATTCTTTCAAGTCTTTCCTCACAAGCTTTTTTTGCTGCCTTATTTGGTATTTCTTCAAGACTTCTCTTTATTGCTTCTTCACCTACTTTTCGTGTTTCTTCATCAGCATAATCTATTAAATACTCTTTGAATGTTAATAGAGCATTTGGAAGACATACATTGTGAATCTGTCCGTTCTTAGCAAGAGCCATAAATCTTTCACCAGTTCGTCCTTCACGATAACATGCAGTACAGTAACTTGGAACATAACCTTGATTGCATAAGCTTCTCATTACTTCCATTGGGCTTCTGTGATCTCCAACTTCAAATTGTGGTTTTTCGTCTGGATCTTTTTCACTTTGAGAATATCCTCCCACACCTGTACATGAACCGGCACTAATTTGAGAAACTCCAACAGCCAATACTTCTTCTCTAAAATTTGTTTCCTCTCTTGTGGAAAGTATTATTCCAGTATAAGGTACAGCTATTCTTAAGATGGCTACAATTTTTTTAAAGTCTTTATCTGAAACAAGGTAAGGATAGTCTGCTGTTTTAACATTTTCAGCAGGTCTAAGTCTTGGCACTGAAAGTGTATGAGGACCAACGCCTGTCTCCTTATCTAAATGTTCAGCATTCATAAGCATTGCTATAGTTTCATATTTGTAATCATAAAGTCCATATAGTACACCCATGCCAACATCATCTATACCAGCAGCTCTTGCTCTGTGCATTGCAGTTGTATGCCAGTTATAGTCATGCTTTGGACCTTGTGGATGTAATTCTTCATAAGTTTCTTTATGATATGTTTCTTGGAATAAGATATAGGTACCTATATTTGCGTCCTTTAGTTTTTTATATTCTTCTACTGTGGTAGCAGCTATATTTACATTTATTCTTCTTATGCTTCCATTTTCAAATTTTAATGAGTATATAGTTTTTATACAGTCTAAAACATAGTCTATAGGAGCATTTATTGGATCTTCTCCAAGTTCAAGAGTAAGTCTTTTATGCCCCATTCCCTCGAGTACCTTTACTTCCTCAGCAAGTTCTTTCATAGTAAGTTTTTTTCTGGTTAGCTTTTCATTACAGTGTTTATATCCACAGTAAGCGCAGTTGTTAACACAATAATTTGATACATATAGAGGTGCAAAAAGTACTATTCTTTTTCCGTAGATTTTCTCTTTTATTTCTCTCGCAAGCTTATACATTTCTTGAAGAAGTTCCTCGTCATCAATGCTTAAAAGTACTGCAGCTTCTTTATGTGTAAGCCCCTTGTAATCTCTTGCTCTCTCCAAAAGTCTTCTAACATATTCTTTATCCTTTGCTAAGTTTTCGCCCTCAGCAATAGATTTTCGTATTTCACTATCAATTATAAATTCATCAGCTTTATACTCTCTTATCATATTTAAAACTCCTTCTTAATATTTTTAAGAAAGTTAAAGTAAATTACTACTAGAAGTAACTTATTTTACTCCCTTTTTACTGAGCATAATAATATATTTACTTTTTAGTTATTGCAGATTTAACATGAACATCTTCTACTCTACCAAGCTTACCCGTTAAAGCACTTATTTGGTCAGTAGTACCATCAACTATGATGGATATGACGGAAATTCCTTTTTGTTTATAAGGAATTCCCATTCTACCAACAATAAGAGAAGCATACTCATGAAGTATCTCATTTACTTTTGGTGCACTTTTTAAATTTTCTACCACAATAGCAACTACGCCAACCCTATATTCCATGATTTCCTCCTTTCAAAGATAGTTTTAAGTACTTAATGAAAGTACTGTTAATGTATTAATAGATAATAAATCTTAATAGAAGTCGAACTTATTAAGTTTTAGCCTGGTTTTCCAGTGTAAAAGATAATAAATAAACCTTCTGCAAAAGCAGAAGGTTTATTTTTCTTAAAAATAATATCCTATTAGCTTAAAGTGAAGTTATCTGCTCTCATTTCACGAAGTGAAATCTGACTAAAACTTCAGCAGGACTGATGTTAGGTTAGTTTTATTAACTACATCACTCTAAGTATAAAATTTTTCCTTCTTCCTTTTGCTCAGAGAAAGTCCTTGCAATTAGAATTTAGAATATATTTAGTTTTATACTTCATAAATTCCGACTAGAAGAAACGTTCTTCCAATCAGGATTTATGAAACTTTTATATAAATAAAGCAGAATTACTTGTTTAAAATAAACTATATCTAAGTAAATTTTAATCCAAGTATTAATTATTATCAAGTTTTATTAATAGATATTATTACCTAAAATCCTATAAAAATCCTTTAAATTAATTACTAGACACCTTATATATTAAATTAATACATCTTACTAAGGAGTGAACATGTTTATCTTTAGTAGGATCGATACCTGCAGAGTTATATCATATAAAAAATGGTGGAACTACTTATTAAATAGTAGTCCACCATAAATTTTATTTTTTTAATATACTACTTATGTCATTTTTAATAAAAATAAAAAATCTTCTTATGCTTTCCATGTCTTCTTTTAAGGTAGATTCCTCTTCAGTTTTCCAGTAATCATTAAAATATATGCAAAGAGCAAAGAATAATATAGCAAGGTTTATATAAATATCCTTGAAGTCAGCTATAAATAATGAACTGATACCTATAAAATCTAAACTTCCCCCGTAAAATATCTTATCTATTAATGAACAAAGACATCCAGCAGTGATAAAAATAAAGCACATGTCAGCCCAAAAATCCTTATTACCTTTATGAATATAATATCTATATGCTTCAATAAATATCAATAATGCTAGCACATTAGCTGCTATAAGAGCAGTAAAACTTACTCCTACACCAAATCTGGCATTTAACCAAGAACCTTCTGTGTTTATTATAGGATTAAAAGATAAGAATTCTCCTATTAGAAAGAACGTTTTATCAAAGAACCATAACTTAATTATAAGTTTTATTCCTTGATCTAGAAGGAAAATAATCAAAAATATAATCCACATAGCCTTTTTTGATATGCCTTGAGAATTTCTTTCTCCAAATAAATATATTATCCAGCCCACAAAGGCAAAAAGGATTGTGGGAAGCAAATTCATTATAATATCATAGTCAGAGTGAATTCTTCCTGTTATAAATTCAAAGGCAAAATATATAAGCCACATCAGTGGCAAAATTCCAATTGTAATAAACCTATCTTTTCTCATGTTTAGTAGTCCTCCTAAATAAATTTATGATAGATAGAAATTTGATTAATAATAACTTTGTAAACAATTGTTAATTTGATAAATAGATTCTATCATTAATACACATTAAATAAAATAATTTTTTAAGAGGATTTATTAATTTAAAGAAGAATTAATATTACATATAAGTTTTTTAGGAGGAAAACAATGAGTGAAGCAGTTAAGGATTATTATAATGAAAACTTTGAGAGAGAGTGGAAAAGATTAGATGATCCATATGCTAGAATAGAATTTTTAAGTACTTTATATTTGATAAAAAAGTACTTTCCCCAGGTAGGGCACATATTTGATATTGGATCAGGTCCAGGAAGATATTCTATAGAACTTCTAAAAAAAGGATATAAAGTAAGTCTTTTAGAGCTTTCCGATAAATCACTAATGCTAGGGAAGCAAAATATTAATGTTCTTGGATTAGAAGCTGACGAGTATATATGTGCGGATATTAGAACGTTAGATGATAAAAGAGAAAATATGTATGATGGTATTTTACTTCTAGGCCCTATGTATCATATTCAGTGTCAACAGGAGAGAATTGAAATTCTAAAAAAATGTAGGAAGATGCTTAAAAATAATGGTGTAATAGTAATTTCTTATTTGAATTCATGGGGAGTTATTAAGGCTGGTGTAAGTGATTTTCCAGAAGAATTTGAGGACTTAAATAATATTTACAACTATTTTTCAGAGAGAAAAGTAAGTGTAGAAGAAGGGTTTACAGAGTCTTATTTTACAACACCTCCATCAGCGTTGAGAGAGGTAGAGGAAAGTGGATTTAGTATAGAAAGTTATGCTGGAGCAGAAAGTTTTATAAGTGGATTAAGTATTGCAATGACTGGACACTACTTAGAAAACAAAAAGGTATATTTAAACCTTTTAAAAGTAGCAGCTGAAAAGTGTGAGGAACCACAGTATAGAGATGCCGCAGAGCATCTTCTAGTGATAGCCAGAAAGTAAAATTAATGTTTGATAATTCGATAAAAGAGAAAAGTGAAAAAATAAATAAATTTATAGTGTAAATTATAAGTTTATAACATAGAATAATAGCAAAATTCCTAAATTTTTGCCATTCAAGGTTGAGCATAGTATGTATAATATGTTTTTATGGAAATAAGTAGAGGTTTATATAAATTAATAAAAACTTAATAAGGAAAGAAGGGTTTGAAGAATGTTAACAATTTTTGCAGTGTCAGATTCAATAGGTGAAACTGCTGGACAGGTAGCTATAGCTGCAGCAAGTCAGTTTAAGGAAAAGATAGAAGTAAGGAGGATCCCTTACGTAAAAAGCCTTGAAGATGTAACTGATTTTATGAAGACTATAGAGGAAAGTGAAAAGGTAATGGTAGTCTCAACTATAATCACTGTAAATGTTAGAGAATTTTTGACTCAAAAGTGTGTAGAGAAAAACATTAACATAATAAACGTTCTTGGACCGATAATAAATGTTGCCTCTACTATGTTAAATGCTTATCCAGATTATAATCCAGGAGCTGTATGGAAAACTGATGAGATGTACTTTAAGAGAATTGAAGCTATAGAATTTGCTATTCAGTATGATGATTCTAAGGATTATAGAGGTCTCAAAAACGCAGATGTGGTGCTTCTTGGACTATCAAGAACTTCAAAAACACCTCTTTGTATGTACTTAGCTAACAAGGGAATAAAGGCTATAAATATTCCTTTAGTTCCAGAGGTTGGAGTTCCAGATGAGTTGTTTGAAATAAATAAAAGAAAAATATTTGCATTAATGATTGATCCTCTTCAATTGATAGAGATACGAAAAAGAAGGTTAGATGTATACCGTAGGATATCTTCACAGATACAGTATGCTAGTGATGAGAGAATTTTAGAAGAACTTGAATTTGCAGATAAAATTATAAAAAGGCTAGGATGTAGAACTATAGATGTAACTCAAAGAGCTATTGAGGATACAGCCCTTATAATTATGGATAGCTTGGGCTATAGTGGTTATTAGACGTAATGACAAATAAAAAGTGTAATATAAGAATGAAAGTAAAGAAAAATAAAGCTGAGCAGACATCGAGCCTGCTCAGTTTTATTAAGTGGTGAAGTCAAATAGCTTTAGTCAGTGCATACTGATAGATATATTTAAAGGTTGCTTTAACATATTGTGACTAATGAGATGATTAAGAAAATATACCAAAGTCTATAATAAAAAAATAAGCAAGATTCCAATAGAGGTATTTAAGATTTATTTATAAGTTTATTTTTACATAATAAGAATGCTTTATTGCAGATCTGTTTATAAAAGTCAGAAATACATAAGGTCAATTTTTAATGAACTTGTGCAGTTGTATTATTTGGAGGTGAAAAATATTGAAGTTAGGCTTAGTACTGGCTGGGGGAGGAGGAAAGGGAGCATATCAAATAGGTGTTTGGAAGGCTCTTAGAGAATTTGGTATAGATAAATATATTCAAGCAGTATCAGGTACGTCAGTAGGGGCCTTGAATGCTATACTTTTTCTTCAACAAGATATAAAAGCGGCAGAAAGATTATGGCTTGCTATATCAAAAGAAAAGATACTTCCTACAGGTAATTTCGATTTAGTTAAGAGAGGGATATTTCTAACACTGGGATCTAAAAACATAGATTTTGTAAGAAAGTACATTCCAAAGACATTGGAACAGGGAAATATATCAAGATTAGGATTAATTGAAATAATGGACAACTTTATAGATTTTTCAATTATTACAAAGTCACTAAAATCATGTTATGCAACCTGCAGTGAAATTCCAAGTTTAAAGCCTAAGTATTTTAAGCTTAACAATTATAATCAGCAAGAAATAAGAGATATACTTCTTGCTACTTCTGCTATTCCTATGATTTATGAGAGTGAAGAAATAGAAACAAGAAAGTATTTAGATGGAGCAATGGCAGATAATGTGCCGATTCAACCTCTTTATGGGGAAGGATGCGATATAATTATTGTGGTTCATCTCTCTAAGGACAGTGCTATAGATAGAAGTAGCTTTCCTAATGCTAAATTAATTGAGCTAATTCCTAGTGAAATGGATCAAGGGGGTTTAAGTGCAGTCCTTGATTTTTCTCCTGAAGGAGCTAAACGAAGAATAAAGCAGGGATATGATGATGCTAAAAATCTTTTTGAACCAATAATAGAACTTGCAAGATATCAAGTAGTGAAAACACCTCAGGAGCTAGTGATTAGTACAGGAAAGAATATGGTTAAGGCCTCAAGTAAGATTAAAAATATAATTGTAAATGCATATAGAAAAAAACTAAAAAGGAAGATGAAGAGAGTATAAGTTGATAAATATTATATGTATATGTAGTATGTATTAAAAAAATAAAAATGGGGATAGTAATATTGAAATTTTATTATTTGGAGGTTTTTCTGTATGCAAACAGGCGTTGTAAAGTGGTATGACAACAAGAAGGGGTATGGTTTCATATCAGGGAATGAAGGAAATGATGTATTTGTTCATCATTCACAAGTTAAAGAGAAAGGTAATGATAAGGATTTACATGAAGGTGAGCAAGTATATTTTGATACAGTAGAAAAGGAAAGAGGTCCTCAAGCTATTAATGTTCAAAAAATGGAGTAATATTCAAACTAATTTGGGTGAAGCTTTCTAATCGTCTAAGGTGGTAGGCTAATACAATTTAACAATTCAAATGAAGCTATTATACTTAAATATAAAGAAGAAACCTATTTTTAAGATGGGCTCTTTTTATTTGTTGTAATTTCATTAGGTGAAATGTGAATAAAGGTGATAGATTCAATGTCTAATCGATTTTATTAATTAATTTGTGTTAAGTTTACTTTTAGGACAATTTAATATAGAGATATAATTATAGCAATAAGAAATACGAATAAGGCATACAACTATATATTATTTGGTGCTTACGCACTTAGGAGGACGATGTGATTTATAGCTATATGTCTTATTCTTTCTTTTTAAATTAGGAAATTGCTTTTTAATATCTTAGAAGAAAATTAAAGGATTATAATTATCTAGAGTTTTTGAAATAACCAGTAGTTAGGAGGGTTTATTGTATAAACGAAGAATATTAGTGTAAGTATAAATAAGAATAATAAACTCAAAAGATTTATAACTGGATAATGATTACGTAAGGTTAATATTTTAATGGATATTAGTTGAGCTAAGATACAACCAATAATAAATATACCTATATCAACAACTAATATGTCTTTATCTAAATTAGTTTTAAATACTAACATCATTATTATAATAAATAAGTTTAAAAATATTGAGGATATAGCCTTAGCGGTAAAGAAATTTTTCACATAGTTTTTTATAGTGAGATTTTCTATTACTGAGTAGAATACGATTGGAAAAAAGCCTAACTTTAAGCTCTCCCATATACTTCGATTTACTGAACTAAATAAACCTACGACAAAGTTTTTGTTTGAAAGTTCGTAAATAAAATGAAGAGCTAAGCCAACAAACATAATAAATATTATTCCTATAAGTTCTGATATTAAAACTTTAATTTTATTTCTCAATAGTATTCACTTCCTTTTAACTAAGCTATGGGGAATTGTCCCATGACCTAGGAGGGAGATGGATAGGCTTCGATGTTAGGTAACTATTATCATTTATGATTTGTTTATGTGGTAATAATTTACCTTAGTAATAGTATTCCTTTTATATACAAATATGTTACTTTAGACGTTTTTATTACACATAATAAGTGTACTGTTTAATTAAATTAATTTTTAAAATATATCAAACAAGAATTAAATGATAAACTTAACCTAGTGTATCAGTATGTAATACTTTAAGGATTAATTAGCAAAACGAAGAATAGGAAGAATAAGCTTTAAAATTCTGTTTTAAGTGAACTTAGTATGTTAGCTATAGATGATATTATATCACTTGTCGCTTGAATGTGACAAACTAAACAGCATTTCTTTTAGATGTGAATTCAACTTAAAAAATTATAAAAAAAGTTGTTGACAGAGAAGCGAAAAGCTGATAAGATAATCAAGCGGTCAGTTGATGACACGCAAAAATAACTTGGTCTTTGAAAATTAAACAGAGGAAAT
>NZ_BOPZ01000050.1 GCF_018332455.1 Clostridium polyendosporum
AGATTTATATAAAATTTTATTCAAATTAATAGAAAAACCCTGTTTTAAAATTTATCCACAAGTTTGCTAGAAAAACCCTCTGTTTTTAAACAGGGGGTTTTTCAGCAAACTGATAAAAATAAAAAACTCCGCTAGGAGTTTTTTATTTTTATAAATATTGGAGAAGTTAGGGCTTGTTTATTACCTTTTTGAAATACTCTGATTACATACCATTTATTTTCAAGTGAGTAGGGCAGAGTGAGAAGATATTTTATTCTACCAATTCCAAGGTCCTCTAATTCTTTAATGACTTTACCTCCAGAAGTTATGATTTGAATTTTTTCTATGGGATTTACATAGTCCTCAGCAAAGATTAAAAAATTAAGCTCTGTGGGAGAAGTTAACTCTAGTTCATGTCCCATAAATGCTGAGTCTATTGTAAAGTAAAGTTTCAATGTTTTTGATTCTGTAGAGTAAGTATGTCGTTTTTTAAACGCATCTACAATAGATGCCTTGTCAAAGTTATTGCAAACTATAGCAGTTAAGTTTTCACTTTCTCCAAAGTTTAACCTATGATTATCTTGGGAATTTATTGCGCCTATCAACCACCCTTTATCTAGCATTGAAAAATATCTCTTATCATACCTATTATATTTATGAGGAGGAGAACCATTCCCTACCTCAATGCAATTCAAAAAATGATTAAGTAATGGATTATACGGAATGGAGTCAACTACATTACTTGGATGATTTATTGAAAAAAATGAGTTGCCATCTGCTATTAGCCATAACATTAAATTATTAAAGTTTTTAATAATGCCCTTAAAATAAGTTTGGCAATTAATAATATTGAGATGTCCCCAGGGGACTGAATTAGCTTCAAAGCCAAGCAAAGCTATAAAATCATCATGCTTTTTGTTAAAACGATCGACAATTGTTTTTAAAAACTTCCACTTAGATATTTTCTCACCTTTATAAGGTATCATTTCTGATAAATAATTATTATGATCCGTTAATACCATAAAGTTAATTCCATTTTTTTTGCCACACTCTAACGCTTCTAGGGGAGTACCTTTACCAGTTGATATCTCTGTATGACAGTGGGGTATTCCATAAAAAAACTTTAGGTCGGATAAATCTATTGGAGGAGTATCACTTCTTTGTCTTCTTTTATGCTTACCCAACTAAAAAAACCTCACAATAATTGTTGATAATATATAATATTAAAAACTACAATTAAATGTACAATTTATATTAAAACAATTCATAATTAAATATTGAAGAAAAACTACTTGTAACATATAGTTTTGAGGAAATTACTAAAGAAGTTGAAGATATCAGACCATAATCAGCTTTTGAAAAATACACATTCTACTGGGTGTGCGGATTCCATAATGTGGATATATGAGGAGGTAGGCGATGTCGGAGATCATCGATTTACTATTTAAATCATTTAAAAAGAGCAATATTTTAGTTAAGTTTTTGTAAATAGATAAATAATGCGTTAACTCTTTTGTAATATAATTAATAAAATATTAATATTAATATTTTTTATTCGTTATTATATTAGCTAATATGATAACGAGTTTTTAATGTTAAAAATATGGACTGCAAGAATGTTTTAAATTTGTAAATAGCATTCAGTAAGGAATAATAGGAAATATGTAGTAATATCAGTTATCTACATGCATCCCTTACCTTGATTAATTTGTATTTAATTATAATTTAAATTGTATTTAAATTATAATTAAAATATAAAAATTTATGTTACTTTTTTGAAATAAAAATGAAAAATGAAAAAACAAAAATTATATAAAAATACATTATTATCCATAATATATAATCCAATTTATGCCATTGACTTGAAAAAGCCCCCTTGTTACAGTTAATTTATGCTTGCTAAGCGCTTAGAGAAAGCATCAATAAAAATATCGAGGTGAAAAAATGAAACAGAAAAATATTTCCAAGAGTGTACTTGCTGCATTGATGACAACAAGTATTGTTTTTTCGTCAAGTGCGCAAGCGGTTGTAGCAGTGACACAGCCTGAACCGGACACTCCTTTAATAAAGCAGAATATTAAGCAGACATTGACTGTTAGAGCTATTGAAAAATTGAATAATGGAGTTAAGTTTGACTTGGGAAACAGTGAGGCTTACATACGTATTTTCGATAAGGACTTAGTAAAGGTATCCCTGGTGGAAAAAGGACAAAGTGAATATACTTCCCAGGGGATAGCAAAAAAGGATTGGAAGACACCTGATTTTAAAGTGCAAGATTCAGAAAAGGAATATACAATTACAACCAGTGAAATAACTATTAAAATAAATAAACAAAAGTTTGGTGTGAAATTTCTTGATAAATCCGGTAATGTAATTAATGAGGATTATATGAAGTACGGCTCAGGGTATGAAAATGACAAGCCCTTCGTATTTAAGAAAACAGATAAAGGCGAGGCCTTCTACGGATTTGGAGAGCAGGCAGGTCTTGGACTTAATAAACGTGGTAAAGAAATAGGAATGTGGAACACAGACGCCTATTCCTACACAAAGGATACAAAATACCTGTACACAACTATTCCATTCTTTATTGGATTAAAGAATGAAAAGGCCTATGGTATTTTTATGGACAATGCTAACCGTTCTTATTTCAATATGGCCAGCGAGAGCGATGATTACTACTATTTCTATGCTAATGACGGACAGCTTAACTATTACTTTATGAATGGTCCGGAAATAGAAGATGTATTGGACACATATACTGAACTTACAGGTAAGATGGAAAGACCAGCCCAATGGACACTTGGTTTCCATCAAAGTAAGTGGGGATACACACCAGAAGAATTAGTAAATGTAGCCAACACTTACCGTGAAAAGAAAATTCCATTAGATACAATGCATTTTGACATTGATTATATGGATGGATACAGGGTATTTACATGGAACAAGGATCAGGATTATCTTGGAGCCTTAAAGAAATTGAAGGAACAGGGTTTCAATGCCATAGCAATTAATGATCCAGCTGTAAAGGTAGATGAGAATAACGAGACATATAAAGAAGGTATTAAGAACGACTATTTTGCAAAAAATCCTGATGGTTCTGTTTACAATGGTGAAGTATGGCCGGGAAAATCCGCATTCCCTGATTTCTCAAAGCCTGAGGTTCGTAATTGGTGGGGAAAAAATCATAGCACTCTATTTAATGCAGGAATTGATGGAATTTGGAACGATATGAATGAACCAGCTGTATTTGATGGTCCATATCATACAATGCCACTTGATATACTGTTTGGTGAGGGAGACAATAAAAAGACCCATGCTCAATACCATAACTTATATGGACATGATGAAGCAGAGGCGACTTACAATGGATTTAAATTGAACAAGCCAAATCAAAGACCATTTGTATTGACTCGTGATATGTATGCTGGTACACAGCGTTATGCTGCTCTTTGGACAGGAGATAACGCAAGTAATTGGGAACATCTTCAAATGTCAATTCCTATGAATACAAATATAGGATTATCTGGTCAGCCATTTGTTGGAAATGATATCGGAGGATTTGCTCAGCGTCCAACACCGGAATTATTTGCAAGATGGATTCAAGTAGGAGCACTTCTACCATTTGCACGTGACCATTATGACAGTGATGTAAAGTCAGATGTAAAGATGGGTCAGGAACCATGGGTATTTGGAAAGGATGTTGAAGATATAAGCCGTAAATACATCAATCTAAGATATCAGCTTCTTCCATATCTTTATAATGCCTTTGTAGAAGCTTCAAAGACAGGAGCACCTGTACAGCAGCCTCTTATTTACCAGTTCCAAGAAGATAAAAACACCTATAATATAGCTGACCAATTTATGTTTGGAAGCTCAATTATGGCAGCGCCAATAGTACAGCAAGGACAAACATCCAGAAGCGTATATCTTCCAAAGGGTGTAAAGTGGGTTGATTTTTGGACTGGAGAAGAGTTTAAAGGGGGACAAACTATTACACGTAATGCTGATTTAGGAACTATGCCTCTTTATGTTAAGAAGGATTCTATAATTCCTAGCCGTGAAGTTCAGCAAAAAACAGATGAAAAACCACTAACTAACCTTATACTTGATACTTACCTTGATGGAAAGGCTACTTATTCATTCTATGAAGATGATAATAATACCTTAGATTACAAGGGTGGAGAGTTTAACATAACAAACTTTACAGTAGCAAGAAACGGTAATAACATAGAATTCATGCAGGAAAAGAAGGCAAGAAACTATAAGGAATCTAAACTTACAAATTATACATTAAAATTAAATGGAATAAAGGGAAATCCATCTGAAGTTAAAAATGAATCTAAAAAGTATACTAATGTTAACAGCATAGAGGAACTTAACAAAAATTCAGGTTCTTACTTCTATGATAATAAGGCAAATGTTTTATATGTTAACATTCCTGCTGACCAGTCTGGAAAAGTGATGATAAACGAAAGTAAATAATTAAATGAAAAAGGAGGGGCTAAAGTAAAATATTTTGGCTCCTCCCTTTATTAGAGGGTGCATTCAATGTTTAAAAAGAAATTTATTATAGTGATTATTTTAGTTTTGGCAGTTGTAGCATTAGCTTATATTGGAAAATCATATTGGAAATTAAATACTAATAACTCAGCTATTTATCAGGATATGTTAATAAAGGATGTGTACACTGATAAAAGTTCCTATAAGCTCCATGAAGGGGTTTATTATGTTGTAAAATTGAAGAATGATTTAGAAAAGGATTATAGTGGAAAGCTGAGGGTTTATTTTAAACATTTAGACAAAAGTATATATTACAAAGAGGTTAAGGTGAATTTAAAGAAGGGTGAATATAAAGAGCTTAATTTAAAATGGTTTCCTCCTGATGATGATTATACAGGATATATGCTGGAAGTATATGCAGTTAAGGGAAATAAAATTATTGATCATAGAAATACTGCAATAGATGTATCTTCAGATTGGAGCAAGTTCCCAAGGTATGGCTATATAGCTAATTTTCCAGAAATGGACAGGAATAAGGCAAAGGAGATAATAGATAACTTAAGCAGGTTCCATCTAAATGGGCTTCAATTTTATGACTGGCAGTATAAACATGACCTGCCCCTTGCAGGTACCGTTGATAACCCGGAGTTAACCTGGCCGGACATTGCAAATAGAAGAACCTCAGGTGAAACCGTAAAAAACTTTATAAATTTTGCCCATGATAAAAATATGATGGCTGCAAACTATAATCTCATGTATGGTGCATATGAGGATTATGAAACTAGAGGTGTAAAGAAGGAGTGGGGACTTTATAAGGATAATAATCATAATGAGGCGGATTCTTTCTCACTTCCAGATAGCTGGGCTGTTAAAAAGGTGTATTTAATGAATCCAGGAAACAAGGAGTGGCAGAACTACATGTTCCAAAGGGAAAAGGATGTTATGGATGTATACAATTTTGATGTATTCCATGTTGATACTCTAGGACCTAGGGGAACTCTTTATGACTATAATGGAAATGAAGTTAATATTGATAAAACATATACTGATTTTTTAAATAATGCAAAAAAAGCTTTAAATAAGAGAATAGTTGTTAATAATGTTCAAGAGTTCGGAAAAACTCCTGTATCAAAGGATACTGATGTTGACTTTTTATACACAGAAATATGGCCTTCTGATTATGCATCCTATGGAATGATTAAAAAGACTATAGATAATGATTTGAGGTACAGCAATGGAAAAAAAGCATCAGTAATAGCCGCCTATATGAACTATGGAATGCATCGAGGTGAAGAATTTAATGAACACTCTGTTAAGCTAACAGATGCTGCTATTTTTGCTGCAGGAGGAGCTCATGTTGAGCTTGGAGATACAGGCATGCTTTCAAACGAGTATTTTGCCAATGATAATGTAAAGATGACACCTGCCCTTACAAGTTCTATGAGAAACTATTATGATTTTATTGTAGCCTATGAAAACATACTTAGGGATAATATGAACGAAGTAAATACCACAATTGAAGTTCCAGGTATAAATGTGAGCAACAATGGAAGTGCAAAAACAATATGGGCCTACAGCAAGGAAAATAAGAAATACCAAACTGTTCAGCTAATCAACCTTTTAAATAGAGAAGATGATAACTGGAGAGATGAAAAGGGAAGCTGCAGTCCTCCTGAAACGAAAAAAGATTTTATTTTGAAACTATATGTGGATTATACAGATATAAAGAGTGTAAATTTAGCATCTCCAGATTTAAATGGAGGAACGTCAATGCCATTAAAATATAGCAAAAAGAAGGATTCAAAGGGTAATTTCTTAGAGATTAAGGTTCCCGAATTGCAGTATTGGGATACAATTTTTATTGAGCGTTCTGTTTAAAAGCTTACATAGGTATATGTTTTTCTTCCATTTTACAACATGGCTATGTTGTAAAATATTGTTGAATATTTATAATATAATTTTTAAATTTATAGTATAGCCTTTAACGGCGGAAATGGAGACAAATTATTATGAAGATTAAAGATAAAAATGTATCTAAAAAATCAAGAAAATTTTCTGTTTCAATTGTTCTGTATGTTGTTGCTTCAGTTGTAGGACTTGTTGGAATTGCATTATTAATTAGTAATATTTTATTATTTAGAGATACTGTTAATCAATATGTAACTCAGGGGTATCCCAAAGCTACTGTTATTAATAAATTAATACCAACACAATTGCTCCCAGGAATATTTGAGCCAATTGCTGTATATGAAGGCATCGCATTTGTTTTAGTGGGTGTGGGTATAGTTAATAAAAAAATTTCAAAATGCTTAACATTGTTAACTAAAGTTGAGGTTTGCAATGATGCTATTGAAGAAAGCATTTTGGAACAAAATGTTGTTGGTATAGAAAATACAGAAACAATCGAACAGATAGAAATTGTGGAAGAAGCTAAAAAAGCCTGATGAAAATACAATCAAAAGACTTGTCTTGTAAGTTATACTGAGGCAAGTCTTTTGTTGTATTAGAAATCAACATTATTTTTTAAACATAACCTACAACATAAACCATAGGGGCAATAGCAAGGATCCTTGTAACGATTTGCCAGGGACACCAAAAGTGGTAGGCAGCAAATAAGACCGCATTGACGCAGGAAACCTTAAAGTTGTAGTAGTAAAGGTCAAAGTTGTATTTCTACTTATCTATACTGGCAATTTGTTTAAATCAACTACAACCTGTTGTTGAACCGCAATCTAAACAAACCATACAAGTACCATTTCTAATCATTCTTATAGATGAGCAATTAGGACATACACTTCCGTAAACTCTTTCTCCTTTTGTTGATTCGGGTTTTTCATCAGTAATAAGTGGTGTTGTGTATGGACTTTCACTTAATTTCTCAGGCTTAACCTGACATCTTGAAAAATCTCCTAATTCTATGTCTATGATTTTACTTATTAAATCAGATATAGATGTGACGTTTTTAATGTATGGATGACGCTGTACAAAACCATAAGGTTCATACATTTGTCCTCTAAGCATTCTTGATATATCCTGAGGAGGTACATGATGCTGTAGCATTACAGAAATAGATTTTGAAAGAGAATTTAATAAACCTGTTATTATTGTTCCTTCTCTATCAGTAGTGATATAAATTTCGCATATTTCTCCTTTTTCATTTCTATTGACTGTGGTATATATCTTTACGTCACTAATTTGAGCTGGATGTGTTGTACCGTACCTAATACCTTCAGGTTTAGTTCTTCTAGTTACGTTATTTAAAGATTTTTGATATTCCTTAGCTTTTTCTAGCAAACTATGATAGTCTAAATCTTCTAGCCTAAAGGAACCTTCTTCAAATATAGAAGTGTTTAAAGGCTGAGATGCTTTTGAGGAATCCCTATATAAGGTTATTCCTTTTACTCCTAGCTTCCAAGACATTAGGATAATATGTTTAAAATCTTCTATTCTAGAAGTCTTGGGAAGATTAACGGTTTTAGATATTGCACCTGATATAAGAGGAGTTATAGCAGCTACCATCTTAACATGACCTTCAGGAGATATAAATCTTGTTCCAGTTCCAGATTTATTCGCTGTATCAAAAATAGGGTAGTGCTCTTCTTTAAGATAGGGTGCTCCCTCTAATTTACCATCAGCAAGTCTTTCATACTCAATACCATTTACATTAGTTTTTTCTGTACGCAAAACATAGTCTACGATATGTTTAATTTCTTCTTCTTTATATCCTAAGTTTTTTAAGGATACTTCTATGACAGGGTTAACAATGGTCATGTATCCTCCACCTACAAGTTTTTTGTAAATTACATGGCTAAAAAATGGCTCGATAGAAGTTGAACCACAATCCATCGCAAAGGAAATTGTACCTGTAGGAGCGATAACAGAAACTTGTGCATTTCTAAATCCAAAGCTCTCAGAAGTTTCTAATACATGTGCCCAGCTTTCTTTTAATATACTACTTAATTCATCAAATTCAATAGCGTTAAGTAAAGTGTGATTTATGCTAATAGGAGTATAACTTAAATCTTCAAAAGGTGTATTAAGCGCACCCGCAACTCGGGCATGATTTCTTATAACTTTTAGCATGTAGGGTTTATTTATATCGTATTTTTCAAATGCTCCTACATTCTGAGCCATTAGAGAAGAAATATAGTATGAATATCCAGTAAGTAATCCTATAAGCGATGAAGCTATGGTTCTACCCTCCTCAGAATCATAAGGATATCCAATAACCATAAGAAGAGAAGCTAAATTAGAAACCCCAAGTCCTGTAGATCTAAACATATAAGTTTTTCTAGCTATATCTTCTGTAGGAAACTGTCCCCAGTGGATAGAAGCTTCAAGCATTAATTGATTTAAGCTAATTACATGCATAAAACCTTTATAATCGAAAGATTTTGTTCTAAAATCATAGAATTTAAGCAAATTTATAGAGGATAGATTACAAGAAGTATCATCTAAAAATGCATATTCCCCACAAGGATTTGTTGAATTTAATTTATTATAAGGAGCATTATAAATACCATCTTCGCCGCAAGGACATGTATGCCAGCTGTTAAAGGTATCATCAAATTGAGGAGCAGGGTCAGCACATTTCCATGCAGATTCATTTATTAAGTCCCACAGTTCTTTAATCTTAACCATTCTATTAACGGAAGGGTCAACTCTCCCTTTAAGTTCAATTTCAGCATTAGGATTTATATCTAGAGTATCTACTTTTTTCATAAAGTTATTAGAAATCCTTATAGAGTTATTAGAGTTTTGACCAGAGACTGTAGCGTAAGCTTCACCATTGAAGTCACTATCGTATCCCATTTTTATTAAAGCTCTAACCTTATCTTCCTCTTTTGCTTTCCATGATATAAATTCCACGATTTCAGGATGATCGATATTAAGACAGACCATTTTAGCTGCTCTTCTTGTTGTTCCACCAGATTTTATGGCACCTGCATTCCTATCAAACCCTCTTAAAAAACTCATAAGGCCTGAGGAAACCCCTCCACCAGAAAGTCTTTCTCCTTCAGCTCTTAAAGTGGAGTAGTTAGTGCCACAACCTGAACCACCCTTAAAGAGTTTTGTTTCTGTAACATATTGTTCAGATATTGAATGTTTACCTAAAAGTTTATCTTCTATAGAGAGTATAA
The DNA here is from genome assembly GCF_018332455.1 of Clostridium polyendosporum. GTDB lineage: Bacteria > Bacillota > Clostridia > Clostridiales > Clostridiaceae > Clostridium_AY > Clostridium_AY polyendosporum. The sequence goes on from NZ_BOPZ01000050.1 coordinate 9,621, forward strand.
AGCAGGCTGATGCTTGAGTTCTTGTGTAGTAGTCTTCGCATCCAATCACACTTTTGCTTGATGGATTATAATAGAAGTTACCCGAAGGGTTACCTTGTATGCCGTAACTTTGAGCTAGTCCTGTGTTGAACCACTGGGGGGAATTCGGAGCATACATTTGATTAAGCAGAGCAAAAACCATTTCATCGTAAAATATTTTTTCTTGTTCTTCAGTGGTTAGAAGTCCTTCATCCTTAAGTGCATCTCTCCAAAAAGAAACCATTCTGTTAGCAACCATTCGCATTGAATTTTCGTAGCCTATTTCATTTGGAATGCCAGCTTTTCTAAAATATTTTGAAGCTATGATATCACAGGCATTTTGAGAGTAATGAATAGGGAATTCAAGATTTTTCATGTCAGTTATAACTTTTCCTGTCTTATGATCTTTCAATAAAACATCAACTTTTTTCCACTGAAAGAGATCATATACATCTTTTTCGGGGGTGTTTTCTAATTCTTTGGTATAATAACGGGTTAAAATTAAATCTAATGAGTTCATAATAACCTCCCAAACACAATATATTGATTGTATAGCTATAAAAAACACAATATATGGTATAATATGATTATACACTTATTTGTATTTTAAAATATATATATTTATATTATTTCTAGAAAAATTTTCATTATTTATGGATATCATAATAATGCTGTGATAAAATGAGTTTTGCACAAAAACGGTTTAATTTAGGAGGATTTATGTTTAAAATAGGAGATTTTAATGATTTAAAAGTAGTACGTGAGGCATCTTTTGGATTTTTTCTTGATGCAGGAACTGGAAACACTTCAGATGATATTCTTTTACCAAATGCAAGTACATTACATAAAGAGATAAAGGTAGATGATGTAGTTCATGCTTTTATCTATAGAGATTCAAAGGATAGGTTAGTTGCTACATTACAAACTCCTCTAGCTAAAGTAGAGGAAATCGCGTATTTAAAAGTTAAGGCTATAACTAATGTTGGTGCTTTTGTAGATATCGGATTGGAAAGAGATGTTTTAGTTCCAATGAAAGAACAGAAGTATAATCTAGAAAAAGATAAGAGTTATCTATTTTATATTTATGAAGATAAAACTGGAAGATTGGCTGCTACAACTGATATCTCTCCATATTTGGATTTTATGGAAGATGCTGCGCTTGGGCAGGAAGTTACCGGAATTATTTATGGATTTCAAACTAATGATTCATTAATGGTTGCAGTAGAAGGAAAATATGAGGGCGTAGTGCTTAAAAATGAATACTTTACAGATATAAAGCCAGGAGAAGAATTAAATTTTAGGGTAAAAAAGATTTATGAAGACGGCAGATTAGGATTAACTCCTAGAGGTAAAAAACTTGATGAAAGAGATGTACTTTCTGAGAAGATTTTAAAATATTTAGAAGATAATAATGGAGTTATGCCATTTAATGATAAGAGTTCACCAGAGGCCATTAAAAGAGAGTTTAATACTAGTAAGAATTATTTCAAGATTGCTCTTGGCGGACTTATGAGGAAAAAGCTTATTGAGCAGAATGAGGAAGGTACTAAGCTTATAAAGAAGTAGTATATAATAAGTGCATATAAAAAATAGAAATGCACTTAGTGCATTTCTATTTTTTCAGACTGCTGACAAAGTGTCAGCAGTCTTTGTTTTTACTGAATTATGAAGTAAAATTAAAAGTATAGAATTTTATTTCATAGGAGTTATTCAAATGATACGAG
>NZ_BOPZ01000051.1 GCF_018332455.1 Clostridium polyendosporum
AAGGTTGATAGGTCAGAGGTGTAAGCATGGTAACATGTTGAGCTGACTGATACTAATAGGTCGAGGGCTTGACCAATAAAAAAGGCTAAAACTTATGTGCAATTTTGATGGAATAAAATTTCATCAAAAATTTCAACTTTTTGTGTACAAGTAGTATAGAAAAGCAATGAATGAATTAATAGGAAATTTCATCTAGTGATGATGCTTTTAGAGGATACACCCGTTCCCATACCGAACACGATGGTTAAGCTCTAAGAGGCTGATGGTACTGCATGGGAGACTGTGTGGGAGAGTAGGAGGTTGCTAGGTATCCTTTGAAAATCAAAGGACACAATGTTCCGCGGTAGCTCAATGGTGGAGCACTCGGCTGTTAACCGATAGGTTGGAGGTTCGAGCCCTCTCCGCGGAGCCATTTTATAAAAGAAGTATTGACTCAATAGTGTCAACATAATAAATGTAATTTTCATCTGGTAATGATGCTTTTAGAGGATACACCCGTTCCCATACCGAACACGATGGTTAAGCTTTAAGAGGCCGATGGTACTGCACGGGAGACTGTGTGGGAGAGTAGGAGGTTGCCAGGTTAATATGGCTCCTTGGTCAAGCGGTCAAGACACCACCCTTTCACGGTGGTAACAGGGGTTCGATTCCCCTAGGAGTCACCATTGTTTTGGGCGCATAGCTCAGCTGGGAGAGCATCTGCCTTACAAGCAGAGGGTCACAGGTTCGATCCCTGTTGTGCCCACCACTTAAAATAAAAAACAAAAGAATAATATGCTGGCATGGCTCAACGGTAGAGCAGCTGACTTGTAATCAGCAGGTTGTAGGTTCGATTCCTATTGCCAGCTCCAATATGGAGGAGTTCCCGAGTGGCCAAAGGGGGCAGACTGTAAATCTGTTATCAGACGATTTCAGTGGTTCGAATCCACTCTCCTCCACCATTGTTTTGGGCGCATAGCTCAGCTGGGAGAGCATCTGCCTTACAAGCAGAGGGTCACAGGTTCGATCCCTGTTGTGCCCACCAAAATATATGGCTCAGTAGCTCAGTTGGTTAGAGTGCCGGCCTGTCACGCCGGAGGTCGAGGGTTCGAGCCCCTTCTGAGTCGCCAATTTAATAAAATTTAAAACATGCAGGTGTGGCGGAATTGGCAGACGCACTAGACTTAGGATCTAGCGCCTATGGCGTGGGGGTTCGACTCCCTTCACCTGCACCATTAAAAATAATAATATGTGTCTTTAGCTCAGCTGGATAGAGCAACGGCCTTCTAAGCCGTAGGCCAGGGGTTCGAATCCCTTAAGACACACCATATATCGGGGTGTGGCGCAGATGGGAGCGCGCGTGGTTTGGGACCATGAGGTCGCAGGTTCAATCCCTGTCACCCCGACCACCTGCGGGTGTAGCTCAATGGTAGAGCTCTAGCCTTCCAAGCTAGCTACGAGGGTTCGATTCCCTTCACCCGCTCCATTAAATAATATGTGTCTTTAGCTCAGCTGGATAGAGCAACGGCCTTCTAAGCCGTAGGCCAGGGGTTCGAATCCCTTAAGACACACCATATATGGTGGACGTAGTTCAGTTGGTAGAGCACCAGATTGTGGCTCTGGTTGTCGTGGGTTCAAATCCCATCGTTCACCCCATATATTGGGATGTCGCCAAGCGGTAAGGCACCAGACTTTGACTCTGGTACGCGTAGGTTCGAATCCTGCCATCCCAGCCAAATTTGATTCACTAGCTCAGTCGGTAGAGCACATGACTTTTAATCATGGTGTCCGGGGTTCGATTCCCCGGTGAGTCACCAAAACCTTTCCTTTTTAGGAAAGGTTTTTTTGTTTGCTTAATAAAATTAATATTAATATTTCCAACGACCGTTACATCCAGATGAAGTAAACTTGATATTCATAACCGCCTATAAGTGGATTAAACAGCTGCTTACAGGCGGTTATGTTTTTTTTGATAGGTTGTGAATAGCTCCACCAAGAATATAAATCTTAGGATTAGTAAACTTATAGTTGCAAGAAGCTAATTAAATTACCTTTTGTTAAGACTGCCCGATTTCTAGTTCCAGGAGCATTGAGCATATGCCATGCAGTGTATTGTTCGGCATAAGGATTATCAGCAGACATGCAGTCAACGGGAATAACAACATTGAAACCGCGGAAGGCAGCACTAGTAGATGTGTGAAGGACTGCACCATTGGCGGCATAACCAGTAATTATAACAGTTTTAATACCTTTTTGCTGTAATACTTCTTCTAAATTGGTTTTATAGAACTTATCTACGCTTGATTTCACAATAGGATCACCTGAGGAAGGCGCTAACTGCCTGGCAATATCCTGAGGATTTCCCATAGGTATAAGGCTATAGACAACTAGCATGCCACTTTTGCGGGCTTTAGTCAATAAATTATAAATACTAGGGATAGAGGATATACAGCGAGAGCTTTTACATATAGAGGTCTCCATATCTAATATTAAAAGTGCGGCGTTTTTTGGATCAACTGTTACTGATTTGAGTTCAGGTGCAGGAGGGATGGGGATGGTATTCCATTTATCGATGATTGTTTGATCTGCTACTTCAGCCCTCATGTGCCCAGGAGGTAAGTATCCACTATAGTTAAGATTACCATCGTTGGAGTATCTAAACCATTGACTATAAATAGGACAAAAATATATCACATTAATCCTCCTAGTATGCTTTTATATCGCTATATACTATGAGATAGATAAAAGAAAGTGACTGCAAATCTAAAGTTAGAGGTATTCATAAGAATAGTAGATATTTCTTTGTACTGTTTCAAGTGTTTTTTTCATAATATTACACATCTTTTTAGAACAGAGTCTTAAAAATAAATTAATGTTGTTATTATGATTTATTGTGGTAACTTTTAAATTATAATAATATATTAAAATGATTTTCGTAAAACAGAGGGTTTATTGCAATAGATATGTCCTTAGACCACAAGAAAATTAAAAGAGGTAAGTATAAAGAAGGGTTTATATCATATACAACACATCAACGCTCTACACAGCAATTTGAAGAAATGGATTGGTAGGTTTAATGGTGTTGCCACTAAGTATATCTCTAATTATATGTACTGGTTTAAACGGCTTCAATTATTTAGTGCAGAAAAAGAAACGATAAGAACTAAAAATTTTATCGTTCAAAGTAATATACCTTATTCTTATACTAAGATAACTGAATTCAAAGAAAGACAACCGATATTTGTGTAGCAACATACATTTTATTGTAATTATGTTACAATAAGTATATAATATTAGGATTGCAAATGAACAATTGTTAAATATTCTGATGTGTTTAAAATTAATAAAAACTATTGATAAGGAAACATGGGGGGTTAACATGGATAAAAATGAATTTGAGCAATTATTACATCAACTAATACCAATTACAAAAGCAATGGAATTTAGTGTTATAGAGTTCACACCATCAAAAGTAGGAATCTCAGCGAAGTTAGAACCAAATATAAATCATAAATCAACAGCATTTGGGGGAAGTATAAATTCTCTAATGACTGTTTGTGGTTGGGCAATGATGTTTGCAAATATTAAGGGAATAGACCCAGATGCTCATATTGTAATCCAAAAAAGTAATATAAATTACTTAGTACCTATTAAAGAAGATTTTATTGCAGAGTGCGAGTTAACAGATGAAGAGAGTAAAAGAAAATTCCTACAAATGTATACTAAATATAAAAAAGGGAGATTAAAACTCAACGTGTCTTGTTATAATCAAGATACTTTATTAGCAGAATATGAGGGACAATACGTTGCATTTAAATAAAAACATAAGTAAGTTGCAATTTTCTTAAAAAGCGAATAAGAGGGTGAGTTTACATTCACCCTCTTATTTTATATAATATTTCAACATTGTATTAAAACAGAGCCATTATTTAAAAGAAGACCTTACCTTAAATACCTATGTCTCAGAGGTTACGAAAGGAGTGGCTGAGAGTAGGTTCTCTAGAGGTAAGGTCTGTCTATGCCACAGTTGATAATCCCTTTGCAGGAAGGGTTATCTGCGGACATTGCGGTAGCACCTTTCTAAATAATAGCAATAAAAATATACATCCAAATTAGCATGCATATTTTATAATATTCTTTTTGTTAAGACGGTGTGCATTTCGGTTTTAAAATGCATAGTATGATACAGAACGAATTTTTTAGGAGGAAGTAATGAAATATCATTATCAACAGCTTCCATATTATTGTTGGTATAATTCTATACCATATTTTCATCAAGATAGAAGTGAAAGAGAGAGTTCAACAGAAAGATTGACAGATGCGTCACGCAATTGCCTTAAAATTGGGGACTTAGCTCCTGATTTAAGTTTAGAAGGTGTTCTTGGAGGTGAAAGAACCAAGATAAATCTTAGCGAGCAAAGAGGGAGATGGACGGTAGTATTTTTTTATGCCTCTGACTTTACATTTGTTTGACCTATAGAGCTTGCAGCAGTTGCTGCTAAAATGAATGAATTTAAAAGATTAAATACAGTAATATTTGGTATAAGCACTGATAGCATATATTCACACAAAATATTTACACAAGTTTCACCATCAGGTAGAAAAATCAATTTTCCTCTTTTATCGGATAGATCACAGGAAGTGTCAAAAAAATATGGTGTTTTAAATGAGAAAGAAGGATTCACCTACAGAGCTACTTTTATAATAGATCCGGAAGGAGTCATTCAAGCAATATTTATTAATCCACCTTCTGTTGGAAGAAACATTGATGAGATTATAAGAGTTGTTGAAGCACTGCAATACAACAAAAAGACTAATCTTGCAATTCCCCCAAATTGGAAAAGTGGAGAACCAGGCATAGAAAGAGATTGGAACATGGTAGGTAAATATTAGAATAATTTTAAAAAGTAATATAGCTTATATATCCTATTAATGCAATGTTGACAGTAGAAAGTTTGTTAGGATATATAAGCTATTTTTAGTAAAACTTTAGTGCTCTTTGAAAAGCTTGTAGGTGAGGTTATTTAAACTAATAGATGAGGTATATTGCGTAAAACTACAAACTTATGTATTCCCCGATCCCTTTGTTTTATGGGGTACATCTGTAACGATATTCTTTTTTCCTTCGCTCATTGAATTCTTTCTTCTTGCCATAGAAAACAGCCTCCTATGATAATTTGATTTTACCATAGAAAGCTATTTTTAAAGACTTTTTTTCACAGTCACTTTTGATATTAATGGCCGTAGTTCTATTCAGCAGCTTCTGCAATTGCTTTAGTTGCATGAACTGTACCTAGTGGATGCTGAGGTGGCGCATAAATAGAGTACAATTTAAGTGGTTTATTACCTGTATTGATTATATTGTGCCATTTACCAGCAGGTATGATGAACGCAAAATCATCATAGACTTTTTCTTGAAAATCCAACTTATCTTTTCTATCACCCATTTTAACAAGTCCTTGACCTTCTTCAATACGTATGAATTGATCAATATCGGGATGAATCTCTAAACCTATGTCTTCCCCAACATTGATGCTCATCAAGGTAAGTTGCAAATGGCTACCTGTCCATAAAACGGTACGAAAAGCATCGTTTTGCTTAGTAGCCTCCTCAATATTAACTACAAACGGTTCTGGTCCATAATCCATCAATTGAATTATACAACCATCCTTTGGAGATTCCCAAAAATCAAATCTTGAATCATACTCCATTTCACTAGTAAAAGGAATATGCTGATTAGTAAACTGATTCGAAAAGTATGGGTTATACATCGGTGTATTAGCGCAGTAAGGACATGGATACGCTCTATAAGCGTTATACATAACATCTGAGTTATACCTTGGTGTGTTTACGCAATAAGGACATGGATATGGATATGTTTCATAATCATTATACATATTGCTCATTCCTTTCATAGACTTATAAAATTATCATATGTTCTATGTTTATAGAATGTGCTTTGATTTACAGGAATTCTATGCTCCAAAGGTCATAACACTTAAATTAGAAAATACATGAATTTCACGTACACAAAACTACAAAAAGCCAAGAGAGTTCTCTTGACTTTTCTAATTCTATTTTAGGCTCTGTTAAAGAATAATGTTTATAAAACGATAATTTTTAAGGGAAGTTCATTTTGATGTCCATTAATGCATATTTTAAGAAAAAGAAGTTACATGGTCTTAATTATTTATAGACCTAATCACTACCTTTTTAGTACCATCTTCAAGCATTGTCTTGCTAATCCACATATTGTATCGGTTATCACCAAACATTACCCCTCGCCAATTTGCAAACATATATTTTGTAAAAGCATTACTAATTATTTGTTTAAAATCGGGATAAAAAATTTTATCATAATTATTAATGAAATCTTCTTTGTTTTGTATGCTTGTGGCTTTTCCATCAATGTTTACAGTAATAGGATAATGTATTAATTCAGCCAACTGCTTTTTATCATTCTTTAACACGCAATTTTGAATATTGGTAACAAAAGCCTCTGTTTCTTGGTCGCTGGTTGTTCCTAATGCCGAAGCATATCTTTTACCATACTCTGCTCCTGGAAGAGCTGTTGAAAGCGACAATACGAACGGATAACTTTTTTTGTTGTCAGGGCTCATCCATGTACCTTTTATTTTATCAACAGTAGTCATTGTTCCTTTGAAAATACCTGTATTCTTCCCAGCCTCATTATATTCATATAATACAATATCTTTTTCCCCTGCTTTCCCTTTTAACTGAAGTTCTATTCTCTTGCTGTCATAAAAGTAACCACCAACTATATCCTTATCTAATGGATAAAGGCTCATATGAATCGGTATATTGTTGTTTATAGTCCCTTGATAATCATAATAACCTTTTTCAAATTGACTTTTGGTAGTATCTATGTTTTCAAGTAAATTGGAATTTGTATTGCTATTAGTGTCTTTAGCACTTTCAGAAGTATTTTCTGGCTGTGGCTGAGATTGCTGATTATCACTTGATGAAGCATCTTCAGCTACAGTATCATTAGTAGGCTTCTTTTCAGATGAAGTATTTTCAGTTACGGTATTATTAACAGGTTTCTTTTCATCTGAGCATCCTGTTAGTATTATGGCTAGTGTAATCATAATTACTATTATTTTTTTCACTTTTAATCCTCCTATATGATATTATTTTTTATTAACATACTTCATAAAGTTTTTACTACAATAATTGTAAATACATTTATGTACTATTTCATGCATTATGTCTTTATTTCATTAATCTTGCATAACTATTTATCTATAAATAATATATTCATCCTTATAAAGATATAAGTCGTACTTTATAAATAAATAGTAATTTCAATATTTCGATTTTCACTATAAAAATCCTCTTTTCTTAAAGCTTTGTTTAAAAATAGTGTTGAATATCATAATATTTTATTTATGTACTCGGTATTTGTGAGTTATGGGGAGATGGTAGAATGAGGAGAGTGGGGCCGTTTATACTACCGTTATTTAGAAGTGCTTTATTTATTATGGTCGAAGTGTTATTTGCAATGTTAACCAACCAGTCATTGGAACAAGTAAGTCAATGGTGGTCTATAATATGTACTGTTTGCAATATTATTACTATTGTTTTATTAATGATTATTTGTAAAAGTGAAGGTACTACATATAAGAAACTAATTTGTTATCAAAGTGGCCAACACAATCTGAAATACACATTGTTGATTGTTGTACTAATGCTTTCATTGGGAATTGGAGGAATGTATGGATTTGGATTTATGGTTTATGGCTATGTGCCTGTAACAATGGTTCAACCCATTCCTATTTGGCTTGCAGCAATAAATGTTATACTTTTACCTTTAACCATAGTATTTGCTGAACTACCTTTATATTTTGGATATTCACTAAATGGAATTGAAAAAATTACAGACAATAAAATACTATCAATTGTATATCCAACGTTTTTCTATGCTTTGCAGCATAGTTTCATCCCCCTACTATATGATTGGAAACATATCTTGCTTAGATTTCTGTCATTCTTGCCTTTAGTGTTAGTACTAGGAATTATTTATTGTAAAAAGAGAGAACTCGGATCGTTGATGATTGGTCATGCTATTCTGGATTTAGCAACAGGTACCTAAATTTTAATGACTTCTATATCCCCTGCATTATTTGAGATGATGAAAGTAGTGAACAAGTAGTAAGTTCAGAAAATAGGCATTTTGGAGATTTTAATTATTTCTATTCCTGGGCTTATCGCATAATTCTTATTTTACGAACGAAAGGAACCCCATTACATTAGGGTTCCTTTTAATAATGTTATAATACCAACGCTATTCTTAAGCATAGCCTTATTTTAAATTATCTTTACTGTCGTGTTTGTGGGGATTATATTGTATATGTATTTAGCATCTTCGATAGATAATCTGACACAACCAGCCGAAACAGCTTGCCCCAATCTACCATCAGTAATATTTCCATTCTTATCTAATGGGACAGAATGGAACAAATAGTTACCCTTTATTTGAGTAAAATAATTAACATAGATATCTTCATTTTTATGGCGTATTCTTAGGCTGGTATCCTTTGCACCTGTAGTTGCGAAGATTCCTTTTATTGTAGGGTTTGTTGGAGCCCCTGTAGAACATACAAGCTCTTTTATTTGGCTCCATGAACCATTAGTTTTGTGATAGACATATACTCTTTCTTTGTTTGTGTCTACCTTAACATAGTAGTTTGTTTTTGAACTTAAGTTTAGTGTCTGTTTTGTTGCTTTTTGAGCAGCAGAACTAACTTTCTGCTGTGAAGCTGCCTCTATAATGGCATTTGCTGTTGAAGCATTAACAATACCATTTTTTCTAAGGTCATGTTTTCCTTGGAAGTCCTTAACGGCATTTTGTGTAACAACTCCAAAGTAGCCTGTTTCTGGAATATTATATCCAAGGCTATTTAAAACTACCTGGATACTCTTAACTACTGGGTTTGTACACCCATAGCTAACAGTTTCCAACGTGTTGATAGATTGTAGTGTTTCTTGCTTATTAAATACTGTTAAATCTTCCATCATAACTGCTGCTGTTTTGCTGTCAACGGTTCCAGTAGGTTTAATACCGTGTTGATTTTGAAAACTCTTTACAGCACTTGCTGTACGAGCACCAAATTTTCCTGTTACAGGTACATCATATCCCAACTTCCCAAGAACACTTTGAATGCTCTTTACTACTTTATGGTTAGAACCGTAACCAATAGATTTGTTGTTAGCAAAATGTTGATGAACATACTCAACAGCTTCTTTTGTATGAACACTATTTAATTCAGCTGCATGAGCAGTATGTCCACTATATGCTAATGCACCTAAAATTGATAATGCAGCTACCAAGTTCCTTGTTTTTTTCATAACTGACTCACTCCTTAGTTCTTTTGCTTATTATTTTTTTATCTCTCTTTTAATAAATAATATAGATAAAATTACCAAAAATCAACTTTTTTGTAGTATTAGATAAAAGTTTGACATTAAAGTAGTAAAATACAATCTCATTATTGAAGATTTCGGGGTAGCATTAACAGTAGGTAATATTCCTTTCACATGACTTATTGATTTATTAGCGCCACTTTCATTGATTTGAAAAACGTAAAACAGAGAACAAAAAGTGTAATAAGTGTATTTCCAATATAAGGAGTTAAGATACCTGGATCCTCCATAGGTAAGGCAAACATACTATAATCTTTGAGTATGCACATGCCATAAATAGTGGAGAGGATGCAGCCCCTGTGGTTAGAAAGATGTTTACACATGTAGACTTTGTATATGAATATTTGAAACTAAATTAGTTATATATTATCAATAAAAGGGAAGAGTTATAATTTTTGAAAAGTTATCTTTATAGTGAAGAAAGGAATAATATTAGGTACTATCATACTTATATTAATATTTTTTGTTCTTCTATTTTTGATTATAGTTATTTTAATATATTGATAGATGCTTTAATTCGCACTAAGTTTAGTTATAGTAATCATATCTTTCGTATAAATCTACCTAGCGTGTCACTACTAGGATGATTGACAATAAGTGAGCAAAAAAGATAAATATCGAGATATTTTGATAATACGATATAAAAGCACTTTTTTGTTATTAGTTTATGTGATAAGATAGTTGATGTCGCTGCGGTGAGCAAGCGGCAGAGAGGTCAACAACAAAGTGTTGACAACAGCTTTAGATGTGATAAGATATCACTTGTCGATTCAACTCGGCAAACTAAAAGTAGTTTCTCTATAGATGTCAATTGAACTTTAAAAATTATAAAAAAAGTTGTTGACAGAGAAACGAAAAGCTGATAACATAGTCAAGCAGTCAGTTGATGACATGCAAAAATAACTTGGTCTTTGAAAATTAAACAGAGGAAATTAAGTACAGCAATTCTTTTGAGAGCATAGAGATTAAACTTTTAAATT
>NZ_BOPZ01000052.1 GCF_018332455.1 Clostridium polyendosporum
ACACCTCTATTATAGTGAAAAGGTGAGTTTTTTGTATAACCTTATGTCGCCACCCGCATAGCGGGTGGTTTTATGTTTCGCACGCAACGTGCTCAACGGACTAAAGTCAAAATTAAAAAGCTCATATTCATTAGAATATGAGCTTATATATTCATATTAAGATTATATTATAAAACTTGGATATCAACAATTATGAATTAATTATTTATATATATAATTCCAATTATACCTTAATTGTTTGCTAAATATATCATATTTCCTTCTTCAACAATATATGGAAGTTCCTTTACTAGTTGGTATATATAAAGTTCTTTATTTGAACTTTCAACTCCAAGGTTATTCATATCCACTTGTTTATTAGAAAATAACTTAGCCCAAAAATCAACAAAATCATCCTTTGTAAGGAAAACTACATTTCCTTCTTCCTCAACCAAGAAAACATTTTTTATTTTGTTTACGATATTAACATTCACCACACTGTCATTAACTAAATTATTTACATCATTCCACACTTTTTTAAAAGATATCATTTCCATTCCTCCCTTTCAATTCTCAATCCCTCTGAAAAGTATTATATCATAAAATACATTTATTTACTAAAAGTTTTTTTCTTCTAATTTCGACTATATAACCTAATATAGAGGATATAATAAATTCAATATCACCATTTACAGTACTCTAATATAGAGAATATACGGATATAATATGTCACATTTGATATTTATTATATCCTTTTTACTAGATTATTGTCAATAAGTGTAGCTAACGAAAACTTCCTAATTAATCCATCATTAAACACTATGTCTATTTCTTCACCCTTTATTTGCTTAACTGTCCCAACTCCAAAACTTACATGATTAATCTCATCTTCTTCATTAAATCCATAATCTTCAAAAGTTTGAAATGATTCTAATCTTCCTTCCTTAATAAATCTAGATGGTTCTCTAAATTTTCCTCTCAACATTTTAGGAGCATATATAAAAAGATTGTTAATCGCTCTAGTAACACCTACATAAAAAAGCCTTCGTTCCTCTTCAATTCCTTCTTCTATACTATTTTTATGTGGGATTATTTCCTCATTACAATCTATTATAAATACATTTTTAAATTCCATTCCCTTAACGCCATGAATGGTACTTAAAGTTACCCCATTTTCAACAGGAGTGAATTTACTCATCTTTATATTTTCTTCTACTGTGTCAATATGCGATAAAAAACTAACAATTGTTTTAAATTCCTGTGAAGAAACTTTAAATTCTTCTATAATTTCTTCAAACTCAGTAATACTTTGCTTGTATTTTTCGCAGTATTCCCTTATGTGTCCTAGGTACCCTAAATCTACCAATATAAATTGTATAGCAGAAGATAAACTAATCTTATTTAAAAAATTAATATCCTTTTTTAAATCATCAAATTTTTTTATTTGAAATGGAGGAAATCCCTCAATATTCTTTAATTTTTCAAAAACATTTTCTTTATAAAAATTTCCCCTAACCTCTTCTATACTAGATTTCGATACATATCTAAAAGGTTTATTGATAATTCTATAAAAACTATTACTATCAGTAGGATCAATGGAAAGCTTTAAATAAGCAATAATATCTTGACATATAAAATGCTCAAAAAAATTATATTGTTTATCAAGCAACTTAAAAGGAACTTTCATTCTTATAAGACCATCTATAATGCTTCTTGCTTCCATATTTGTTCTATATAACACTGCATTTTCATTATATTTAAAACCACTATTCTTAAACTCGCTAATCTTTTTAATTATATACTCTGTCTGTTGACTTTCATTAAAAGGGTATACTACTCTAAATAATCCCTCTTCCTGTCGCCAATATCGTATCTCCTTGTCATTTCTCTGGTTATTATTTGTTATTATAGCTTTAGAAGCTTCCACGATATTTTTTACACTTCTATAATTGTAAGCTAAAAATTGTTTTTTCCCAGTCTCAAATACTTTGTCAAACCTTACCATAAACTCTGGCTTTGATCCTCTAAAAGAATATATACATTGATCCTCATCTCCTACTGCAAAGAGAGAGCTATGGCGATTTAATAAAGTCAAAAGCTCTATTTGAAGACTATCACAGTCTTGAAATTCATCAACTAAAATATACTTAAATAACTTTCTATATCTATTTAAAATCTCTTGATATTCATAAAATAATTTCTTACATTGTAACTGCAGGTCGTCAAAATCTAGGCATTCTTTACTTAGCTTATATTTCTCATAAACTTTATAACATTCATCAAAAATATTTTTTGGTATACTAGGTCTAAACTCTCCAGGAGAGAATCCCCCAGTCTTATAAAGTGAAATATTATTTAACACCTCTTTAACCTTTTCTTCTCCTACTTCATCCAAGCTTTGTAGTAGTACTTTATGAATTAACTTATATCCTTCACTAGGGTCTAACATTGCTATCTCTCCCCTATGCCTTTTTAAAATTTTATAGAACAAGGCATGAAATGTTCCAAAAAAAGGATACTTGTTTGAACCAGACATCTTTTGAAACCTATTCTTCATATTTTGAGCTGCAGCTCTTGTAAATGTTATAACAATAATATTATCAGGATTTACTTTCCTTTCATTTATAAGATAGTTAAGTCTATTTATTATAACAGTAGTTTTACCACTACCAGGCGGTGCTACTACAAGAACATTCTTATCTCTACAGCATACTGCTTTCATTTGAAAACTATCTAGATTTACCATACTTATAATTCCTTTCTTCATTCAGTTATAGTCAACACAATCACAGATACCTTTATCCTATGCATTATACCACTCGAAGCTATACTTAGAAGAGCGCTAAAAAATAAATTAAAGATGTTTATCTTTACTCAATACATAGATTTACTTATTTATAATTATTAACAAGTTTTATAAATTAAATTTCTAAAAGACTATTAGTATTTTAAAGAGTTATTCATTATTGAACCTGATTATTTTAATAATAAATAACTCTATTGTAATAATTTCTATATAAGGGTACAATATGTTTATGGCATTTTACGTAGAAGGAGAATAAATATGACGATAAATTATAAGTTTGACGTAAGAAATTCTAGAAATTTAACTATGCTTGTTGACTTCTATGAACTTACCATGGGAAATGGTTATTTTCGTGATGGTCTAAATGATAAAATAGCATATTTTGATATGTTTTTTAGAAGAGTTCCAGATGGTGGTGGATATTGTATAATGGCTGGTGTAGAGCAGCTTATAGAGTATTTAAGCAACCTAAAATTCTTAAAAGAAGATATACAATATTTAAGAAGTAAAGAAATTTTTTGCGAAGAATTTTTAGACTATCTTGAAAATTTTGAATTTACTTGCGATGTTTGGGCCATACCAGAAGGAAATCCAGTATTTCCAAACGAGCCTCTTGTAACAGTAAGAGGTCCAATAATACAAGCTCAATTTATTGAGACAATGATTCTTCTTACAATTAATCATCAAACCTTAATTGCAACAAAAGCTAATAGAATTTGTAGAGCTGCTCAAGGAAGAACTGTAATGGAATTTGGCTCAAGAAGAGCTCAAGGATATGATGGAGCTATCTATGGAGCTAGAGCTTCTATTATTGGTGGTTGTAGTTCAACCGCATGTACTATAGCAGAAGAAATGTTTAATATTCCTGCCTCTGGAACTATGGCACATAGCTGGGTTCAACTTTATTCAACAGAATATGAGGCTTTTAAAGCATGGGCTGAAATATATCCTGACAACTGTGTATTCCTTGTAGATACATATAATGTTTTAAAATCAGGAATACCAAATGCTATTAAAATCTTTGATAAGGTACTAAAACCTAAAGGTTATCGTCCAAAAGCAATAAGAATAGATAGTGGTGATATTACTTATCTTACAAAACGTAGTAGAGAGATGTTAGATAATGCAGGCTATGAAGATTGCAAAATTATAGTTTCCAATGCTCTAGATGAACATATAATAAGAGATGTTGTAAATCAAGGTGCACAGATTGATGCCTTTGGAGTTGGTGAAAGGCTAATAACAGCAAAATCTGAACCTGTTTTTGGTGGTGTTTATAAGCTTGTCGCTGTAGAAAGTGCTATTGGAATTGAACCAAGAATTAAAATTAGTGAAAATGAAGAAAAGATAACTAACCCTGGATTTAAGAAAATATATAGAATCTTTGATAAGGACAGCCATATGGCTATAGCAGATATAATTGGTTTACATAATGAGATAATAAAAGAAGGTGAACCACTTGAAATATTTGATCCTATTTATACTTGGAAGCGTAAAAAAATTACAAACTATTATGTAAAAGAGCTTCAGGTAAAAATCTTTGATAAAGGAAAGTCTGTATATAAGAGTCCTTCAGTAATGGAAATAAAAGACTTAGCTATAAAAGAAACAGAAAAGCTTTGGCCTGAAGTTCTAAGATTTGAGAATCCCCATAGTTATTACATTGATTTATCAAATAACTTATGGAACTTAAAGCATAGTTTACTTCATAAATATACAGATATGTATAAATAAAAAAATGCCCTTGCGGGGACTCTTAATAGAGTTATCCACAGATTGCAAATTTTATAATTTCTTATAGAGTAAAAAAACAAGGCTGGACTTCCAGCCTTGTTTTTAATATCCAGTCTTATATTTTAAATTCTTTATAAAATAATCTTCCTCATACCCTTGCTGATAATCATCTTCATAGCCTATAACAGTATTTATTTCTTTTATATCTTTATATACAATTCCACTTAAATACGCCTTAAAAACACATTCTTCTCCATCATCGGCAGGATTCATAGGACATTCATTATTACATGCTATTACTACTTTTTTGTTTGACCAAAACGGACACTTACTCATAAAACTCCCCCCAATTTGCCACAACTAATTTTTCCCATTTTTTCTATAGCATTATTATATGTTAAATATTTGAAAAAATAAAGTATTTTTATCAATATTTGTGTAAAAAACTCTTTAAACTTGGATAAAACTTATTAAAAATACGTATATATTACTTGTTTTTAATAAAATTATGTGCAAAAACCCCAAATTACTATCCTATATAATTAAGTACTAAACAGTAATTGTCTAGTTCTCAATCTCAGTTATTTTTATAACATCCTTATTACTTATTAAATAATACATAACATCATTAGCTTTAATTTGCTTTGGCAATAATATTGTGTAAATACATACATTTCTTAAATTTTCCTCGTCTTCACTCAATATAAATTCTATTTTTTTAATCTTTATATTATTTTGATTGAAATATTCCTCAAAATACTGTAAAGTAGATTTTTCACTTCTATAATCAATCTCTAACTTAATACTTTTATTTCTAACAATCCTATCCTCTAATTTTTTCATTGATACTAAAACTAAAACTACACTTATTCCAGACAATACACTTAGTATATAATATCCAAGTCCTATAGCTAATCCCACACAAGCTACTACCCAAAGTGATGCAGCAGTTGTTAATCCCTTGATTGAACCTTTTTCATGAATTATTGTGCCTGCACCTAAGAACCCAATCCCACTTATAACTTGAGCTCCTAGACGTCCATAATCCGTATTTAGTATATTGGACATGCTACCATTATTCTCTATAAAACTTATAATTTCATCTACCATCTGTACTTGTATCATTGATATTATCGCTGCACCTATACAAACCAGCATATGAGTTCTAAAACCTGCTGGACGATGCTTAAACTCCCTCTCATAACCTACCATTCCACCAATTAATACCGCCAAGAAAAGCCTTAAAACAACATCATTTAACTTCATGGTTTTCCTCTATTCATTATATCTATATATTTTATTAGTATTTTCTAAAAAAAAGAATATACTTCCTGATACCATTTCTGTTTTATTATTTTAACTTTTTTTATTAGATAACAGTAAACCCCCTATAAAAATATAACTTTTTAAATAAAGCTGAGTAGGCTTCATGCCTACTCAGCTTTATTTAGATTCCATATCATGAAATGACGCAGCAAATAAAAAGGAAGGACCTTTTTTAGGCTACCTTCCAACGAATGGTTACTTAATTCTTAGTCCATTAAAAATTATATAGAATTATAACTTATATCCTACATTTTTGAATACTGTTATATTAATAATTTCATTTTGGAATGCCTTAAGTAAAGCTTTTTCTAATACCATTTCATTATCAAAGTTTTCAACATCTTTACACACTGCAAAAACCTTATTAATTTCTCCTTTTACATTTCTATAAGTTAATGTAACATTAGGTTTATCATATTCAATACTAATAATTTTTAATCCCCAAGATATTTGGGCATATTCACCATCTATAGTAAGTTTAGTTAGTTCCTTCAGTTTTTGATTTTCTTCATTTGGATCTTGAACTACTATTAATTCATCTCCCACTTTATACTTTGCCATCTTACTTCCCTCCTCATATATTCACATGTTATATATTCCATTTGTTACTTTAGTTTACCACTTTACTAAAAAATAGTAAAGCAAATTGACTATGCTAATTATATAATTATATAATAGAAATAATTGAACGTTGCACTATAAATAATCATACAAGCATAAATTATGTATAATTAATGATTAGTAATTAAAAATAACCGTAATGTTATCTCTTGTAGATTAATAATACTACATTATAAATATGTGCAATACTCTTTAATAAGCTATATATTTATTAAATAAAATTATTTATCATCTTCACTTATTATTGTTTCATTTTTTTATTTTAATTATAAATCTTTATTATACTTTTAATTTTATTAATCTATAGATATAAAACTTCATAACCAAATATATAATTCATGAAAAAGCACTGCATGTCGAAACTATTTGATTCTATTTCACAAAGTGAAATCTGACTAACATTTAATAGGTTTGATTTTCATTAAATTTTATTTTCCTGAATTGTTTAAAAATTGAAGTTGTTTATCTTTAAGGAGTGACTCATTTGTTTGGATATGTTATACCATGTAAAATGGAATTAAAACTTAAGGATTATGAAAGATTTAAAGCTTATTACTGTGGCTTATGTCATACTATTAAATATTATTATGGAAACTTACCTAGGGCAGCTCTTAACTATGATATGACTTTTTTATCAATACTTTTAGATAGTTTATCTAAAGAAAAAATTAATGTAAAAAAATTAACTTGTGTCGTGCACCCACTTACAAAGAAAATAATAATAGAAAAAAATAATGCTTTAGAATATGCGTCTCATATAAATATAGCTTTATTTTATTACAAACTATTAGATGATGTTAATGATGATAAAAGCATAAAAGCTAAATTAGGTATATTTTTAATGAATAAAAGCAAATCATATTTCTCAAAAAGATTTGAAAATATAAATGAACTTATTAAAGATAAATTAAAAGCCTTGAACTTAAAAGAAGCTGAAGATAACCACAACTCCCTAGATGAAATAGCCCATCCTTTTAGTGAATTAACAGGGCTTCTAATCAAAAGTTATCCTTATCAACTTGATGGTGATTGTGAAGAACTACGTGAGAATTTATATTGGCTTGGTTATAATTTAGGAAAATGGATATATCTTATTGATGCTTTAGACGATTTGAAGGAAGATATGCAATCAAATTCTTTCAATGCTATTAATATATCTCTTAATAAGGATAATCTTCCCTTTAACAATTTTTATAATAGTATTAAACATAGAATTGATTTTTCACTATTAACTTGTTCTTCTCAGTGCTATAATGCATTTAAACAACTTAAGTTACAAAAAAATTATAATATTATAGATAATATTTTAAAATTAGGATTAGTAGAACGATATGAAAAAGTTTTAAGTAAATATGAAGAAGAAACCTGCTGTACTAAATAAAAATACGTCTAAGCTTTATCTATAAAATAGGATTTTTCTTAACTATAAATTAAATTATAAATTTATTTGATACGTTTATAAAACTATAAGGAGTGATTTTTGTGGGAAACCCATACGAAACATTAGGATTAAAAGAAGGTGCAACTCAGGAAGAAATAAAAAAAGCTTATAGAGAGTTAGCAAAGAAATATCACCCAGATCAATATGGCAATAATCCACTTAGAGATTTAGCTGAAAACAAAATGAGAGAAATAAATGAAGCCTATGATTATCTTATGAAGAAAGTACAAAACTCTTATAACTCTAGCAACAATTCAACGCATGGAACAAACTCCAATTATTCACACGGAAGTGGTTCATTCTCCTATACTGATATAAGAAGAGATATATCAGTAGGACGATACGGAGATGCTGAACAGAAGCTAAACTCTATGAAGATGAGAGATGCTGAATGGAATTATCTTTATGGTGTAATACAAATGCAAAAGGGATTTTATGATAGTGCTTATACTTATATTCAGACAGCCTGTTCATTAGATCCAAACAATCTTGAATATAGACAAACGCTTAATATGATAAATAATAATAATAAGAGTTATAAAAATACTTATTATAAAACTACTAGAAATGATGACATGTGTGACTTCTGTATTAAACTTTGGTGTATAGATAGTTGTTGTGAATGTATGGGCGGAGACCTAATAGGCTGTTGCTAAACAGGAACAGCTTAATTTTTAAAACCAGCTTATAAATTTTGTTTTTTTATAATATAAACTTATTATAAGCATATTTATATATAAATGAAAATGGATGTGATAATATGAAAGTAGGTAATATTACAAAAGGAGGACTATTTGTAGCTATTACTGTAGTTTTTCTTTATATCGCTAGTGTTATTCCTACTAATAAACTATCCCTACTAACCTTAGCTTCAGTGATAATTCCTATTTCTGTTATAACTACTTCTATTTCTAATTCTTTTATTGTTTATTTAGCCGCTTCAATTACATCGTTAATGGTAATTAATAAGACTATTGCACTATCTTATGTTATATTCTTTGGTTTATATGGTTTTATAAAACATTATACTGAAAAGATAAACAACTTATTTCTCGAAATAACTTTAAAATTTATCTTTTTTAACCTCTGCTTCTTTATATTATATACTTTTTATAAGACATTTTTTATCAAACAAATCCCACTAAAAATTCCATTTATATTCGTGACTCTAGCAGTACAAGCAATATTCTTAATTTTTGATTATGTATTAACTTTAATAATTTCTTATTTTTATAACAGATTAAAGAACAAAGGTTTATTTTAACTAACCTTTGTTTTTTTATTGCTAATATTATAAATTATTTATTTTTTTCTAAAATTATAAATTTAATTTACAACTTTCTCATCTATAGTTGAAAAGAGATACATTTTGCTTTAATATATATTAGTATGTTTTTTTATATATTTAAATAATTTAAAAATTAATATTTGAATAAAAAACAAAAAGAACAGATAAACTGTTCTTACAAAAAAGATAAAAAAAAAAATGAACATGGACTTATGTTTCAATTGTAAATAAATTAACAACTTCTTATATATGTTAACATACCTTTTTTATTTTTACAATACGTTTTGGAAATATTTTTTATTGCAAATATTTTCAAAACTTTTTAAATAATTATTATTGTTTGACAAATAATAATAATTATTATATAATATAATTAATCTACTTATAAGGATGGTGAACATGGATAACATTACAAGTATCTTCAGGGAAAAGAAATTAAAATTAACACCACAAAGAATTGCTGTTTATAAGTATTTAAAAAGTACAAAGGAACATCCATCTGCTGAAATGATTTACAAAGCATTACAGCCTGAATATCCCACAATGAGCTTAGCTACTGTATATAAAGCTCTTAAAACACTGGTTGAAGTTGGCTTGGTACAAGAAATAAATGTTGGTGAAGGCAACTTTAGATATGATGGAAACGCAACTTCACACCCACATATTCAATGCATAAGCTGTAGTAAAGTAGATGATTTAGAAAATCTAGATTTAACTAATTTAAATAAAGATGCTGAATCTTATAGCAAATATACGATTCTTTCAAATAAAGTTTATTTCTACGGAATATGCGAGGACTGTCAACAAAAATAAAGCTACATTAATGTAGCTTTATTTTTCAGTTTGCTGAAAAACCCCCTGTTTAAAAAACAGAGGGGTTTTCTAGCAAACTTGTGGATAAATTTTAAAAGAGAGCTTTTCTATTAATTTGAATAAAATTTTATATA
>NZ_BOPZ01000053.1 GCF_018332455.1 Clostridium polyendosporum
CGTTCGTCCTGAGCCAGGATCAAACTCTCAATTTAAAAGTTTAATCTCTTGCTCTCAAAAGAATTGCTGTACTTAATTTCCTCTGTTTAATTTTCAAAGACCAAGTTATTTTTACGTGTCATCAACTGACCGCTTGATTATCTTATCAGTTTTTCGCTTCTCTGTCAACAACTTTTTTATAATTTTTAAAGCTGAATTAACATCTGTAGAGAAACTACTTTTTAGTTTGTCGCACCAAGTCGACAAGTGATATCTTATCATCATTCTTCTTTACTGTCAACACCTTTTTTAAAAATTTATTCAAAAACGTGTTGAACATTCTACAAATTTGTCGTCATCAAAGACAACGTTGATTATCTTATCATATTTACTTATTTAATTTATATGCAAAAATAGTATTATCTAAAAACAGTTCATTTATTCTCTTTTCTTCTCTATTTAATAAATTTTATCTATGATATTGCGGAACACTCAACCTTCTTGAAGGTGAAGATAGATAGCAATAAATTATAACCATTCGATATGGTTATAATTTACCTAGAGTTGGTAAATGCTATAAATGAGGTGATTAAGTTGCAAGTTGCTTTTAAATATAGAATATATCCTAATAAAGTTCAATCTATAATGCTTAATAAATCCTTTGGCTGCAATAGATTCATATTTAATTATTTTTTAAACCATAAGAATGAACAATATAAAAAAACTAAAAGGTCAGTTTCATATAATGAATGTGCTAAGTTACTTACTGACCTAAAGTCGAATTTTCAATGGCTTAAAGAAATAGATAGTATATCACTACAGCAAACTTTAAGAGATTTAGATAGAGCATTTAAGAACTTCTTCAAAGGTTATGGATTCCCAAAGTTTAAAAGCAAACATAATCACTTCCATAGTTATAGAACTCAAATGGTAAATGATAATATTCAAGTTGAAAATAATAAAATTAAACTCCCTAAAATAGGTTGGGTAAAGCTTAAATATCATAGATCACATAAAGGCAAAATTTTAAATGCTACTGTAAGTAAAACTAATACAGGGACATATTATGTATCCTTATGTTGTGAAACTTCAGATATAGAAAAGCTCCAAACACTTAATACTGCTCTTGGAATAGATGTAGGAATTAAGTCCTTTTGTGTTACTTCAAATAGTGAAATAATTGATAACCCTAAGTTTCTTGAAAAGTATTATAAAAAGCTTTTGAAGGCTCAAAGAGAGTTATCAAGTAAAACTAAAGGAAGTAAGAATTTTTACAAAGCTAGAATTAAACTAGCTAAGGTTCATGAAAAAATAGCTAACTGTAGGTTCGATTTTCTGCATAAGTTAAGTTCAAGACTAATCAGCGAAAACCAAGTGATTTGTCTTGAAAATCTTAAGGTGAAAAGTATGTTAAAAAACAGTACGCTATCAAAATCAATTAGTGATGTAAGTTGGTTTAAGTTTAGGCAGCTACTAGAATATAAAGCTAAGTGGTACGGTAGGATTGTATCAATAATAGATACTTACTATCCTTCAAGTCAACTTTGCTCTAATTGTGGTTTTAAAAATGAAGAAGTTAAAAATCTAAATATTAGAACATGGGAATGTCCAAACTGCAAAACTAAGCACCATAGAGATATAAATTCAGCTATAAACATAAAAAGAGTAGGGTTGGTACAATCCGATCTTAAGCCTGTGGAGATAGTAGGTTACGAGGTCTTTGAAACAGGAAGCTCCTACTTCTAAAGTAGGAGTGGTTCACATTATTACTTAAAAACTCAAGGTTCTTAAATTTAATACAACTTCACCACGCATAAAAATTTTAACTTATAACTAAGAACTTAGTTAAAAAAACAGTCTCTGGCAGCATTAAAGGAGATTCTATATCCCCTAAAACTTCTAATTTGGATACTATATTCAGGCGATATTTCTATAATAGACATTGAATGAAGCATAGATTGTCTGTTAGAACTTTGGTAACATAGAGATATTAATAGTGTAAAAAAATTTCATATACTTCAGTTATAACACTAACTAAAATATGTAAACTTATAAATTGAAGTAGGTAAAATAAAAATGAGGGTAATCTTCTTTGATTGCCCTCTAACCTATTTATATTATATTCTTTTTATTAAATCCTGTTTATAAAATTAAATACTATTTTTCTTAATATAGTACTTCCTCTCAAAAGAAGATTTTTCTTTATAAGCCTTAATATAATTCTCCCAGCTTTTCTTACCAACCACCGCCTCAACTAATCATCTCCTTCTCATTTGTGTAAACTACACTCCTTGGATACTTTTATGAAAAATTCCTCTATGAAATATAGTTTAATTAAAAAGAAGATTTTTATAACACTTTACCAGATGAAATGACAACAAATAAAAAATGAAGGTACAAATCCATTTATAGCTGAATATATACCCTCATTTTTGTTATTTTCTATAATTGTTAATTAATATTAATTAAAAACTATATTTATTAGAAGTTATTAACTTCTTCTAAAGTTGGTAGTGCTGCAATTGCTCCAAGCTTTGTGCAAACTATAGCTCCAACTTTGTTACCAAAATGTATAATTTCCTTAAGTTTTGAGAAGTTTGCTACAGCTTCCTTTGAATCTTCTTCTAAAGCAAGTCTGTAAAGTACAGCTCCAACAAAAGCATCTCCTGCTCCTGTAGAATCTAGAGACTTTATCTTAACACTAGGAATTACTTCAAGATTTTCTCCATCAGTTATCATAGTTCCTTCTTTACCAAGTGTTATAGCAACAGCCTTTGCACCTAAAGTTACAAGTTCTCTAGCAGCCTCTTCTAAATTTTCTTTTCCAGTTAAAAGCTTAGCTTCTTCATCACTTACTTTTATAAAATCAGCGCCTTTTACACACGCTCTTGAAACTTCAATAAACTCTTCTACTCTTTCTTTCCATAAATCTGTTCTATAGTTAGGATCAAAAGATATAAATAAACCTAACTCTTTAGCCTTTTTCATAGCATCTAAATAAGTTGCCTTAAGTTCTCCTCCTAAAAGTGCAGTCGCTGAACCAAAATGTACAACCTTATATTCACTAAGCGCTGATATTTCTTCTTCTGTTAAAACATAGTTTTCATCAGCACCTCTGTTAAATATGAAATCTCTTTCTCCATTTGCCTTTAATGAAACAAAAGCAAGAGTTGTATTTTGTTCTTCTAAAAGTTTCATTAGAGAAGTATCTACGCCTACATCATCTAAAGTTTTCTTTAAAAATACACCAAAAGCATCGTCTCCAACACTTCCTCCAAAAGTAGCACTTCCACCAAGCTTTGAAATAGCTGCTGTTACATTAGCAGGAGCTCCACCAGCCTTCTTAATGAAATTAACGCCTTCAACTAATGAGCTGTCTATATCAGCACATATGAAATCGATTAATAGTTCTCCTAAACATAAAATTCTTCTTCCCATATTACGCCTTGTCCCCTTTCTAATCCCTTGTAAAAATATAATATAATTATAACATATCCCTAATATTACTAAGGACATGCTTTTGTTAGCTATAGATTTTTGTAATATCTTCTAAAATATTTCCTTATTTAACCTAATTTTACAAAGAAAAATTATTCAAATTTGTAATTACTAACAAAACTTATATACATAACTTTATAATTTATGGAAATCATTCCATATCTACGCTACTTCCCTAAATTAATTAGGAATTGAAGTTATTTATCTTTAGTATATAAATTATTATTCTTTATTTTTTCAATGTTAAATTCAAGAGGTATTTCTCCAATGTTTACCAATTACCCCCTTATTAAGATAACAATTAAAATCTTTTCCGTCAAGTCTAATGGTGTCGACGCCTACATTAATTGAAGTTTTTACTCCTTATTTTGAAGCAATAACAATAACATGCTTTGTTCAAAATAATGATACATTTACCATTTTAAAAAAAGCAAAACCTAAATTGCAATCAAGCCATATATGTAGAACAACACAAAGAAATCTACATTAACACTTTACTTGGCTTACAACTTAGGTTTTGCCTGGATTAACAGTAACAATCCTTTGGTTGTAAATTATTCGCTTTTTCTGCTTATAAGTCTTTGAATATGGAGCATTAAATAAACCATTTCCTCTTCTGTTAACTCATAATCATAATTTTTTTGTATATAATCTTTTATCTTTCTAACACATAAATAAGGTTCCTGATATTTATCTCTTATAACATCATAAAGACTATTATCATTATTTATTTCCTGCTTTCTATTAAACATCCTCTGAGCAAAAAATTTTAGATGTGTTACAAATCTAAAATATGATAATGATTCTCCATCAAGTTCTATCTTAAAGTAGTACTTTACAATATTTAAAATATCATTTATCAGCTTTGTTATGCTCATGGTATCTGGCATCTCTTGTCCAAGCGATGCATTGACTATATGTAGTGCTATAAACCCAGCCTCATTTTCGTCAAGGGTTACTCCGAGCTTCTCCTCAATAAGCCTAATTGCCCACATTCCTATGGAAAACTCTTTTTTATAAATCCTTTTAATTTCCCATAGCATTTCATTTTTCATTATTAAACCTTCCGCTGCTCGTCTTAATGCAAAGGCTATATGGTCTGTTAGAGATAGATAAATCTGTTCATGAAGTTTCTTATCAATAACCTCTGAAGCATGTTTTATTATTTCCTCTGACACCTCTGCATACTCTATAGGAATTTCATTTAACAAGCTTTGAAGTCTCATTGAGGTATGAGGATTATGAATTATAAAAACCTTCTCTATTTTATCCTCTTCAATTTCTTCTCCTATTTTCTTTTTAAAGGCTATCCCTCTTCCCATGACTACTTTTTCAATACCGTCTTCACCAATGGTAGTAACAACATTGTTATTTAAAATTTTTTCTATATTCATATTATCACTCCGAAGTATTTTATATACATACTATTAAAGTATTTGTAAACTAGTTTAACTTTATTTACAAAGATAAATAACTTCACTCCTTAACGAGGTTTATAGAAATAAAAAACTCAAATCAAAAAGATATATATTGTTACCTCTTGATTTGAGTTTTGTCTGCATTAACAGTAACAATCTCACACGATCACTTTTATATATTTAAAATTATAATTAATTATGTGAATATTGTAAATAATGTTTAAGTAACCTTTATCTGTATCTAGGCAGCAATTAACAATTAATAAACTTGGAAAGCACACCCCTTAAATTATGAGGCATGCTCCTATTAAAGATAAACAATTTCAATCCTTAATCACTTCTGGAAAATAGCTTCGACATGCAATGCCTTTTCCTGAATTATAAGTTCAAGTTATGAAGTTGTTTATCTATAACTACTTAATCTCTATTACACCTTCTAAAGCTTCAACATCTCCCTCTTTTACTTGATCTACTGAGGAATAGTTATCAGAATTTGTTATTATTACTGGAGTAATTGTAGATAAACCATTCTTCTTTATTTCTTCTATATCAAATTCAAGAAGTAAATCTCCAACTTTAACTGTATCATCATTGTTAACATGACAATTAAAGCCTTTTCCATTAAGTTTAACAGTATCCATACCTACATGAATTAAAACTTCCACTCCCGAATCTGAAGTTAAAGCTATAGCATGTTTTGTTCCAAAAACCGCTGAAATTTTACCGTTCACTGGCGAAAAAACCTTACCCTCTTTAGGATCTATTGCAATTCCCTTACCCATGATCCCTGAAGCAAAAGTAGGGTCTGGAACTTGGTCTAATGAAACTGCTCTGCCTTTTATTGGGCTGTGTATTTTATTAGCATCATAAACTACATCATTTTTCTCATGTTCCATTCTCTCACATTCCGCATTTGAGCTCTCTTCTTGCTCTTCTTTAAATCCTAATATAAATGTACCTGCAAATGCACCAGCAAATGCTATTACCATACCTATGATATAGTTAACTATTGATGGACCTGATACTATTGCTATAGCTGGAATACCTGTTACTCCAAGTCCAGTCATTCCAACCTTAGTTAATACAACATATCCTCCACCTAATGCTCCACCTATAGCAGCCGCTATAAATGGTTTAACAAGTCTTAAGTTAACTCCAAATATCGCTGCTTCTGTAATACCTAATAAACATGACACTGAAGCTGGCACTGCAACTTGCTTAAGCTTTTGATTCTTAGTCTTAAAGTATACAGCTAGAGATGCTCCACCCTGTGCTATGTTTGCCATACACCATATTGGTAATAAGAAATTTACTCCTATTGCTTTATTTCCTAAAAGTCCTGCTTCAATAGCATGGAAGCTGTGGTGAATACCTGTGATAACTATTGTTGAGTATAATCCTCCAAATAAAAGCCCAGCTACTGGTCCTAAAGTATTGTAAAGTACTTGTAAACCAATAGAGATACCATCACCTATAAGTCTACCAGCAGGTCCTATAACTATCAATGAGAAAAATCCTGTAATCATTATTGTTAAAAACGGAGTTAAAAGTATATCTAATACGTTTGGTACTATCTTTCTTAAACCTCTTTCAACATGTCCCATTACCCATACAGCTATAAGTATTGGTAATACTGTTCCTTGATAACCAACCATACCTATATTTAAACCAAATACATTGATTGTCTTTTCTATACCAGCGCCAACTGTCCATGCATTTTGTAGTGCTGGGTGGATTAGTATTCCACCAAGAGCAGCAGCTAAAAATGGATTAGTTCCAAATTCTTTTGCAGCTGAAAATGCTATAAGTACTGGTAAGAATACGAAAGCTGCATTTGAGAACATATCTAGTACTTGGAATAAGCCGCTCTTACTATCAACCAATCCAAATCTCGTTAACATTCCTAGAAGTCCCATTAGAAGACCTGATGCAACTATTGCAGGAATTATTGGTACAAATATATTGGAAAGCATTCTAGCAAATCTTTGAAGAGGATTCATTTTCTTCATTGCCGTCTTCTTTTGATCACTTACAGATGCTTGTGTTATTGATGTACCCTTAACCATTTCTGCATAAACCTTATTTACAGCACCCTGTCCTATAATTATTTGAAATTGTCCTGAAGTTAAAAAAGCACCCTTTACTCCATCAAGGTTTTCGATTTGTTTTATCTTAGCTACAGAGTCATCCTTTAATACAAAACGTAGCCTAGTTGCACAGTGAGTAGCACTTTCTACGTTACTTTCTCCTCCAACTAAGGTTAAAATTTCTTTTGCTAATTTACCGTAATCCATTTCAAGTCACTCTCCTTTTTCATTTACATTTACAGTTACAGTTTTCTCTTATATTTTTTTTAATGTGTTTTTAAAGTACCATTCCTAAGTTTTAATCAAGTTATAAACGCTAATTACTTCACTTTTATTCCAAGACCAAGTTTTTAGAAATAAAAAAAACCCAAACCAAAACGATAGACACTTCTATCTCTTGATTTGGGTTTTGCCTGCGTTACCAGTAACAATCCCTAAGAATTATTCTATTTACATCAATAATTATATCAACGGCTGTAAACATTGTCAACTCATTCATAAATAATTTCACGAAAAATGTAATTGGATTGTTTTCTAAATTTTATATACTTAAAAAATTTCACTTTGCGAAATTGCAACAAATAAAAGCACACCCATGAAATTGGGCATGCTTCTATACTGTTCTAACAATTTAGAATGTGGGTAAGGAGTACCTTTTAAATCATTTTTAATAAAATATCAATAATAATTACTTTATTGAAGCAACTTGTTGCTTTAATGAACCTTCTTTTTCATCTCCGTTATCTTCTACATTATCTTCAGCATCTTGTTTTTCTTCTTTAAATCCTAATACTAATGTACCTGCAAATGCACCAGCAAATGCTATTATCATACCTATAATATAATTAATCATTGATGGGCCTGATACTATTGCAATACCTGGAATACCTGTTACTCCAAGTCCATTCATTCCAACCTTAGTTAATACAATGTATCCTCCACCTAACGCTCCACCTATAGCAGCTGCTATGAATGGTTTAACAAGTCTTAAGTTAACTCCAAATATTGCCGCTTCTGTAATACCTAATAAACATGATAATGACGCTGGTACTGCAACTTGCTTAAGCTTTTGGTTTTTAGTCTTGAAATATACAGCAAGAGCTGCTCCACCTTGTGCTATGTTTGCCATTGCCCATATTGGTAATAAGAAATTTATTCCTATATCCTTATTTCCTAGAAGTCCTGCTTCAATAGCATGGAAGCTGTGATGAATACCTGTAATAACTATTGTTGAGTATAGTCCTCCAAATAAAAGCCCAGCTACTGGTCCTAAAGTATTATAAAGTGTTTGTAAACCAATAGAAATACCATCACCTATCATTCTGCCAACAGGTCCTATAACTATTAATGAAAAGAATCCTGTAATCATTACTGTTAAGAATGGAGTTAGAAGTATATCTAATACGTTTGGTACTATCTTTCTTAAGCTTCTTTCAACATGTGCCATTACCCATACAGCTATAAGTATTGGTAATACTGTTCCTTGGTAACCAACCATACCTATATTTAAGCCAAATACATTGATTGAGTTTTTTATACCATCTCCAAGTGTCC
>NZ_BOPZ01000054.1 GCF_018332455.1 Clostridium polyendosporum
CAATCATACCTGAAAAAGCAAATAATAATACCGGTGCAAACATAGCGGCACCAAAGCGCTGAACTTTTTGCATCATAACCCATCACCTCATTAATATATTTTTCCCTTTTAAAATACCCTTTACTTTACCAAACAAACGCTTGCGCAAACTTTGTATAAAACTTTCTTGAAAGTACTTTCATTAACTTTATGATAACAAATTAAGTAAACCATTACAATAAAACTAAGCTAATCAGTTCCTAATCTCTCTAGTTGTGATTCTTCACATTTTCTGTGAATTTTCACAAACTCATCCCTATCTATTGACACCTTAATAGCTGCTCTTTATTTTTTCATATAAAACTTTAAGAGATATCTCATAGATACCTCTTATAATTACATATCCTTGTATTTTATATAAAAATATAAAGTATGATAAGTCGCGACAACTCTATCATTTTCTAAGTAATCTTTATCATAAATCTCAATAACTTTTTCTATAAAATCAGGTGGTGTTATATTGCCATCTTTTTGGCTATTATTAGCACCAATTTTTTTAATAGAATACAAAAAATCTATGCAGCAGTTGAAATACTCATACTCATAAGATTCTAAAGAACTTATCTCCATATCATTTACATTATTTGTAGTTATAATATTGTTACATATATCTTGTAACTGATTTAAGGAGTAAAAAGACTGACCAGGAGAAATTGATTCATTTATTTTAAGCATATCCTTTGCCTTAGAAAAGGCCTCGTTTAATTCTTTAAATGTATTTTCACCAAAAGTTGAAAAACACAAAATACCATTTTTATCAAGCAATTCGATTAGTTGATTAGTGGTTTTTTCTAAATTATTAAACCATTGGAAAGTTGCATTTGATATTATTAAATCAAATTTATCCTTTAATTTCATTTCTTCAATGTCTTCACAAATAAAATTTACACGGTCACATTGAATTATAGATTTTACATATTCAATCATCCCTGGTGCAATATCTACTGCTGTAATTTGAGCATCCGGAAAATAATTTATTAACCTTTGAGTTACATATCCTGTACCACAACCAATTTCTAAAATGTTTTTTATATGTGACCTATCATTCTTTATATAATCAACAAGAATATCTCCCATTCTTTTTTGAACGTTAGCATATTTATCATAATTCTTTATATTTCTGCTAAACCTTCTTTTTAGTTTTTCTTTATCAATCACTCTCATCTTTCCTTCCGTTTAACATATAGTTTTTTATAACTTCATAACATTGATTTGATTTTGTAAAAAACGGCACATGCCCTGTTTCAGTAAATATAACTAATCTAGATGTTTTCAAATGATTTTCTAAATATTCTGCAGCCTTAACAGGACAAATCAAATCTTCATCCCCATGTATTAATAGTACTGGTATATTTATTTGATTAATTTTGTCTCTAAAATCTTTCATAATTAAGTATTCTAATCCTAAAGTTAATGATTGTACTGAATTCTTCTTATTTGAAGAAAATATTTCCTTAAGAAAATAATCACAATAACCATCTTTTACTTCTACCTTACTAAAAAGATTTCTATAAAACTTATTTAAAGTTTCTTCCGGATGTTCCTTTAGCATATAAATCATTCTATCAATAGTTTTTTTATGCCATCCAATATTGTAATTCTCTTTTTGATCCTGTATGAATTTGCTTGTACTGCTAATAAGAATCATGTGCTCAATCTGAAAAGAATGGCTAGCAGCTATATCTATAGCTACTAAAGAACCTAAAGACCAGCCTATGATTGAAAACCTACTGATATCCCGTTCTTCTAGGATAGTAATAACTCTTTGTTTAAAGCTATCTAATGAATCTACAGAATTCCAATCGACTATAATTACTTCATAATCCTTCTCTAACAAATCTAAAATAGATCTCCAAGCCAACTTATGTACTGCCCATCCTGATAATATTATTAAGCATCCATTCATAAAATCACCCTTCAATAATCCCCAATTTTTTTCCATGAAAATTTATTACGTCCATTACATATTCTAAATCATGATAAGTATGGGTGGCCATCAGTGAAATTCTTAACCTACTTGTTCCCTTTGGTACTGTAGGTGGTCTTATAGCTGGTACATAAATTCCTTCTTCTAGTAAACTTTCACTTAATTCAACTGTTTTTTTCACATCTCCTACAACTACCGGTATAATAGGTGTGATAGTATTAGTCACATGAAATCCTGCTTTTATAAGTCTATTCTTAAACCAATTAGCCATTTCTAAAAGATGCTGCCTTGTAATTTCATCCTTTTCAATGATTTCAATTGCTTTTAAGGAGGTAGAAATAAATGAAGGAGGTAGTGCAGTGGAAAAAATAAAACTTCTAGCAAAATTTCTAAAATAATCAATAAAGTATTGTCTTCCAGCTACATATCCTCCAATAGAACCTATAGCTTTGCTTAATGTTCCCATTTGTATATCTATCTCATTAGTAACTTTAAAATATGATGCAGTGCCCGAACCACGCTCTCCAAGGATACCAACTCCATGAGCATCATCTACCATAGTAATCATTCCATACTCTTTGGCTAACCTCACAATATCCGGCAATGGCGCTACATCTCCATCCATACTAAATACTCCATCAGTTACGATTAAATTATTGTTACCTCTATGTTCTAATATTTTCTTCTCTAAGTCATCCATATCACAATGCTTATATCTAACAAGTTTTGCACCACTTAATAAACACCCATCAATTATACTGGCATGATTGTTTTTATCAGAAAAGATAACCCATTCTCTATCACAAAGAGATGATATTATCCCGACATTAGCCATATAACCAGTATTGAAAATCAAACTACTCTCTGTACCTTTAAAATCAGCAATTTTTTTTTCTAAACTTTTGTGCAAATCATATGAACCAGTAGTTAACCTAGAACCTCCTGAACCTAAACCATATTGCTTCACTGCATCAATAGCTGCTTCTTTTAAGCGAATATCATTACAAAGTCCTAAGTAATTATTTGAACCTAACAAAATGATTTCTTTGCCTTCAATACAAACCCTAGGGGCTTGTTCTGAACTTAAATATCTAAAATCTTCTCGATACAACCCTTTTTCTTTTAATGAAGATAATATTTTTAAAAGATTTTCCATAATCATTCTCCTGATTTTCTTTGATTACATTGACACCATATTATTACAAAAATATATTATTAATATTGTTTTGTCAACTTATTTTTAAAAATAGGTTTACAATATCAATAAATACTCTATAATATAAAGCAAAGCTTTTATTTAGATGGCGGGTAACCCACTTGATTCTTAATTAAACAAATCTAAAAACTAACAACCACTTAACGCCCACTTATAAAGCTGAGTATTAGTGTTTGTTAGTTATCAGACATAATGTTAGATATTTATTATATACTTAATGGAGGTCTTAATAATGATATTTAAAGATGTAAGAAAAGTTATTATGAATATTATTGGAATTCCTGAAGATGAAATTCTTTTAGAGAGTGATCTATATAATGAATTGGATATTGATTCTTTAGATATGTCTCAAATTCTTCTTGCTTTAGAGAACAAGTATAAAATTAATATTGAAAATGAAAAAGTTGCAGAGTTTAAAATAGTTAAAGACATTGTTGAAAATATTGAAAACAAAATCAATTCATAAGTTATTTAATTAATTTACTAAATTCTATAGAGGTGCCTATGAAAAGAAGAGTTGTAATTACTGGACTTGGAGCTGTTACACCTATCGGAAACACTGCAAGTAGCTTTTGGAATAATGCCAAAAATGGACTATGTGGTATAGATTATATTAAATCCTTTGATATAAAAGATTCCAAAGTAAAAATAGCTGCAGAACTAAAAGAATTTGATCCACTCAATTTCTTTGATAGAAAACAAGCAAATAGATTAGATCGTTTTTCCCAGTTAGGGATGGTTGCCTCAAGAGAAGCATTCCATGATGCAGGATTAGATAAGGCTGCTATTGACAGGAATAGATTTGGAATATCCATTGGAAGTGGCGTAGGTGGTATCATCACCACTGTAGAAGAAACAATGAATCTTTTAAATGGTGGAATGAATATGGTCTCTCCCCTATTGCTACCTAAATGTTTACCAAATACTTTGACAGGAAATATTTCAATTGCTTTTAATGCAAAGGGAATCTCAAATACAATTATTACCGCCTGCGCATCAGGAACTAATTCAATTGGTGAAGCCTTTAGAGCTATTCAGTATGGATATGCAGATGTAATGATTGCAGGAGCTAGTGAAGCTTGCATAACACCTCTTATGGTAGCTGGCTTTACTAATCTTAATGCTTTATCTTTAAAAAATAATCCCCAACGTGCTTCTATACCTTTTGATAAAGAAAGAGATGGATTTGTCATTGGGGAAGGTGCTGGGATGTTAATACTAGAAGAACTTGAACATGCATTAAAAAGAGATTCCAAAATATATGGTGAAGTAGTTGGATATGGTTTTACGTCTGATGCATATCACCTAATAACCCCTGACCCTAAATGTGAAGGGGAAATTAGAGCAATGAAGTTAGCACTAGAAGACGCGGTGGTAACTTCTGAGGACATATCCTATATAAATGCCCATGGAACTTCAACACCCTATAATGATAAGTTAGAAACAGAAGCCATTAAAGCAGTTTTCGAAGACCACGCTTATAATATCCCTATCAGTTCAACTAAATCTATGATTGGACATTTATTAGGAGCAGCAGGAGCAGTAGAGGCTATCACATGCTTAAAAGCCTTAGAAGAAAATTATATCCATGGTACTATAGGATACAAAATCAAAGATGATGAATGTGATCTTGACTATGTAATAAATAAAGGGCGAAATGTTGACCTTCGCTATATTTTATCAAATTCATTTGGATTTGGCGGTCATAATGCTACAATTGTATTCAAGAAATGGGGAAATAAATCTGACTAGGCATAGAGCCTACTAAAGATATACAACTTCAATCCTTTAACAATTTAGCATAAACAAGTTAATTCTACTTTAAACTTTAAGGGGGTGTCCCAAAAGCATAACTTTTGGGACACCCAACTTGAAATACAAGATTTTAAAAAATACCATTCTAATTATATACAATAAGTTTAAGAGGGTTCCGAGAATTATTAATAAGGAAGTAAAATTAGTTACATATTACGATTTTAATACTGCAGTCTAAGTATATCTTACTACTTATCCTTAGACTTAATTTTAAAAATTAATACTATTCCTGCAAAAATGAATGTAACAAAATTTGCTCCAATGATAGGTACATCCTTCACTTGTATTCCATATAACATCCAACAAAATACTCCTAATACAAACATGCTATACATCGCTAATGATATACCTTTTGTATCCTTTGTTTTAATTACTTTTATGGCCTGAGGTAAAAAGGAAAATGTTGTTAAACATGCTGCTAACATTCCCAAAGTCTACTCACTCCTCTATTAAAGATATACAACTTCAATCCTTAAACAATTCATGTTAAATAAAATTTAATAGGCATCGAGCCTATTAAATTTGAGCCAGATTTCACTTCGTGAAATGGCAGCAAATAGCCCGACATGCAATGCTTGTTTATGAATTATAAATTTAGCTATGAAGTTGTGTATCTATGATTCTATATTTATCAAAACTTTAAATTACTTTAATTCAGGCCAATATTCTTTATTTGCTTCAATTAAATCATCTAAAATGTTCTTTGCAACTTTAGCACTTGGAACTGTTTTAGATAACGTGATAGCTTGCCATAACTTTTGGTAAGACTTTTCTGCCCATGCTTCTACTACTAATTTCTCAACAGATACTTGCTGTTCCATTAAACCTTTTTGGAATTGTGGAATCTTTCCTATTACAAGTGGTTCTGGACCATTACTGCCTACTATACAAGGAATCTCAACCATTGCTGTTGGATCAAAGTTTTCTATTGCTCCATTGTTCTCAACAATTAATAACATTCTTTCTTGCGTGTTATAGGCAATTGCACGTGCTAAGTCTACAATGTAAGAAGCATGCTCATCAATATGCAGTGCACAACCCTCAGTTGATTGATTTTCTATTACCTTTTTACATTCACCAAATACAAACTTTTCACGACCATCCATTACTTCATTTGCTCTTGTATATTCTTTATCAGAATGTTCTACTACGTAATCTGGGAATAAGTAGTACTTTAAATATGTGTTTGGTAAAGTACTTGGATCTACTGCATATACATCACGTGCTTTAGTGAATGTATCATTCCAGCTAGCATCTGTATGTTGATTTTCATTGATGTCAACATTATAACCGTATTTTGCTACATGTTCTTTAATCTTTGGCATTAAATCATTGCCTTCTTTATCAGTAACGCTTGACCACCATCCGAAGTGGTTTAATCCATAGTAGCGTACCAACATATCTTTACGAGATTCTAATCCTACAATTTTAGCCATATGTTCTTCAATTCCTACTGGCATATCACAGATATTTAATATCTTTGAATTTGGTCTTAATTTACGAGTAGCTTCTGCTACGATTGCAGCTGGATTAGAATAGTTTAACATCCATGCATTTGGAGAATATTTTTCCATATAATCGATTATCTCAAGTATTCCACCAATTGAACGCATACCATATGCAACTCCACCTGGTCCACAAGTTTCTTGACCTACAACGTCATATTTTAGAGGAATCTTTTCATCTAGTTCACGCATTGCGTATTTACCTACACGTATATGTGCCATAACGAAATCTATATCAGTAAATGCTTCTTCTGGATCTACTGTTGCTAAAAATTCGATCTCTGGTGCCTTTTCTTTTAAAAGTATTTCACATGCCTTTGCAATAGTATCTTGACGTTCCTTATCATTATCATAAAACTTAATTTTACGAATAGGAAACCTATCTAAATTATCTAATAACATTAATACAATCCCTGGTGTAAATGTACTTCCTCCACCTGCAACAACTATAGAAAACTTCTTCATAAACATTTCCTCCTTATAATTCAACTTTTTTTGCTTTTATTTTAATACCTTTTATTTACCTAGATATAAATAAACACTATTCAAAAGTATAACTATACATAAATTCCTTCATAAAACTTACGTTTCTTTTGTTACACTTTCTTAAAAGCACTTTCATTGATTTTATGATAACAAATAAGGTAAACCATTACAATGCAATTGGACTAATCAGTGCTTAATCCCTCTAGTTGTGATTATTCACACTTTCAGGGAATTTTCACAGACTGAATTCTAGCTATTGACACTTTATTATAGTGCTAACATTTAATACCTAACCTTTACTTTTTGATACAAAACTTTAAGAGGTATTTCAACATGAAGTACCTCTTATAACTATATATTTTCTCTTAAGTTATTGTATTTAAAATCTGCTTAACACTGTAAAATTCTCAATAATATCCCACATGAAGACATAATATATTTAACTATTTCTTATAACGAAGCTAATGCAATATAACTTGATTTGTGTCACTCCTAATATATTATTATTAATTGAGCACAAAAAATAGAAAGCTCCGTTCAATCTTATACATATATTTATATGTATAAGGTTAAACCTGCTAATAAAAGTCAATACTTTTTTTTAGCAGGTTTTCACGTTTTATCTTTCATATTTTATTGCACACCAACTAAGCCAGTTTAGCTTGTCTCACCCTGGCTTCAA
>NZ_BOPZ01000055.1 GCF_018332455.1 Clostridium polyendosporum
CCGATCTAACTGATGAAACATAAATATCTTCTCTTATAAACATTGCTAATGGGCCACTCTTTCCTGTTGCCATAATATTCACTGTAGGAATTTTCTTTTGAGGGTAAATTCCACATCTTAAGGTACCACCACAGTTAATTACAGCACATGCTATTTCGCTATCTTTAACACCATATTTAAATCCGTCAATAAGCTCACATCCTGTTAATTCTGCAATCCTTGCAGCTACATCTGGTTTTGCTCCACCAGTGATATAAACTACCTTATTTCTTACATTAGTAGGCTCTACAATTATTGGACCACCCCAACCACCTGAACCTTTGCTTA
The DNA here is from genome assembly GCF_018332455.1 of Clostridium polyendosporum. Taxonomy (GTDB): domain Bacteria; phylum Bacillota; class Clostridia; order Clostridiales; family Clostridiaceae; genus Clostridium_AY; species Clostridium_AY polyendosporum. The sequence goes on from NZ_BOPZ01000055.1 coordinate 328, forward strand.
TTTTTACTTTTTTATATGACATAAAAATCTCTCCTCTCAAATTACTTTTACTTTAAGCTGAATAAGCTTCTTCATGACGAATATCTATAGCAGCTGTAAGTTTGATACCTTGTTGCTTTTCAACTATAGCAGTAGTAAAATCTGTAACCCATCCTCTAATAAAATTAGTAACCATACCGACTAAAAAATATCTAACAGCTAAATCTGCTGTTGAAAGTCCTAGTTGAATTATTCCATTTGCTATTCCAAGGAATATAAATAACTCTCCGGGATTAATATGTGGAAATACTCCATTCATTGTATGACATGAGAAACTAGATGCTGCATAATAGCTTGGCTTATATTTCTCCGGCAAAAATTTTCCTAATGATAATGTCATTGGATTTGCAAATATAAATGTTCCCAATACCGGTAATATTAAATATCTAGTAATTGGGTTAGCACCACATTTCTTTGCAAGAGATTCAATTCTGTCAGTTCCAACGAACTTTATTATGGCATTCATAACTACTAATAAAGCAATTAATAGGGGTATAATCCCAGTAGTAAAATCAGTGAAAACCTTAGCTCCTGCCCTAAAAAGATTCATAAACCATTCAGCACTACTTGCTAAAACTTGAAAAAATGTTGTCATTTAAAATACCTCCTTAATATCAATAATTACTATTACTCAGCTGCTCACTATTTAGGTTTGTCACTCCTCATACTACTGCTTGTAAGCAACATCTTTGCCTTACAATCTTATTGTATACTACAAGAATAAACAGATTAATACATATATTTTCATCATTAGCGTGAAAAAAATGAATTATCCTAAATTCAATAATAAAATAAACAAAAAAATAGTGGCATTAATTTTTCTGTTTTTGTAAACGAAATTAAAACCACTATAATTTATATTATATTTTTATGTAGCAACTCAAATACTATTAAACTTACTTATTATTACTGCTCAAATGCATAGCAGGTTGATAAAATAATTAATACATATATTTTCACTACGAATATGAAAAATATGAATTATTTAAAGGATTAATAAAAAACGATATTGAATTCTTAAATGAACTCAATAATGTTATTCTAATTTATGTAAGTTAATAAAAAGGTAATATAAATGCATATTAACTTTGCAAATTCTCTTCTTTCTTTATTTTTAAAATAGAAAGCCAACACAAAGTTGGCTTTCTATTTGTATAATATATACTTAAACTATATTATCCTTAGAACATCACTTGTCCACCAGTTATATTAACTGACTGACCTGTTAAATAATTTGCTTTTTCTGATGAATAGAAAGTTATTGCATCTGCAACATCCTTAAAAGAACATCCTCTCTTTAATGGCACCTTATCAATATAAACTTGTTTTACTTCTGATTCTTTTATTCCTAGCTTTACAGCATATTGTGGTAGAAGACTTTCAAACATATCAGAATCTAGTAAATTACCAAGCATCATTGAGTTTACTCTTATATTGTGTTCTGCTAAATCTAGTGCGAGACTTTGAGTTAATCCTACACCTGCAAACTTTGCAGCAGAATATCCTGTATTGTGCTTACTACCAACCTTTCCAGACTTTGAATTTATCTGAATGATAGCTCCTTCAATACCTTGATCTATCATTACTCTTGATACTTCTCTTGCACATAAGAAGTATCCTATAAGGTTTACATTTACTATCCAATTGAATGCATCTAGTTTAAATTCAGTTATTTTACTGCTCTTTGCAACACCTGCATTATAAACAAGTAAGTCTATTCTTCCAAGTTCGTCTACTACTTTATTCACCATATCTTTAACCTGTTCTTCATTAGTCGCATCTGCTGATATAGCAATACTTTTCTTATTTGTAATTTCAGTTATTTCTTTAGAAACCTTTGATGCATTATCATAATTTATATCAACAACTGCTACATCATATCCTTCTACTGCTAGGTGTTTTGAAAGATATTCTCCTAAACTTCTTCCTCCACCTATAACTAAAGCTACCTTTGACATATTAAAGTCCCTCCTTGAATTGCATTTATATTTTTATTTTTCGTTCATAAATCTAATTTACTATTTTGATATATAATATATTTTAGATATTTTAATTAATGGATATTTTAATTAATGGATACTTTAATTACGAATTACTTCAATTATCGTGCCTTCATTTAATGGAATAATTTCTTTTTTCTCTAGATAAAGTGTACCTGCAATACTTGCATCTGTTTCTCCACTAAACTTATAAGTTATGTGTCCTAAATTTCTTAAATTATCATTGACTAAACTACCCACACCTGTTATTAGGTATTGTTGTCTATCTATCTGCAGAATGTCATTTACTTGTATATAATCTAAAAGATTATTCTCTTGATGCATAAAGCAGTAATCTACTAATTCCTGTGGGGCATTGTCTTTAAATGTTATAAACATATCGTGTTCTAAAAAGCCTTCAGCTAAATCACCAACACTTGTTATAACAGTTCTATATATTGTATTCATTATAAAAATCCTTTCCCTCATACTATTTATATAGTCCAAAGCTTGCTAACCAAGCTATTATTACTACTGGAGCCCCTGTTAAAAATCTTGAATACAATACCGAAGGTACTCCTACTTGAACAGTATCTGACTCTGCTTCTGCTAATCCAAGTCCAACAGGTATAAAATCCGTTGCTGCCTGTGCATTGATTGCAAATAATGCTGGAAGTGCTAAGTGTGGTACAATATTTCCTTTTCCTATTTCAACACCAATTAGAACTCCTACTATCTGTGCTATAACTGCTCCCGGTCCTAAAAATGGAGATAATAATGGGAAGGAACAGATTAATGCTATAATTACTAATCCACTTATATTACCAGTTAATGGTGTAAGAAGGTGTGCAAACCATGTACCTGCTCCAGATGCATTGATAATACCAATTAATGTTGCAACAAAAGCCATGAAAGGTAATATTGTATGAATAACGGTATCTATAGTATCTCTACCTGCTTGGAAGAAGGTACTTGTTATTTTACCTATTCCAATACCTATCTTTGCAACTAGCCCTTGGCTTTGTTCACTTATCTTTTTACTTGTATCGTATGCCATTTTATACCCCTCCTTTTACTAATCTATAACTTGAACGTTTTCGGATTTAACTGATGAAACGTAAATATCTTCTTTTATAAACATTGCTAATGGGCCGCTCTTTCCTGTTGCCATGATATTCACTGTAGGAATTTTCTTTTGAGGATAAATTCCACATCTTAAGGTACCACCGCAGTTAATTACAGCACATGCTATTTCACTATCTTTAACACCATATTTAAATCCATCAATAAGCTCACATCCTGTTAATTCTGCAATCCTTACAGCTACATCTGGTTTTGCTCCACCAGTGATATAAACTACCTTATTTCTTACATTAGTAGGTTCTACAATTATTGGACCACCCCAACCACCTGAACCTTTGTTTATTTTTACTTTTTTATATGACATAAAAATCTCTCCTCTCAAATTAAATTATTTTTACTTTAAGCTGAATAAGCTTCTTCATGACGAATATCTATGGTAGCGTTAAGTTTAATACCTTGTTGCTTTTCAACTATAGTAGTGGTAAGATCTGTAACCCATCCTCTTAAGAAGTTAGTGATCATACCTACTAAGAAATATCTAACAGCTAAGTCTGCTGTTGAAAGTCCTAACTGTGTTATTCCATTTGCTATTCCAAGGAATACAAATAACTCTCCTGGGTTAATATGTGGGAATAATCCATTCATTGTATGACATGAAAAACTGCTTGCCGCATAATAGCTTGGCTTATATTTCTCCGGCAAAAATTTTCCTAGTGATAATGTCATTGGGTTTGCAAATATAAATGTTCCTAATACCGGCAATATTAGATATCTAGTAATTGGGTTAGCGCCACATTTCTTTGCAAGAGATTCAATTCTATCAGTTCCAACGAATTTTATTATGGCATTCATAACTACTAATAAAGCAATTAATAGTGGTATAATACCGGTAGTAAAATCAGCGAAAACCTTAGCTCCTGCCCTAAAAAGATTCATAAACCATTCAGCACTATTAGCTAAAACTTGAAAAAATGTTGTCATTTAAAATACCTCCTTTAATTTAAATACTATTATTGAGTGTTTCATTAGTATTAATCTTTTTTATTTCCTCACCTCCTTTAAATTAGCTATAGTATAAAATTTTCATTGCTAGATTTTAACATTATCGTCATTATCAAGGTTAAGTTAATAGATAAAATGTATCCCTTACCCTTTATTAAAACCTTTACATAAAAATGTTAAATAAATAGTCTTATCTTTTGATAATAACTTCTGCAAAAATCTATAAACTTATTAACTTGCTACAATAATTTTCAAAACAGTGATGCTTTTATTTAACTTGTTCTTAAAAGCATTTCTGTTCTGTAATCTTATTGTATAACTTGACTATAAAATAATTAATACATACTTTTTCATCATAAGTGTGAAAAAATATGTATCATGAAGTGTTAAAAATATCATAATAAAATATTATACTCCTTAAATGAATATAATTAAGGAGTATTCCTATTTGGTACAATTTATTAAACAAATAACTTATTCTTTCTCATTTTTTCATATAAAAATATATTTATTAATTCATCTAAAATTTTATTAATTTCCAATACTTTTCCGTTATGCAATGTTAAATTTCCATCTTTAACAAGATTATCTAATTCATTTCGTACATATTTTAATTCTTTTTCTACTGCACTTTGCATATTACACCTCATTCATAAATACTTATTTTTCATAATTAATAATTTTATAATCTTAATTCTATAATAATTTATAAAATAATTAATACACACTTTTTCATCGTATGAATGAAAAAAGTAAATTAATTATAATTGTACTGTATTAAAGTTTAATAATAAAACAAATAAAATCTGGGTATTTTTAGTCTATAACAACTTGAATTTATAATTATAAATAAATTTATCCTATAATTCCTCAATAAAAAAATAACATACTAAACTATATTACCGATTAGCATGTTATTTTTATTAGTAATTTATAATGTTATTCTAATTTCATAAAATATTATTTTTCTATTTATTTGCTTTAAATTATAATTTATTATATAATTTAAATTGGATATTTTAATTACGAATTACTTTAATTATTGTGCCCTTATCTAATGGCACAATTTCTTTTTTTCTACGTAAAATGTACTTGCAATACTTATATATATTTACTTGTATATAATATAAAAAAGTATTCTCTTCATAAATGAAACGGTAATCTACCAGTTCCTATAGAACATTATCCTTAAATGTTATAAATATATTATGTTCGAAAAACCCTTCCGCTAAATCACCACAACTATTATAACAGTTCTATATATTGTGTTCATGATAAAAATCCTCTCATTAATCATCTAAAATATAACTACTTATATAGCCCAAAGCTTGCCAACCAAGCTATGATCACTGTTGGAGCTCCTGTTAGAAATCTTGAATATAACACAGAAGGTACTCCTACCTGAACAGTATCTGGTTCTGCTTCTGCTAATCCAAGTCCAACAGGTATAAAATCTGCAGCTGCCTGTGAATTGATTGCAAATAATGCTGGAAGTGCTAAGTGTGGTGGAATATTTCCTTTTCCTATTTCAACACCAA
>NZ_BOPZ01000056.1 GCF_018332455.1 Clostridium polyendosporum
ATATAAAATTTTATTCAAATTAATAGAAAAGCTCTCTTTTAAAATTTATCCACAAGTTTGCTAGAAAAACCCCCTGTTTAAAAAACAGAGGGTTTTTCAGCAAACTGGAAAAAGCGTGGATTTAATCCACGCTTTTTTATTGTTTGTAAATCTAACTCAAGCTTAAATTTGCCTTAAACCGAACAGAATCGGTGCCTGGCCAGTTTTGTTTTAATATATTCACAATGGTTAATTAATATGCCAAAATATTGTGTCATTTTATATATGTTGGAATAATATATACTAGAAACCCAAATAAAACCATATTTTCAATAAGGAGGGAATTTTATGGAATTAAATGAAATTCTAAGTGGATTAAATGCTTGTAAAGATGATTTAAGTCCAATTAGTGGTACAAGAGGACTATTTGGAGGATCATTAGCTTTGATAATCGTTCTATTTATCTTATTCTGTGGTTGTGGACATGGATTTGGAGGAGGATTCCCAGGAGGATACCCAGGAGCATATCCACCAGTAGCACCAGGTCCAACTAGTGCAGTTAGCCCATTTGCAACAGAAGCTCATAAGACAAAAAAGAAGATTCCAGTTTGCAAAGTTTCAAACTACTACCCAATTCAAGACCAATGCTGCGAATATGCTGCCCCATTTGCTGGAGTATCACCATATAGTGCTGCACCTGCCCCAGCCCCATATGGCGGTGGATTTGGTGGATGCGGATTTGGCGGAGGCAGCTGGTGGTGGATATGGATAATTATCATATTCATAATCTTTGGATTTGGAAGAAGAAACTCTATTGGTAGCGATATAGTGTAAACTAGTGAAAAGAACGTAAGAAAACTAATACTATTTTAAGGAGGAACAAATATGTCAAAGAAGCATGACTGTTGCTATAGAGTGATGCCATACGGTGGAGCAGCACCATATAATGGAGTTGCACCATACAGTGGAGTTGCACCATATGCAGGATCTGGATTTGGTGGATGCTGCTACTGGATATGGTTCTTACTAATCATATTATTCTTCTGTAATAGAAGAGGAAACTGTGATTTATAGTAACTAAATTTTAAAATTGAGATAAATAACTGGTATTTCCGTAAGGGGGGACAATAATGCCGATGATGGGTATATACAATCCTTACTATCCGAGTACTACAGCCTTTTACAATCCAAGTACAGTAATTATTGCATTACTAATATTCGAATTTTCAGGATTACTAAAGAATGATAGAGGGTTTATACTAATACTATTATTCTTATTCTTAGGAGGATTCAGAGGTTGCTTATGTGGATGCAATGATTCTGCACCATATTAGGAAGTATAGAATGCTGCTACTAGAATAGTGGTTGGAGGGCGAAAGCCCTCCAAAAAATATATATAATAATACATATATAAATATTGTGGAGGGAATCTAATGTCAAAACATAAGCATAGACATAGATCATCAAATATGAATGATATAAAAAATATGAATCCTATTAATAATATGAATAATGTAAATAATATGAGTGGAATGAACAATAGTATGCCACCGTTTCCTTTTAATCTTAGTCCTCAAATGACCGAAATGTTTAAGAACATTGACTTTAATGCATTAACTGGTCTTTTATCTGCTATAGGCTCGGAGGGGTTTAACTTAAATGCTCTTAATTCGTTATTTAATTCTAGTATGCCTAATGGTTTGGGTAATATTATGAATAATGGTTTGGGTAATATTATGAATAATGGTTTTAATTATGATAATTCAGCCAATAACCTTAATTTTAATAGAGAAGAAGATGCAAATATAGCTATGTTAAGAGCTTTAAGAACTTTTGTAGATCCTTCCAGAGCAAGATTTTTAGATAAAGTGATAGAACTTTATCAATCTGGTGAATTTGATGATTAAGTATAAATATTATAAAGTGCTACATGTTAATTAGAGAGAAAAAGTTAAATTCTAAATAGCTCAATAAATAAAGTTTCACTTAAAATGCTTTTTAAAATCCTAAATTAATAGATGAGATATTTATTTATATACTAAATTTTTTTATAGTGTATAAAGTCTTAATTATAGGTTAATAATATAAATGTAGTTAGGAGAATAACATCTCCTATAGCTAAATGAAGTTAAGTCTTCATTAAAGCTAAAACCCCCCATCCCCCTTTTGGGTCGCGAAAGCGACCCTTTTAATTTGCTGCAATTATGGCTAAAGCTGAGTTGCTGTCTGTTCAGTTTTATTTTTTCTTGTTTTATAAAATTGAATATAGTTAAATGTAAATAAGTTTAATATTTATTTTTATAAGAACTATTATTTTGCTTTTTCTAGTTTGATAACGCCTATTTTAAACATATCTCCTTCAGCACCTAAGGTTATTTGTATTTTAATTTGAGACGGGCTATCTTTTTCATGTATTAGAGCTTTTTTAAAATTCAATATCCATTGAATTTCTTCTGTTTTTCCATTCTTATCCCATTTTGTATCTTGAAAGAATGCATCTTGGAATTCAAACATATAATCAGTCTTACCAAGCTTCCATAAAATTGATAGTTCATCTTGGCTTAATGATGATTTGAAAATATCATAAAGTTTTTCAATCTCACCTGTGCTTTCAATCAAATCAATAAATAACATTACATTTTCAAGTCCTAGAATTGGATAATTTTCATACGTACAATTCTTTAGTTCATCTCCAATAATCATATACTGCTGAACATTTAATGCACCATTCTTTATTGTCATTGAGACAAGTTTTGGAGTTTTATTATTTTTTGAATCTATAACTCCAAAAACATTATTGGTACTAGAAAAAATATCTTTAAAGCTGTCAGTTTCCCACTTAAAGATATGTTGTATTGGAACATTATCTTGCGATGCTTGGACTAATATTTCCGGAATCCTATCTCTAGATAAGTCTAGTAAAGTAATACCCATAGGCCAAAAGTTTGAATAAGTTCCTACAGTATTAAGCTTTTTATTTGGTTCTAAAAAAAAGCTCTTATTATTAGAGTTAACCTGCATATAATATTTGTTATTTTTTGTTGTTATATATAGAATATCTTCTTGTCCATCCCCGTTTAAATCTTTCTTCAATACCTTATCATTTCCTACAGATGAACTAGTTGGCAAAGAAGATAAGTCTTGGGGTGTCTTAGTAAAAGAAAAGAAAATAGATGTAAGTATTATACCTATTACTAAAAGCATTATTAAAACCATAGCTTGTTTACTTACCATAATTATTCTTACTTTCATTTTTATCACCTCAATTAATTATATGAGTGTTTAATATAATTAATTATTTTACATAAAATATATTTGATATATTTTATGGAGGTGTAATTATGAAATATTTATTTAAGGCATGTTCTTTAGTAATTGTGTTAATATTATTTTTTTCTATGATAAGTTGTTCAAGAGATAAGAAAAGTCCGCAGAAAGGGAGTTTAAATATCTTAATTGAAAATAATACTACTTCAGATATGGAAGGTGTTAATTCCTTAATATCATTATATCAAAAGGAACATAGTAGTATTGATATCAAGGTGAAAAATATAAATTCTTTTGATAAAATAAAAAAAGAGATTGCAAATAAAAAAGAACATGATATATTGATTTGCAATAGAAGTGTAATGATTGAGCTTGCAAGAGAAGGATTAATAGGTGATATAACGAATAATCTAACAACCAATAAAGCTACAGAAAAATTTAATAATATAGTTTTAAGTTATGGTCGTATTGATAATAAGTATTACGGATTAGGTATTATACCATATTCAATTCAATTCATATATAATAAAAATGAAGTTGGAAAATACGGTATAAATACAGAATTGGAAGATGTTGGGGATGTTGGGGATGTTGCAAAGTTATTAAAGGATAGAAATATAAAAATACCAGTGGTATTACCAAAAGAAATAGACTTATCTTTAGCACTTTCAACTATAGTCGCAAATAATGTGATTGATGAAATGGAACTTGAAAAGAATTTTGATGTTGGAAAGCTTAAGTATAAGCAAATTACTAGTATGCAAGATGTTTTTAAGTTATTAAACATCATAAATAAAGAGTATGGAATGACTAAGGATACATTGTATAAAGCTGATGATAAGATTGTAAAAAAGGTTGAAGAAGGGGAAATACCATTTGCCTTTGTTACATCACTAGCCGGTAAAGAATTGGAGGATAGCAAAAATATTAAAATATTAAATGGTAGAGTATTGCCAACTAGTAAAATTAATCCGCCTATAATTGTGGAACATCTTGTGTGCTCAATACAAAATGCACCAGATAAAGAGGAAATAAATAGATTTTTAGACTTTATAACAAAAGATGAACCATATGAAAAATTAGGCAAGGAAGGTATAATGACTGGTAATAAACAAGGAAATACATTTTTAAAGGGATTTTCACAAGAAATGCTATGGCCTCTTTCAATTGCTAATGAAAATAATATTGCTTACTATTATAATCTACCTTCAGAGATGCAACCGTTTCTTTTAGATGAGGTAAATAAAGTATTTGACGGACTCTATAGTGGAAATGAGTGGAATACGGTTGTTGAAAATACATATAAGTAAAAATAAAGCTACATTAATGTAGCTTTATTTTTCAGACTGCTGACAAAGTGTCAGCAGTCTTTGTTTTTACTGAATTATGAAGTAAAATTAAAAGTATAGAATTTTATTTCATAGGAGTTATTCAAATGATACGAGAAAGAAA
>NZ_BOPZ01000057.1 GCF_018332455.1 Clostridium polyendosporum
ATCTCTTGCTCTCAAAAGAATTGCTGTACTTAATTTCCTCTGTTTAATTTTCAAAGACCAAGTTATTTTTGCGTGTCATCAACTGACCGCTTGATTATCTTATCAGCTTTTCGTTTCTCTGTCAACAACTTTTTTTATAATTTTTAAAGTTGAATTGACATCTGTAGAAAAACTACTTTTTTGATTTGTCGCATCAAGTCGACAAGTGCTATCTTATCATTATTATGCAGTCTTATTAAATAATATATAGCATCTTATTCAAATTTAACTTAATAATACTTAATTATTCTTATAAAAACTTTAATTACCTCATACTGACACGCTAGGTAAAGTATATCCCTTTATTTTGTGAAAAATGTCAATTAGTATAGAACATTGTAATAAGCTCATAACCTCCATAAAGTAAAATAAGCAGCTTATTATCAACCTGGAGCTTGACTTCTAAGCTACTTTATAGCATTAAATTCTATTTTAGTTTTCTTAATAGTTTCTCTAGTTTATCTACACTAATATCCTAATCTTGCTATATATTCTCTTATAACCTGATTTGACTTCTTAAATCTATAAAGTTCATCTTCAGTCATTTCGATTTCTACAATATCTTTAACTCCATCAGCACTTATTATAGCTGGTACCCCAGTTGCTACATTATATTCATTGTATTCTCCATCTAAGATAACAGATGCAGGCATTATTTTATATTCATCATGAAAAATAGCTTTTATTACTGCCACCGCTGCAGATGCTATTCCATAATAAGTTGTGCCTTTCCTATGTACAATATCCCAACCTGACTTAGTTACTCTTGAGACTATTTCATCAAGATTAATCTTACCATAAGTATCTGGATTCTGCTCCATAATCTTCAAAAATGGCTTACCTCCGACATATACATGAGACCACGGCACCATTTGTGAATCTCCATGTTCCCCCATAGCGTAGCCTTGTATTGAACGTGGATCTATATCTAAGTATTCTGAAATAAAAGTCTTAAATCTTGCTGAATCGATGGCTGTTCCAGTTCCCATAACCTGGTTTCTTGGTAACCCAGAAAGTTTCCAAACATGATATGTAATTATATCAACAGGATTTGAAACAATAATAAAACATCCGTTAAAACCTGACTTCATAATAGGCTCTACAATTGAAGTACAAATTCTTGCGCTTATCTCTAAAGTATCCAATCTGGTTTGACCGTATTTTGGCGGTGCTCCAGCAGCAATAATAACTGCACTTACATCCCCACACTGATCATAGCTACTTTTGTATATCTTAGTTCTTTGAGGTAAATACTCTACAGCGTGAGTTAAATCCATTGCTTCTCCAAGCGCTCTTTCTTCATTTATATCAATCATCAGCACCTCTTCACATACTCCTTGATTGACTAAACTAAATGCGCAGCTTGAACCAACTAATCCTGTACCAACTACCGCAACTTTCCTTGGTTTAATTGACATCGGTATACCCCCTTAAAAATTTTTTCTATAAAAACATTATATATAACATTGTTTTCAACTATCATTGATTATAATCCATAATACAAAAACTTCTGCAAAATACAATTTAATTTATTTTTTAGATAGTTAATTTAAAAGTTTAAAAATTTGGTATACTAATTTATGGGTGATGAAAAATGTCAGTAGAATTTAAAAATGATTGGAATGAACTTTTAAAAGACGAATTTAATAAAGAATATTACTTAAAATTAAGACAGTTCTTATTAAATGAATATAATACTAAAACTATATATCCAAATAAGTATAATATTTTTAATGCTCTCCACTATACAGCTTATGAAGATGTGAAAGTCGTTATACTTGGTCAAGATCCCTATCACGGCCCTAACCAAGCTCACGGTCTAAGCTTCTCTGTAAATCCTGGAGTACCAGCACCACCTTCACTGAAAAACATATTTAAAGAACTTCAAAGTGATTTAGGCTGCTATATCCCAAATAACGGTTACTTAAAAAAGTGGGCTGATCAAGGAGTATTGCTTCTAAACGCTTCTTTAACTGTAAGAGCTGCTGAAGCCAACTCCCATAGAAATATAGGGTGGGAAAAATTCACTGATAAAATAATTTCCTTACTTAACGATAGAAAAGATCCTATTGTGTTTATTTTATGGGGAAATAATGCTATATCTAAAGAAAAGCTCATTACAAATAAGTGGCATTACATAATTAAATCTGTTCATCCAAGTCCACTTTCTGCATCTAGAGGTTTCTTTGGAAGCAAACCATTCTCAAAAACTAATGAATTCCTAAAATCCATAGGAAAAACATCAATAGATTGGCAAATTGAAAATATGTAGCCCTATTGATACTCCACACCCATAAATGCGTGGGCTCCTTTGGTGGTAGTCGCCAGTTCACTGATAGGCGTAGTTCCCCAAATTTTAGGGTGTGCCATTACCCTTCCTAAACCAGTGCATATAGCAGTTTAGGCTTATAGACTATTACCATCTACAACAGTTGCATTAATTATATTAATACAATCGTTTAAATCTCTATGTGCTTTATATCCATATGAGCATTTGTATTTTCTATCATTAGCAGTATTTAAATTCCGTAAATAGGGCATTGTTTAGAAGTATTGCATGGATTAATATACTCAACTTTAATACCTTCTAAAAGTGCCTTATACTCTATAAATTGTGCTAAACGATAGAATAACTAACTATGCAAATTTTTTTCATTTTTACGGCTTGTTTTTGCCGTATTTCTGATATTAGTTAGTTTCGCTACTTGAATTTCCAGCAGTAGAAACAAAATAACTTCGTGTCCATAAACCCAGAATTTTTACTAATTGAGGAAACTCCTTTCTTATTATTCTGCTATTATTATCCCTAGGTTTTTATAACACACTATCATGTATGTTGATTAAATAAACATACACATGAAAATAAAAGCCTTTCATCCCACGCTTGAAAGACGTGGGCTTTTCCGCTAAATCTTGTAAATATTTATCTACTCTGATCTACTCCTTAAAGTCTTTTAACTCTAGAGGCTCTACAATCTTTAAGGGAGTATTAAAATATATACTATTACAAGGTTTCGCTAACTTTACACCTTCGTTCTCAAGAATATCCATTATTCTAAAATTTATTTCCTCTTTTACCTTCATATAAGGTCTATATTCATTCACTCTAATATAAAAATATATAAATATATCTAGACTACTACTTTTGAACTCATTAAAACTCACAATTATAAGTTCCTTATTTACCTTTTCATGGGTTTCAAGCATATATTCAATTCCATTAATTACTCTCTGAAGATTTTCTCTCTTTGTATCATGAGATATAGATAGAATAAAATGTATTCTTCTTTCTTCTCTTTGAGTCCAATTTATAATATTAGCATTAGCAAGCTTTGAATTTGGTACTGTAACAAGAGCTTTTGCAAAAGTTCTTATTCTAGTACTTCTAAAAGTTATATCTTCAACTATTCCCTCTATCTCAGTAGTCTGTATCCAATCTCCAATTGAAAAAGGCTTATCAAGTACTATTACCATTCCTCCAATAAGATTAGAGAAAGTGTCCTGTGCAGCTAAAGCGAATGCAAGACCACTTATCCCTAAACCAGTTATAAATCCTGTAAAGCCAAATTCTTTTGCTATTATACTTATAGATATAACAAATACTACAATTCTAATTATTATTGAGATAAAAGGAAAAACTATTCTATTTACCTTAACATTATATCTTTTTTGTATGCCTTCATATAATACTGAGTTCTCCAGTGTAAGATTATATATTATCCATGTAATAACTACTACTTGTGAAACCTTTAAAAGTCTAAAACTTATATATAATAATTCTTTATTAAAAAGTTTTACGCCTAAATATCTTAACGAAAAATATACCCCTAAAATAATCATAAAAAACTTTAATGGAGTTTGAACGGCGTTCTCTAAATTATCATCAATGTTATTCTTTGTTTTTTTTACGAATCTTTTTATTGCTCTATATACATATTTAACTATAAATCTTTTTAGTAAAAAAAATCCAAAAAATATTCCGAATACAGCTAATAAATCATATATCTCACTATTAACTAACGCATTAAAAATTGCTTTAAAATCATTCATATAATCACCTAAAAGCAAATAAATTAAGAATTTCACTGTTAGTTTTTCCATAATACTTATAACTATTAAGCATTATGAAAAAATATAATAATTATTATATTTAACAAAATAAAAAAACCTAGTACACTAAGTGTACTAGGTTTTTTGGTGGCTCGAGCAGGAATCGAACCAGCGACACGAGGATTTTCAGTCCTCTGCTCTACCGACTGAGCTATCGAGCCATACTAACCTGGCAACCTCCTACTCTCCCACACAGTC
>NZ_BOPZ01000058.1 GCF_018332455.1 Clostridium polyendosporum
AGATTTATATAAAATTTTATTCAAATTAATAGAAAAACCCTGTTTTAAAATTTATCCACAAGTTTGCTAGAAAAACCCTCTGTTTTTAAACAGGGGGTTTTTCAGCAAACTGAGAAATAAAAACTTCCCTAATGGGAAGTTTTTATTTCTAATTATTAGGTATTATATGCACCTCAATATTCTTTGTTAACTTTAAAAGCTTAGTAACGGTAGATCCTCTAATTAAGCTCTCCCATTTTGTTTTCCCACTATGCCCTATAATAATTTGAGTTATATATCTTTCAGTTGCAAACTTAGCAAGTTCCCTTGAGACACTCTTTCCTCTTAATGTTACAACCTTCGCTCCAAGCTGTTTAGCTAGCTTAAAATGACTTTCAAGCATTTGTATATCTTTTTGTGTCATTTTAGGCATAAAAACCCTTGTACAATTAATATTAACAATTATTAATTCACATTTGAATTTTCTAGCTATTCGTGCTCCTCTTCGAATAAGTTTTTTAGAAGATGGGCTAGGCCCAATACATACCATAACTCTTTCAATAACATGCCAATTTTCTTTTATTCCATGCTGTTTCTTATATTCCTCAAGTTCTTCATCAACTTCTTCAGCAGTTTGTCGTAATGCAATTTCTCTTAAGGCAGTAAGATTTCCTTGTCTAAAGAAGTTCTTTAATGACCTAACAACATTTTCATGTTTATATATATACCCACCATTAAGCCTGTTGCGAAGTGCAGTCGGAGTAATATCTATCACTACAACTTCATCAGCATTCTCTACTATAATATCAGGTATAGTTTCTCTTACAATAATTCCTGTAATCTGTCTAACTATATCATTAAGACTTTCCAGGTGCTGAATATTTAATGTTGATATAACATTTATTCCATGATTTAAAATTTCTTCAACATCTTCATATCTTTTTCTATTTTTTGATCCTGGAACATTAGTATGTGCAAGTTCGTCTACAAGCACAGTTGTAGGTCTTCTTGTGATTATTGCCTCTGTATCCATCTCTTCAAGAACCATTCCATTGTATTTAATTTTCTTTCTAGGTATAGCTTCAAGCTTTCCTATCTGGGCCTCTGTTTCTTTTCTTTGATGCGATTCTAAATATCCGATTAAGATATCTTCGCCCTTCTCAAGTCTATTGTTAGCCTCATTAAGCATAGTATATGTCTTGCCAACGCCCGGAGCATATCCTATATATATCTTTAATTGTCCCATCTGCTCCTCTTTTAGTCTCTTTAGTGCCTCTTCTGGAGTAGTTCTTTTAAATTTCTCACCCATATTTATAAATCCTTTAAACTAATATAATATTTATTGTTTATTATATATTATATGTAATGTTAATTATTTTATAAATATTGAAGTTAAATACGGATTACCTAAATATCTTTAAATTGCATATTATGAAGATAAGCATACACTCCATTCTTACTAATAAGCTCATCATGAGTTCCTTTCTCTTTTATACCTTCATCTGTAATAACTATTATTTCATCCGCACTTCTAATAGTGCTTAACCTATGAGCAATTACTAATGTAGTTCTGTTTCTTGCTAATTTTTCAAGGGATTTTTGAATAAACTTCTCACTCTCGTTATCTAATGCTGATGTTGCCTCATCCAAAATTAATATAGGTGGATTTTTTAAAAATACCCTAGCTATTGATATTCTTTGTTTTTGTCCGCCAGAAAGCTTAACTCCTCTTTCTCCTACATAAGTATCATAACCATCATATAAACTCATTATAAATTCATGTATGTTTGCTTTGTTAGCTGCCTCAAAAATTTCTTTATCTGTTGCATCAGGTTTTCCATAAGCTATGTTTTCTTTTATACTACCTGAGAACATATAAACATCTTGTTGAACTATTCCTATAGAATTTCGTAAAGATTTAAGTCTTATATCTCTTATATCTATGCCATCTATTGCTATAGAGCCATCATTAATTTCATAAAACCTTGGTATAAGACTGCAGAATGTTGATTTTCCACTACCAGAAGGTCCTACGATAGCAGTGGTTTTCCCTGCTGGAAGCTTTATATTTATATTGCTTAAAATATTGTGCTTATCATTATAGCTAAAAGATACATCCTTAAATTCAATATCTCCCTTTATATTTCTAATTTCTACTGAGTTTTCCCTATCTTCTATATCTGGTTCAGTATTCATTACTTCCAAAAATCTTTCAAAACCAGTTATCCCTCTCTGAAATTGTTCTGTAAAATTTACAAGTTTATCTATAGGATTTAAAAATATATTTATATACAAAATATAAACTACTAGATCTGAAATATTTAATGAACCTAAGCTTATAAATATACCGCCTGAAAGTATAACAGAAAGATACAATATTCCTTGGAAAAAGTTATTACCGCTAAAGAACCTGCCCATTATAAAATAGCTATCTTCCTTTGTCTTTAAAAATTCAATATTGCCTTGAGCAAATTTTAAACTTTCTATATCTTCATTAGCAAAGGACTTTACTACCCTTATTCCAGAAAGACTATCCTGTATTTGAGCATTAACATTTGCTATTTTTTCTCTATTGCTCTTAAATACACCTCTCATCCTTCTATTATAAGAATATGAGAAATACAGCATTACAAATGTAAACAAAAGAAGTATTACGGTTATTCTTACATTTATATTTAATAATATTATAAATGATCCCGTTAACTTCAAAATAGAGATAAATAAATCTTCTGGACCGTGATGTGCCAATTCTGATATATCAAAAAGATCCGTAACTATTCTAGACATAAGTTTTCCGGTATTTGTATTATCATAATATGAAAAAGGTAACTTTTGCAGATGATCAAAAATATCCTTTCTCATATCAGCTTCCATCTTAGCTCCCATTATATGTCCCCAAGATGTTATGTAATACTGACATAAATATCTAATAATGTACATACAAAACAAGGTAATGCCTATATATGCAACATAAAGAAGTATTTTATTTCTATCATTCATCACATATACATCATTCAAAAGATATCTTACTACGAGAGGAAATACTAAATCTATGACTGATAAAGTCAGTGCACAAAACATATCTGAAAAAAACATATGCTTGTATGGTTTATAATAGCTTATAAATTTCTTCAAACTACTCATATCACATTCTTAAATTAATTAAACTACTGCTTAACTAACATATAATTAGCTAAAATATTTAATTAATTTAATTTATGCCACCTTCCTTTCTCACTATAAACTAATATACAAAATAAAATAACACTTTTTTCTTAATTAATCAATGTAGTAATATATAGAGATACTATATTCTAAGAAATATCAAAAAGCTGTAAACCACTTTGCATAAAGTTCACAGCTTAAAATATACCCTAATAACTTCTAAAATCATAAAACTCACCATGATTGAAATAATTACTCTTTCTTAACAAAGTTGTATTCATTAGAAGTAACTTAATAAATTTTTACAAATAAAAAAACATCAAGCTATCACTTGATGTTACTTTCAAAATGGCTCCGCGGAGAGGGCTCGAACCTCCAACCTATCGGTTAACAGCCGAGTGCTCCACCATTGAGCTACCGCGGAATATTGTGTCCTTTGATTTTCAAAGGATACCTGGCAACCTCCTACTCTCCCACACAGTCGCCCGTGCAGTACCATCGGCCTCTTAGAGCTTAACCATCGTGTTCGGTATGGGAACGGGTGTATCCTCTAAAAGCATCATCACCAGATTAAGTTTTTATTGATGAAATTTTGTTCCATCAAAATTGCACATAAGTTTTAGCCTTTTTATTGGTCAAGCCCTCGACCTATTAGTATCAGTCAGCTTAACATGTTACCATGCTTACACCTCTGACCTATCAACCTTG
>NZ_BOPZ01000059.1 GCF_018332455.1 Clostridium polyendosporum
CAACAGCCAAGTGGCTTTGAACAAAGTGAAAAGCCAGCGCCTTTAGACGCTGGCTAGAAAAAGAGGCTTACAGCCTCAGGCCAAGCCACCCGTTTTACGGGTGGTCCTGACTTACTACCATTTTACGAAGTGAGACCTGACTCAAGCTATGGATATACAACTTTATATAAATAAATAAAATAAATAAGCAGTCAGTAACTTTATAATATGCTGACTGCTTATTGTAGATTAATACATACCACCCATTCTGCTGCATTCATCTGCACATGTACCACATTCATGAGCACACTTTTGGCAGTGCTCATCTTTAAACTTTTCACATTCTTCAGCGCATTTATCACAAACAACAGCACATAGATTACAATAATCCTTTGCAAATTCAGTATTCATTGATAGAAGTGTTGATGACATTTCACACACTTTAGCACATTCAACAAGAATGCTCATGCAATTCTTTCTATCTGCTACATCTGGTTCATTTAAACATGCTTTAAAGCATTCATAACATGCTTGAGCACATCTGTTGCATTCATAGATACATGCTTGATATTTATTTATAGTCATAGTTGCTACACCCATTTTAAAAACTCCTTTTGTTTTAATTTTTTTCTGGAATTTATTATATGAAAAAACAATTATTTATATACCAATAAATAGGTTTAATACCTTATTAAGTTGGGTTTTTATAGATTTTGTTGTAACAAAAATGAATTTGGAAAATAAAGTAATAGTGGGAGCATTTTATCTTGGAGGGAAAAATGAATTGCGAAGTTATTGATTGCATTGATGCCGGAACGGAATACTGTCCCTGCCATCTTGCAGAAGCTGGGGAATGTATACTGTGTTCTCAGCTTCAAGGAAAGTGTTTTTGTGATTGTTTAAATTGGAAGGGAGTTTGCATATATGACAAGTTTCGTAACAATGGAAGTAAGGCAAAAAAAGGACGTGAAACATTTAATTGTAAGGTTATAGATGTAGAATTTCTTGAAAAAAGTTTGATTCTTGTAAAATTCTTAGCACCTCATAAGCTTGCTCTTGACCTTGTTTCTCCAGGTGGGTTTATTTTTATTAGAACGGATGAGAATTTTTACTTTGATATACCTATTTCAATATTACAATCTGATACAGAAAGTAACGTTATTTCAATTATGATAGAGGTAAGAGGTATAAAAACAAAGCGTCTTTTGAATATAGCAAAAGGTCAAGACATAGTTATCAGAGGGCCTTACTGGAATGGAGTTTTTGGTTTGAAAAATATTGATAATTTAAAAAATGGTAAGAGCTTGGTTATAGCAAAGGGGATAGGCATGGCTCCAATGCTGCCCGTTATAAAAAAGCTTATTAATAATGGAAATAAAGTAGATTTAATAATAGATAAGTCTCCTTATAAAAAATTATATGTTGAGGAGTATCTAAAACAATATAATTTGTCATATGATGAAGTGCCGGTGTTAGGAGAAGGAATACTTACAGCTGAAATCCAAGATATTATAAGAGATAAAATTGAAAAGGAAGATATAGGATTGTTACATTGTGCAGGAGCAGATATTCTTACCTATAAAATTTTAGATTATCTTGATCAATTAGATAGAAAAGATATCAAAACATCCTGTTGTAATAACGCCAAAATGTGTTGTGGCGAGGGCGTGTGCGGAAGCTGTACTGCAAGATTTAAGGGACATAGAGTAAAAAGGTTATGCAAAGTACAATCAGACCCAAGAAATATTTTTGAGGGGAGAAGGTTTATATGAAGGTTATAGTTGTTGGCGGAGGTTGGGCTGGATGCGCGGCAGCTATTGCATGTAAAAAAGCAGGTGCAGAAGTTCATATTTTTGAAAAAACAGATTTACTTTTAGGACTAGGTAATGTAGGCGGAATAATGAGAAATAATGGTCGGTACACAGCTTCTGAGGAGCTTAAATGTCTAGGTGCTGGTGATCTTATTGAAATTACGGACAGGTTAAGCAGACATAAAAATATAGAGTTTCCTGGTCATAAACATGCATGGCTGTATGATGTAAATAAAATAGAAGGTGCTGTATATAAATATATTAAAGATTTGGGAATCAATTTACATCTAGTTTCTAGAGTAACTGACATAGAAATAGTAGATAAGAAGATTAAAGGTATATATTTAAGTGACGGTTCCTATTTTGAAGGAGACATATTTGTTGAAACAACTGGTTCCACAGGACCAATGGGTAACTGCTTAAGGTATGGAAATGGATGTTCAATGTGCATATTAAGATGCCCATCCTATGGTCCAAGAATAAGCATTAGTGAAAGAGCAGGGGTTCAAGATTTTCAAGGGGAAAGAAATGGAGATCAGTTAGGTGCTTTCAGTGGATCATGTAAGCTTGAAAAAGACACACTGTCTGAAGAAATAGTAAAAGAACTTGATGAAAAAGGTGTTGTTATTCTAAAGATTCCAACTGAAGAAGTTAACTATAATAAATTGAGCAGCAAGGTATGCCAACAATACGCATTAAAAGAGTTTGCAGAAAATATAATTCTTTTAGATACTGGGCATGCAAAGCTTATGACAACCTACTACCCTCTAGAAAAGTTAAGAAAGATAGAAGGTCTTGAAAATGCTAAGTACGTTGATCCTTATGCAGGAAGTAAAGGTAATTCCGTAAGATATCTCTCTGTTGCACCTAGAACGGATGATATGAAGGTGTGCGGAGTAGATAATCTATTCTGTGCAGGAGAAAAGTCAGGTTTATTCGTAGGTCATACTGAAGCTATATGTACAGGAACTTTAGCTGGTCACAACGCTGTAAGACTTGCTTTAGGAATGCCACTTTTGATACTTCCAAGATCTATTGCAATAGGTGACTTAATAGCTTATGCAAATGAAAAGGCTTCTACTAGAGAAGGAAGAATGAACAGATATACCTTTGCTGGAGCAGAGTACTTTAAGAGAATGAAGGAACTAGGGTTATATACTACTAATATTAATAAAGTAGAAACAAGAATAAAGAAACTAAATCTTGATGGAGTTTTCAATATTAAATTAATATGAAAGTGGAATTTAGAAGGGTATCTCATAAGAAAAAGAGATGCCCTTTACTTATGTGCGCCCAGCATGGGCGACAGCTTGGTGGTGAAAGTCCACTACGGGGGTTGATAGCACCAACCGTTAGCCGAAGGCAAGGGTGTTCATCGTGAGATGAAATCTGAAGG
>NZ_BOPZ01000060.1 GCF_018332455.1 Clostridium polyendosporum
ATGCGACAAATCAAAAAAGTAGTTTTTCTACAGATGTCAATTCAACTTTAAAAATTATAAAAAAAGTTGTTGACAGAGAAGCGAAAAGCTGATAAGATAATCAAGCGGTCAGTTGATGACACGCAAAAATAACTTGGTCTTTGAAAATTAAACAGAGGAAATTAAGTACAGCAATTCTTTTGAGAGCAAGAGATTAAACTTTTAAATTGAGAGTTTGATCCTGGCTCAGGACGAACGCTGGCGGCGTGCCTAACACATGCAAGTCGAGCGAGGAATTTCCTTCGGGAAATTCCTAGCGGCGGACGGGTGAGTAACACGTGGGTAACCTGCCTCATAGAGGGGGATAGCCCTCCGAAAGGAGGATTAATACCGCATAATGTTGTTGAATCGCATGATTCGATAACCAAAGGAGCAATCCGCTATGAGATGGACCCGCGGCGCATTAGCTAGTTGGTGAGGTAATGGCTCACCAAGGCGACGATGCGTAGCCGACCTGAGAGGGTGATCGGCCACATTGGGACTGAGACACGGCCCAGACTCCTACGGGAGGCAGCAGTGGGGAATATTGCACAATGGGGGAAACCCTGATGCAGCAACGCCGCGTGAGTGATGAAGGCCTTCGGGTTGTAAAGCTCTGTCTTCAGGGACGATAATGACGGTACCTGAGGAGGAAGCCACGGCTAACTACGTGCCAGCAGCCGCGGTAATACGTAGGTGGCAAGCGTTGTCCGGATTTACTGGGCGTAAAGGGAGCGTAGGCGGATACTTAAGTGGGATGTGAAATACCCGGGCTCAACTCGGGTGCTGCATTCCAAACTGGGTGTCTAGAGTGCAGGAGAGGAAAGTGGAATTCCTAGTGTAGCGGTGAAATGCGTAGAGATTAGGAAGAACACCAGTGGCGAAGGCGACTTTCTGGACTGTAACTGACGCTGAGGCTCGAAAGCGTGGGGAGCAAACAGGATTAGATACCCTGGTAGTCCACGCCGTAAACGATGGGTACTAGGTGTAGGAGGGTCCAACCTTCTGTGCCGCCGTTAACACAATAAGTACCCCGCCTGGGGAGTACGGTCGCAAGATTAAAACTCAAAGGAATTGACGGGGGCCCGCACAAGCAGCGGAGCATGTGGTTTAATTCGAAGCAACGCGAAGAACCTTACCTAGACTTGACATCTCCTGAATTACCCTTAACCGGGGAAGTCAGTCCCTTTGGGACTGACAGGAAGACAGGTGGTGCATGGTTGTCGTCAGCTCGTGTCGTGAGATGTTGGGTTAAGTCCCGCAACGAGCGCAACCCTTATTGTTAGTTGCTACCATTTAGTTGAGCACTCTAGCAAGACTGCCCGGGTTAACCGGGAGGAAGGTGGGGATGACGTCAAATCATCATGCCCCTTATGTCTAGGGCTACACACGTGCTACAATGGCGAGTACAAAGAGACGCAAGACCGTGAGGTGGAGCAAATCTCAAAAACTCGTCCCAGTTCGGATTGTAGGCTGAAACTCGCCTACATGAAGCCGGAGTTGCTAGTAATCGCGAATCAGCATGTCGCGGTGAATACGTTCCCGGGCCTTGTACACACCGCCCGTCACACCATGAGAGTTGGCAATACCCGAAGTCCGTGAGCTAACCCGTAAGGGGGGCAGCGGCCGAAGGTAGGGTCAGCGATTGGGGTGAAGTCGTAACAAGGTAGCCGTAGGAGAACCTGCGGCTGGATCACCTCCTTTCTAAGGAAGATTTAGTTGATACTTAACGCATGTTAAGATTAACTACAATAATATAATGAGTTGTCAAACGGATTGCTCTAATTCCTCTGTTTAATTTTGAGAGACCAAAAGTCTTTCAAAATTTTGTTCTTTGAAAATTGCACATAAGTAAATGTAAAGCCAAATTGGTAAAACCAAAGAATTATTCTTTGTAAGAGAACCAAAACTGGTAGT
>NZ_BOPZ01000061.1 GCF_018332455.1 Clostridium polyendosporum
GAAGCTCTAGGCAAAACTCTGGTCTGAGGAACACGAACCACATATAAGGCTTACTTAAACGGGTAAGTTTGCATAGCAAAACAAAGCCCCATGCTATCCGAAATTTTAAGGAGTAAATGTGGCAGATATATGGAGTGAAAGCGGTCGTTCTTACCTGGGGAGATCTGATAGGTATGTCGTTTTAGAGGATGAATTTCTTGTATGACAACCTACATAGTGATATGTAGCTGAACTATCAGAAGTCAGCAGAAGTCATAGTACTACGCTATACGCGTAAGCGTAGGAAGGACTGAACTTTAGGAGGTTTTGAATTTTGAAAGTTTCGCAGAATACTCAAAGATTGCAGAAAACTAAATATTTAGACTATCAAGTTGAGAATAGGGTGGAACCCAAAGGTAAACAAGAAGTGCATAGAGTAATCTCGGCAACTGATAAGAGAAGAACCAATGTACAAGAATATGGTTCGCTTGAGAGGATTTTATCTAGGGAAAATATGCAAGAAGCATACCGTAGAGTCTACTCTAACAAAGGAAGTCATGGTATGGATGGGATGACAGTTTATGAACTTAAACAATTCCTTAAAACAAATTGGCTAACTATCAGGGAAGAAATTCTCAAAGGCGAGTATAAACCGTTACCTGTAAGGAGAGTTGAGATTCCTAAACCAAATGGCGGAGTTAGACTTCTAGGAATTCCTACTGTACTAGATAGACTAATACAACATGCAATTGCACAGGAACTAACTCTAATCTATGATGAGGATTTTTCAACCAATAGTTACGGATTTCGCCCAAGGCGAAGTGCCAAGGATGCGATAAAACAAGCGAGAGATTATTATATAACCAAAGGTTACAGGTGGGTAGTAGATATAGATCTGGATAAATTTTTTGATAGGGTAAATCATGACCAACTAATGTACAAATTATCAAAGAAGATTAAAGACAAAAGAGTTTTAAAACTTATAAGACTATATCTTCAATCAGGAGTGATGATAAATGGTGTAGTGAATAGAAATGACGAAGGAACTCCACAAGGAGGACCGTTAAGTCCTATACTCTCAAACATTATTCTTGATGAACTTGATAAAGAGTTAGAAAAGCGCGGTCATAAATTTTGCCGTTATGCGGATGATGTTAATATCTACGTTAAAAGCGAGAGAGCAGGTAATAGAGTAATGGAAAGTGTTACTTTGTTTATTGAAAAGAAGCTAAAGCTTAAGGTAAACGAGTCGAAGACCGCAGTAGCGCGTCCGTGGAAAAGAAAATTTCTAGGGTTCTCATTCTACCAAGTGTATGGAAAGGGTTATATAAGAATATCAGAACAATCTCTTAAAAGATATAAAGACAATTTAAGGGGTTTAACAAGTAGGTCAAAACCTATGACACTAGAAGACAGAATAAGAAAGATAAATGAAGTAAATATTGGATGGATTAATTATTATGGATTGGCTAACTGCAAAGGTATAACTGAGCAGTTGGACATTTGGATTAGACAAAGATTAAGGATGTGTATATGGAAACAATGGAAGAAGGTTAAAACGAGGTATAAAAACCTTAAGAGATTTGGATGTACACATTCTCAAGCATTAAAATACGCCAATACCCGAAAAGGATACTGGCGTGTCGCTAATAGCGCAATCTTATCTACAACTCTAACAAATCAAGTCTTCGGCTCTTTAGGCTTGAAAAGCCTAA
>NZ_BOPZ01000062.1 GCF_018332455.1 Clostridium polyendosporum
TTAATAGTAAAGAAAATGTAGAAGCCCTTTCCTTTATGCAAAAACTTGTTAAAGAGGGGTTAGTTAGTGCAACTCCAGAGGATAAAGCATTCCAAACAGGAAAAACAGCTATGCTATTACAAGGTTCATGGATAGTTGCTGACTTACAAAAGAATTACAAGGATTTAGATTGGGGTCTAATGCCTTATCCAGTAAGTCCTAAAACAAAGAAGTTACAAGTGCCAACAGGATCATGGGCTTTTGCAGTAACATCAAATTGCAAAAATGTAGAAACAGCAGCAAAGGTTGTTGAATGGATGACTAATAAAGAATCAACAATAGCAATGAATAAAGCTATAAGTATGCTGCCAGCAAGAAAATCAGCAGCAGCAGAAATTAAGACATACAATGTAGATGGACCAAACAAAGTATTAATGGATCAATTGTTAAAAGGTGGACATGCTAGACCACGTTCAGTGATATATCCTGTAATATCCAGAAGCTTTGAACAAGCCGTAGAAGGAGTGATATACAATAAAGATGTACAAAAGACTTTAGATGACAAAGTTCAAGAAATTGAACGTGAAGCTAAAAATCATAAGAAATAAGTCATAAGATACAGCAGTGGCTTACTGCTGCTGTATTTATATTTATATTAATGTAAAGAGGTGTAGTATATGGGGAAGATCAAAGTAGGAGAAAGAGCGAAAATACAGACTAAGGTGAAAGTAGGTGGTTACTGTGGAAGCAAAATTAAGAGTTGAAGTAGAAGAAAAAGTAGAAAATAAAGTTCCAGAAGTAAAATCTAAAAAAGCATACAAGTTAAAAGAAACTATATTAGCCTATCTATTCTTATCTCCTGCATTAATAGGAATATGTACGTTTATTTTAATTCCAATTGCTTTATCTATTTCATATGCCTTTACAGATTATTACCTTTTGAAACCCAATGATATACATTTTATAGGGTTAGAAAATTTTAAAAACATGGCAGTAGATGACATGGTAATTAGCTCATTTAAGAATACATTACATTTTGTTATTTTAGTAATACCAATACAAGTAGGATTAGCATTAGGATTGGCCTTATTAATAAATAAAAAATTCAAGTTTAATACATTTTTCCGCGTTGCTTTTTTTAGCCCTGTAGTTATGTCATTAGTTGTAGTTTCAATACTTTGGATGACATTATTAAATCCTAGCTCAGGTTTAGTTAACACTATGCTTCAAAAGTTTGGTTTGCCTGGTCAACCTTTTTTGACAAGTACTGGTCAGGCTATGAACACAATCGTTTTAATGTCGGCATGGCAGGGTGCAGGATATCAAATGATGATATTCCTTGCAGGACTAACAAATATACCAGCAGATATGTATGAAGCGGCAAGTATTGACGGAGCAACCAAACTTGAACAATTCAGATATATTACATTACCTTCATTAAAACCTACAATGGCATTTGTTTTAATAACAACAATGATAGGGGCATTTAAATTGATAGTTCAACCTATGGTAATGACTAGTGGAGGACC
>NZ_BOPZ01000063.1 GCF_018332455.1 Clostridium polyendosporum
TTAATAGTAAAGAAAATGTAGAAGCCCTTTCCTTTATGCAAAAACTTGTTAAAGAGGGGTTAGTTAGTGCAACTCCAGAGGATAAAGCATTCCAAACAGGAAAAACAGCTATGTTATTACAAGGTTCATGGACAGTTGCTGATCTACAAAAAAATTACAAAGATTTAGATTGGGGTGTTATGCCTTATCCAGTAAGTCCTAAAACAAAGAAGTTACAAGTACCAACAGGATCATGGGGTTTTGCAGTAACATCAAATTGCAAAAATGTAGAAACTGCAGCAAAGGTTGTTGAATGGATGACTAATAAAGAATCAACAATAGCAATAAATAAAGCTATAAGCATGCTGCCAGCAAGAAAATCAGCAGCGGTAGAAATTAAGACATACAATGAAGATGGACCAAACAAAGTATTAATGGATCAATTAATAAAAGGTGGACATGCTAGACCACGTTCAGTAATATATCCTGTAATATCTAGAAGTTTTGAACAAGCTGTAGAAGGAGTTATATACAATAAAGATATACAAAAGACTTTAGATGACAAAGTCCAAGAAATTGAACGTGAAGCTAAAAATCATAAGAAATAAGTCATAAGATACAGCAGTGGCTTACTGCTGCTGTATTTATATTAATATAAAGAGGTGCAGTATATGGGGAAGATCAAAGTAGAAGAAAGAGCAAAAATACAGATTAAGGTGAAAGTAGGTGATTACTGTGGAAGCAAAATTAAGAGTTGAAATAGAAAATAAAGTTCCAGAAGTAAAATTTAAAAAAGTATACAAGTTAAAAGAGACTATATTAGCCTATCTATTTTTATCTCCTGCATTAATAGGAATATGTACGTTTATTTTAATTCCAATTGCTTTATCTATTTCATATGCCTTTACAGATTATTATCTTTTGAAACCCAATGATATACATTTTATAGGTTTAGATAATTTTAAAAACATGGCAAAAGATGACATGGTAATTAGCTCATTTAAGAATACATTACATTTTGTTATTTTAGTAATACCAGTACAAGTAGGATTAGCATTAGGATTGGCTTTATTAATAAATAAAAAATTCAAGTTTAATGCATTTTTCCGTGTTGCTTTTTTTAGCCCTGTAGTTATGTCATTAGTTGTAATTTCAATACTTTGGATGACATTATTAAATCCTAGCTCAGGTTTAGTTAACACTATGCTCCAAAAGGTTGGTTTGCCTGCTCAACCTTTTTTGACAAGTACTGGTCAGGCTATGAACACAATTGTTTTAATGTCGGCATGGCAGGGTGCAGGATATCAAATGATGATATTCCTTGCAGGATTAAAAAATATACCAGCAGATATGTATGAAGCGGCAAGTATTGACGGAGCAACCAAACTTGAACAATTTAGATATATTACATTACCTTCATTAAAACCTACAATGGCATTTGTTTTAATAACAACAATGATAGGGGCATTTAAATTGATAGTTCAACCTATGGTAATGACTAGTGGAGGACC
>NZ_BOPZ01000064.1 GCF_018332455.1 Clostridium polyendosporum
ATATGATATTTATTTAAGTTTATTACTCATAAACTCCTTTTACTCTTGCATAATATATTCTTAGAAATTTATTTAGACCAGCCATTTTTGCTACCTTTGAAGCCTTACCCTCAGACTCCTTTTTTAACATAAATAAATATACTGCATCATCCACTGGTTTATGGACTTTTAAGCAATTCATTACTTCAAATCCTGTTTTTCTTAATACTGCTGAGCCACGTTTAGATATTCTTCTCCTGCTTCCAGTAAACTGTCCCGACTGATACGGCGGGGCATCTATGCCCGCATATGCAATTAATGCTTTTCCGCTATGGAATCGTCTTATGTCGCCAATCTCAGCTATCAACCTTGGAGCAAGTATGTCTCCAACACCATTCATTTCACGTACTACAGAATACTCCTTAAGACTTCTTGCCAATTCCTGCATTTGTGATAAAATCAAAGCAAGAGTTTTATCCACTTCTCGGAGAACTCTTACAGCTTCTAATACCAGCATTTTGGTCGATGGGGTATTGGACGATAAAGTAGGGATACCATCTTTAGCAAGAGCGTAAATTTTTATGGCTTTTGACTCACTTTGGCGGTATCCTTTCTTTTTTGCCCAGCTATTATAGCTGGTTACGAATTGTTTTTCACTTTTCTTTGTAATGTTATCATAATGCCAATATTCTTCTACAAAGTCATTTAACTTATCTTTTTCAGGAGTTTTTGATTGGTTTTGTAGCATCTTCTTAATCCCTGGCATTGTATAATCGAGCATATTTGTCAAAGCTAGTTTGCTTTCTATCCGCATTTTAATATAATGTGCGTATTGTCGCCCTAGAAGTCGTAGCTGCGTATATATTTCTTCCCTTATTTCATAATCTACAAGATGAAACCAATTATCTAACCCGTAATTTGCTATCTTAATTGCATCTTGCTTATCGGTTTTTCCTTTACGAAGTGCCATATTTGCATATTTCTTCATAACAAGTGGATTAATAACGGAAACAAAGATTCCATGCTCTTTCAAGAAGCTTAATAAAGCCAAATGATAGTTACCCGTTGCCTCCATTACTACTCTAACTTCGTCGTCAAAATGCTGAATCATAGATGCTAATTCTGATATCTGCGTTTCTGTATGCATAATTTCATAAGGGGACCTGACAACCTCACCATACGGTTTTAAGATACATACAGTACTTTTTTCTTTTGAAACATCAATTCCTACGCTTATCATCTTAATCTCCAAAAATTATTTTTGTAATTGTATCCATCTGCACTTATTGCAATTCATTTTGGTTAGTTACACGAAAGCCGTAATGGTTTCAACCTGCTTAATCGAATGCGTACAATAAGGGATGGCTGACAGTTTAAGAAACGGATGTGGTT
>NZ_BOPZ01000065.1 GCF_018332455.1 Clostridium polyendosporum
GGCCGAAGGTAGGGTCAGCGATTGGGGTGAAGTCGTAACAAGGTAGCCGTAGGAGAACCTGCGGCTGGATCACCTCCTTTCAAGGAATGTTTAGTTGATACTTAACGCATGTTAAGATTAACTACAAACTTAAAATCGCTAGAAACGAGCAGTACGCGAAAGTAACGAGCGAAGCGCGGAGCTTACTTCGGTAAGTGAGCACTGCAGCGAGGAAGCTGACAAAGTAATGCGAAGTTTATCACGATTTTATATAATGAGTTGTCAAATGGATTGCGCTAATTCCTCTGTTTAATTTTGAGAGACCAGAAACTTAACAGAATTGTTGATAGGTTTAGGAATCTCAATAAAATAATGTGGGGGTATAGCTCAGTTGGGAGAGCACCTGCCTTGCACGCAGGGGGTCAAGAGTTCGAATCTCTTTATCTCCACCACATAAGGGCTTATAGCTCAGCTGGTTAGAGCGCACGCCTGATAAGCGTGAGGTCGATGGTTCGAGTCCATTTAAGCCCACCATTTGTTCTTTGAAAATTGCACATAAGAAGGCTAAACAACTGAATCCTTAATGAATTTTAATTCAAAGGAAGTTGTTTAACCAGTAAAGCCAAATTGGTAAAACCAAAGAATTATTCTTTGTAAGAGAACCAAAACTGGTAGTTGTAAAAGACTACTTTAGTATATTAGGTCAAGCTACAAAGGGCGCATGGTGAATGCCTTGGCATCAGGAGCCGATGAAGGACGTGATAAGCTGCGATAAGCTTCGGGTAGGCGCAAATAGCCTGTGATCCGAAGATTTCCGAATGAGGAAACTCACATGGGTAACCCCATGTATCTTACGATGAATACATAGTCGTAGGAGGGTAAACCCAGGGAACTGAAACATCTAAGTACCTGGAGGAAGAGAAAGAAAAATCGATTCCGTCAGTAGCGGCGAGCGAAAGCGGAAGAGCCCAAACCGGAAACTTGTTTCCGGGGTTGCGGACAGAACATAACGCGAAGCTATTGTTAACTGAACAGTACTGGAAAGTACGACCGTAGAAGGTAATAGTCCTGTAAGTGAAAACAAGAGTAAGTAGTTCTGATCCAGAGTACCACGAGACACGTGAAACCTTGTGGGAAGCAGGGAGGACCACCTCCCAAGGCTAAAT
>NZ_BOPZ01000066.1 GCF_018332455.1 Clostridium polyendosporum
CAGACTCTGTTTCTGCTTGCGTTACAACCTATAGGTGAGACTATTGGAGACAAGAGTAGCTTTGGTTTCAGAAAATATAGAAGCTGTGCTGATGCAATGGAGCAGCTCTTTACAATATTATCATCAAGAAGAAGTGGTCAATGGATTCTAGAGGGAGACATCAAGGGATGCTTTGATAATATAAGTCACCAATGGATGTTGGAGAATATTCCAGTTGATAAGACGATACTGAACAAGTTCCTTAAGGCAGGCTTTGTGTACAGAAAACAACTTTTCCCTACCACAAAAGGAGCGATTCAAGGTGGAACAATCAGTCCAACTCTCGCAAATCTGACATTGGACGGACTTGAATACGAAATAGCCAGACACTATTTCTTAACAAAGAAGAGAAAAATCAGCTACCACTCTCGAAATAATCCCAACCATTTGCATATCGTGAGATATGCGGATGACTTCGTAGTAACAGCCAATAATAAAGAAGTCCTTGAACAAATAGTAGGCATAATCAGCAAATTTTTGAACAAACGTGGTCTTGAACTTTCTAGGGAAAAGACATCTATAACTCACATAAATGATGGTTTCGACTTTCTCGGATGGAACTTTAGAAAATATAATAACAAGTTAATAATTAAGCCATCGGTCAAATCTCTAAATAAAGTGACAAAGAAGATAAGTGAAATTATACATACAAATAGAACAGTAAAGCAAGAATTCCTAATATACCAGTTGAATCAAGTTTTGAAAGGCTGGTGCAACTATCATCAACCAGTGTGTTCAAAACAGACTTTTGAAAATTTGAATCACCGTATCTTCAATATGATTTGGAAATGGGCCAAAAGAAGGCATCCAAATAAAGGAGCCAAATGGATAAAAGAGAGATATTGGAAAAACAAAGGCTCAAGGGATTGGATTTTCTCTGATAGAAAAGCAACACTGATTCGACCATCAGACATACCTATTGTTAGGCATGAAAGACTCAAGCTTGATATGAATCCATACAAAGACAAAGAATATTTCTTGATAAAGAAGGAAAGAAGAAAAAATGCCAAGAAGCTAGCGTATAAGGATACGGCTGCTTTCAAGTCTAGGTT
>NZ_BOPZ01000067.1 GCF_018332455.1 Clostridium polyendosporum
CGCCGCCAGCGTTCGTCCTGAGCCAGGATCAAACTCTCAATTTAAAAGTTTAATCTCTTGCTCTCAAAAGAATTGCTGTACTTAATTTCCTCTGTTTAATTTTCAAAGACCAAATATACTTAATTGACGACTTTTACATTTTATCATTTTTAATAAGCCATGTCAATATTTTTTTATATCATTTATCGCTTTATTACTAAACGACATTGACTATTTTATCACTACTCTTAATCATTGTCAATACTATTTTTTTCTGACAAAATAAAAAGTTATCAGCGACGAATTACATATTATCATCTTAAACCCACTCTTTCAATGAACATACCGACAAACATTTAAAATTAATCCTATATTTTTCTGTTATTCTTAATTTTTCTCTTAATTGCTATAAACGATACACTAGGATGAGTTTAATAACATTAACACTAAAAACTTATCTTTTTAAGTATTAAATTCACCAAAAACAAGGTTAGGAAAACCATCTTTTTTTTAAGATACCTAGGTAATTTAATATCTTTATATTCATATTTATATTTACCTTTTTCAGCCATTTTAATTAAACAAAATTTTACCTATTACACCTCATATGTATAAGTTAATGTATTTACAAAAAATAAAATTAAATAGACATCAGACCCGCTCAGCTTTAACTAAATTTCAAGTCAATATACAAAAAGGTCCTTAAACATTAATGTCTAAGAACCTTTTTGTATTGGTGCTCCCAACAGGATTTGAACCTGCGACCAATGGATTCGAAGTCCACCACTCTATCCAGCTGAGCTATGGGAGCATATATATATTTATTTACCAAGTATAATAAAAAGACAACTTATTTAATAAGTTGTCTTTTGTTTGGAGCGGGTGAAGGGAATCGAACCCTCGTAGCTAGCTTGGAAGGCTAGAGCTCTACCATTGAGCTACACCCGCATATCTGGAGCGGAAGACGGGATTCGAACCCGCAACTTT
>NZ_BOPZ01000068.1 GCF_018332455.1 Clostridium polyendosporum
ATGCTGACTATGTTAAGAACATGATCACTGGAGCTGCTCAAATGGATGGAGCAATCCTAGTTTGTTCAGCAGCAGATGGTCCAATGCCACAAACAAGAGAACATATACTTCTTGCATCAAGAGTTGGTGTTGACTATATCGTAGTATTCTTAAACAAAGCAGATATGGTTGATGATGAAGAATTATTAGAATTAGTTGAAATGGAAGTTAGAGAATTATTAAGCGAATACAACTTCCCAGGAGATGACATTCCAGTAATAAAGGGATCAGCTTTAAAAGCATTAGAAAACCCAACTGATGAAGCAGCTACAAAGTGCATCATTGAATTAATGGAAGCAGTAGATAGCTACATCCCAACACCAGAAAGAGCAACAGATAAGCCATTCTTAATGCCAGTAGAAGATGTATTCACAATCACTGGTAGAGGAACAGTTGCAACTGGTAGAGTTGAAAGAGGAGTTCTACATGTAGGAGACGAAGTAGAAGTAATCGGATTAACTGAAGAAAGAAGAAAGACAGTAGTAACAGGAATAGAAATGTTCAGAAAGTTACTAGATGAAGCACAAGCTGGAGATAACATCGGAGCATTATTAAGAGGTGTTCAAAGAACAGATATCGAAAGAGGTCAAGTTTTATCAAAAACTGGATCAGTAAACCCACACAAGAAGTTCGTAGGTCAAGTATACGTACTTAAGAAAGAAGAAGGCGGAAGACATACACCATTCTTCGATGGATACAGACCACAATTCTATTTCAGAACAACAGACGTTACTGGTTCAATAA
>NZ_BOPZ01000069.1 GCF_018332455.1 Clostridium polyendosporum
GTTGGATTTTCCATTCTATTTACGAATCAAGATATTATGGGTTCAATAGCTGATCCAAATGGATTATGGTATAAGTTTTGGTTTATAGTTCAACAAGGTGGATGGACTGTATTTAATCAACTTCCACTTTTATTTGTAGTAGGATTACCGATAGCATTAGCCCAAAAAGCACAAGCTCGTGCGTGTTTGGAAGCTTTGGTAATATATCTAACATTTAACTATTTTGTTAATGCGATTCTTACTTTAGGTGGAGCTAGTTTTGGTGTTAATTTCGATGCCCAAATTGGTGGTACAAGTGGATTAACAATGATTGCAGGTGTTAAAACTCTTGATACA
Organism: Clostridium polyendosporum; assembly: GCF_018332455.1. Classification (GTDB taxonomy): domain Bacteria; phylum Bacillota; class Clostridia; order Clostridiales; family Clostridiaceae; genus Clostridium_AY; species Clostridium_AY polyendosporum. The sequence goes on from NZ_BOPZ01000069.1 coordinate 337, forward strand.
GGAATGATCGGGGCGATTTTAATAGCAGGTATAGTTGTTTATATTCATAATAAATATTTTGATAAACAATTACCGGATTACTTAGGAATTTTTCAAGGTTCATCCTTTGTTGTAATTATTGGATTTGCTGTTATGATCCCTGTTGCATTTGCAATGTGTTATATATGGCCAAAAGTTCAAGGCGGAATATCAACATTACAAGGATTCTTAACTTCATCTGGAGCTATCGGCGTATGGCTATATTCATTCTTAGAACGTATTTTAATTCCCACAGGATTACATCACTTTATTTATGGACCATTTATTTTTGGACCAGCAGTAGTAGAAGGTGGTATTGCTGCATATTGGCCAAAAC
>NZ_BOPZ01000070.1 GCF_018332455.1 Clostridium polyendosporum
CCGTAAGGGGGGCAGCGGCCGAAGGTAGGGTCAGCGATTGGGGTGAAGTCGTAACAAGGTAGCCGTAGGAGAACCTGCGGCTGGATCACCTCCTTTCTAAGGAAGATTTAGTTAATACTTAACGCATGTTAAGATTAACTACAATAATATAGCGAGCTATCGAATGGATTGCGCTAATTCCTCTGTTTAATTTTGAGAGACCAAAAGTCTTTCAATTTTTTTTGTTCTTTGAAAATTGCACATAAGAAGGATAAACAACTGAATCCTTAATGAATTTCAATTGAAAGGAAGTTGTTTAGCCAGTAAAGCCAAATTGGTAAAACCAAAGAATTATTCTTTGTAAGAGAACCAAAACTGGTAGTTATAAAAGACTACTTTAGTATATTAGGTCAAGCTACAAAGGGCGCATGGTGAATGCCTTGGCATCAGGAGCCGATGAAGGACGCGATAAGCTGCGATAAGCTTCGGGGAGGCGCAAATAGCCAGTGATCCGAAGATTTCCGAATGAGGAAACTCACATGGGTAACCCCATGTATCTTACGATGAATACATAGTCGTAGGAAGGTAAACCCAGGGAACTGAAACATCTAAGTACCTGGAGGAAGAGAAAGAAAAATCGAGTCCGTCAGTAGCGGCGAGCGAAAGCGGAAGAGCCCAAACC
>NZ_BOPZ01000071.1 GCF_018332455.1 Clostridium polyendosporum
CCTCAGGAAGGCTCGTCCGCTGAGGGTTAGTCGGGACCTAAGCCGAGGCCGAAAGGCGTAGGTGATGGACAATCGGTTGATATTCCGATACCACTGCTTATCGTTATTACCGATGGCGTGACGCAGGAGGATAGGGTGTGCCAGCTATTGGATGCTGGTCTAAGCACTTAGGTATACAGGAGTGGCAAATCCGCCTGTATTAGCTGAGGTGTGATGGGGAAGGCTCATTGAGCCGAAGTACCTGATTCCACGCTGTCAAGAAAAGCGTCTAGGGAGAGAAGTAGTGCCCGTACCGCAAACCGACACAGGTAGGTGAGGAGAGAATCCTAAGGCCCGCGGAAGAATTGCAGTTAAGGAACTCGGCAAATTGACCCCGTAACCTAGGGAGAAGGGGTGCCTGCGAGAGCAGGCCGCAGAGAATAGGCCCAAGCAACTGTTTAGCAAAAACACAGGTCTCTGCTAAAGCGAAAGCTGATGTATAGGGGCTGACGCCTGCCCGGTGCTGGAAGGTTAAGGGGAACTGTTAGTGGTAACGCGAAGCAGTGAACTTAAGCCCCAGTAAACGGCGGCCGTAACTATAACGGTCCTAAGGTAGCGAAATTCCTTGTCAGGTAAGTTCTGACCCGCACGAATGGCGTAATGAC
>NZ_BOPZ01000072.1 GCF_018332455.1 Clostridium polyendosporum
GCGGATAAAGCTGCAACAAGTTCAGGTGTTAAGAACCTAAAAGTGTGGGTACATGTAACAGCTGATACTGATGAGGGAAAAGTCTATGCTGAACGTGTAAAGGCTTTTAATGATTCTCAAAAAGATGTAAAGGTTGACATTGAATTTATACCACGTGCAGGTGGTGGAAGCGGTTATGAGGATAAAATTAATACTGCAATAACCACTAATCAGTTACCAGACATAATTACTTTAGATGGACCTAATACTGCTGCTTATGCAGATGCAGGTACTATAGTGCCTATAACTAAATATATCTCTGATGAATCTAAGAAAGATTATGTTGATTCCATAATTCAACAAGGTACAGTTAATAATGAATTATATAGCTTAGCAGCTATGGAATCTACTGTAGGATTATTTTATAACAAGAAAGTATTGAATGAGTTAGGTATAAAACCAGGAACAATAGATAATCCTTGGACATGGGATGATTTATATGCTGCTTCCAAAAAGATTACACAAGCTAAAGGTGTACCATCCCTTGATATGGCACTAAAGGACAAAGGTGAATGGAGAATTTATGCTTATGCTCCTTTGTTATGGTCAAATGGTGGGGATGTAATTTCTCAGGATGGATTAAAGGCTGATGGCATATT
>NZ_BOPZ01000073.1 GCF_018332455.1 Clostridium polyendosporum
TCTTGCTCTCAAAAGAATTGCTGTACTTAATTTCCTCTGTTTAATTTTCAAAGACCAAGTTACTTTTGCGTGTCATCAACTGACCGCTTGATTATCTTATCAGCTTTTCGCTTATCTGTCAACAACTTTTTTTATAATTTTTAAAGTTAAATCGACACTTTAACGAAACACTAATTTGTTCATCGCATCGAAGCGACAAGTTATATCTTATCACTTTTCAGGATTTTGTCAACACCTTTTTGTTGACTTTTTTATCACTTATTCATCACAGCGACATGAACTATCTTACCACATAAACTGATACCCAAAGGATATCATTATACTATATAACTAAAATACCTTAATATTTCTTCACATTTCTATCTAAATTATCATTTTACTCTTGGTGATACGCCTGGTAGTTTTATATAAAGTAACACTAGTCATGCACCTAATTTATTTAATTTTAATTAGCTCTCATCTTATGAAATGGCAACAAAACTAATCAGGGCTACTTAAAAAGTAGCCCTCAGTTTGCTGAAAAACCCCCTGTTTAAAAAACAGAGGGGTTTTCTAGCAAACTTGTGGATAAATTTTAAAAGAGAGCTTTTCTATTAATTTGAATAAAATTTTATATAAATC
>NZ_BOPZ01000074.1 GCF_018332455.1 Clostridium polyendosporum
GTGAGCTAACCCGTAAGGGGGGCAGCGGCCGAAGGTAGGGTCAGCGATTGGGGTGAAGTCGTAACAAGGTAGCCGTAGGAGAACCTGCGGCTGGATCACCTCCTTTCAAGGAAGATTTAGTTGATACTTAACGCATGTTAAGATTAACTACAAACTTAAAATCGGTAGAAACGAGCAGTACGCGAAAGTAACGAGCGAAGCGCGGAACTTACTTCGGTAAGTGAGCACTGCAGCGAGGAAGCTGACAAAGTAATGCGAAGTTTATCACGATTTTATATAATGAGTTGTCAAACGGATTGCGTTAATTCCTCTGTTTAATTTTGAGAGACCAAAAGTCTTTCAAAATTTTGTTCTTTGAAAATTGCACATAAAGTAAATGTAAAGCCAAATTGGTAAAACCAAAGAATCTATTCTTTGTAAGAGAACCAAAAGATTGCATGACTAATTTTATTAGTTTAAATAATCTTAGTGGAATCGATAGAAACGAGCAGTACGCGAAGGCAACGAGCGAGGAGCGGAGT
>NZ_BOPZ01000075.1 GCF_018332455.1 Clostridium polyendosporum
CTCACCATTTTCATCAAATGTCATTATCTCCCTATAGCTACTAAACGTTAAATTTCCACTAGGTGTAGAACCCATGATAACTTCTGTATCATATACATCATTAGTCGGCTCCGCATCGATAATCCTTTCTTCCATTACTGCTGCATTTTTTAATCCCCTAGTAACAAACTTTATACCTGCTTCATTTAGTTTATCGTACCATCTATAGTCATAATATCCTCTATCAAAAACATATATTGAGTTTTTATCTTCAAACATGTTATCAATACATTTACGATCATTAATTTTTCCTTTTACTATATTTACTTTTTCGGGATATTCCCCATTAAACATAGTACTAATTTTTATTGCAGCTTTCTCGTCGTCAATTTGTAAATGTGGAGCTAGTTTTAAAGCTACTAGTATTACAGTAGAATCGATAATTTTTAATGGCATGAAGTGTTTAGATAACTGTACTGAGCCAAATAAGGTCTTTGCTTTTTTTACTAAGT
>NZ_BOPZ01000076.1 GCF_018332455.1 Clostridium polyendosporum
TTACCGCTTGGCGACATCCCAATATGGGGTGAACGATGGGATTTGAACCCACGACAACCAGAGCCACAATCTGGTGCTCTACCAACTGAACTACGTCCACCATGTTTGGTGCACCATCAGGGATTCGAACCCGGGACACCCTGATTAAGAGTCAGGTGCTCTACCAACTGAGCTAATGGTGCATATGGTGTGTCTTAAGGGATTCGAACCCCTGGCCTACGGCTTAGAAGGCCGTTGCTCTATCCAGCTGAGCTAAAGACACATATTATTGTTTTTAATGGAGCGGGTGAAGGGAATCGAACCCTCGTAGCTAGCTTGGAAGGCTAGAGCTCTACCATTGAGCTACACCCGCAAGTGGTCGGGGTGACAGGGATTGAACCTGCGACCTCATGGTCCCAAACCACGCGCGCTCCCATCTGCGCCACACCCCGATATATGGTGTGTCTTAAGGGATTCGAACCCCTGGCCTACGGCTTAGAAGGCCGTT
>NZ_BOPZ01000077.1 GCF_018332455.1 Clostridium polyendosporum
CCTAGTCTGCTTAGAACCTTCAAATTACTTTGAACGCACCGACTAGTAGGAATACCCGAAGATGAACGGGAAATGCTTTAGCATAATTCAGATGACCCCTCTAAGGTCGCACACTAACATAATACCCTTCAGACCAAAAGTGTCTATTCCCAAACTTATATTTTAAATTTGCATGTCTTTCAAAAATCATTAATGCACTTTTACCTTTTAAATATCCCATAAAACTAGATACACTTAACTTTGGTGGAATCGAAACTAGTATATGAATATGGTCCGGCATTAAATGACCTTCTATAATTTCTACTCCTTTATATTTGCACAAATCTTTTAATATATCTCGTATGCTTTCTCTATATTTACTGTATATTATTTTTCTTCTAAACTTAGGCGTAAATATAATGTGATACTTGCACATCCATCTTGTGTGTGCTAGACTTTTATCCATGAAACTCACCTTTCTTTCGTTTTAATAGTGGCCTGAA
>NZ_BOPZ01000078.1 GCF_018332455.1 Clostridium polyendosporum
GCATTGCTCTATCCTTCATGGTAGGAATACTCAGCGGTCTGAGTTTTCCGTTCGCTTTCTTGATATGAATTCTTCTTGCTGGCATAGGTTTATAGCCCTTTACCTTCAAATCCATAACTGCCTGATATTTTTGTTTGCCTGTTGTCCAAAGTACCTTATCTACGCCGGAGGTTTTTCCTCCCTTATTTCCAGTTACTTTTCGTACCGACAAAGCCTTTGCATAAAAGGAATGTGTAATTAGATACTGAAGTCTCTTTACAAGATTCCAGTTCCTATTTTCTACCGCCTTTACAATCCGGAGTTGAAGTCTATTGACATATTCTTCTGCTATCTTCCAGTCTATTGACTGCCATTTCTTCTCATCAGAACAGCCTGAACGGTTCTCACTTTTCGTGTCGTTGAATCCATGTTCATTCATAGTAATTCATCTCTTTCCTGTAATAGAATACGTGCCGAAGTCAGCTATCTTTCGATTGGAA
>NZ_BOPZ01000079.1 GCF_018332455.1 Clostridium polyendosporum
CCTAGTCTGCTTAGAACCTTCAAATTACTTTGAACGCACCGACTAGTAGGAATACCCGAAGATGAACGGGAAATGCTTTAGCATAATTCAGATGACCCCTCTAAGGTCGCACATCAACATAATATCCCCTGCACCAAAATTCTCTATTACGATACTTAAACTTCATATTTCCCCATTTCTCATATATCATCAAACTACTTTTCCCTTTTAGAAAACCCATAAAACTTGAAACACTCATCTTGGGTGGTATTTCTAAAAGCATATGTACATGGTCAGGACATACTTCTGCCTCTATTATATTCACACCTTTCCATTTGCATAATTCCCTTAATATTGCTCCTACTTCCAACCTTTTATCTTCATAAAATACTTTTCTTCTATACTTTGGTGCGAATACTACATGATATTTGCAGTTCCATTTTGTATGTGATAAACTATGTATATCATTCATTTCGAATGTCCTCCTTTTGATTTTTAAT
>NZ_BOPZ01000080.1 GCF_018332455.1 Clostridium polyendosporum
AATCGCGAATCAGCATGTCGCGGTGAATACGTTCCCGGGCCTTGTACACACCGCCCGTCACACCATGAGAGTTGGCAATACCCGAAGTCCGTGAGCTAACCCGTAAGGGGGGCCGCGGCCGAAGGTAGGGTCAGCGATTGGGGTGAAGTCGTAACAAGGTAGCCGTAGGAGAACCTGCGGCTGGATCACCTCCTTTCTAAGGAAGATTTAGTTTATACTTAACGCATGTTAAGATTAACTACAATAATATAATGAGTTGTCAAACGGATTGCTCTAATTCCTCTGTTTAATTTTGAGAGACCAAAAACTTGACAAAAATATGACAAGTTTAGGAAATCTCAATAAAATATATAAAACAATGTGGGGGTATAGCTCAGTTGGGAGAGCACCTGCCTTGCACGCAGGGGGTCAAGAGTTCGAATCTCTTTATCTCCACCACATAAGGGCTTATAGCTCAGCAGGTTAGAGCG
>NZ_BOPZ01000081.1 GCF_018332455.1 Clostridium polyendosporum
TAGTAATCGCGAATCAGCATGTCGCGGTGAATACGTTCCCGGGCCTTGTACACACCGCCCGTCACACCATGAGAGTTGGCAATACCCGAAGTCCGTGAGCTAACCCGTAAGGGAGGCAGCGGCCGAAGGTAGGGTCAGCGATTGGGGTGAAGTCGTAACAAGGTAGCCGTAGGAGAACCTGCGGCTGGATCACCTCCTTTCTAAGGAAAATTTAGTTGATACTTAACGCATGTTAAGATTAACTACAATATATAATGAGTTGTCAAACGGATTGCTCTAATTCCTCTGTTTAATTTTGAGAGACCAAAAACTTGACAAAACTATGACAAGTTTAGGAAATCTCAATAAAATAATGTGGGGGTATAGCTCAGTTGGGAGAGCACCTGCCTTGCACGCAGGGGGTCAAGAGTTCGAATCTCTTTATCTCCACCACATAAGGGCTTATAGCTCAGCAGGTTAGAGCG
>NZ_BOPZ01000082.1 GCF_018332455.1 Clostridium polyendosporum
ATATAGAAGTCAACTTAGCCTATAGATGGTTTTTGGGATATTCAATAACCGAAAAAATACCTGATGCATCAACAATTAGTCAAAATAGAATTCGAAGATTTAAGGATACTGATGTTGCACAAAAAATATTTGATAATATAGTGCTCCAAGCTATGGAGAAAGGGCTAGTTAGTGGTAAAATTCTTTATTCAGATTCAACACATATCAAAGCAAATGCTAATAAGCGCAAATTTGAGAAAGTTGAAGTTACTGTAACACCTAAAGATTATATTGAAGAGTTGGATAAAGATGTAAATGAAGATAGAAAGAAACATGGAAAAAAACCATTAAAACCTAGAGAAGAAAAAATAGAAACAAAGGAGATTAAGAAAAGTACAACCGATTCTGACAGTGGATATATGATGAGAGACAATAAGCCAGAAGGTTTTTTCTACTTAGACCATAG
>NZ_BOPZ01000083.1 GCF_018332455.1 Clostridium polyendosporum
GAGCGTCGTAATCGGGCTGAAGTCGTACCGTAAGGAGCGGTGGACTGATTACGAGTGAGAATGTTGGCATTAGTAGCGAGAACTAGGTGAGAATCCTAGTGGCCGAAAACCTAAGGTTTCCTCAGGAAGGCTCGTCCGCTGAGGGTTAGTCGGGACCTAAGCCGAGGCCGAAAGGCGTAGGTGATGGACAATCGGTTGATATTCCGATACCACTGCATATCGTTATTACCAAAGGCGTGACGCAGGAGGATAGGGTGTGCCAGCTATTGGATGCTGGTCTAAGCACTTAGGAAGTCAAGGGAGGCAAATCCCTCTTGATAATTCTGAGGTGTGATGGGGAAGGCTCATAGAGCCGAAGTGCCTGATTCCACGCTGCCAAGAAAAGCGTCTAG
>NZ_BOPZ01000084.1 GCF_018332455.1 Clostridium polyendosporum
TTCCTCAGGAAGGCTCGTCCGCTGAGGGTTAGTCGGGACCTAAGCCGAGGCCGAAAGGCGTAGGTGATGGACAATCGGTTGATATTCCGATACCACTGCTTATCGTTATTACCAAAGGCGTGACGCAGGAGGATAGGGTGTGCCAGCTATTGGATGCTGGTCTAAGCACTTAGGAAGTCAAGGGAGGCAAATCCCTCTTGATAATTCTGAGGTGTGATGGGGAAGGCTCATAGAGCCGAAGTGCCTGATTCCACGCTGCCAAGAAAAGCGTCTAGGGAGAGAAGTAGTGCCCGTACCGCAAACCGACACAGGTAGGTGAGGAGAGAATCCTAAGGCCATCGGAAGAATTGCAGTTAAGGAACTCGGCAAATTGACCCCGTAACTTAGGGA
>NZ_BOPZ01000085.1 GCF_018332455.1 Clostridium polyendosporum
CCTCAGGAAGGCTCGTCCGCTGAGGGTTAGTCGGGACCTAAGCCGAGGCCGAAAGGCGTAGGTGATGGACAATCGGTTGATATTCCGATACCACTGCTTATCGTTATTACCGAAGGCGTGACGCAGGAGGATAGGGTGTGCCAGCTATTGGATGCTGGTCTAAGCACTTAGGAAGTCAAGGGAGGCAAATCCCTCTTGATAATTCTGAGGTGTGATGGGGAAGGCTCATAGAGCCGAAGTGCCTGATTCCACGCTGCCAAGAAAAGCGTCTAGGAAGAGAAGTAGTGCCCGTACCGCAAACCGACACAGGTAGGTGAGGAGAGAATCCTAAGGCCATCGGAAGAATTGCAGTTAAGGAACTCGGCAAATTGACCCCGTAACTTAGGGA
>NZ_BOPZ01000086.1 GCF_018332455.1 Clostridium polyendosporum
TGGACAATCGGTTGATATTCCGATACCACTGCTTATCGTTATTACCGATGGCGTGACGCAGGAGGATAGGGTGTGCCAGCTATTGGATGCTGGTCTAAGCACTTAGGTATACAGGAGTGGCAAATCCGCCTGTATTAGCTGAAGTGTGATGGGGAAGGCTCATAGAGCCGAAGTACCTGATTCCACGCTGCCAAGAAAAGCGTCTAGGGAGAGAAGTAGTGCCCGTACCGCAAACCGACACAGGTAGGTGAGGAGAGAATCCTAAGGCCAGCGGAAGAATTGCAGTTAAGGAACTCGGCAAATTGACCCCGTAACTTAGGGAGAAGGGGTGCCTACGAGAGTAGGCCGCAGAGAATAGGCCCAAGCAACTGTTTAGCAAAAACA
>NZ_BOPZ01000087.1 GCF_018332455.1 Clostridium polyendosporum
GGTGTAAGCATGGTAACATGTTGAGCTGACTGATACTAATAGGTCGAGGGCTTGACCAATAAAAAGGCTAAAACTTATGTGCAATTTTGATGGAATAAAATTTCATCAACAAATCTGGTGATGACGCTTTTAGAGGATACACCCGTTCCCATACCGAACACGATGGTTAAGCTCTAAGAGGCCGATGGTACTGCACGGGCGACTGTGTGGGAGAGTAGGAGGTTGCCAGGTGGGAAGTCTCACAGCATAGCTGTGAGGCTTTTTTATTTTGACTTTAGTCCGTTGAGCACGTTGCGTGCGAAACATAAAACCACCCGCTATGCGGGTGGCGACATAAGGTTATACAAAAAACTCACCTTTTCACTATAATAGA
>NZ_BOPZ01000088.1 GCF_018332455.1 Clostridium polyendosporum
TGATAAGCTGCGATAAGCTTCGGGTAGGCGCAAATAGCCTGTGATCCGAAGATTTCCGAATGAGGAAACTCACATGGGTAACCCCATGTATCTTGCGATGAATACATAGTCGTAGGAAGGTAAACCCAGGGAACTGAAACATCTAAGTACCTGGAGGAAGAGAAAGAAAAATCGATTCCGTCAGTAGCGGCGAGCGAAAGCGGAAGAGCCCAAACCGGAAACTTGTTTCCGGGGTTGCGGACAGAACATAACGCGAAACTATTGTTAACTGAACAGTACTGGAAAGTACGACCGCAGAAGGTAATAGTCCTGTAAGTGAAAACAAGAGTAAGTAGTTCTGATCCAGAGTACCACGAGACACGTGAAACCTT
>NZ_BOPZ01000089.1 GCF_018332455.1 Clostridium polyendosporum
TTCTGATGTATCACAAAAGATATTTGATAATATAGTTCTTCAAGCTATGGAAAAAGGACTCGTAAGCGGAAAAATACTTTATGCAGATTCGACTCATATCAAGGCTAATGCAAACAAAAGAAAGTTTGAAAAAGTTGAAGTAGAAGTATCACCTAAAGAATACCTTGACGAGTTAGATGAAGCTGTAAATCAAGATAGAATTAATCATGGAAAAAAACCTTTGAAAGAAAAGAAAAAGGAAGTAATAAAAAAAGAAATTAAAAAAAGTACTACTGATCAAGACAGCGGTTATATGATGAGAGACAATAAGCCAGAAGGATTTTTTTATTTAGATCACAGAACTGTTGATAGTAAAAACAATATTATACTCG
>NZ_BOPZ01000090.1 GCF_018332455.1 Clostridium polyendosporum
GAAACAAAGGAGATTAAGAAAAGTACAACCGATTCTGACAGCGGATATATGATGAGAGACAATAAGCCAGAAGGTTTTTTCTACTTAGACCATAGAACTGTAGATAGTAAAAATAATATTATAGTAGATGTACATGTTACCCCTGGTAACGTAAGCGACAGCGAGCCAATACTAAAAAGATTAGATAGAATAAATGAAACTTTTAAGATTAAACCAAAATATCATGGTTTAGATGCAGGCTATTTTACTAACTCTATATTTAAAGGATTAGCAAATAGAAAAATAAATGCTGTTATTGCTTATAGAAGGTCTCCTCATAAAAAAGGAATGTTTAGTAAAAGTAAGTTTATCTATGACTTTGATAAG
>NZ_BOPZ01000091.1 GCF_018332455.1 Clostridium polyendosporum
CACTTACCTGAGTTTGCAACAACTGCACATTCATTAAAAGAAATGTTCCCTGCAGGTGGATTTGCACTACATGGATCATCTAAAGTCTTTGGATGTACTGGTATTGCATTAGCAATCTATGCAACAGCTAGACCTGAAAAGAAGAAAGTTGTTGCAGGTTTACTTATACCATCTACACTAACAGCAATTATAGCTGGTATTACAGAACCACTTGAATTTACTTTCTTATTTATAGCACCAGCTCTATTTGGTGTACATGCAGTCTTAGCAGCAACTTTAGCAGCAACTTCATTTGCCTTTGGAGTAGTAGGTAACTTTGGTGGTGGAATAATTGACTGGGCAGCACAAAACTGGTTG
>NZ_BOPZ01000092.1 GCF_018332455.1 Clostridium polyendosporum
TTAACATATTTAATGCAACTTGTAAAGGATACTTTTTGGTATCAGATATCATTAGAACAGGCCATAAGAAATCATTCCATTGAGCAATAAATGTAAGTATAGCAACTGTTGCACAAATAGATTTTGATAGTGGTAAAACTATTTTAAAGAATATTTGAATTTTGTTTGCTCCATCTATTAATGCTGCTTCTTCAATTTCTTTTGGAATTGTAACAAAAAATTGTCTAAATAAAAATATATTAAATGGGTTAGCAATTACAGCAATAATTAATCCTAAATAGGTATTTACTAAACCTAACTTATTTACTACTACAAATAATGGAATTATTGTT
>NZ_BOPZ01000093.1 GCF_018332455.1 Clostridium polyendosporum
GGTATAGAGAATATAGATGTTTTGAAGAATTATGTTTGCACTGTCCTTTTAAAGATAAATGTATAAGTGACAAGGCTAGATATAAAACCGTTAGAAGACATGTTTGGGAAGATCATAAAGACGATAATAAAAATTTCCTTAAAACTGAAAAGGGAAAAGGTATATACAATAGAAGGAAAGAAACAGTTGAGCGAAGCTTTGCAGATTCAAAAAATCTCCACGGGCTTCGCTATGCGCGTATGCGCGGACTTAACAAAGTTTCTGAACAATGCTTATTAACAGCAGCAGTTCAGAATATGAAGAAGATAGCAATGAGACTATCTTCTATA
>NZ_BOPZ01000094.1 GCF_018332455.1 Clostridium polyendosporum
GGTATAGAGAATATAGATGTTTTGAAGAATTATGTTTGCACTGTCCTTTTAAAGATAAATGTATAAGTGACAAGGCTAGATATAAAACCGTTAGAAGACATGTTTGGGAAGATTATAAAGACGATAATAAAAATTTCCTTAAAACTGAAAAGGGAAAAGGTATATACAATAGAAGGAAAGAAACAGTTGAGCGAAGCTTTGCAGATTCAAAAAATCTTCACGGGCTTCGCTATGCGCGTATGCGCGGACTTATCAAAGTTTCTGAACAATGCTTATTAACAGCAGCAGTTCAGAATATGAAGAAGATAGCAATGAGACTATC
>NZ_BOPZ01000095.1 GCF_018332455.1 Clostridium polyendosporum
ACCGAACCACGTTGGTGTTGAAAAACCATGGGATGAGCTGTGGATAGCGGAGAAATTCCAATCGAACTCGGAGATAGCTGGTTCTCCTCGAAATAGCTTTAGGGCTAGCGTCGGATATGAGTAATGGAGGTAGAGCACTGAATGGGCTAGGGGGCATATCGCTTACCGAACCTTATCAAACTCCGAATGCCATATACTATTAGTCCGGCAGTCAGACTACGAATGATAAGATCCGTGGTCAAAAGGGAAACAGCCCAGATCGTCAGCTAAGGTCCCAAAGTGTAAGTTAAGTGGAAAAGGATGTGGGATTTCTAAGAC
>NZ_BOPZ01000096.1 GCF_018332455.1 Clostridium polyendosporum
CAATGAATTCAACTTTAACGATAGTTTACTATATTTATCAAACTGGTTCTAGATTTAGAAATGTCGGCTATGCAAGTTCTATTGCATTAGTATTCACTCTAGTAATGGCATGTATAATTATAATGCAACGTCGTCTATTAAGAGAGGATGATTAATTATGAAAAGCGTTAAAAATAAAATAGAATCGATTTTCTTTTACACTTTTATGATTATATTAGCAGCAATATTTTTATTTCCAATAGTATGGATGGTAGTATCAAGTTTTAAACCAGAGGCTCAAATATTTACAGACTTAAAGTCTTTAAAAGCCTTTTTACC
>NZ_BOPZ01000097.1 GCF_018332455.1 Clostridium polyendosporum
GGGGAAACCCTGATGCAGCAACGCCGCGTGAGTGATGAAGGCCTTCGGGTTGTAAAGCTCTGTCTTCAGGGACGATAATGACGGTACCTGAGGAGGAAGCCACGGCTAACTACGTGCCAGCAGCCGCGGTAATACGTAGGTGGCAAGCGTTGTCCGGATTTACTGGGCGTAAAGGGAGCGTAGGCGGATACTTAAGTGGGATGTGAAATACCCGGGCTCAACTCGGGTGCTGCATTCCAAACTGGGTGTCTAGAGTGCAGGAGAGGAAAGTGGAATTCCTAGTGTAGCGGTGAAATGCGTAGAGATTAG
>NZ_BOPZ01000098.1 GCF_018332455.1 Clostridium polyendosporum
TCACCTTGGCAAGGTGACACTCTACCATTGAGTCACTTCCGCATTTTTAATTGGTGCAGGTGAAGGGAGTCGAACCCCCACGCCGTAGGCGCTAGATCCTAAGTCTAGTGCGTCTGCCAATTCCGCCACACCTGCACGTTTTAATGTTTTTAATTTTTATTAAATTTGGTGACTCACCGGGGAATCGAACCCCGGACACCATGATTAAAAGTCATGTGCTCTACCGACTGAGCTAGTGAATCAACTTGGCTGGGATGGCAGGATTCGAACCTACGGATACCAGAGTCAAAGTCTGGTGCCT
>NZ_BOPZ01000099.1 GCF_018332455.1 Clostridium polyendosporum
GTAGTGCAAGTGAAGATGCTTGCTACCCGCGATTGGACGGAAAGACCCCGTAGAGCTTTACTGTAGCTTAGCATTGAGTCTCGGTATTGTCTGTACAGGATAGGTGGGAGACTGGGAAACATTCTCGTTAGGGGATGTGGAGTCGACCTTGGGATACCACCCTGACAGTACTGGGATTCTAACCGGGCACCATGAAGCTGGTGACGGGACATTGTTAGGTGGGCAGTTTGACTGGGGCGGTCGCCTCCTAAAAAGTAACGGAGGCGCCCAAAGGTTCCCTCAGAACGGTCGGAAATCGTT
>NZ_BOPZ01000100.1 GCF_018332455.1 Clostridium polyendosporum
CAGCGATTGGGGTGAAGTCGTAACAAGGTAGCCGTAGGAGAACCTGCGGCTGGATCACCTCCTTTCTAAGGAAGATTTAGTTGATACTTAACGCATGTTAAGATTAACTACAAACTTAAAATCGCTAGAAACGAGCAGTACGCGAAAGTAACGAGCGAAGCGCGGAGCTTACTTTGGTAAGTGAGCACTGTAGCGAGGAAGCTGACAAAGTAATGCGAAGTCTATCACGATTTTATATAATGAGTTGTCAAACGGATTGCGTTAATTCCTCTGTTTAATTTTG
>NZ_BOPZ01000101.1 GCF_018332455.1 Clostridium polyendosporum
CAGCGATTGGGGTGAAGTCGTAACAAGGTAGCCGTAGGAGAACCTGCGGCTGGATCACCTCCTTTCTAAGGAAGATTTAGTTGATACTTAACGCATGTTAAGATTAACTACAATAATATAATGAGTTGTCAAACGGATTGCTCTAATTCCTCTGTTTAATTTTGAGAGACCAAAAGTCTTTCAAAATTTTGTTCTTTGAAAATTGCACATAAGTAAATGTAAAGCCAAATTGGTAAAACCAAAGAATTATTCTTTGTAAGAGAACCAAAACTGG
>NZ_BOPZ01000102.1 GCF_018332455.1 Clostridium polyendosporum
TGACGCAAATGAAAGATTTGAAGGTTAAGAATGCGTGAGCCGTGTGAAGGGAAACCTTCAAGCACGGTTCTTAGGAGAGAAGGAACCCGAAAGGGTTCTGACTTATCCAACACAGTAGGCCTAAATGAAGCAACTATAAGAAAATATATACAAGAACAAGAAAAAGAAGATCAAATGAAAGATAAGCTAAGCGTTAAGGAGTACGAAGACCCTTTTAAGGGTAGCGTGTAATAAACTTACCCATTAATGGGTGGCAAAAGTAAC
>NZ_BOPZ01000103.1 GCF_018332455.1 Clostridium polyendosporum
AAGTACCTGGAGGAAGAGAAAGAAAAATCGATTCCGTCAGTAGCGGCGAGCGAAAGCGGAAGAGCCCAAACCGGAAACTTGTTTCCGGGGTTGCGGACAGAACATAACGCGAAGCTATTGTTAACTGAACAGTACTGGAAAGTACGACCATAGAAGGTAATAGTCCTGTAAGTGAAAACAAGAGTAAGTAGTTCTGATCCAGAGTACCACGAGACACGTGAAACCTTGTGGGAAGCAGGGAGGACCACCTCCCAAGGCTAAAT
>NZ_BOPZ01000104.1 GCF_018332455.1 Clostridium polyendosporum
TTCCTCTGTTTAATTTTGAGAGACCAAAAGTCTTTCAAAATTTTGTTCTTTGAAAATTGCACATAAAGTAATGTAAAGCCAAATTGGTAAAACCAAAGAATTATTCTTTGTAAGAGAACCAAAACTGGTAGTTGTAAAAGACTACTTTAGTATATTAGGTCAAGCTACAAAGGGCGCATGGTGAATGCCTTGGCATCAGGAGCCGATGAAGGACGCGATAAGCTGCGATAAGCTTCGGGTAGGCGCAAATAGCCTGTGATCCG
>NZ_BOPZ01000105.1 GCF_018332455.1 Clostridium polyendosporum
CGTGTCGTGAGATGTTGGGTTAAGTCCCGCAACGAGCGCAACCCTTATTGTTAGTTGCTACCATTTAGTTGAGCACTCTAGCAAGACTGCCCGGGTTAACCGGGAGGAAGGTGCGTCACACCATGAGAGTTGGCAATACCCGAAGTCCGTGAGCTAACCCGTAAGGGGGGCAGCGGCCGAAGGTAGGGTCAGCGATTGGGGTGAAGTCGTAACAAGGTAGCCGTAGGAGAACCTGCGGCTGGATCACCTCCTTTCAAGGAA
>NZ_BOPZ01000106.1 GCF_018332455.1 Clostridium polyendosporum
TCTTTTCTTTCTCGTATCATTTGAGTAACTCCTATGAAATAAAATTATATACTTTTAATTTTACTTCATAATTCAGTAAAAACAAAGACTGATGACACTTTGTCAGCAGTCTGTGAAAAAATAGAAATGCACTAAGTGCATTTCTATTTTTTCAGTTTGCTGAAAAACCCCCTGTTTAAAAAACAGAGGGGTTTTCTAGCAAACTTGTGGATAAATTTTAAAAGAGAGCTTTTCTATTAATTTGAATAAAATTTTAT
>NZ_BOPZ01000107.1 GCF_018332455.1 Clostridium polyendosporum
CAACTAGGATGTTGGCTTAGAAGCAGCCACTCATTAAAAGAGTGCGTAATAGCTCACTAGTCGAGAGATCCTGCGCCGAAGATGTTCGGGGCTCAAACTTACCACCGAAGCTACGGGCTCACAATAGTGAGCGGTAGAGGAGCGTCGTAATCGGGCTGAAGTCGTACCGTAAGGAGCGGTGGACTGATTACGAGTGAGAATGTTGGCATTAGTAGCGAGAACTAGGTGAGAATCCTAGTGGCCGAAAACCTAAGGTT
>NZ_BOPZ01000108.1 GCF_018332455.1 Clostridium polyendosporum
TCAACTGCAAATCCGGCGAAGTTGTAGTGCAAGTGAAGATGCTTGCTACCCGCGATTGGACGGAAAGACCCCGTAGAGCTTTACTGTAGCTTAGCATTGAGTCTCGGTATTGTTTGTACAGGATAGGTGGGAGACTAGGAAACATCCTCGTTAGGGGATGTGGAGTCGACCTTGGGATACCACCCTGACAGTACTGGGATTCTAACCGGACACCATGAAGCTGGTGACGGGACATTGTTAGGTGGGCAGTTTGA
>NZ_BOPZ01000109.1 GCF_018332455.1 Clostridium polyendosporum
GATATTCAATAACCGAAAAAATACCTGATGCATCAACAATTAGTCAAAATAGAATTCGAAGATTTAAGGATACTGATATTGCACAAAAAATATTTGATAATATAGTGCTCCAAGCTATGGAGAAAGGGTTAGTTAGTGGTAAAATTCTTTATTCAGATTCAACACATATCAAAGCAAATGCTAATAAGCGCAAATTTGAGAAAGTTGAAGTTACTGTAACACCTAAAGATTATATTGAAGAG
>NZ_BOPZ01000110.1 GCF_018332455.1 Clostridium polyendosporum
GATATTCAATAACCGAAAAAATACCTGATGCATCAACAATTAGTCAAAATAGAATTCGAAGATTTAAGGATACTGATATTGCACAAAAAATATTTGATAATATAGTGCTCCAATCTATGGAGAAAGGGCTAGTTAGTGGTAAAATTCTTTATTCAGATTCAACACATATCAAAGCAAATGCTAATAAGCGCAAATTTGAGAAAGTTGAAGTTACTGTAACACCTAAAGATTATATTGAAGAG
>NZ_BOPZ01000111.1 GCF_018332455.1 Clostridium polyendosporum
TAATATACTAAAGTAGTCTTTTATAACTACCAGTTTTGGTTCTCTTACAAAGAATAATTCTTTGGTTTTACCAATTTGGCTTTACATTTACTTTATGTGCAATTTTCAAAGAACAAAATTTTGAAAGACTTTTGGTCTCTCAAAATTAAACAGAGGAATTAGCGCAATCCATTTGACAACTCATTATATAAAATCGTGATAGACTCCGCATTACTTTGTCAGCTTCCTCGCTAC
>NZ_BOPZ01000112.1 GCF_018332455.1 Clostridium polyendosporum
CCACAAGTGGAGCAGGGACGAAAGTCGGGCTTAGTGATCCGGTGGTACCTCGTGGGAGGGCCATCGCTCAACGGATAAAAGCTACCTCGGGGATAACAGGCTGATCTCCCCCAAGAGTCCACATCGACGGGGAGGTTTGGCACCTCGATGTCGGCTCGTCGCATCCTGGGGCTGAAGTAGGTCCCAAGGGTTGGGCTGTTCGCCCATTAAAGCGGCACGCGAGCTGGGTTCA
>NZ_BOPZ01000113.1 GCF_018332455.1 Clostridium polyendosporum
CTGAAACATCTAAGTACCTGGAGGAAGAGAAAGAAAAATCGATTCCGTCAGTAGCGGCGAGCGAAAGCGGAAGAGCCCAAACCGGAAACTTGTTTCCGGGGTTGCGGACAGAATATAACGCGAAGCTATTGTTAACTGAACAGTACTGGAAAGTACGACCGCAGAAGGTAATAGTCCTGTAAGTGAAAACAAGAGTAAGTAGTTCTGATCCAGAGTACCACGAGACA
>NZ_BOPZ01000114.1 GCF_018332455.1 Clostridium polyendosporum
GAGAGACCAAAAGTCTTTCAAAATTTTGTTCTTTGAAAATTGCACATAAAGTAATGTAAAGCCAAATTGGTAAAACCAAAGAATTATTCTTTGTAAGAGAACCAAAAGATTGCGTGACTAATTTTATTAGTTTAAATAATCTTAGTGGAATCGATAGAAACGAGCAGTACGCGAAGGCAACGAGCGAGGAGCGGAGTTTGCTTCAGGCAAATGAGCACCACAGCAAG
>NZ_BOPZ01000115.1 GCF_018332455.1 Clostridium polyendosporum
AGCGCAACCCTTATTGTTAGTTGCTACCATTTAGTTGAGCACTCTAGCAAGACTGCCCGGGTTAACCGGGAGGAAGGTGGGGATGACGTCAAATCATCATGCCCCTTATGTCTGGGGCTACACACGTGCTACAATGGCGAGTACAAAGAGACGCAAGACCGTGAGGTGGAGCAAATCTCAAAAACTCGTCCCAGTTCGGATTGTAGGCTGAAACTCGCCTACATGAA
>NZ_BOPZ01000116.1 GCF_018332455.1 Clostridium polyendosporum
ACAAATCTTGAATTCCTATGCTCCACGTTACGTGGAGCCATTCGCTTTTTCGGCATCCTTTACCCTCTGATCATTGTACATTTCTCACGATTTGCCTACCACTTGTTGGAGATTATAGGGCTTACCCTTGTTTAGCCGTCTGAATAATTATGATTCACTTAGGATGTATCCATAAACCGATAGGATTGAGATTTTATCTCTGTCATCTTATTGCCGCACGTCGACAT
>NZ_BOPZ01000117.1 GCF_018332455.1 Clostridium polyendosporum
AGCAAGACTGCCCGGGTTAACCGGGAGGAAGGTGGGGATGACGTCAAATCATCATGCCCCTTATGTCTAGGGCTACACACGTGCTACAATGGCGAGTACAAAGAGACGCAAGATCGTGAGGTGGAGCAAATCTCAAAAACTCGTCCCAGTTCGGATTGTAGGCTGAAACTCGCCTACATGAAGCCGGAGTTGCTAGTAATCGCGAATCAGCATGTCGCGGTGAATAC
>NZ_BOPZ01000118.1 GCF_018332455.1 Clostridium polyendosporum
GTAAAAGTAAGTTTATCTATGACTTTGATAAGGATATTTACATTTGTCCTAATAATGTAGCCTTAATTTATAAAACAACAACTAGAGATGGATATAGGGAATATAGATGTTTTCAGGAAATTTGCTTTCACTGTCCACATAAAAATAAGTGTTTTAGTGAGAAAGCTAAATATAAAACTGTCAGAAGACATGTTTGGGAAGATTATAAAGACGACAATAAAAATTTT
>NZ_BOPZ01000119.1 GCF_018332455.1 Clostridium polyendosporum
GCAAGTGAAGATGCTTGCTACCCGCGATTGGACGGAAAGACCCCGTAGAGCTTTACTGTAGCTTAGCATTGAGTCTCGGTATTGTCTGTACAGGATAGGTGGGAGACTAGGAAACATTCTCGTTAGGGGATGTGGAGTCGACCTTGGGATACCACCCTGACAGTACTGGGATTCTAACCGGACACCATGAAGCTGGTGACGGGACATTGTTAGGTGGGCAGTTTGAC
>NZ_BOPZ01000120.1 GCF_018332455.1 Clostridium polyendosporum
GCAAGTGAAGATGCTTGCTACCCGCGATTGGACGGAAAGACCCCGTAGAGCTTTACTGTAGCTTAGCATTGAGTCTCGGTATTGTCTGTACAGGATAGGTGGGAGACTAGGAAGCATTCTCGTTAGGGGATGTGGAGTCGACCTTGGGATACCACCCTGACAGTACTGGGATTCTAACCGGACACCATGAAGCTGGTGACGGGACATTGTTAGGTGGGCAGTTTGAC
>NZ_BOPZ01000121.1 GCF_018332455.1 Clostridium polyendosporum
ATTAAAACTCAAAGGAATTGACGGGGGCCCGCACAAGCAGCGGAGCATGTGGTTTAATTCGAAGCAACGCGAAGAACCTTACCTAGACTTGACATCTCCTGAATTACCCTTAATCGGGGAAGTTCGTCCCTTTGGGACGAACAGGAAGACAGGTGGTGCATGGTTGTCGTCAGCTCGTGTCGTGAGATGTTGGGTTAAGTCCCGCAACGAGCGCAACCCTTATTGTT
>NZ_BOPZ01000122.1 GCF_018332455.1 Clostridium polyendosporum
ACAAATCTTGAATTCCTATGCTCCACGTTACGTGGAGCCATTCGCTTTTTCGGCATCCTTTACCCTCTGATCATTGTACATTTCTCACGATTTGCCTACCACTTGTTGGAGATCATAGGGCTTACCCTTGTTTAGCCGTCTGAATAATTATGATTCACTTAGGATGTATCCATAAACCGATAGGATTGAGATTTTATCTCTGTCATCTTATTGCCGCACGTCGACAT
>NZ_BOPZ01000123.1 GCF_018332455.1 Clostridium polyendosporum
ACCTGATGACCGATAGTGAAGAAGTACCGTGAGGGAAAGGTGAAAAGAACCCCGGGAGGG
The DNA here is from genome assembly GCF_018332455.1 of Clostridium polyendosporum. Lineage (GTDB taxonomy): Bacteria > Bacillota > Clostridia > Clostridiales > Clostridiaceae > Clostridium_AY > Clostridium_AY polyendosporum. Next base: position 61 of record NZ_BOPZ01000123.1, read on the forward strand.
GAGTGAAATAGAACCTGAAACCGTGTGTCTACAACCGGTCAAAGCACCTTATGTGTGCGATGACGTGCTTTTTGTAGAACGAGCCAACGAGTTACGGTATGTAGCGAGGTTAAGTACTTAAGGTACGGAGCCGAAGGGAAACCGAGTCTGAATAGGGCGAATAGTTG
>NZ_BOPZ01000124.1 GCF_018332455.1 Clostridium polyendosporum
TAACTAAAGATTTATATTGTCATACAAATGGACGCCCAGGGACTGACCCGGTTGTATTATTTAAGATGTTGTTCATAGGATATCTTTATGGCATACGCTCCGAAAGGCAACTAATTAAAGATATTGAGGTGAATTTAGCATACAGATGGTTTTTAGGATATTCAATTACAGAAAAAATTCCAGATGCATCTACAATAAGTCAAAATAGAATAAGACGGTTTAAAGAT
>NZ_BOPZ01000125.1 GCF_018332455.1 Clostridium polyendosporum
GACGTCCACGTTACCCCTGGTAACGTAAGCGATAGTGATCCAATACTAAAAAGAATAGATAGAATTAATGAAACTTTTGATATAAAGCCTAAATACATAGGTTTAGATGCTGGGTATTCAACTAATCCTATGTTTAAAGGAATAACAGATAGAAAAATAATTCCTGTAGTTGCTTATAGAAGATTCCCTCATAAAAAAGGTATGTTTAGTAAAAATAAGTTTATTTA
>NZ_BOPZ01000126.1 GCF_018332455.1 Clostridium polyendosporum
GACGTCCACGTTACCCCTGGTAACGTAAGCGATAGTGATCCAATACTAAAAAGAATAGATAGAATTAATGAAACTTTTGATATAAAGCCTAAATACATAGGTTTAGATGCTGGTTATTCAACTAATCCTATGTTTAAAGGAATAACAGATAGAAAAATAATTCCTGTAGTTGCTTATAGAAGATTCCCTCATAAAAAAGGTATGTTTAGTAAAAATAAGTTTATTTA
>NZ_BOPZ01000127.1 GCF_018332455.1 Clostridium polyendosporum
CCATTGTGCAATATTCCCCACTGCTGCCTCCCGTAGGAGTCTGGGCCGTGTCTCAGTCCCAATGTGGCCGATCACCCTCTCAGGTCGGCTACGCATCGTCGCCTTGGTGAGCCGTTACCTCACCAACTAGCTAATGCGCCGCGGGTCCATCTCATAGCGGATTGCTCCTTTGGTTATCGAATCATGCGATTCAACAACATTATGCGGTATTAATCCTCCTTTCGGAG
>NZ_BOPZ01000128.1 GCF_018332455.1 Clostridium polyendosporum
ACGAGACACGTGAAACCTTGTGGGAAGCAGGGAGGACCACCTCCCAAGGCTAAATACTACCTGATGACCGATAGTGAAGAAGTACCGTGAGGGAAAGGTGAAAAGAACCCCGAGAGGGGAGTGAAATAGAACCTGAAACCGTGTGTCTACAACCGGTCAAAGCACCTTATGAGTGCGATGACGTGCTTTTTGTAGAACGAGCCAACGAGTTACGGTATGTAGCGAG
>NZ_BOPZ01000129.1 GCF_018332455.1 Clostridium polyendosporum
TTATAAAATATATCCTCAAATATTCTATAATCACGCGATGCGTTTTTACGCGAGAATTGAGATACACTTGGAACATTGATTAAACTTCTTAGCTTTTTATTACAATTTACTTCTTACTTCAGCTTGTATTTCCCTTAAACTCTTGCAGTTCTTTAAATTAGAATAAAGTAAAGAATACAAATGAGATTTTGAATCAAAATGTTGACTTCTATAGTCTCCGCCATAC
>NZ_BOPZ01000130.1 GCF_018332455.1 Clostridium polyendosporum
TGACGCAAATGAAAGATTTGAAGGTTAAGAATGCGTGAGCCGTGTGAAGGGAAACCTTCAAGCACGGTTCTTAGGAGAGAAGGAACCCGAAAGGGTTCTGACTTATCCAACACTGTAGGTAAGGATGCAAAAAAGATAAAGGAATATATAGAAAAACAATTAAAAGAAGATCAACTTGGAGAACAGTTAACATTTGATAATCAAGACCCGTTCACGGGTAGCAAG
>NZ_BOPZ01000131.1 GCF_018332455.1 Clostridium polyendosporum
ATTCTCGTTAGGGGATGTGGAGTCGACCTTGGGATACCACCCTGACAGTACTGGGATTCTAACCGGACACCATGAAGCTGGTGACGGGACATTGTTAGGTGGGCAGGTTGACTGGGGCGGTCGCCTCCTAAAAAGTAACGGAGGCGCCCAAAGGTTCCCTCAGAACGGTCGGAAATCGTTCGAAGAGTGCAAAGGCAGAAGGGAGCCTGACTGCGACACC
>NZ_BOPZ01000132.1 GCF_018332455.1 Clostridium polyendosporum
AAAGGAATTGACGGGGGCCCGCACAAGCAGCGGAGCATGTGGTTTAATTCGAAGCAACGCGAAGAACCTTACCTAGACTTGACATCTCCTGAATTACCCTTAACCGGGGAAGTTCGTCCCTTTGGGACGAACAGGAAGACAGGTGGTGCATGGTTGTCGTCAGCTCGTGTCGTGAGATGTTGGGTTAAGTCCCGCAACGAGCGCAACCCTTATTGTT
>NZ_BOPZ01000133.1 GCF_018332455.1 Clostridium polyendosporum
TCATACAAATGGACGCCCAGGGACTGACCCGGTTGTATTATTTAAGATGTTGTTCATAGGATATCTTTATGGCATACGCTCCGAAAGGCAACTAGTTAAAGATATTGAGGTGAATTTAGCATACAGATGGTTTTTAGGATATTCAATTACAGAAAAAATTCCAGATGCATCTACAATAAGTCAAAATAGAATAAGACGGTTTAAAGAT
>NZ_BOPZ01000134.1 GCF_018332455.1 Clostridium polyendosporum
ATGTTAAGATTAACTACAATAATATAGCGAGCTATCGAATGAATTGCTTTAATTCCTCTGTTTAATTTTGAGAGACCAAAAGTCTTTCAAAATTTTGTTCTTTGAAAATTGCACATAAGTAAATGTAAAGCCAAATTGGTAAAACCAAAGAATTATTCTTTGTAAGAGAACCAAAACTGGTAGTTGTAAAAGACTACTTTAGTATA
>NZ_BOPZ01000135.1 GCF_018332455.1 Clostridium polyendosporum
GGAAGAACACCAGTGGCGAAGGCGACTTTCTGGACTGTAACTGACGCTGAGGCTCGAAAGCGTGGGGAGCAAACAGGATTAGATACCCTGGTAGTCCACGCCGTAAACGATGGATACTAGGTGTGGGAGGTATCGACTCCTTCCGTGCCGTCGTTAACACAATAAGTATCCCGCCTGGGGAGTACGGTCGCAAGATTAAAACTCA
>NZ_BOPZ01000136.1 GCF_018332455.1 Clostridium polyendosporum
CGCCCGTGCAGTACCATCGGCCTCTTAGAGCTTAACCATCGTGTTCGGTATGGGAACGGGTGTATCCTCTAAAAGCATCATCACCAGATTGTTGATGAATTTTATTCCATCAAAATTGCACATAAGTTTTAGCCTTTTTATTGGTCAAGCCCTCGACCTATTAGTATCAGTCAGCTTAACATGTTACCATGCTTACACCTC